>JBBAPN010000017.1:0-51673 GCA_040400815.1 Polaromonas sp. | reverse complement strand
TCAGCGTCAAAATTTCCAGCCACAGCGTGCAGCGCGGCGTGCAGCTGCTGCCCAACGTGAAAAACATCATTGCCGTGGCCTCGGGCAAGGGCGGCGTGGGCAAAAGTACCACTGCGGTTAATTTGGCGCTGGCCTTGGCCGCTGAAGGCGCCAGCGTCGGTTTGCTGGACGCCGATATTTACGGCCCCAGCCAGCCGATGATGATGGGCATTGAAGGCCGGCCTGAGAGCGTCGACGGTAAAAACATGGAGCCGATGGAAAACTACGGCATTCAAGTCATGTCGATCGGTTTTTTGGTGGCCCAAGACGAAGCCATGATCTGGCGTGGCCCGATGGCGACCCAGGCGCTCGAGCAGCTGCTGCGCCAGACCAACTGGAAAGACCTTGACTATTTGATCGTTGACATGCCGCCCGGCACCGGCGATATTCAGCTGACGCTGAGCCAGCGCGTGCCCATGACCGGCGCCGTGATCGTCACCACGCCGCAAGACATCGCCTTGTTGGACGCCAAAAAAGGCATCAAGATGTTCGAGAAGGTCGGCGTGCCAATTTTGGGCATCGTCGAAAACATGGCGGTGCACGTCTGCAGCAACTGCGGTCACACCGAGCACATCTTTGGCGAAGACGGCGGCAAGAAGATGGCCGCTGATTACGCCATGGACTACCTGGGCGCCTTGCCGTTGGACATGCAAATTCGGCTGCAGGCTGACAACGGCCGGCCGACTGTGGTGGCCGATCCCGACGGCGATGTGGCCGGCATTTACAAAGCCGTGGCGCGCAAAGTGGCGGTCTCGATTGCCGCCAAGAACAAAGACTTTTCGTCCAAGTTCCCGACCATCACCATCTCCAAAAATACCTGAGTCGGCAACGCCCGACTGACAAGCGCGTGAACTGAAATGCCCATTTTTTACGGTTGGCGCATGGTGGCTGCGGCTTGCGGCATTCAGTTTTTGGTGGGTGCTTTGCTGTTGCAGACCTTCGGGCTGTACATTGCCGTCTTGTCGGAAGAAATGGGCTGGAGCAAGACCACGCTGTCGGGCGCGGCGGCCCTGCAGTCGGCGGAGTCGGCCATCATCGGGCCGCTGCTCGGTTGGTTGATGGACCGCTGGGGCCCGCAATCCATCATTCGCTGGGGCATCGTGATTTTCAGTGCCGGTCTCTTGCTGTTGAGTCAGGTGGACAGCGTGGGCACCTTGTATGTCAGCGCTGTTCTGATGGCGATTGGCGCCAGTTTGAGCGGCTATTTCCCACTCTCAATCGCCATCGTCCACTGGTTTGAAAAATACCGTGCTCGGGCGCTGTCCATCATGAGCTTAGGTCTGGCGCTGGGCGGTTTGGTGGTGCCCGCCATGGCGTGGTCGATGCAGCAGTGGGGCTGGCGCGTCACGGCGGCGGCATCCGGCGTGTTGACTCTCGTGGTGGGTTTGCCTTTGGCGCGCATGATCCGTCGGCGTCCCGAAGACCACGGTGAATTTGTCGACGGTATTCGGCCGGCAGCCGAGTCGCCTGAATCAGCCATTTTGAAAGCCACCGGCCAACAAGAATTTTCACTCCGCGAAGCCCTCAACACGCAAGCTTTCTGGTTCCTGGCGATCGGCCACGGGCTGGCTTTGCTGGTGGTCACAGCCGTCAACGTCCATGCGATCACCCACATGAAAGAAGGACTCGGCTACACCTTTGCGAAGGCGGGCTGGGTCATCATGTTGATGACGTTTGGTCAACTCTTGGGCGTGCTGCTGGGTGCCGCGATGGGCGACCGCTTTGAAAAACGAAAAGTGGCGGCGCTGTGCATGTTGTCGCACGCATTCGGTTTGATGTTTTTGACGTATTCCAGCCAGCTGCAGGGCTTGATCGCCTTTGCTGCGTTTCATGGCTTGGCCTGGGGCTTGCGCGGCCCTTTCATGCAGGCGATCCGGGCCGATTATTTTGGCCGCCAAGCGATTGGCGCCATCATGGGCGTTTCGGCGGCCATCATCGCCGTGGGCCAGATCGCCGGGCCGATGGTCGCCGGCATGTTGGCCGACCTGACCGGCGATTACCGGCTTGGCTTCACCGTGCTGTCGATCTTGGCGGCGCTGGGATCGATCTCGTTCATGTTGGCGAAGAAACCGGTTCGACCTGTGTTGGCCTAGTCCTTGACCACTATTCGACCAACGCCACCGACTTCACTTGCGCCCAGACCTGCATGCCGCGTTTCAGTTGAAGCTCATGCACGGCACGCGCGGTGACGCGCGCCAGTAAAACCGACTGACCACACTGGAGTTGGATCAAGGTTTGTGAGGCATGCGTGTCCGGGCCGATCGCCTGCACCACGCAGGGCAGCACATTCTGAATGCTGGTCTGGCTGGGTGGGTCCAGTGCAATGCTGACATTGCGGGCCAAGACCCGCACCCGCACCTGTCGCCCCAGCGGCAGACCGGTATCCCGCACCCAAAGACTGCCGCCGTTGAACGCCAGCCGCACCAGTTGCCAGCGCTCGTCGCGTTCCTCAATGTGGGCCGACAGCAGCGCACCGGCGTCGTCGCCCAGCACCACCGGGATGTTGAGTCCGACCAAGACCTCGGCCACCGGGCCACAGGCCTTGACTTGGCCGGCATCCAGCACCACCAAGGTGTCCGCCAGCCGGGCCACTTCGTCCGAGGAATGCGTGACGTAAAGCATGGGGATTTTCAGCTCATCGCGCAGCCGCTCTAACCAGGGCAGGATGTCTTGCCGGCGCGCGTGGTCGAGCGCGGCCAGCGGTTCGTCCAATAACAGCAAACGGGGTTGCGTGGCCAGTGCGCGGGCTATCGCCACGCGCTGACGCTCGCCGCCAGACAACTGCTTGGTGGTGCGCTCCAGCAGCGCGGCAATGCCCAGCAAGTCGATGGCGGCGTTCAACGCCGAGCTGTCGGCACCCTTGGCGCGCTGCAAGCCAAACTGCAAATTGCCGCGCACAGTCAGGTGCTCAAACAAGCTGGCCTCCTGAAACACATAGCCCAGCGGGCGTTGCCAGGTCGGCAGGTAAATGCCGGCCGCGTCGTCTTGCCAAGTCTCACCGGCAATCGCTACCCGCGCACCCGGAGTGCGCTCCAGGCCGGCCACGCAGCGCAGCAAGCTGGTTTTGCCCGAACCGGACACACCAAACAACACTGTGATGCCTTGGCCCGGCAGTTCAAGGTCCACATCCAGCGCAAAGTCGGCTCTTTGGAGCTTGAGCCGGATGCGGCTTGGGGGCGCGCTCACCGCATCACCTGCGTGTTGTGACGGTTCATCAGGGACAAGCCCAGCAGCACCACAAAGGCAAACACCAACATGCCGCCGGCCAGCCAATGCGCCTGCGCGTATTCCATGGCCTCCACATGGCCGTAAATTTGCGTCGAGACCACGCGGGTTTTGTCAGGGATGTTGCCGCCAATCATCAGCACCACGCCAAATTCACCAATCGTGTGGGCAAAACTCAAAATGGCGGCGGTGATGAAACCGGGCTTGGCCAGCGGCAGCGCTACCGTCAAAAAAGCATCGATCGGTCGCGCCCGCAGCGTGGCGGCGACCTCCATCGGGCGCTCGCCGATGGCTTCAAACGCATGCAAAATCGGCTGCACCGCAAACGGCATGGAGTAAATCACCGAGCCCAGCAGCAGGCCGGCAAAGGTGAAAGACAGCGTGCCCCAGCCCATCGCCTGCGTCAACTGACCAATCGGCCCGTTCGGCCCCAGTGCCACCAGCAGGTAAAAGCCCAGCACCGTCGGCGGCAAGACCAGTGGCAGCGCCACCAGCGCCGAGATCGGCCCGCGCCACCAGGATTTGGAGCGCGTCAGCCACCAGGCGATGGGCGTGGCGATGAGCAGCAATAAAACCGTCGTCAGGCTGGCCAGTTTCAGCGTCAGCCAAATAGCCGACATGGCGTGTCGGTCAAACTCCGGGAGGGGTAACCAGTTCACAGCGCGTAGCCATAGGCGCGGATGATGGCGCGTGCTTTGTCGCCCTGAAGATAAGCCATCAGCGCGGTGGCCGCTGCGTTGTCTTTGCCCGTCTTCAGCAGCACCGCGTCTTGCTGAATCGGTGCATGAAAACGCGCCGGAACGATCCAGGCTGAGCCGCGGGTCAGTCGCCCCTCCGCAAAAACCTGGGACAAAGCAACAAAGCCAAGCGCTGCGTTTTCGCTGGCGACAAACTGGTAGGTTTGGGCGATGTTGGCGCCTTCGACGAACTTTGGCTTGAGCTGTGCCAGCAAGCCGAGTTTCGTCATGGTTTCCATGGCGGCCGCACCGTAGGGCGCCAGCTTGGGGTTGGCAATGGCCAATTTGTCGAAGCCACCTTGGCGCAAAACCTCGCCTTGGTCGTCCACCCAACCCGGCTGTTGGCTCCACAGCACCAGTTTGCCGATGGCATAGGTGAAGCGGGCGCCGGCCACGCCAAAACCTTCTTTTTCAAGCCGCGCAGGCGTCTCTTTGTCTGCCGCCAGCAGCACCTGAAAGGGGGCGCCGTTTTTGATCTGCGCGTAGAAACCACCGGTGGCACCAAAGGCCAGCAGGGCTTTGTGGTCGGTGTCTTGCTCAAACGCCTGGGCAATTTTTTGCATGGGTGCCGTGAAATTAGCGGCTACTGCCACACTGACTTCGGCGGCCGCTGACACCAATGCAGCACTGTACATGGCTAAGCCAAGCGCCAAATTAGCCAGCGAAGTCAACGAAAAATGCCGTGTCAGGTGTGCGAAGCGTGCTGTCATTTGGCCTTCATTCTAAATGTCGCGCTGAAGCCCTGCGCGACAGTGCCCGCCCAGTGAAAACCGTTCAGGCGCCCACCAATCCGGCCCCTATCTCCGCCGCGTCCAGCCGCACAAAAGTGGTGTTGTGTCGGTCGGTGAGCGGCCCGCCGCCGGGAATCAGCTCGCCGTGCGGGCCATAGCCAATGGCTTTGAACTTCCATGATCCGTTGATTAATTTCAAATTGCCGACATGCTGGCCGTGCGCGTCCAGCAGCTGGCAGCTGCTGGGGTTGAGGGCTTGAAGCTTGAAGGGCGTCATGTAAGTGAAGTGGTGCACAAAGGCGGTGAAGGGGCTGCCAAGATTAAACCCAAGCGGCAAGACCCCGAGCGCTATGGGCTGGCACAGCCGGCTTTACAATCCGCCCCCAATGACCGATTTTGCCTTGTATTCCCTCGCTGTCCCCGGTTCTCCGGAGGCTGCCTCGCTTGACGCGGTGCGCCGGCCGTTCACGCCAGTGGCGGTGGTCATGCAGCGGGAGCGCATCGACAACCGCTGGCAGCCTTGGCGCTGGAGTCTGTCTGAAATCATTCCGCATGAAGATGGTTTTGGCACTCAGCCGCGCCTGCTGCTCAAAGACGACCAACTGGAGCGCTGGCTGCATCCGGGTTTCACGGTGGAGTTGTTCACAGACGACGCCGAGGGCTATCACCTGAACCTGACAACCGACCATCCCTGCTTTTGGGTGGTCTGGCGCATGGAAGAAGAGCCGGCCATCAGCGATGAATGCATCGCGGTGCCGCAGACCGTGACGTTGAGCTACAACGATGCCGGTCGCTGGTTGGACGCCCAAGAGTCGGTCGAGCAAGTGCCGGCGCCGGTCGAAGTGCTCAGCTGGCTGCAGGCCTTCACCGACAAACACCATGTGCTGGAGCTGAAGCGGCGCAAACGCCCAGACAGTTTCAAATCCTTGCAAGACCGTTTTGGCAATCCGGTGCGGGTCAGCACCGACAAACTACGGGGGCCGAGTCATGGCTGACGGCGCGGACGGTTTTTTGGGGCGCTGGGCGCGGCGCAAAAACGATGCGCTGCAAGGCAAGCCGCTGGACGAGCCGGCTGCGGCTACGACTACGACTACGACTACGGCGGCGGTGCCAGCCGTGGGCGGCGCGGCACTTTCTGTCGAGTCGAAGGCCAAGCCAGCGCCAGACGCCAAACCTGCCGAGCCTGCTGAGCCGCTCAAGCCCTTGACGCTGGATGATGTCAAAGACCTGACCAAAGAGTCCGACTTCAAGCCTTTCATGAGCCGTGGCGTCGAGCCCGGCGTGCGCAATGCCGCGATGAAAAAGCTGTTTTCTGATCCGCACTTCAATGTGATGGATGGGCTGGACATTTACATCGACGATTATTCAAAACCCGACCCCTTGCCGCTGTCTATGTTGCGGCAAATGGCCAGTGCCAAGTTCCTCAAGCTCTTCGATGATGACGAGGAAGACGCGCAAAAAGCCAAAGACGCCGCGTCAGCGGGGGAAACTGCGTACACGCTTACCGACGATTCGGTGGCACACTCCGTGGCTCCCGCAGAGACCGGCGTGAATGCCTTGCCCGACCCACACCCTCACCGCCAGGACAGCCAGGAAGACCATGCCCACATTGATTTGCGACTGCAACCAGACCATGCCTCTGAAGGCCCAGACACTGGGCGCAGCGCTGCATGAAGAGCTGACGCTGCATTCGGCCTTGTGCCGCCGTGAGGCCGGGGCGTTCCAAAAAGCCATTCAGTCGGGTGACGACGTGGTGGTCGCCTGCACCCAAGAAAAACGCTTGTTTGCTGAACTCGGCAAACAGACCGTCGGCGCCGTGTCGCCGATCAAGTTCGTGAATATTCGCGAAACCGGTGGCTGGAGCAAAGACGCGGCCAACGCCATGCCCAAAGTGGCCGCCCTGCTGGCCGCTGCGCATCTGCCGGATGCCGAGCCGGTGGCCACCGTCACCTACAAAAGCACAGGTCGGCTGCTGATCGTCGGCCCGGTGGACCAAGCTGAACAAGTGGCAGCCCTGCTGTCGGACACGCTCAGCGTGACGATTTTTGCGCAGGGTGTATCCGTCCAAAACGGCGCGCTGCCACCTGCGCAAGAACGCCAGTACCCGGTCATCAGCGGTGAGGCGTTGCAGCTCAAGGGCTGGCTCGGTGCTTTTGAGCTGAACTGGAACAAAACCAACCCGATTGACCTCGACCTGTGCACCCGCTGCAACGCCTGCGTCGCCGTCTGCCCGGAAGGCGCGATTGACCTCAGCTACCAAGTCGACAGCAATAAATGCACCTCGCACCGCGATTGCGTGGCGGTCTGCAAAGTGGCGGGTGCGATTGATTTTGCGCGTGCGCCACAAGCGTTGACTGAGGCCTTCGACTTGGTGCTGGATCTCGGCGCTAAACCGCTGATCACGCTGCATGCGCCGCCGCAAGGCTCTTTCGCCTTGCCGGGCTTTGTCGGTTTGGCCACGCCCGGTTTGCTGCCGACGGTGGTCAAGCTGCGCGACATGGTCGGTGAGTTTGAGAAGCCGAAGTTTTTTGCTTACAAGCAAAAGCTCTGCGCCCACAGCCGCAACGAAACCGTCGGCTGCAACGCCTGCGTCGACATCTGCTCGGCCGGCGCTGTCAGCAGCGAAAAGAGCCGCCAGCAAATCAAGGTCAACCCCAACTTGTGCATCGGCTGCGGTGCCTGCACCACGGTCTGTCCAACCGGCGCGCTGACCTACGCCTACCCGCGTGCCAGCGAGCAAGGCGTGCGCCTGAAAACCTTGCTGAGCACCTACGCCAAAGCCGGTGGTCACAACGCCAGCCTGCTGTTTCACAGCCAAGGCAGCGGCCAACAAGCGATTGACGCCTTGGGTCGGGCGGCGCAATTGGGCTCGGCCCAAGGCGTTCCCGCCAGCATGATCCCGCAAGCCTTGTGGCACACCGCCAGCGTCGGCATCGATCTTTGGCTGAGCGCCATTGCGCTCGGTGCACGGCAAGTCGCGGTGCTGGTCACGGACGAAGATGCGCCTGATTACCTGACTGGCTTGACCGCGCAAATGAAGGTCGCGCAAACCATTCTCACGGGGCTGGGTTACAGCGGTGTGCACTTTCATTTGATTCAGTCGCCCGCTGCGCTGAATGCCCACAGCGTGGCCGCGCTCGACGCCAGCTTGCAGGCCATCGGCCAAGCCAAAGCCGCCGGCCCGGCGCTGGCCGCACGTTTTGCAGTGGCCCAAGAAAAGCGCAGCACGCTTGACATGGCGCTCGACCACTTGATGACGCAAGCGCCTGCCGCCTTGCCTGAAGCGATTGAGTTGCCGGCGTTGGGCTCACCCTTCGGCAGCCTCGTTGTCAACAAAGACAGCTGCACGCTGTGTCTGAGTTGTGTCAGCGCCTGCCCGGCCAGCGCGCTGCAAGACAACCCCGAGCTGCCGCAGCTCAAATTCATCGAGAAAAATTGCGTGCAGTGCGGTCTGTGCGCTATCACCTGCCCGGAAGACGCCATCACCCTGCAGCCGCGCCTGCTGCTGACGCCGCTGCGCAAAGAGGCGCGGGTGCTGAACGAGACCCAACCCTACGCCTGCATTCGCTGCGCCAAGCCGTTTGGCACGTTGAAAGCCATCGAGGCGATGTTGGGCAAACTCTCTGGCCACGCCATGTTTCAGGGCGCGGCGGCTGACCGTTTGAAGATGTGCGGCGACTGCCGCGTCATCGACATTTACTCGGCTGAGAATGAAATCAAAATCACCGACATCCGCTAAGTTCCGATAAGAAGTACCCGCATGCAACCTGCCATCCTGATTCCGTCAACGCTCGACGAAGAAACCGCCCGCGCCGAGATTTACGGCCTGTTGGCGGCGCTTTATTACGCGGCCCCAGCGCCTCCCCTGTGGGACAACCTGCGCGCCGCTGTCACCGAAGCACCAGCCGCTGGCGCCCTGCTGGAAGCCAGTTGGAGTGAGGTGGTGGCCGCCGCCCGTACCATGTCCGTGGAAGAAGTTGCCGACGAATACGACGCTCTGTTTGGTGGCGTTGGCAAGCCGGCGGTGTATTTGTTCGGCTCCCACTACCTCAGCGGTTTTTTGAACGAAAAGCCGTTGGCGGCCCTGCGCGGTGACTTGGCGACGC
Source organism: Polaromonas sp. (assembly GCA_040400815.1). Taxonomy (GTDB): domain Bacteria; phylum Pseudomonadota; class Gammaproteobacteria; order Burkholderiales; family Burkholderiaceae_C; genus Polaromonas. The sequence continues at coordinate 42,835 of JBBAPN010000017.1, read as the reverse complement.
TCGGCCTCGATCGCGGCGATGAGATGTCCGAGACGGAAGACCATTACGCTTATGTTTGCGAGGTGATGCGCTATTTGATCGCCGGTGAAGACGTTGCCGTGGCCAATCTGACGCGGCAGCGCGAGTTTTTCACGCGGCATTTGCAGCCCTGGGCGCTGCTGATGTGCGAGGCCATCAGTGCGCAGCCAAAAGCCCGGTTTTACAAAAGTCTGGCCGACTTCACGCAGACCTTTACCAGCGTCGAGTCGCAAGGCTTCGACATGCTGGCCTGACTTGTTGGCTTTTTCGGGCTTTCTATAGGCCTAATAGGCTATTGCTAAAAACAATAACGTGCTAATTTTTTTAGAATTCTAGGGTTTTTACTGGTCGTCACAAACTTTTGTGGCGTACAGTCCTAGGCATTCAGATTCATACCTTTATCGAGGAGAGACCATGCAAGACAGCCATTCCAAACCTTCCCGTCGGGGGTTCTTTTTCGGTGCAGCGGCCACCGGCGCTGCTGCTGCGGCAATCGTTGCCATGCCGGGCGCCACCTTGCCCGAGGCGGTGCAGGCTGAACTCAAACCAGCGCCAGCCAATGGCGGTGGTTACAGCTTGTCTGAACACGTCAAGCGCTATTACAAGACCACCCGGCTTTAAGCTCCCCCTGCTTTCTAAGCGAACCAAGCTCAAACTGGTCAACCCCCTTTAACTTCCACGGAGAGCTCATGCTGCTCACGAAAAAATCCCCTGACGTCCAACGGGGCGTCGCTCACGATGCAGGCTCCACACGCTTTGTGCAAAGCCTTTCACGCGGTCTGAGCAACGCTCTACCGACGATGGACCGACGCGCTTTTCTGCGCCGTTCTGGTCTCGGTGTGGGTGTTGGCTTGGCCGCCACGCAACTCACCCTGGTGAAAAAAGCCAAGGCGGCAGGCGGTGGTGCGGTCGGTGACGGCAGCGGCAAGCTGGTTGTCAAGCGCACGGTGTGCACCCACTGCTCGGTCGGCTGTGCGGTTGATGCGGTGGTTGAAAACGGCATCTGGGTGCGCCAAGAGCCGGTCTTTGACTCGCCCATCAATCTCGGTGCGCATTGCGCCAAAGGTGCTGCGCTGCGCGAGCACGGCCATGGTGAGTTCCGCCTGCGCTACCCCATGAAGCTGGTCAACGGCAAGTACCAGCGCATCAGCTGGGACGTGGCGCTGAATGAAATCAGCGCCCGCATGCTCGAGCTGCGCAAGACCAGCGGCCCTGACTCTGTGTACTGGATTGGTTCCTCCAAGCACAATAACGAGCAAGCCTATTTGCTGCGCAAGTTTGTCAGCTTCTGGGGTACCAACAACTGCGACCACCAGGCCCGCATTTGCCACTCGACCACCGTCGCCGGCGTCGCCAACACATGGGGCTACGGCGCCATGACGAATTCCTACAACGACATGCAAAACAGCAAGGCTGCGCTGTACATCGGCTCCAACGCCGCTGAAGCGCACCCGGTCAGCATGTTGCACATGTTGCACGCCAAAGAAACCGGCTGCAAGATGATCGTGGTCGACCCGCGTTTCACCCGCACAGCGGCCAAGGCCGATCACCACATTCGCATCCGTTCTGGCTCCGACATTCCGTTCTTGTTCGGCATGCTTTACCACATCTTCAAAAATGGCTGGGAAGATAAAAAGTACATCAACGACCGTGTTTATGGCATGGACAAGGTCAAGGCTGAGGTGATGGCGAAATGGTCGCCAGAGAAGGTTGAAGAAGCTTGCGGTGTGCCTGAAGCACAGGTCTACATGGCAGCTGAAATGATGGCCAAAAACCGGCCATCCACCGTCGTCTGGTGCATGGGCCAAACCCAGCACACCATCGGCAACGCCATTGTTCGCGCATCTTGCATCTTGCAGCTGGTGCTGGGCAATGTCGGCGTGTCGGGCGGCGGCACCAACATTTTTCGCGGCCACGACAACGTGCAGGGCGCCACCGACGTTGGCCCGAACCCTGACTCGCTGCCCGGCTACTACGGTCTGGCTGAAGGTTCGTGGAAGCACTTTGCCAAGACCTGGGGTGTGGATTTTGACTGGATCAAAAGCCGCTATGCCTCGCCCGCCATGATGGGCAAGCCCGGCATCACGGTGTCGCGTTGGATTGACGGCGTGCTCGAGAAAAACGAGTTCATCGACCAAGACTCCAACCTGAAGGCTTGCGTTTTCTGGGGCCATGCACCCAACTCGCAAACCCGCGGTCTGGAGATGAAGCGCGCCATGGACAAGCTGGACTTGTTGGTGGTGATCGACCCGTACCCGTCTGCAACGGCGGCCATGGCCGCCATGCCTGGCAAGCCGGAAGATTTGAACCCGAACCGTGCGGTCTACCTGTTGCCAGCGGCCACGCAGTTTGAAACCAACGGTTCTGTCACGGCATCCAACCGTTCGATTCAATGGCGCGAAAAAGTCATTGAGCCGCTGTGGGAGAGCCGCTCTGACCACATGATCATGCACCAGTTCGCAGAGAAATTTGGTTTCGCCAAAGAGCTCTCGAAGAACTTCAAGATGCAAAAAGTCAAAGGCATGGACGAGCCAATGCCCGAAGACATCTTGCGTGAAATCAACAAGTCCTGCTGGACCATTGGCTACACCGGTCAGACTCCAGAGCGTCTCAAAGCACACATGAAAAACATGCATGTGTTCGACGTTAAGACGCTCAAATCCAAAGGCGGTAAAGACAAAGAAACCGGCTACGACTTGGCTGGCGATTATTTTGGCCTGCCTTGGCCTTGCTGGGGCACTGCCGAGATGAAGCACCCAGGCACGCCCAATCTGTACGACACATCGAAACACGTCATGGAAGGCGGCGGGAACTTCCGTGCCAACTTCGGTGTCGAGCGCGAGGGTGTCAACCTGCTGGCTGAAGATGGCTCGCACTCCAAAGGTGCCGACATCACGACCGGTTACCCGGAACTAGACCATATTCTGCTGAAGAAACTCGGCTGGTGGGATGAGCTGTCAGGGCCAGAAAAAGTTGCGGCTGAAGGCAAAAACTGGAAGACCGATTCTTCCGGCGGCATGATCCGTGTGTTCATGCAAAACCACGGCTGCTATCCATTTGGCAACGCCAAAGCGCGTGCGGTGGTGTGGAACTTCCCGGATGCAATCCCGCAGCACCGCGAGCCTTTGTATGGCAACCGAGCTGACTTGCAAGCCAAGTACCCAACGCATGACGACAAAAAAGCGTTTTGGCGTTTGCCGACTTTGTACAAGTCAATTCAAGACAAGAACATCGCCGACAAAGTTCACGAGAAATTCCCGCTGGTCATGACCTCCGGTCGCTTGGTTGAGTACGAGGGTGGCGGTGAGGAAACTCGCTCCAATCCTTGGCTGGCTGAGCTGCAGCAGGAAATGTTCATCGAGATCAACCCGAAAGTGGCCGCTGAAAAAGGCATTCGCAATGGCGAGCGCGCATGGGTCAGCACACCGACGGGTGCGCGCCTGAACGTTCAGGCCATGGTGACACCGCGGGTTGGACCCGACACAGTCTTCATGCCGTTTCACTTCTCGGGTCACTGGCAGGGCGCTGACATGCTGGCCCACTACCCGGCAGGCGCGGCACCGATCGTGCGCGGCGAAGCCATCAACACCGCCACAACCTACGGTTACGACAGTGTGACGATGATGCAAGAAACCAAGACGACTGTTTGCAACGTCGAAAAAGCATAAGGAAAATAACATGGCCCGGATGAAATTTGTCTGTGACGCAGAACGCTGCATTGAATGCAATGGTTGCGTCACCGCTTGTAAAAACGAACACGAAGTCCCTTGGGGTGTCAATCGTCGCCGTGTGGTCACGCTGAACGACGGCGTACCCGGTGAAAAATCGATCTCAGTGGCCTGCATGCATTGCAGCGACGCACCCTGCATGGCGGTCTGCCCCGTCAACTGCTTTTACCGTACTGACGAAGGTGTGGTCTTGCACGACAAAGACGTCTGCATTGGTTGCGGTTACTGCTCTTACGCCTGCCCGTTTGGTGCGCCGCAGTTTCCATCGCAAGGCACCTTCGGTGTGCGCGGCAAGATGGACAAGTGCACCTTCTGCGCCGGTGGCCCTGAAGCCAATGGCAGCCAGGCCGAGTTCGAAAAATACGGCCGCAACCGCTTGGCCGAAGGCAAGTTGCCGGCTTGCGCCGAGATGTGCTCGACCAAGGCTTTGCTGGCAGGTGATGGCGACGTCGTTGCCGATATTTTCCGCAACCGGGTGGTGCAACGTGGCAAGGGTGCCGAGGTCTGGGGCTGGGGCACAGCTTACGGCTCTCAGCAGGCTGGCCGCCCAGCTGTGGCTGGAGTAAAAAAATGATCCGCACAGCATTGATTCTGACTGCAGTTGTGATTTTGGCAGCCTGCGGAGAAACGCCGCAAACCAGCAAGGGCGCCAAGCGCGACACGGCAGCTTTCCAGGGCACCAACAACCCGTACAACGCACCTGGCTGGAAAGCCGGCGACAAGACCGAGTGGGAGTCGCAACTCAAGTCGCGCCTCCAAAACGGGCAAAACGAATACAACCGCATCTATTAACAGGGGAGTTCTCATGCAACACCCATCACGTTTATTGAGAGCGCTGCTCCTGTCGGCATGTGCCGCACTGACTTGGTCCGGCGTTTCAGCGCAGAGCACGCCAGCGGCACCAGCCAAGACAGCGGTTGCAGCGAGTACCAGCGGCATCCAAAGTTCTAACATCTTTGAGATCAAGCCTGAAGCCAGTGCTGATCCCGGCTACACCACGCAGACCAATGCGGAACGTGGCAAGGTTCAGCCTGGCAACAACGCACCGATGTGGCGTCAAGTCGGGGCGGGCACCACCGGTTTCAGCAGCTTGCCTAAAAGCCAAGCGCCAGAAGCTGGCAATTTGATTCAGCCCTTTGTGCAGTACCCGGGTTCGTCTTACACCAACGCGGGTGAAGCTTGGCGGCAGGTGCGCAACAACTGGTTGATACCTTATGGCGGTTCGCTGCTTCTGATCGTCATGTTGTCGCTGGCCTTTGTCTATTTTGCCAAAGGCCCGATGAAAACCACGCTGCCTGCTACCGGTAAAAAAATTGAACGCTTCACGCCATTTGAACGTGCAGCGCACTGGTCCAACGCGATCGCATTCATTGCGTTGGGGGTGTCCGGTGTGGTCATGGCTTATGGTAAATTTTTTCTGCTCCCCATCATGGGTTCAATGTTGTTTGGATGGCTGACTTATGCCTTGAAAAATTTGCATAATTTTGCCGGTCCCTTGTTTGCGGTGTCGATGGTGGTCGTTTTTGTGACTTTCCTGAAAGACAACTGGCCCGAAAAAGGCGACTTGCAGTGGGTGCTCAAGGGCGGCGGTATGTTGGGTGGCCATGCGCCGCCGACCAACCGCTTCAACCCAGGTTCCAAAGCCATCTTTTGGGGCGGTGTATTTTTCTTGGGACTGATCATCATTGCCTCTGGCTTTGTGATGAACAAAATAGTCCCGGGTCTGGTTTATGAGCGCGGCACCATGCAGGTGGCGCAAATGGTCCACGCCGTCACCAGCGTATTGATCATTGCAATGTTTTTAGCCCATGCTTACCTTGGTTCCCTGGGCATGGAAGGTGCCTACGAAGGCATGCGCCATGGTTACGTCGATGAAGCTTGGGCCAAGGAACACCACGAATATTGGTACGACGACATCAAGTCCGGCAAGATTCCAGCCCAGCGCACGCAGATTGCCTCATCCACAGTCACGTCTACGAACACGACAACGGCTGCGGCCCGTCAGACAGTCTAATTTCAAGCGAGAAAACACATGAAAAAATTCTCAATCGCCTGTTTGCTCGCCAGTGCAGCGGTGTTGGCCATGGCCAAGATCCCCGCCCCTGTGCTCGACGACGCCGGCAAAGCCAAAGCAGCTGAAACCGCTGCCAAGACCGCTTGGAGCGGCAAGGTTGACGGCTACAAACTGTGCAAGTCACAAGACAAATCGGCCGCTTTTTACTACAAAACAGCCAAAACCACTGGCCAGCAGACCAAGCCCGCCGCCCAAACGCCGCCGTGTGCAGACCCCGGCCCGTTTGTCTACAAGCCAACACCCACGGTGGTCACTGCGGCTGTCCCGACGGCCGCGACCAAGCCGGCAGTCAGTTCGCCGGTCCCAGCGGCCAAGAAATCCTGAGTCAATCACTGACCCTTGAACTTTCTGCTTCTCAAAAGCCGACCCAACCAGGGTCGGCTTTTTGCTGTAGCCTTCAAAGATGCCCCCCACGCTCTCGCCCACTTTGCTGCCATTTTTGACCCAAGCCAGCGCGCCGCTGACCTGCGAAGTTGACGTTGTCAATGAACACGGTGAGCAGCAGCGCATGTCGATTCCGGCCGAACGAGCGCTCACTGTGTATGTCGACAAGCGCGAACTGGTCACCTTGATGACCCTGGGCGCGCACCCGGAACTGCTGGTGTTGGGCTATTTGCGCAACCAGCGCTTGGTCAGTTCAGCCGCGCAAATAGAGTCGATCACGGTCGATTGGGAGGTGGGTGTGGCGGCCGTCAAGACGCGAGACGGCATCAACGACATTGAAGAAAAGACAGCGCGCCGTGTGGTCACCACCGGTTGCGGTCAAGGCAGTGGGTTTGGCGGGCTGATGGACGAGGTCGACCAGCTGGTGTTGCCCAAAGACGTCCGCATCACACAACGCCAGCTGTACAGCCTGGTCAACACCATTCGTCTGGAAGAAACCACTTACAAATCGGCTGGTTCTGTCCACGCTTGTGCCTTGTTTCAGCTGGGCTGCGATGAGCCGAAGATGCTGCTGTTTATCGAAGATGTCGGTCGCCACAACGCCATCGACACGATAGCTGGCTGGCTGGCCATGAACGAAATCACCAGCGACGGGCTGGTTTTTTACACCACGGGTCGGCTGACCAGCGAGATGGTCATCAAGTCAGCCCAGATGGGTGTGCCGGTTGTCGTCTCGCGCAGCGGCATCACGCAGATGGGCCACCAAATTGCGCAAGCCGTGGGGCTGTGCGCGATTGGCCGTGCCACCAACAAGCGCTTTGTTTGTTATGCCAACCCGCAGCGCTTGCTGTTTGAGCCTGCTTTATTGACGCGCGATCTTGCCGCGCCTTGACGGTATTTCATCAATCCGGGGCCTTCAACCGACCTGAGTGCCACCCGCTAAAAGCAACGGGTAATTCATTTAGGCTAAGGTCAGGTTTATGAATTTTCTTTTTTTGAAGCTCGGTTGGAAGAGCACCCTGCGCGATCTGCGTGCGGGTGAGTTGCGTTTGTTGATCGTCGCGGTGGCCTTGGCCGTGGCGTCACTGACCGCGGTCGGCTTTTTTGCAGACCGCCTGAAAGGTGGTTTGGAGCGCGACGCGCGCCAGCTTTTGGGTGGCGACGCGGTTGTCAACAGCGATTTGCCGACGCCCGCGCCGTTCATGGTCAAAGCCAATGCCTTGGGCTTGGTGACAACTTCCATCGTCAGCTTTCCGACCATGGCGCGTGCACCGGATGTCGCCGGCGGCGCCACCAAGCTGGTGGCTTTCAAAGCCGTGGCAGCGGGCTATCCCTTGCGCGGTAATTTGCGCGTCGCCGACGCACCTGGCGCGTTGGATCAAAACACCCGCGACATACCCGCGCCCGGCAGCGTCTGGGTCGAGGCACCGTTGTTGGACGCCTTGGGACTTGCGGCGGGTCAGTCCCTGTTGCTCGGCGACGCCAGCTTCACAGTCGGCAAAATCATCGTCAGTGAACCTGACCGTGGTGGCGGATTCATCAGCTTTTCGCCGCGCGTGATGGTCAATCAGGCCGACGTGGCAGCCACCGGTTTGATTCAACCGGCCAGCCGTACCACCTACCGTTTGGCGGTGGCGGGCAGCGATGCCAGCGTCAAGGTTTTCGTCGACTGGGCCACCGCCGAGCTGAAAAAACCGGGTGAACGCGGCGTGCGCATCGAGTCCCTCGACAGCGGTCGCCCGGAAATGCGTCAGACCTTGGACAGAGCGGACAAATTCCTCAGCTTGGTGAGCCTGTTGGCGGCGCTGTTGAGTGCCGTGGCGGTCGCCATCGTGGCGCGTGGTTTTGCCGCCAAGCATCTGGACGACTGCGCCATGTTGCGCGTGCTCGGTCAGCCGCAGCGAACCATTGCTTTGGCCTACACCTTTGAATTTGTGTTGGTCGGCGTGTTTGCCAGCGCGCTGGGTGTTGCCTTGGGCTTTGCGGTGCACTACGCGTTTGTCTTGTTGTTGGCGGGTTTGGTCGAATCGGTCTTGCCCGCAGCCACGTTTTGGCCGGCTGGTTTGGGCATGGGCATGGGCTTGACCCTGATGCTGGCCTTTGGTCTGCCACCGGTGCTGCAACTGGCCCAAGTGCCGCCATTGCGCGTGATTCGCCGCGACGTCGGCAATCTCAAACCCACGTCATTGGCGGTGTTGTCGGTCGGCGTGCTGGGTTTTGCCACCTTGCTGCTGGCCGCCAGCAGTGATGTCAAGCTCGGGCTGATTGCTGTCGGTGGTTTTGCCGGGGCGGTGCTGTTGTTTGCCCTCGCCAGTTACGCGGCGGTGCGCTTGCTGCGGGTCAGCGTCAACGAAGCCACCGCGCCGCGTTGGCTGGTGTTGGCGACCCGGCAACTCGCCGCCCGCCCGGTCTATGCCGTGGTGCAGGTCAGCGCGTTAGCCGTCGGTTTGCTGGCGCTGGTGTTGCTGGTCTTGTTGCGGACTGATCTCATCAGCAGCTGGCGACAAGCCACGCCGGCCGACGCGCCTAACCGCTTCATCATCAATGTGCAGCCGGACCAAAGCGCGGCGTTTCAGCAAGCTTTGCGCGACGCAGGGGTGGCGCGTTACGACTGGTACCCGATGATTCGCGGTCGGCTGGTGGCGGTCAATGGTCAAGCTGTCATGCCAGCCGACTACACCGACGAGCGTGCGCAGCGCTTGGTCGACCGGGAGTTCAACCTGTCGAACACCGCTGAGCTGCCAACCCACAACAAGCTGGTGGCAGGGCGCTGGACGGCTGAAGAAAAAGACGGGCTCAGCGTCGAAGAAGGGCTGGCCGAAACCCTGCACTTGAAGCTCGGCGACAGCTTGCGCTTTGACATCGGCGGCCAACTCAGTGAGTCCAAAATCACCAGCTTGCGCAAGGTCGACTGGGGTTCGATGCACGTCAACTTTTTTGTCATTTACCCGGTGAGCGCGATGACCGATGTGCCGATCACTTACATCAGTGCTTTTCGGGCGCCCGAGCAGAACGGCCCGTCGGGCAGCTTTGACAATGCCTTGGTGCGGGCCTTTCCAAACATCACCAGCGTTGACATGACCAGCACTTTGGCCCAAGTTCAGCGCATTTTGGACCAAGTCATTCGCGCCATCGAGTTCTTGTTTGGCTTCACGTTGGCCGCCGGGCTGGTGGTGTTGTTTGCAGCCGTGACCGCGACGCGCGAAGAGCGCGCCCGCGACTTTGCCATCATGCGGGCGGTCGGCGCCCGCGCCTCGCTGCTGCGGCAAGTGCAGCGCGCCGAGCTGGCCGGCGTCGGTTTGTTGGCAGGCTTTTTAGCCTCGCTGGCGGCAGTGGCCGTCGGCTGGGCTTTGGCGCACTATGTTTTTAACTTCACTTGGACGGCGTCCTGGCTGGTCCCGATCGTGGGCAGTCTGGCTGGCGCTGTGTTGGCGCTGGCAGCCGGTTGGTGGGGTCTGCGCTCAGTCCTTAACACGCCGGTGGTTGAAACCTTGCGGCAGACGCAAGGACAATGATCGCCACCATGCAGATTGGAGAAAAACCACCGGGCGCACCGCCTTTCGCAACCCCTTTTGAATGGATAGGCGGCGAAGCTCGCATCCAGGCCTTGGTCGAACGCTTTTACGACCTGATGGACTTAGCGCCGGGCTACGCCGCGCTGCGTGCCGCGCATGGCCCGGAACTCGTCAACGCCAGAGAACGCCTGACGATGTTTTTGTGTGGCTGGATGGGCGGGCCGCAACATTACACCGAACGCTTTGGGCACCCGCAGCTGCGTCGGCGTCACATGCCGTTTTCGATCGGTGTGCTGGAGCGTGACCAGTGGCTCGCCTGCATGGACCAAGCGATGCAAGAAACCGGTGTCGATGCGGTGCTGCGGGTGCGCTTGCAAGCGTCGTTTTTTCAGACCGCTGACTGGATGCGCAACCGGGGTGTTTGAAGGCGTGAGGCGGCTTTAGCTTGGTGCCAGCAAGACCACTAACGCACCCGCGCCGCCCTCAGCCGGTCGCGCTTGGGCAAACGCCAGCACTTCTATTTTTTGAATCAGCCAGCTTTGCACGCGGCCTTTGAGGATCGGCGTTTTGCCGGGCGAGCCGAGTCCCTTGCCGTGGACCACGCGAACGCAGCGCCAGCCGGTTTTGTGGGCTTCGCGGATGAACTTCGACAGCGTGTCCCGGGCGTCGTCACGGCGCAAACCGTGCAAGTCAAGCTGGCCCTGAATCCGCCAAGCGCCGCGCCGCAGTTTACGCACCACATCGACGCCGATGCCGGGTCGCCGAAAGCTCAGCGCTTCATCGGTATCGAGCAGGGCGTCACCGTCAAACTCATCTGACAGCGCTTCCCGCATGACGGCTTGCTCGTCGAGCAACAACTGCACCGGAATAGGTTCCGGCTGAGGCAGGCTGATCTGGGCTTTTTGACCTGGGCCGTGCCTCGCTGGCAGCGCCTTGATCGGCCCGATGCTGTGGGCAAATAGTTCTTTTTCGGCCTTCAGTTGGCGGGCGGCGGCGAGCTTGGCTGCCAGTTGTTCTGCGGCCAGCCGTTTTTTAATTTCGATCTCGAGTTTCAGGGCTTTCAGGCCGCGCAGGTCTTTGAGGGTGGTTTTGGCTGCTGTGGCGGTGCGGACAGGCGATTTCATGCCCGAACTTTAGACCAATCCGAGCTCGGCCATCGACACCGCCTCCGTGCGGGTCACGACAAAATGGTCAAGTACCCGCACATCGACCAATGCCAGCGCGGTTTTCAAGGTTTGTGTCAGCGCTTCGTCGGCGCGCGACGGCTGGGCGCTGCCGCTCGGGTGGTTGTGCGCCAGCACCACGCTGCCGGCGTTCAGGGCCAGCGCCCGCAGTACCACTTCGCGCGGGTAAACGCTGGTTTGCGTCAGCGTGCCGCGAAACATTTCTTCCAGCGCGATCAGTCGGTGCTGGCTGTCCAAAAACAGCACCGCAAAAATCTCGTGCGGCCTGCTGCCGAGTTGCAGCTGAAGGTAATCACGGACGGCTTGCGGCGACGCAAAAATCGGTTTTTCAGCCAGCCGCTGTGTCAGCGCCCGGCGCGACAGCTCTAGCACCGCCACCAGCTCGGCGCGCTTGGCAGGCCCCAGCCCTTTGATCGACTTGAGCGCCTCTGCGGGCGTGTGCAGCAGGCCAGCCACACCGCCGAAGGTGTCCACCAGCTCTTGCGCCAGCTGCAAAACGTTTTTGCCGCGGATGCCGCTGCGCAGCATCAAGGCCAGCAACTCCGCATCGCTCAAGGCCGCCGCGCCGCGTGCCAACAGTTTTTCACGCGGACGGGCATCTTCGGGAAGGTCTTTGAGTAGCATGACGCAGCTTAGCCTAAAGAATTACAAAATTGGCTGTTTTGCAAACTTCAAGCGAATGCGTCTGCAAGAACTTTTTTTGCTGCAGCGGTGTTTTACCGCAGCGGGCGGATCTGCCTTGGCGCGGATTTGCGGGTTGGCGGTATCAGCGCAGATTCGAAAAACTTACAATGGCGGCTTGTCTCATCCACGCCGCCACGGGCATGCGCTGTCCAAGCTTCCCGCTTGTCCTTGTGGACTTTTCCAGCCCGCCGAAAGTTGTTCATGTCGCTTGTCTCGCCTGATTTTTCTGCTGCCAACTTGGCGCCCGTGCCGGTGGTGGTGGCTGGCTCGTTTTTGACACTGCACTACCGCATGGCTGCGCCCGCCGTCAACGGCCAGCCGGGCGCCGACATCATCAACACCTTTCAGGACAAAGCGGCCACCCTGAGCCTGGGCAGCGGCCAGTTGTCACCGGCGCTGGAGCAACGCTTGTTGGGCCTGAAGGAAGGCACGCGCGCCACCTTTGAAGTACCGGCGGGCGAGGCTTTTGGCGAGCGCAACCCGGACCTGATCCAGTGGGTGGCGCGCAAGCTGCTGAACGAACTGGGCGACCCGAACGAAGCCTACCAAGTCGGTGACGTGGTGCAGTTCCCGACGCCTGACGGCATGGGCCAGTACGCCGGTGCGGCGCAGCAGGTCAAGGCCGACGGCAGCGCGGTTCAATTCGACTTCAACCACCCCTTGGCCGGCCAGGGCGTGGTCTTTGAAGTGCATGTGATTGGGGTTCTATGACTGATTCTTTGGCACGCTTGACTTCGCATCCGCAAGAAATTTTGTTGGCCGAGCCGCGCGGTTTTTGCGCCGGCGTCGACCGGGCGATCGAAATCGTGGAGCGCGCCTTGATTAAATTTGGCGCGCCGATTTATGTGCGCCACGAAATCGTTCACAACACCTACGTCGTCAACGACTTGAAAGAGAAGGGCGCGATCTTCATTGAAGAGCTGGACGATGTGCCGCCTGGCGCCACGCTGGTCTTCAGTGCCCACGGCGTCAGCCGCGCGGTCCAAGTCGAAGCCCGCGCGCGCGGTTTTCAGATTTTTGACGCGACCTGCCCGTTGGTCACCAAGGTCCACGTGGAGGTGGCCAAGCTGCACAAAGAAGGTTACGAGTTCATCATGATCGGCCACAAAGGCCATCCTGAAGTCGAAGGCACGATGGGCCAGCTCGACAGCGGCATTCATTTGGTGGAGGATGTGGCCGACGTGGCGCGGATTCAGCCCAGCCAAACCCGCCTGCTGGCGGTGGTCACGCAGACCACGCTCAGCGTCGACGACGCAGCTGAGATCAACGCGGCCGTTCAGGCGCGTTTTCCGGCGGTGCGCTCACCCAAGCAACAAGACATTTGCTACGCCACGCAAAACCGCCAAGACGCCGTGAAGGTGATGAGCCCGCAAGTGGATATTTTGATTGTGGTTGGCAGCCCAACCAGCTCCAACAGCAACCGCCTGCGTGAGCTCGCCGCCAAACTCGGCACCGATGCCTACATGGTCGACGACGCCAGCGAGTTGCAGGAAAGCTGGTTCGAAGGGCGCAGCCGCGTTGGCTTGACGGCCGGTGCTTCGGCCCCAGATGTACTGGTCCGGCAGGTGATTGAGCGTCTGCGGGCGATGGGTGCGGTGTCGGTGCGCAAGATGGACGGTATCGAGGAAACCATCAAGTTTCCGCTGCCCAAAGGGCTGAAAATGGACAGCGCACAGTCCATCACCGCCGGCAGCAGCCAGCTGCACCAGCCTGAAGCCTGAGACCGACTTCAAAGCCGCTGGATGGCGCTGGCCGCGGTCGCCTTTAAAATCTCCCGATGCTTGACATCAACCTTCTCCGCAAAGACCTTCCTTCTGCCATCGCGCGACTCGACAGCCGTAAACGCCCGCAGGCGTTTTTGAACGTCGAGGCGTTCCAGTCTTTGGAGGCTCAGCGCAAGACCTGCCAGATTCGCACCGAAGAATTGCAGAACCAGCGCAACAGCCTGTCCAAACAAATCGGCCAGCTCAAGGCCAAAGGCGAAGACAGCAGCGCCATCATGGCGCAGGTGGTCAGCTTCAAAGCCGAGCTGGACGGCACGGCGCAACGCCTGGAACAGATTCAGACCGAGATGCAGGCGCTGCTGCTGGCCGTGCCTAATTTGCCGCACAGCAGCGTGCCCGAGGGCGCTGGGGAAGCCGGCAACGTCGAAGTACGCAAGTGGACGCCGTCGCAAGGCTTGGGTGGCGTGCCCGCCGCCTTGGCTTTTGCGGCCAAAGACCACGTCGATGTGGGCGAGCCGCTGGGGCTGGACTTTGCCGCCGGCACCAAACTCACCGGCTCGCGCTTCACGGTCATGAAAGGCCCGTTGGCCAAATTGCACCGCGCGCTGTCGCAGTTCATGTTGGACTTGCAGACCGGCCAACACGGCTACACCGAATGCTATGTGCCCTACATCGTCAACGCGGATTCGCTGCGCGGCACTGGCCAACTGCCAAAGTTTGAAGAAGACTTGTTCGCGGCCAAAAAAGGCGGTCAAGAAGGCGAAGCCGAGAACGCCGCGCTGTATTTGATCCCGACCTCTGAAGTGCCGCTGACCAACTTGCTGCGCGACGAGATCGTCGCCGAGGCTGATCTGCCGATCAAACTCACCGCGCACACGCCGTGCTTTCGCTCTGAAGCCGGCAGCTACGGCCGTGACACGCGCGGCATGATTCGCCAACACCAGTTCGACAAAGTCGAGATGGTGCAGGTCGCCCACCCCGAGAAAAGCTACGAAGCGCTTGAAGCCATGACCGGCCACGCCGAAGCCGTGCTGCAAGCGCTTGGCTTGCCGTACCGCGTCATGCTGCTGTGCACCGGCGACATGGGTTTTGGTTCGACCAAGACTTACGACTTAGAAGTCTGGTTGCCGGGACAAAATACCTACCGCGAGATCAGCTCAATCTCTAACTGCGAAGCCTTTCAGGCCCGCCGTTTGCAAGCGCGCTTCAAAAATGCGCAGGGCAAAAACGAGTTCGTCCACACCCTCAACGGTTCCGGCCTGGCCGTCGGCCGCACCTTGGTGGCGGTGCTGGAAAACTACCAGCGCGAAGACGGCAGTGTCGAGGTGCCGGCGGCTTTGCAGCCTTACATGGGCGGCATCACGCAGCTGACACCGGGCGCAAAGTAGGCCGCATAGTAAAGCGCGAAGCAGACTGTATGCCGCCCCTCGCCGAGTTGTTATTTGCGCGGCTCGCTCTCAAACCGGCGGTGCTGGTGCAGGTCCAAGCCACGGAAGGTTCTGCGCCGCGCGATGCTGGTGCGTGGATGGCTGTGTTTGCGGATGCGCTGATAGGCACCATCGGTGGCGGACATCTGGAGTTTGAGGCGATCAACCGGGCGCGATCGCTGTTGACCTCGGAAGTTGACCCGCCAGCCGAGACGATGCGCTTAGCCCTTGGCCCCTCTTTGGGGCAATGTTGCGGCGGCGTGGTGCATCTGCAGCTAGAGCGTGTCTCGGCACAAGACCTGCCGGCGCTGCAACGGCGTTTGGATGTCGATCGCATGCCCGTGGTGTTGTTCGGTGGCGGCCATGTGGGGCACGCCCTTGCCGAAGTGCTGGCGCGTTTGCCGGTGGCCCTGCATTGGATCGACAGCCGGGAAGGTATTTTCCCGGCCGGTTTACCGGCGCATGTGCTTTGCGAACACTCCGAGCCGGTGCAGGCTGCGGTGAAAGACTTGGTGCCGGGGTCCTGCGTTCTCATCATGAGTTTCAGCCACGCCGAAGACCTGGATGTGTTGATCCAGTGTCTGGCGCGGCAACGCACGCAACAAGATTTACCTTATATCGGCCTCATCGGCAGCCAAACCAAATGGGCGACTTTTCGGCACCGTCTGGAAGCCCGCGGCTACTGCGCCGAAGAGCTCGCGCACGTCACCTGCCCGATCGGCGTGCCAGGCATTGAAGGCAAAGAACCCGAGGTGATTGCGCTGGCTGTGGCGGCCCAATTGCTGCAGCTGCGATCACAACGCCGGGATTTTTTCTCGTACACTTCAGCCCGCTAGACCGCAGCGGAGCCGGAATCTCTTTCCTTTGTCGCGGTCCACGCTGCTTACAGCGCCCGCAGTGGTGAGCAGCCCGACAACCATGTCTTGCTGGTGCGACGCCGTGTCGCAGCCAAGGCATGAGGATTGCTAAAGCTGCTTTATGGAAACTTACCTTCTCGACTGGGCCAACCTGCTGCTGCGTTGGGTCCACGTGATCACCGCCATCGCTTGGATTGGCTCCTCCTTTTATTTTGTCTTTTTAGACTCCAGCCTGACACCGCCGGTGGACGAAGACCTGAAGCAGCAGGGCGTCAGCGGCGAGCTTTGGGCGGTGCATGGCGGCGGTTTTTACCACCCGGTCAAGTTCGCCGTCAAGCCGCCGCAACTCCCGGCCCATCTGCATTGGTTTTACTGGGAAAGCTACAGCACCTGGCTGTCTGGTATCGCGTTGTTCTCGGTGTCTTATCTGTGGCAGGCCAGCACCTACCTGATTGACAAATCGCTGATGGATTGGTCGCCGGTGGCAGCCGGTGCGGCGGCGCTTTCATTTCTTGTTATTTTTTGGCTGCTGTACGACGGCATTTGCCGCGTCTTCGCTCAGCGTAAAAATGCCGATGCCTTGGTCGGTGCTGGCGTGCTGGTACTGGTTTGCGTGGCCTCATGGCTGGCCTGCCATTGGTTTGCCGGACGTGCAGCTTTCTTGCTGGTCGGCGCCATGATCGCCACGGCCATGAGCGCCAATGTGTTTTTCTGGATCATTCCCGGCCAGCGCACGGTGGTGGCCGCCATCCAAGCCGGCCAGCCGGTCGACCCGATTCACGGCCAGCGTGGCAAGCAACGCAGCGTGCACAACACCTACTTCACGTTGCCGGTGTTGTTTGCCATGCTCAGCAACCATTACAGCTTCACCTGGAGCCATCCGCAAAATTGGCTGGTGCTGATTCTGATGATGTTCGCCGGCGCGGCGATTCGCCAATTCTTTGTGCTGCGCCATGGCTACAAGCTCGGTCGCAATGGCAACCCGTTGGCCTATGCGCTGGTCGGCGTGGCCGTTATTTTGGCCGCCATCGTTTGGCTCAAGCCGGCACCGCGTGCAGCGGCAACGGCGTTGCCCGCGGTCGTCAGCTATCAGACGGTTCAGCCGGTGCTGGCGCAGCGCTGCTACATGTGCCACGGCGAACAAGTTCAGATGAAGAACCTGCGCGTTGATTCGCCTGAGGCTGTGCAACTGCACGCGCAAGCGATTTACCAGCAGGTGGTGGTCAGCAAGATCATGCCGATGAACAACGCCACCGGCATCACCGACGACGAGCGGGCCTTGGTGGCCCGCTGGTTCGAAGGCGGTGCGGCTGTGCGCTGATCAGATTTTCCAGGCTTTCGTCAGGCTTTTTTGTTCAGACTCGCCAGCGCCGCCAGCACCTTGTCCGGCGTGATCGGAATCGACCGAAGCCGGGCCCCGATCGCGTCATGAATGGCGTTGGCCACTGCGGCCGGAATCACCGTGGCTGTCGGCTCGCCGGCACCCCAAGACGCTTCGCCAGGGCGATCGATCAAATCGACCTCCACCATGGGCACGGCTGGAAAGCGCAGGATCGGGTAGCTGTTCCAGTCCACACTGGTGACCTTTTGGCGGTCCCACTGAACCTGCTCCATCAGGGTCCGGCTGACGGTCTGAATGACACCACCTTCGATCTGGTTCGCCAGACCATTGGGGTTGATGATCTGACCGCAGTCATGGGCCACACACACGCGCTTGACCTGCACTTCGCCAGTTTTGCGGTCGACTTCAACCTCGGCCACAGCCGCCACGTAGGTGGTGGTGTTGTTGTAGCGGACATACGAGATGCCGCGTCCGCTGACTTTGTCACCCGACTGACCGGCTCGGTTTGTGCCCACCCGTTTGGCCCATTGAGCGCGCTTCATGACCGCTTCGATCACTGCGATGCCGCGCGGGTCTTTCAGGTACTGGAGCCTGAACTCGGCCGGGTCGGTCTTGGCCTCAGCGGCCAACTCGTCCATGAAAGACTCGTTGGCAAAGGTGTTTTCGATTCGGCCCGGACTGCGCAGATGGGCCGAACGAAAAAACGTCTCGGCGATGTGGCGTGTGTTGACGCGGATGTTGGGCACCGCGTAGGGCGCGCCTGCATTTTGGAACAGAAAGCCTACCCAATTGCCGGGCTTGGGCAAGCCCACATCGGTCGCTGCCAACAGCGGGAAATCCAGCGGTTTGAAAGCCACGATGTGGTTGACGGCGATGTGAAAGTCAGCTGACCAAGCCTGCAGCTGGCCGCTGGCGTCAAAACCGCCTTCCATGTCGATCGCTCTGGGCGGGCTTTTGGGTGCACGTGCAGTTTCGTCGTCACGCATCCACTGCACCCGCACCGGCTTGCCGATCAGGGTGGCGATCAAGGCTGCATCAGCGCTGGCGTCTTCATGGCCGTTGCGACCATAGCAGCCAGAGCCGTCCAGATAAACCACGCGCACGCTGTCGAAGGGCAGACCGGTGACGCTGGCCAGCTCGCTTTGCATGGAGTGGGTCGCCTGTGACGGCGACCAAACCACCAACTTGCCAGCGCTGAAGTCGGCCACGGCGCATGACGGGCCGATGGAGGCGTGGGTTTGCACCGCGAACTCGTAGCTGGCCTTGACCTTGCGCACGCTGGTGCTCAGGGCGGCAGGGGCGTCGCCGACTTTTTGGGTCGCCTCTTCCTTGGCCAAGGGTTGTGCACGCCAGTAATCAAACACAGTGGCTTGATCGGGCAGGCCGGTGCCGGCCGACCAACTCGGCTTGAGCGCGCGTGCCGCCTTGACGGCCGCCCACTCGGTTTTGGCGACCACCGCCAAGAAGTTGCCCTTGCGCACGGTTTGAACGAAACCGTTGATCTTGCGCGCCGCGCCGTCGTCGACAGTCAGCAGCTTGGCGCCGGCGTCTTCGGGCCGGATCACGCGGGCGTGCAGCATGCCGGGCAGGCGCAGGTCATGCACGTACGGAAAAGTAGCAGAGACTTTGGCCGGAATGTCGACGCGCGGGATCGACAGACCGACGACCCGGTATTCGGCGGCTGGTTTGAGTGCTGCCTTGGGGTCGATCTTCAAATCAAAAGCCGTCGAAGCTTGCATCAACGCGCTGTAAGAGATGGTCTTGGCCGGATCCCCCTTGACGCTCACCAAGCCTTGGCTCACGCTTAGCTCCGACACGGCAACGTTCAGTTGTGTTGCGGCACGCGCCAACAGGGCGGCGCGGGCGGTGGCGCAGGCGCGGCGCAATTCTCCGCCGCCTTGGGCAATCGTCAAATTGGCACCGGTGATCCATTGGTCGGGGGTGGTGGCGGTGTCGCCCATGACCATGTCAATGCGCTCAAAAGCGACATCGAGTTCGTCAGCAGCCATTTGGGCCAGCGCAGTTTTGGTGCCGGTGCCGAGGTCGACCTTGCCAACGAAGATGGTGATCTTGCCGTCCGCACCCATGACCAAGAATGAATCGACCACATCTTTGGCGACTGATTTGGCAGGGCGCAGGGCGGTGGTGGCGGCCTGCGCCAAAGTAGCGTGGGCGCTGAAGCCGACGATCAGTGCGCCGGCACCCGCTTTCAACAGGCTGCGGCGGCTGATTTGGGCGTTGATTGCGATGTTGTTCATGTCGCGCTCCTTCAAGCAGTGGCTGCGCGGTGGACAGCAGCGCAAATGCGTTGATGCGTGCCGCAGCGGCACAAATTGCCAGCCAAAGCGCTCTTGATCTCGCCCTCGCTCGGGTTCGGTGTGCTTTTGAGCAATGCCGCCGAGGTCATGATCATGCCGTTGATACAGTAGCCGCACTGGGCAGCCTGCTCGTCAATGAAGGCTTGCTGCAGTTTGCCCGGCTGGCCGTTCACCAACAGGCCTTCCAGCGTTGTCACGGCCTTGCCCGCCAGCGTGCTGACGGGCAACAGGCAAGAGCGTGTGGCCACGCCGTCGACATGCACTGTGCACGCCCCGCACTGGCCCAGGCCGCAACCGAACTTGGGTCCGTTGAGGGCCAGGTTGTCTCGCAATACATACAAAAGCGGCGTGTCGGCGTCAGCTTCGACGCTTTGCTTTTTGCCGTTGACCGTGAGCGAATAGCGGGGCATGTGAGTCTCCTGTCGGTTTTAAGGGTGAGTTACGGGGGCTGAAAAAAGGGTCGAGCAGGGCGAAAAAAATCAGTCAGCTGTGATACCAGCTGCCTTGATGGTCTTGCCCCAGAACTCGGTTTCACGCTTCACCAAAGCGTCGAGTTCTGCCGGTGGCAGGTAGCGCAGGTCAATGCCGGCGGCGCTGGCGCGGCTTTTGGTTTCGGGCAGTTCCAGCGCTTGCTTGATCGAGCTTGACAACTTGGCGACGACCTCTGGCGGTGTGCCTGCGGGCGCAAAAATCGCCACCCAGGCTTCGAGTTCAAAGCCTTTCAGGCCAGCTTCTGCGGTGGTCGGTACGTTCGGGATGCCGGGATGGCGTGTCTTGCCGGCAACCGCCAAGCCTTTCAGCTTACCGGCTTGCACTTGGCTCATCACGGACGGCGGCGTGGTGATGAAGACCTGCACCTGGCCTGACAAAACGTCTTGCAGGGCCGGGCCAGAGCCGCGGTAAGGGATGTGAACCATGCTGGTGCCGGTCTGCATTTTGAACATCTCGGTGCCAATGTGCGACAGCGAGCCATTGCCTTGCGAGGCGTAGCTGAGCTTGCCGGGGTTGGCTTTCACGTAGGCGATGAACTCTTTCAAGTTGTTGGCCGGCACAGCAGGATTGACCGCAATGATGTTGGTGGCGACGGTGATCAAGGCGACCGCCGTCAGGTCTTTTTGCGCCCAAGGCAGCTTGGGTGACAGCGCTGGGTTGCCAACGTGGTAGGCCGAGTAAGACGTCAGCAGCGTGTAGCCGTCCGCGTGGGCGCGGGCGACTTGGCCGTAAGCCACGTTGCCGCTGCCGCCGCCTTTGTTGTCGACGATGACGGTCTGGTTCATCACACGCGACAGGGGCTCGCTGAGCAGGCGGGCTGAGGCGTCGACAAAGCCGCCGGGTGGGTTCGGCACCACCAAGGTGATGGGTTTGCTCGGGAAGGCTTGCGCAGAGGCAGCAGCGCTGAGCAGCAGGGCGCAGGCGGTCAAAGCGGTCTGGCGAATGAGGTGGCGTGGGTGATTCATGGTGTCTTGTGCTTTTAAAAAGTGAGGCGTTGTTAAAAATTGTAATTTTTTAAAAGCCACCAGACAATAGCTTACCGGCGTTGGGAACGCGGCGCTCGAGGCCGAGGTTTTTCAGCAAGGCCCAGGTGGTGCAGACCGCGCTGGAGACCACCGGCAAACCGCTGGCCAGCTCGATCATCGGCACGGCGGCCAGCGACGGCATCTGCACGCAGGCCGACGCCACGATGGCATCCACGCCTTTGATATTGAGCTGTTTGTACAACTCGGCCGGTGCTTTCGGGTCACGCGCACCGACTTCTAAATTGTTCGGGATTTCCAGCGAAATGCTGTCGACCACTTCAATCCCTTCGTGCTCCAGGTAGTCAATGACCATGCGCGTCAGTGGTTTCATGTAGGGCGCAATGATCGACACCCGCTTGGCGCCCAGCGCTTGCAGGCCTTCGACCAAGGCCCCGGCACTGGTGGTGACCGAGGTCGGCCCGCCGTTGGCGGCAGTGACTTCTTGCAGCCGACGTTGCGATTCGCGGTGGTAGCCCTTGCCCATGCTCATGATGGCCACCAGACAGGCGTAGCCCATGGTGTCCATGCGGGCGTCCGAGAGTTCCAGCGCGCAGCGGTCAGAGTCACGGTCCATGGCTTCGAGTTCGGCTTTGGTGACTTCCTTCATGCGCATGCGGCTGGAGTGAAAGGTGAAACGCTCCGGCAGCACCAGCTCGCGGGCGCGCAGCATGGCCGGAATCTCGGTTTCCATGGTGGTGTTGGAACTCGGAACAATCAGTCCCACGCGGTATGAACGGCTCATGTGTTGCTTTCTAGGGGTTCGAATAAATCAAAGTGGCCCGATCTTCGGCGGCTTGATTGATACGCACAAATACATAATATGAATTGATCTATACCGAAATTGGATGAGTCATGGACCTTCGACAGTTGCGCTATTTCACCGTGCTGGCCAGCGAGCTGAGCTTCACCCGGGCGGCGCAAAAACTGCACGTCTCGCAGCCGCCTTTGAGCTATCAAATTGCCAATCTGGAGGCCGAGTTGGGCGCGCGGCTGTTCCACCGGACCAGCCGCAGCGTTGAACTCAGCGAAGCCGGCAAGGCTTTGCTGCCGCATGCACGCGCCGTGCTGGAGCGCATCGAAGATGCCCGCCGCCATGTCCGGCGCGTGGCCGAGGGTGTGGAAGGGCGTGTCCAGGTCGGCTTGGCCGGCTCGCACTTTTTGGGGCCGTTCCCGAGTTTCATCAAGCAGTTCCGCGAACGCCGACCGGGCGTCGAAGTGGTGCTGCAAGAAATGCGACCGGCCGACCATGTGCAGGTATTGCGAGAGGGGCAACTTGATTTGAGCGTGTCGCGCAGTGCGCCCAACGACGGCGAATTGGCCTCGACCCTGCTCTGGCGCGACCCTGTGGTTTGCGCCTTGCCGCTGGGCCATGCCTTGGCTGGACGCACAAGCATCCGGCTGGCGGAACTCAAGCACGACGACTTCGTGTTTTTGCGGCTAGAGTCATCTGCCTTTGCGCAAAGTGTTTTTGACGCCTGCGTGCAATCAGGATTTGCGCCACGCATCGTGCAGCAAGTGGTGGAGATTCCGGCTGTGCTGAACTTGGTGGCCGCCGGTTTGGGGGTTTCTTTGGTGCCGGCGTCACTGGTGCGCTTGCGCGAAGGTGCGGTGGTGCTCTGTCAGCTCAAAGGTGAACTCCAAGCCGCAGGCGTCAGCGGTGACGTCTACCTGCTGCGGCGCACCGACAACACTTCGCCAGCGGTGCTGGAGTTTGCCGAGGCCTTGCGCGAGTGGGCGCTGAGCCAGTCGGCTTGAAGGTCACCAACGCGTCACTAGGCCCGCCGCCAGCGTCGATGATTTCTCGAAATGTTGGCTGCTGAAGTCCACAAAGGCCCGGACCCGCGCGGACGTCTGCAGGCGCTGTGGGTACACCAGATGGATGTCGGCCGGTGGCGTTTCATAGCCTTCCAGCACCTGCAGCAAACGGCCGCTCCTGACGTATTTGGCGATGTCCCATTCGGCGCGCAGGAGGATGCCGTGGCCGTCCAGCGCCCAGTCAACGGCGATTTCGCCATCGGTGGTGCTGAGGTTGCCGCGCACCTTGACGGTTTCCGTGCGCTTGCCTGACGTCAGCCGCCAGCTGCCGTAAGCATCGTCGCCTTGGCGGATGCCCAGGCAGTTGTGCCGCGTCAGGTCGCCCGGCACCTTGGGTGCGCCGCGCAAGGCCAAGTAAGCCGGTGAGGCGACCAGCAGGCGCCGATTCGGCGCAATTTTGCGGGCCATCACGCGTGCATCGGGCGGCTCACCAAAGCGGATGCACACATCAAACGCGTCTTCGGCCAAGCTCGGCGGGTCTACCGTCAGCTGCAATTGCACCTGCACTTCTGCATGGAGTTTGACGAAGCGTGAAATCAACGGCGCGACATGGCTGCGCCCAAAACCTGGCGTGGCGTTGATGCGCAAAAGGCCTTGCGGCATGGCATGCGCCTCTGAGACCAGTTGCTCCATGTCGCTGATGTCGGCCAGAATGCGGCGCGCATGGGCCAGGTAAATTTCGCCTTCAGCGGTGAGGCTGGTGCGGCGTGTGGTGCGGTTCAGCAAGCGCACACCCAACCGCAGTTCTAAATGGGCCAGCCGCTTGCTGACGGCGGCGGTCGTTACGCCCAGCTCGCGAGCGGCCAGTGAAAAACCACCGCAGCGAACCAGTTCGCTGAAAAAAGCCATCTCAGAAGGGGCCGCAGCCGAAACAGACATTGATAACTCCCAAGTAAACAATGACATCACTTTAAGCGCTTGAGGCGCTTTCAACAATGGCTAAAGTCAGGCCATGAAAATTTACAAAATAGCCTGTATTCCTGGCGACGGCATTGGCAAAGAGGTGGTGCCCGCTGGGCAAACCGTGCTGCAAGCGCTGGCCGCGACCCAAAAAAAGTTCCAGTTTGACTTTCACGGTTTCGACTGGGGCGGCGACTACTACCGTCAACATGGTGTCATGATGCCGGCCGACGGCCTAGACGCGCTGCGGCCGATGGACGCGATTTTGTTCGGCTCCGCCGGTGATCCGCACATCCCTGACCACATCACTTTGTGGGGCTTGCGTTTGAAGATTTGCCAAGGTTTCGACCAGTACGCCAACGTGCGGCCGACACGCATCTTGCCCGGCATTGACAGCCCGCTCAAACGCTGCAGCGCAGACGACCTGAACTGGGTCATCGTGCGTGAAAACTCCGAAGGCGAGTACGCCGGCGTTGGCGGCCGGGTGCACCAAGGGCACCCGATTGAGGTCGCCACCGACATGTCGATCCTGACGCGCGCCGGTGTTGAGCGCATCATGCGTTTCGCTTTCAAACTGGCTCAGTCACGCCCTCGCAAGCTGTTGACGGTGGTGACCAAGTCCAACGCCCAGCGCCATGCGATGGTGATGTGGGACGAGATCGCCGTGCAGATCAGTCAAGAGTTTCCCGATGTCACCTGGGACAAAGAGCTGGTCGACGCCTGCACCGCCCGCATGGTCAACCGCCCGGCCACACTCGACACGCTGGTCGCCACCAATCTGCACGCCGACGTGCTGAGCGACTTGGCCGCCGCGCTGGCCGGCAGCTTGGGCATTGCGCCCACCGGCAACATCGACCCCGAGCGTCGCTACCCGTCGATGTTTGAACCGATTCACGGCTCAGCCTTTGACATCATGGGGCTGGGTCTGGCGAATCCGATCGGCACCTTCTGGTCCTGCGTGATGATGCTCGAGCACCTCGGTCTGCCGCAAGAAGCCGCGCAACTGATGCAGGCGATTGAGACCGTGACCGCCGATGTCCGCCTGCACACGCGTGACCTTGGTGGCCAGGCGAATACCTCGCAAGTAACCGATGCTGTCTGCCAGCTGCTGCGCGGCGGCCACTAGAACCCACTCAAGGAGATCTTCCCATGCAGTTCAACATCAGCCACTTGATCGGTATTGTGTGCCTCGCCACCGCCCCTATGGCGATGGCTCAATCGACACCGGTCATGCCGCCTTGCCCCGAGAAAAACATGCTGTATTGGCAGGCTTTTCCGCCCGGCGGTGAGTCCGACTTGTCGGCGCGTCACCAGCAAATGGTGTTAAAGAAAAAATGTGCGGCGATTGAGACCATTGTTCAGTACAAGGCCGGTGCCGGCGGTGGGCTGATGTGGGGGCAGATGAATAACTTGCCTGGCGACGGCCTGAACGTGGTCGGCATCAATTTGCCGCACATTGTTTTTCAGCCGATTGAAGGTCAGGTGCAGTACAAAACGGCCGACATCACGCCGGCTTTTTGGTTTCACTACACGCCCGACGTGTTGATCTTGCCGGTCAGCAGCCCGTACAAAAACTTTGCAGAGTTCATGGCCGCCGCTAAAAAAGACCCCGGCAAAATGAGCCTAGGCGGCTCCGGCCTGAACTCGGCCAACCACGCGGCCCACGAGCGCTTGAATGCGGCTTTCGGCATCAAGAGCACCTATGTGCCTTACAAAGGCACGGGCGACATGGCGCTGGCCGTGGTCGGTGCGCAGATTGACGGTGCGATGGCCTACACCCCGTTCGCGATTGCCAACCAGACCAAGGTGCGGGCGCTGGCGGTGGCAATGGAAAAACGCCACCCATTGATGCCCGAGGTGCCGACTTTTCGCGAGCTCGGCGTCGACTGGGTCGACGGTGCATACCGCGGCATTGGCGTGCCAAAATCGATCTCGCCTGAGAACCGCAAAAAGATCGCTGACATGTGGCTGGCGCTGAACAACGACCCGGAGATGAAGGCGCTGGCCGCCAAAAGCGGTTTTGAGCTGGTCAACATCGGCAATGCGGAAATGGACGCTTTCATGAAGGAGCGCATCAGCCTGTATGTTGAGGGTGCGCAGCGTTTGGGGTTGGGCAAAAAATAAGCGCTGCTGTCGTTCGCGAGGGCAGTTTTTTAATGGATTGAGACTGGAAAGCTGCTTTGAAAATCACTGAAATTCGCGAGTCCACGCGCCCGATCAAGTCGAACATTCGCAACGCTTACATTGATTTTTCGAAGATGACGCTGAGTCTGGTGGCGGTGGTCACCGACGTCATGCGTGACGGCCAACCGGTCATCGGTTACGGCTTCAATTCAAACGGCCGCTACGGGCAGGGCGCTTTGATGCGCGAACGTTTCATTCCGCGCGTGCTCGAAGCCGATCCAGCCAGTTTGCTCGACGACAAAGAGAGCAACATCGATCCGCACAAGGTCTGGGCGACTTTGATGACCAACGAAAAACCCGGCGGTCATGGTGAGCGCTCGGTGGCGGTTGGCACCATCGACATGGCGGTCTGGGACGCGGTGGCCAAGATCGCCAACCAGCCGC
Organism: Polaromonas sp.; assembly: GCA_040400815.1. GTDB lineage: Bacteria > Pseudomonadota > Gammaproteobacteria > Burkholderiales > Burkholderiaceae_C > Polaromonas. The sequence continues at coordinate 16,780 of JBBAPN010000017.1, read as the reverse complement.
TGTACCAATTGCTGGCCGAGCGCTATGGCAACGGCACGGCCAATCGGCAGGTGTTTGTCTACGCCGCGGGCGGTTACTACTGGCCTGGCAAAGGGCTGGCAGGTTTGACCGGCGAAATGCAAAGCTACTTGGACCGCGGTTATGCGGTGGTCAAGATGAAGATCGGTGGCGCGTCGCTGGCTGAAGACTGCCAACGCATCGAGGCTGTGCTCAAGCTGCTTGGCCCCGGCCAACGCTTGGCGGTCGACGCCAACGGTCGCTTTGATTTGCCCACCGCGGTGGCCTACGCAAAAGCCATGGCCGGCTACAACTTGTTTTGGTACGAAGAAGCTGGTGACCCGCTGGACTACGCTTTGCAGGCTGAGCTGGCGCCGCACTATGCGCCCGCCATGGCCACCGGCGAGAATCTTTTCTCGATGCAAGACGCCCGCAATTTAATTCGCTACGGCGGCCTGCGGCCAGACCGTGACTGGCTGCAGTTTGACTGCGCTTTGAGTTATGGGCTGGTCGAGTATTTGCGCACGCTGGACATGTTGCGCGAGCACGGCTGGTCGGCCAGCCGCTGCATTCCGCACGGTGGGCACCAGATGTCGCTGGCGATTGCCGCCGGTCTGGGCTTGGGCGGCAACGAAAGCTACCCCGATTTGTTCCAGCCTTATGGCGGTTTCCCGGATGGCGTGAAGGTTGAAAACAGTCTGGTGACTTTGCCGGCACTGGTCGGTATTGGTTTTGAAGGCAAGGCTGATTTGTACGCCGAGATGAAACAACTGGCCAGTTGATTCGGCAGCCATACATGACGTCACCCACACCCCCTGGCGCTGAGCTGTCTCAGCAAAATTTGCTGCCAATTCAGCCTCAATTTCAGCCGTCAATTCAGCCGCGCGAATTTCTGCTGAGCCTCTACCAAGCGGCCGTGCAGCGCGCTTTGCCCTTGCACAACACGGCGGCTTTTTTACCCTCGCCCCCCAGCCTTGAGAGTGGCGGCCGCACCATCGTGATTGGTGCGGGTAAAGCGGGCGGTTCTATGGCGCAAGCGGTGGAAGCCCTGTGGCCCGCCGACGCAGCGCTGGAAGGCTTGGTGGTCACGCGCTATCAGCACATTCCGCCGCGCCCGGTGGGGCTGAAGTCGCGCATCGAGATCGTGGAAGCCGCCCACCCGGTGCCCGATGCGGCCGGGCTGGCCGCAGCAGAACGCATCTTGGCGATGGTGCAGGGTTTGACTGAAAACGACCTGGTGTTGTGCCTGATTTCAGGCGGTGGCTCTGCCTTGCTGACGCTACCAGCCGAAGGTTTGACGTTAGAAGACAAGCAGCGCATCAACAAAGAATTGCTGAACAGCGGCGCCAACATCAGCGAGATGAATTGCGTGCGTAAGCACCTGTCGCGCATCAAGGGCGGGCGGTTGGCGGCGGCTTGCGCACCGGCGCGTGTCGTCACCTTGACCATCAGTGACGTGCCAGGCGATGACCCGTCCATCATCGCCAGCGGTCCGACCGTGCCCGACGCCACCACCTGCGCTGACGCATTGGCGATCTTGCAGCGTTACGCGATTGAGGTCCCGGCCGCTTTGCATGCCGATCTTGAAAGCGGCGCGCTTGAAACCCCGAAGCCCGGTGACGCAGTTTTCAACGGCCACGAAGTTCATTTGATTGCCACGCCGCAGCAAAGCCTGGAAGCCGCCGCTGAGCTGGCGCGCGCGGCTGGCTTGAAGGCTTACATCCTGAGTGACGAGATGGAAGGCGAGTCCCGCGAAGTCGGTAAGGTGCATGCGGCACTGGCGCGTGCCGTGAAGCAAAAAAACCAACCGTTTGAAGCGCCCTGCGTGATCTTGAGTGGCGGTGAAACCACGGTGACGGTGCGTTTGCAACCTGCAGACGCAGACAAAAAAAACCGGGGCCGAGGCGGGCGGGCGGGCGAATTTTGCCTGGGGCTGGCGCTTGGCTTGCAGGGCCAGTCAGGCGTTTATGCACTGGCAGCCGACACCGACGGCATTGATGGCATGGAGGACAACGCCGGTGCTTATGTTGCGCCAGACACGCTGGCCCGGGCTCAAGCCGCCGGCATGAAGATCGAGCACTGGCTGGACCGCAATGACGCCTACGGCTATTTCGAACCGCTGGGTGACTTGGTCATCACCGGGCCGACGCACACCAATGTGAATGACTTCAGGGCGATGTTGATTTTGTAGGGACTGCCGACAGTTTCAAGCGCCCATGAAAAAGGCGGTCGGAGCGTGAGTACCGACCGCCTTTTGTCAGGTCTTTGAAGTCTGATTACAGCTTGTAGGACACCAGCACCAAGGGCGTAGTGGCTCTGCACTTGTTGCCGTTCGAGGCAAGACTGCTGTCGCAACCAAACTTGTTGTTCCAGTATTCAACGCCTACGCCAGCGCTCAGACCACTTTGAGGGCCCATCACGTCAAACATGAAGGCAATCTGTTAAAAGTAGCTGAAGATCAGGCCGACGTTCAACGTGCTTGCTTTTTGTCCGGCAGCTAAGTTGCCAGTGATGATGGAGGGACCGGCAAAGTTCCAGGCCGAGGTAGCGCTGCCTTTGTTGTTCAAAACGGCGTACTGACCATAAAACTGCAACTCCTTGGTGAGGTTGTAATAAGCACCCGCTGCAACTGTGTCGACTTTCAAGTTGGTCGAGCTGCTGCTCGTTTTGTAAACACCAGCGTCAAACGACGTTTTGTCATCCAAAGAGTAAGAGCCGCCAACGCCTGTCGTGCCCAAAGCCGAGATGAATGTGTCTTTTTTTTGGCTGGCTGTGATGCCCTTGAGGGTGAAACTGCCCAGCTTGTAATTGGCTGACAGGATATTTCCGCTGCTGTCCTTTTTACCGACGACCTCGCTGCTGTAAGTGGCCAAACCGAGTTTCAAGTCGCCACTCTCGTAGGTGGCACTGGCCCGCGAGCCTGTTTTGATTTCCCCTGTAGCGGTCCTTGACTCTGGCACATATTGACCGGCCAAAGTGAAGCCAGCCATGGTTGGCGCGGTGTAGCTGAAGGAAGCGTAGTCGACAGTGCCTAAGCCGCCATTGGCATCAATCATGGCCAAAGAGCTGCCAAAGTTGGAGCCACCGCGTGGGTCACCCATCAGCACCGTTTTGAAGGCCAAGTTGGGCTGCACGCCCATCACGAAAGTACCCGAGTTGCTTTTGATGTAGATGTTCTTCTGGCGATTTAAAAGTTCACCACCATTGCTGAAAAAGTAATAGCTGCTGCCGCTGGGTGTGTTGAGGGTGAAACCTTGTTCAAGTTGAACCCCGACGGTCAAGTCGGCGACCGTTTTCTCAAACCTAAAGCCCACAAAAGTTGGCACCGCGCCGCCGGTGATAAATTCTGATCTGGAGGCAGATGCTGCAGTGCCTCCAGAAACTTTCGATGACGCCATACCGCCGTCGATCAGTGCATAAAAACTGGGACCATCTGCATAGGCTTGCATGCTTGCCAGTGCCATTGAAGATAAGAGAAGAGCACGGGTTCGAGAAAACTTCATGGAGAGTCCTGTGGTTGAGCTGCGAAATTGCCAAAAGCTAAAGGCATATTTCGTGCCACCCAAAACTACATGAAACCACATGCAACCGACTGAAACGAGATGAATCGATTCGTGTCAATGCACGCTTTCGTTCAAAACAGTGCAAACGGTTAATTGAGGGTAGATGATTGTCATAAGTTGGTGCGGGAATGCACACATTTCGCACGCCAGGTCACAGGGCTTATCTTCAAATTAGCCGGTGCTGGGCTGCACCTTGAGTTGGCGTCCCTGGGACTCCGAATCGTCAGCTGTCAGCGCTTTCAACACATTCTCAGCCGTTGCTGGGGCCGTCATCAACACAGCTTGATGGCCGCCTTTCGCGGCCGCCACAGCGTCCTTCAAAGCTTCATACACGCTGATCGCCAGCATGAAGGGCGGCTCGCCCACGGCCTTGCTGCCGAAGACGTTGTCTTCACGGTTGGCCTCGGGCCACAGCGCGACCTTGAAGTGTTCGGGCACGTCGCCCGTAGCGGGTATTTTGTAGGTGCTAGGGGCGTGCGTGCTGAGCTGGCCTTTGTCGTTCCAGACCAGCTGCTCGGTGGTTAACCAGCCCATGCCTTGAATGAAACCGCCTTCAATTTGCCCGATGTCAATCGCCGGGTTGATGCTGGTGCCTACGTCATGCAGGATGTCGACTTTGAGCACGCGGCTTTCGCCAGTCAGCGTGTCGATGGCGACTTCGGTGCAGGCCGCACCGTAGGCGAAGTAATAAAACGGCCGACCGCTCAGGGTGGTTTTGTCGTAATGGATTTTGGGTGTGCGGTAAAAACCGTCGCTCCACAATTGAATGCGGTGGGCGTAGGCCAGCCTGACCACGTCTTTGAAGGATCGCGTTTGTACTGGCGAGATCACATCGCCGGCCACAAAACGCACAGCGCCAGCGCCGCAGTTGTCGAGTCCCGCGACAAACTGGGCCAAGTTGTTGCGCACCTTGCGGGCGGCGTATTGCGCGGCGCGGGCGTTGAGGTCGGTGCCGGCTGATGCTGCGGTGGCCGAGGCGTTCGGGATCTTGCTGGTGTCGCTGGCTGTGACCAACACTTGTTCGAAAGCGACACCGAGTTCGTCGGCGACGATTTGCCCCACTTTGGTGTTCAGACCCTGGCCCATTTCGGTGCCGCCGTGGTTGGCCTGCACACTGCCGTCGGTGTACACATGCACCAGCGCGCCGGCTTGGTTGAACTGCGTGGCGGTGAAGGAAATACCGAACTTGACGGGCGTCAACGCCAGCCCGCGTTGGATGACGGGGCTGCTGGCGTTCCATGCGGCGATGGCTTGGCGGCGCTGCCGGTAGTCGGCGGATGCTGCCAGCGTGTTGATCAGCGGCGCGAGGATGTTGTCTTCGACCTGCATGCCGTAGTGGGTGGTGTTGCGCTGGCCGGTGCTGCTGGTGGCTTCGTCGCTGTACAGGTTGCGCAGGCGCACGTCGAGCGGGTCGAGGCCCAGATGGCGGGCGATGTCGCCGAGAATATTTTCGATGACGATCATGCCCTGCGGGCCACCGAATCCGCGAAATGCCGTGTGGCTTTGCGTGTTGGTTTTGCAGCGGAAAGAGCTGATGTCGACGTCTTCTAAATAGTAGGCGTTGTCGGCATGAAAAATAGCGCGGTCGGCGACCGGCCCGCTCAGGTCGGCGCTGAAGCCGCAGTTGGCCGCCATCATCAGTTTCAAGCCATAGAGTCTGCCGCTGTCGTCAAAGCCAGCCGTGTACTCGTAGGCAAACGGATGCCGTTTGCCGGTGACGATGAAGTCGTCGTCGCGGTCCATCCGCAGCTTGACCGGTTTGCCAAATTTGCGTGCGGCCAAGGCCGCCCAGACGGCCATGTGACCGCTCTGTGTTTCTTTGCCGCCGAAGCCGCCGCCCATGCGCCGGCATTCGACGCGCACCGCGTTGTTGTCAATGCCGAGCGCGTGCGAGACCCAGTGCTGCGCTTCGCCGGGATGCTGCGTGCTGGCATACACCAACCACTGGTTTTGCTCTTGCGGTAGCACGTAGGCGATCTGGCCTTCTAAGTAAAAATGCTCTTGGCCACCGACTTCCAGCGAGCCGCTCAAGGTGTGTGGCGCGCGCGCCAAGGCGGCGTCAGCCGATCCGCGACTGACCACCACGGGTGGGAGTACGAAACTTTTCGCGGCAAGTGCTTCTTGCACGGTCAGCACGGCGGGCAAGGCTTCGATGTTCAACACCACTTTGCGGGCTGCGTGCCTGGCCTGCATCACCGTGTCTGCCACCACGAGGCCGATGACTTGGCCAACGTGCTCGACTTTGTCCAGCGCAAAGACCGGTTCGTCGTGCACAAACGTGGCGAGCAGCGGATCACCCGGCACGTCGGCCGCCAGCACCACACCGCGCACGCCGGGCATGGCCAGCGCTGCCGCCGCATCGATACCCAGCAATTTGCCGTGCGCCACGGTGGACAAAATGGGCGCGGCAAACAGCGTGCCTTTGACTTCGGGAATGTCGTCAATGTAGTTGGCTGCACCGGCGACTTGCGCTCTGGCGCTTTCATGAAAATGCGATTGACCGGCGGCTGATGACCGAATAAGCAGTTTGTCGGGCGCGTTCATGAGAGTGCCTCCAGCTTGAACGCTTCGAGGTTGATGTGCTGCTCGCCTTGGCTCTCCAGCCAGAAGCGTTGCAGCAGATTGCCCAGCACTTGACGTCGATAACTGGACGATGCGCGCATGTCCGAAATCGGCTCGAACTCGGTGCGCAAGGTTTGCATGGCCGCTAGGACGCTGGCCAACGTCCACGGCTGGCCCCGCAGCGCGGCTTCGGTTTGCAGTGCGCGCACCGGCGTAGCAGCCACACCGCCCGCACCAATCGAAATGTCGCTGACCACATCGCCATCCAGCGTCAGATTCAGCACCAAGCAGACGGCCGAAATATCGTCGTCGTAGCGCTTGGAAATTTTGTAGGCGCGCAGCAAAGAAGTTTGAGATGAAGACGCTGGCAGCGGCACTTTGATGAACGCCACCACTTCGTCAGCCGCCAGCAGGTTTTGGCGGTAGCCGGTGTAGAAGTCTTCCAGCGGCATCGCGCGCTCACCGCGCAGGCTGGCCAGCACGATGCGGCTTTTCAAAGCGATCAGCAGCGGCATCGAGTCGCCAATGGGCGAGCCGTTGGCGACGTTGCCGCCCAGCGTGCCCGAGTTGCGCACCGGCAAACCGGCAAAGCGCGCGGCAAAAGTGCTGAGCTCTGGCCAACTTTGAAGCAAGGCGGTGAAGGCCTCTTGCAACGTGGCGGCAGCGCCAATCACCCAGTCGCCGCCTTGTTGTTCAATGCGCCGGAGTTCGGCCACCCGGCTGACGTCGATCACGGCATCAAAACGCTTGTGCATCTTGGTCACCCAGAGTCCGACATCGGTGCAGCCGGCCACCAGTTGGGCTTTGGGTTGTGCGGCACGGGCAGCCAGCAACTCGGCCAGCGTGCCGGGTAATTGGTAGGTGCTGCCAGCACCAGGCGCTTGCGGCTGAATCGTGGCCAATTGGCGGGTGATGCTGGGCTGGTCTAGCGGCTCTGCTGGACAGTCAGCCATCCGCTGCGCCGCGTCCAAAATCGGTCGGTAGCCGGTGCAGCGACACAGGTTGCCAGAGAGCTCTGTTTGAGCGAGCTCGCGGGTGATCGGCTGGCCTTGCAGTACATGGTTTTGGTACATGCCAAACAGGCTCATGACAAAGCCGGGGGTGCAAAAACCGCATTGCGAGGCATGGCACTGAACCATGGCTTCTTGCGCCGGGTGTTGGCTGGTGGCTTTCCCTTGGTTCACCGGGCTGAGGTCTTCCACCGTCCACAGCGCCAGCCCATGCACCGAATGGGCTAGGCGAATGCAGCTGTTGACGGCCTTGAACGTCAAGGCTTCTCCATGGGCCTCGCCGAGCACCACCGTGCAGGCGCCGCAGTCGCCTTCGCCGCAACCTTCTTTGGTGCCAGTGAGGCCCAAATCTTCGCGCAAGACCTCCAGCAGGGTGCGGGTGGGTGGTACATTGTTCAGCGTCACGACTTCGCCGCGCTTCACGAACTGAATGGTTTGACTGTGAGAGTGAGGCATAGAAGGATCAGGGTAAACAATCAGGCAAACGTCGGCATACGGATCGGCATATCAACCGCATGTTTGAACAGGTATGAACGATCAGGCGCTTTTCGACAAGATAGACCTCCATCTCATCAGGGTCTTGAACACCGTGCTCACAGAACGCAGCGTTTCGCGCGCAGCCATCCGTCTTGGAATGTACCAACCTGCCGTCAGTGCGGCGCTGCGTCGCCTGCGTGATTTGGCGGGTGACCCTTTGTTGGTGCGCTCAGGCGCTGGCATGGTGCCGACGGATGCCGGTCTGCGCATGATCGAGCCTTCGGCCAGCATTTTGCGCGCCGCCGAAGTGCTGTTCAGCGATGCCCGTGGCTTTGATCCAGCCACCGCCAAAACAGTCTTCAGCCTCGCAGCCAGCGACTACCTTGACCCGCTGTTTTTGCCGCAACTGGTGGCGCAGATCAAGTCGCAGGCGCCGCATTGCCGGATTGAAATGCGGGCGCTGTCGCCGGAGTCCGACTACCGGAACCATCTGGCCCAAGGCGACATCGACATCGTCATTGGCAACTGGGCTTCGCCGCCAGACGACCTGCACATGGGGCGACTCTTTGGCGACGAGGTGGTGAGTTTGGTGTCCCGCGAGCACCCGGCTGTACGGCGGGGTTGGGACGCCAAAAGCTGGCTGGAAGCCGAGCACATCGCGCCGACGCCGACGCACCTCGGGGCCAAAGGCGTGATTGACGAGCACTTGGAATCTCTCGGCTTGCAGCGCAACATCATGGCGCGTTGCCCGCACTTTGGACTCATTCCTGCGATGGTGGCCTCCAGCTTGCTGGTGCTGACCACCGGCCGGCAGTATTGCGAGCGTTACAGCGAGGTGTTGCCCTTGAAAATAGTGCCTTGCCCGATTGAATTCCCCCGCATGATGTATTACCAACTTTGGCACGAACGCTCGCACGCCTCCAACTCCGCCAAGTGGCTGCGCGAGCGGGTCAAGGCTGTGGCCATGGCGCTGCGTAAAGAAGAGCCCAAAAATGCGTAAAAGCAATGGATAAACAGGCGCCGACCAGCCCGCGGCTGCAACTGCACGGCATCACCAAAAGCTACCCGGCCGTGGTCGCCAACAGCGAGGTCTCGTTGACGGTGCAGCCAGGCGAAATCCATGCCGTGCTGGGCGAAAACGGCGCTGGCAAATCGACGCTGATGAAGATCATTTACGGCTCGGTCAAACCCGATGCCGGCAGCGTCAAGGTTGACGGCGCGAGCGTGACGATTCGCAACCCCCAAGAGGCCCGGGCGCTGGGCATCAGCATGGTGTTTCAGCATTTCAATTTGTTTGAAACCCTGACCGTGGCTGAGAATGTCTGGCTGGGGCTCGATAAAAAGCTGAGTTTGGCCGAGGTGTCGGCGCAGATGGCCGCCACCACTGAAGAATACGGTCTGCAACTGGACCCGTCGCGGCCGGTGCACACCCTCAGCGTCGGCGAGCGTCAGCGGGTCGAGATTGTGCGCGCTTTGTTGACGCAGCCCAAGCTGTTGATCTTGGACGAGCCGACCTCGGTGTTGACACCGCAGGCGGTTGACAAACTCTTCGTCACCTTGCGTCTGCTGGCTGCGCGCGGTTGCAGCATTTTGTACATCAGCCACAAGCTGCATGAGATTCGCGCCTTGTGCACCGCCTGCACGGTGCTGCGCGGCGGCAAGGTCACCGGTGTTTGCGACCCGCAGCAAGAGTCCAACGCCTCATTGAGTCGTTTGATGATTGGCGCCGAGCCGCCTGCGCTGGAACACCGCACCTTGCAGGCCGGTGCGGTGGTGTTGCAGGTGCGGGCCTTGAGCCTCGCGCGTGAAGACCAATTTGGCGTGGACCTGGACCGCATCACCTTAGACGTTCGGGCGGGTGAGGTGGTCGGCATTGCCGGCGTCTCCGGCAACGGCCAAAAAGAGCTGCTCTACGCGCTGTCAGGTGAGGACACGCGGGCCCCGGCCGATGCGATTCAAGTCAAGTCTGAGCCGGTGGGGAAACTCGATCCGATGCAGCGCCGGGGCCGCGGCCTGCATTTTGTGCCGGAAGAAAGGCTGGGACGCGGCGCAGTGCCGTCGCTTGGCCTGGCGCAAAACCTGTTGCTGACGCGGCGTGACGCGGTCGGCCGCGGTGGCTGGCTGCAGCTGGCTACTTTGCGGGCGCAGGCTGAAGGCATCATTCAGCGCTTCAACGTCAAGGCTGGTGGGCCGGATGCGCCAGCGCGCTCCTTGTCGGGCGGCAATTTGCAAAAATTCATCGTCGGTCGCGAGATCGAAGCTGGCCCTGAATTGTTGATCGTCTCGCAGCCGACTTGGGGTGTTGATGTTGGCGCAGCGGCGCAGATTCGCGGTGAGATTTTGAAGCTGCGCGACGCCGGTTGTGCGGTCTTGGTGGTGAGCGAGGAGTTGGAAGAATTGTTTGAAATTTGCGACCGCCTGTATGTCATGGCCAAGGGGCAAACCTCGCCGTCGCTGCCGCGTGCCGAGGCCACGGTTGAGCGCGTGGGCCTGTGGATGAGTGGCCTTTGGCAAGACGAAGTGACCGGCGAAGCGCAAGAAGACGCGTCCACGCAAGGAGCGCTGCATGGCTGATTTTTTCAAGCTGCGGCTGCAACTGGAAGCGCGCCCTTACGCTTCGCGCACCTGGGGTTATTTGTCGCCGGTGCTGGCACTTTTGATCACCGTGGTGATCGGTGTGCTGCTCTTCATGGCGCTCGGCAAAAACCCGCTGCAAGGTTTGCAGGTGTTCTTCTGGGAGCCGATTCGCAGTGCCTATGCGCTGGGCGAGCTGATGGTCAAAGCCACGCCGCTGATGATCATCGCGTTGGGGTTGGCGGTGTGTTTTCGTTCCAACGTTTGGAACATTGGTGCCGAAGGTCAATTCATCATCGGCGCGGTGACCGCTGGCGGCGTGGCGATGCTGGCCGACAAATCCACCGGCGCTTGGATCATCCCGGCGATTGTGTTGGCTGGGGCGCTGGGCGGCATGTTCTGGGCCGGCATCACGGCGTTGCTCCGGGATCGTTTCAATGCCAACGAAATTCTGGTCAGTTTGATGCTCGTTTACGTGGCCGACATGGTGCTGAGCTACCTCGTGTATGGCCCCTGGAAAGACCCGGCGGGCTACAACTTTCCGCAAACCAAAACCTTTTATTCGGTCACGCAAATTCCCCGGCTGATGGTGGGCTCGCGGGTCAATATCGGCATCTTGCTGGCCTTGGCTGGTGCCGCTGCGTTGTGGTTGTACCTTTATCGGACCTATGCTGGCTTTGCGCAGCAGGTCGGTGGGCTGGCACCAGCGGCGGCGCGTTATGCCGGATTTTCGTCGCGCAAGGCTTTGTGGGTGGCGTTGCTGGTGTCGGGTGGTGCAGCTGGTGTGGCCGGCGCACTGGAAGTCGCTGGCCCGATCGGCCAGCTCTCGCCGTATGTGCCGGCGGGTTATGGCTTTGCCGCCATCATCGTCGCCTTTGTCGGGCGCTTGCATCCGATCGGCATCGTCTTTTCGGCGCTGCTCATGAGCATGTTTTACATTGGCGGCGAATTGGCGCAGTCGCGTCTGGGTCTGCCCAAATCGCTCACCGGTGTGTTCCAGGGCTTGCTGCTGTTCAGCCTGCTGGCCTGCGACACCTTGATCGCTTACCGCATCAAAATCACGCAAGGGGCGCGCTGATGGACTCCACCGCCTTGCTGTTCGCCGCCACCCTGAGCGCCGGCACCGTGCTGGCGATTGCGGCCCTGGGGCTGCTCATCAATGAAAAATCCGGCATCGTCAATCTGGGCGCCGAAGGCATGATGTTGTGCGCTGCGTTGGCCGGTTTTGTCACCGTGGTGCACACCGGCAACAGCTGGTTGGGTTTTGGCGCGGGCATGTTGGCGGGCGCGCTGTTGGCCGGCTTGTTTGGCGTGCTGGTGATCTGGCTCAACACCAACCAGTACGCCACCGGTTTGGCGCTGAGCTTGTTTGGGGCGGGATTTTCAGCCTTTGCCGGCACGCGTTATGTGCAAGAAAAACTGCCCGAGCAAAGCCATTTCGCCATTCCATGGTTGGCTGATCTGCCGTTTGTCGGCCCGGCCTTTTTCCGACAGCACCCGATGGTGTACTTGACCATCGCGCTGACGTTGGGCTTGATCTGGTTTTTGTACCGCACCCGCGCCGGACTGGTCTTGCGCTCGGTCGGCGAGAGCCCGGAGTCAGCCCACGCACTGGGTTATTCGGTGCGGCGGATTCGGCTGGCGGCGGTGATGGTCGGCGGCGCGCTGTGCGGTTTGGCGGGCGCTTATGTGTCGGTGGTTTACACGCCGCTGTGGGTCGAAGGCATGATCGCCGGCAAGGGTTGGATTGCACTGGCGCTCACCACCTTCGCCACCTGGCGGCCGGCACGTGTTTTGCTTGGTGCTTACCTGTTCGGTGGCGTGACCATGCTGCAGTTTCATTTGCAGAGTTTGGGGGTCGATATGCCGAGCCAGTTCTTGACGATGCTGCCTTATCTGTCGACCATCGTGGTGTTGGTACTGATTTCGCGCAATCCGCAGTGGATTCGCCTGAACATGCCGTCGTCGATCGGCAAGCCTTTTCATCCGGGTTCCTGACTTGGGTTAAATTGTGTTTCTAGGTGTTTTTTTTCGAACCCTTAACAGGGTTCATTTTTCGCAACCGTCGCTACTGGAGACGACATGACTGATCTGCAAAAACGTTCCTTGCTCAAGTTCGCTGCAATGTCTGCAGTGGCTGCGGCAGCCCTGGTGGGTTGCGGTAAAAAAGAAGAACCACCAGCGCCGGCCCCTGTGGCTGCGCCGGCCAAAGCCGAACCGCTCAAAATCGCCTTTGCCTACGTCGGCCCGGTCGGCGACGGCGGCTGGACCTTTGCGCACGACAACGGCCGAAAAGCGGTTGAAGCTGCCTACGGCGACAAGGTCGTCACCAGCTTTGTCGAAAAAGTGCCTGAGTCCGCCGACGCCGAGCGCGTGCTGCGCGACATGGCCGGTCAAGGCAACAAGCTGATTTTCGGCACCACCTTTGGCTACATGGAGCCGATGCTCAAAGTCGCGGCTGACTTCAAAGACGTCAAGTTTGAGCATGCCACCGGCTACAAAACCGCCGACAACATGCGCACCTATGACAGCCGCACCTACGAAGGTGCGTACCTGGCGGGCGTGATCGCCGGCAAAATGAGCAAAACCGGCACGCTCGGCGTGGTCGGCTCGGTGCCGATTCCGGAAGTGGTGCGCAACATCAACAGCTTCACGCTGGGCGCGCAGTCGGTCAACCCAAAAGTCAAGACCAAAGTCGTCTGGGTTAACGATTGGTTCAACCCACCGAAAGAGACCGAAGCCGCCACCGCGCTGATCAACGGCGGCGCTGACGTGTTGTTCCAAAACACCGACTCGTCAGCCGTGCTGCAAACCGCCGAGAAAATGGGCAAACGCGCTTTTGGTTGGGATTCCGACATGACCGCCTACGGCCCTAAGGCTCACCTCGGTTCAGCCATCATCAAGTGGGGTCCTTACTACGTCAAAGCCGTCGGCGAAGCGCTGGAAGGCAAGTGGACGACCGGTCAAACTTGGTGGGGTGTGAAAGAGGGCGCGATCGACATGGTGTCGATCGCCGCGGATGTGCCGGACGACACGAAAAAGCGCATTGACGAAGTCAAAGCGGGCCTGAAGGACGGCAGCTTCGCTATCTGGAAAGGCCCGATCATGGACAACACCGGCAAGGTCTTGATCGCCAAAGATGTCGTCGCTGACGATAAATTCTTGGGCGGCCTGAAGTCTTACGTCAAGGGTGTTGAAGGCAAAGTGCCGGGCAACTGAGCCAACTTCTGCCTGACTTTAAAAACAGCTGCTCTTGGGCAGCTGTTTTTGTTTCTACCCTGTGTTTTCGCCGACACTGTGCAGTCTTTGAAAGTTGACCATGACCTTGATCCGACCCATTGCTGCCGATCGCTTGCCTGAATTGCTTTGCAGCATGCCGAAGGCGGAGCTGCACATTCACATTGAAGGCTCGCTGGAGCCTGAGCTGATCTTTGCGCTGGCCCAACGCAATGGCGTGCGCTTGCCTTACGCCAACGTCGAGGCGCTGCGCAGTGCGTACGCCTTCACCAATCTGCAAAGTTTTCTGGATATTTATTACGCCGGCGCCAGCGTGTTGCTGACCGAGCAAGACTTTTACGACATGGCGCGTGCTTACTTCGTCAAAGCCGCTGAAGATAACGTCCTGCACGCTGAGCTGTTCTTCGATCCGCAGACGCACACGGCGCGCGGCGTGGCGATGGAAACAGTGGTCAAGGGTTTGCACCGCGCTTGTGTCGACGCCAAGGCCGAGTTGGGGGTCAGCGCTTTGCTGATCCTGTGTTTTTTGCGGCATCTGAGCGAAGAAGACGCTTTTGCGGCGCTGGAGCAGGCGTTGCCGTTTCGCGAGCACATCGTTGGCATTGGTCTTGATTCAGGCGAAGTCGGCAATCCGCCTGAAAAATTTGCACGGGTCTTTGCGCGTTGCCGGCAGCTCGGCTTTCGGTTGGTGGCACATGCCGGTGAAGAAGGCCCGCCTGCCTATGTGTGGACGGCGCTGGACCTGCTCAAAGTCGAGCGAATTGACCACGGCGTGCAGTCGACCCGCGATGCAGCTCTGATGCAGCGCTTGGCGCAAGACCGCATTGCGCTGACGGTCTGTCCGCTGTCGAACCTCAAGCTGTGCGTGTTCCCTGATCTGGCCAGCCACAACTTGGGCCAGTTGCTGTCGGCAGGCATTGCCGCCACCGTCAATTCAGACGACCCGGCTTACTTTGGCGGCTACATGAACGACAACTTCACCCAGACTTTTGCGGCGCTGCCACTGGGTGCCGCCGAGGCCTACACACTGGCGCGCAACAGCTTTGCAGCCAGCTTCATAGAGCCGTCGGCACAGCAGGCGTTCATCGGCCAGCTCGATGAAGCCTTTGCCGACTTTCGCTAATTTTGGCTAACTTTGACTGACTGCGAATGAAAACTTCCGTGAATCCTTGGGCCATCGCGCTGGCCGGCATGGTGTCGCTGGGCGTCGCCATGGGCATTGGCCGTTTTGCCTTCACGCCCTTGTTGCCGATGATGCTGAACGACGGTGTGATCGATCTCCCAGCGGCCAGCTGGTTGGCCAGTGCCAACTACTTTGGTTACCTGGTTGGCGCGCTGCTGTGCATGGTGCAGCCGTGGCTTTGGGCGCGGTTTCCAAAAATGCCGTCTTGGGCCTTCACGCAGATGATTCGCGGCGGTTTGCTGACGACAACAGTGCTGACGCTGGCGATGGTCTGGTCAGGCTCATCGGCATGGCCGCTGCTGCGCTTTTTGGCGGGCGTCACCAGTGGTGTGGTGTTTGTCTTTACTTCGGGCTGGTGCTTGTCGCAGCTGTCCCGGCTGGGTGTGCCTGCTATGGGCGGTTTCATTTACATGGGGCCGGGGGCGGGTATTGTGTTGAGTGGTCTTTTTGCCAGCGGTATGGTCGCTTGGCATTGGACGGCGGCGACTGGCTGGTTGATTTTTGGCCTGCTGGCATTTGTGTTGACAGCGCTGGTCTGGCCCCGCCTCAAAAGCCGCGACGAGCGCTTGCTGCCGCTGGTCACACAGCTTAAAAAAGACGCTGACCCAGCGTCAGCCGTGGTCAGTGTCGGTCATGGTTCTATTGAGATGGTGTTGCTCACACTGGCCTACGGGATCGCCGGTTTTGGCTACATCATCACGGCGACTTTTTTGCCGGTGATCGCCCGTGCAGCCTTGCCTGGTTCGCCTTGGCTGGACTTGTTTTGGCCGATTTTTGGCTTCGGCGTGATGACCGGCGCGTGGCTGGCCACGCGCACCCGGCCGGGTGGCGATTACCGCTGTTTGTTGCTAGGCGGCTACTTGATGCAGGCGCTCAGCATTGGCATCAGTTTGTGGAGCCCGAGCTTGCTTGGCTTTGCTTTGGGCAGTTTGTTGTTGGGTCTGCCGTTCACGGCCAACACCTTTTTTGCGTTGCAAGAAGTGCGTCGTCTGCGGCCTGCGGCGGCGGCCAGTTTCATGGGCTTGATGACCGCCACTTACAGCGTGGGGCAGGTGATGGGCCCGCCGCTGGTGGCCGTCTTGATGCACGGCGACCGCACGCCCAGCGACACTTTCTCTTTGTCGTTGAAGATCGCCATGGCCAGTCTGTTGTTCGGTGCAGCTATCTTCTTCTGGATGTCTCGGGTTTATCCGGTGAAGCGGTAAAACCGCTGTCGCTGTGGGTCAGGTCGCCAAAACTGCTGCTGCGCCCTTGATTTTCGATGATTCACAACACCGATCAACCCCAAGCCAGCGAGCAACATGGCGTATCTTTCGGGCTCTGGTACGGCGGCAACGGTCGTTACCCAATTGCCTGCAACATTTTGAACGCTACCAATACATGCTGATATGTAGGAAAAGTCAGACTAAGAAATCGACCAAGGAGGCTAGGGTTGGACTTTAAGTTTCTCAATTAGTGTTTGTTTTCAGGAAAATACTCTGCTGTATTTTCGAGAACGCGTTAGCGTACGGTTGTGGTTCTTGCACAGGTGTTTCCCGTTCTCCGCGCATTCCGTATCCACTGGATGTTTGACTTGATTGAACAAATGAAAGTCGAATCTTTGTCCTATTTTTAGAAATTTGTTCAACGAAAGCGGTTGCCTTTTCGTCGGACATCTTTTGACCAACAAAGGGTACGAACTCTTGTATTGTTGGACTTTTTGCCGTTATCAGTCCTGTCTCTAGCGATGCCGTATTGATGGTGTAGCCCAAGTCTTGAAAAACTGACATAACGGATGTAAAAGCGGTTTTAGAGTCGGTTTCAAATTCTTTGACTTGAATAGCCTGTAGTTCGAGAGAGGACTTTTGAACTTGTGGTGCTGCGACACAGCCCGCCAAAATTAACAGGCTCATGGCGATAGAAAAAATTATTTTTTTGCTCACGATATTTCCTTAAAAAGCCGTCGAGTTGTAAGTGAATTCTTTGACTTGAGCATCTTTGAACTTGATGATTATGGTCAAGGTTCTTTGAGTTCTGGTATTCGCTCCAGACGCTTGAGCTGCTGTTCCGATGCCTGCGCCAGAACCGCCGATCACCAAGCCAGCTATGCCAGCTGAACTGGTTGAGTAGGCCGCATCAGTACTGAATTTATCGTATATCCAAGTTTCAACCCCATCTCTATCTTTAGTCACCATATT
>JBBAPN010000016.1:43145-51704 GCA_040400815.1 Polaromonas sp. | reverse complement strand
TAGAAGGTCGCGACTTCATAAACCGAGGTTTGCGGCAGGCGCATTTCTTGCGCCAGCGCCGCCAGATGTGCAGCCGACAAATGCCCAAAACGATCCTGAATTTTGTGCAGGTGTTCGATCAGAAAATCAGCCTGACGTGACGCTGTCCCCAGCAAACCTTGGACCTCTGCCAAGGCCGCCGGGTCAACGCGGCGACCCTTGGGCGCTTCACGTTTGCGCTGCTTGGTGGTGGCCTCGATGACGGCGATGGGAATGATCGGGTAGTTCATGTTGGCTTGTGTAGAGGTCTGTGAAAAGTGGGGGGCCAGAGAGCCAATTTCAGATGACGCGCTCGCCCCGAAGTTCAGCGATCTGTTCGGCGCCGTAGCCGAGCTGCGTCAACACCTCGTCGGTGTGCTCGCCCAACAGCGGGGAGCGCGTGACTTCGGTGCTGCTGTCTGACAGTTTGATCGGGTTGCCGACCGTCAGGTACTTGCCGCGGGTCGGGTGATCGACTTCGACGATGGTGCCGCTGGCCCGCAAGGCCGGTTCTTCGGCGATTTCTTTCATCGACAAAATCGGGCCGCACGGAATGTCGTATTTATTCAGGATGTCCATCGCCTCGAACTTGGTCATGGTCATGGTCCATTGTTCGATGCGGGCAAAGATGGGTTTCAGGTGCAGCAAGCGGGCGCCGGGGCTGGCGTAGGCTTCGTCGGAGATCCAGCCTTCTTCGCCGATCACCTTGCAGACCGCCGGCCAAGCTGCAGATTGCGTGATGAAATAAATGTAGGCGTTGGGGTCGGTTTCCCAGCCTTTGCATTTCAAGATAGAGCCTGGCTGGCCGCCGCCAGAGGCGTTGCCGGCACGTGGTACGGCTTCGCCGAATTTGCTGTCGGGGTATTGCGGGTACTCGTGCATGGTGCCGGTGCGCTCCAAGCGCTGCTGGTCGCGCAGCTTGACACGGCACAGGTTCAGCACGGCGTCTTGCATGGGGGCCAGCACTTTTTGCCCGCGACCAGTGGTGTTGCGCTGGTACAGCGCGGCGACGATGCCCAGCGCCAGGTGCAAGCCAGTGCCGCTGTCACCGATTTGCGCGCCAGTGACCATTGGCGGGCCGTCGTCAAAACCGGTGGTCGAGGCCGCTCCGCCAGCGCACTGGGCGACGTTTTCGTAGACCTTGCAGTCTTCGTACGGGCCGGGACCAAAACCTTTGACCGAGGCCACGATCATGCGCGGATTCAGTGCTTGAATATGTTCCCAGGTGATGCCCATGCGGTCCATCGCGCCGGGAGCGAAGTTTTCCACCAACACGTCGCAGGTCTTGATGAGGTCGTCCAAAACCGCTTTGCCCTTGGGCTTCTTGGTGTCGAGCGTGATGGAGCGCTTGTTGTGGTTCAGCATCGTGAAGTAGAGGCTGTCGACGCCGGGAATGTCGCGCAGCTGAGCGCGCGTCGCGTCGCCTTCCCCAGCGCGTTCTACTTTGATCACGTCGGCACCGAACCAGGCCAGTAACTGCGTACAGGTCGGGCCGGACTGAACGTGGGTGAAATCGAGGATGCGAACGCCGTCTAACGCTTTGCTCATGAAAGTTCCTGCAGAGAAGTTGAAATAGGGTGCTTTTCAGCGACCCCCATTATTCACCCTGCCTTGTGTGTTCTTTTCGATCAGGTTGAGGGCGGGTTGGCCGGTTTCGCCAGCTGCATTTCAAGCTCTGTGATGCGTTTTTTCAGCTTTCGCTCTTCTTCAAAGCGGCTGGTTTCGTCGCGGATCACCGAGACAATCGCCGAGACTTTCTTGTCCTCTGAATGAAGCAGGGCGACGGTGAAGGCGATCGACAAGCTGTGGCCGTCTTTGTGCACCGCCGGCACGCGCAGCACGTCATTGCCGTAGCGGGTCACGCCGCTGGCCATGGTCTTGTGGAAACCCTCCCAATGGCGATGCTGCAAGCGCTGCGGCGTGATGATGTCGAGTGACTTGCCCAGTGCCTCGCCCTCCGTGAAACCGAAGATCCGCTCTGCCGCTGGGTTCCACAAGGTGATGGCGCCACTGGCGTCAGCGATCACGATGGCGTCGCCGAGGGCTTCGACGAGTTGTTTTAAATCGGTGTTTGATGACATGGGTTACTTGGCGAGCCGGCACAAACAAGGGATGCGAAAAAAATCACGTCACTGTGAGCGAAGCGCGGCAGTCCATCACCGCGCATCGCCGAGATGGATGGCCACGCTGCGCTCGCCATGACGGGAACGCTGCGCTTAAACCGCGTTAGCGGCGTGCATCGCAGCGATTTCATCCTTGTTGTAGCCGAGTTCGGCCAACACTTCGTCGGTGTGCTCGCCCAACAGCGGGGAACCGGTGATCTCTGGCTTGAGGTCAGAGAACTTGATCGGGCTGCCGACCGTGACGTAGCTGCCGCGCTCTTTGTGCGGCACGTCAACGATCGAACCGCTGGCGCGCAGCGATGGGTCGTTCAGCAACTCTTTCATCGACAGCACGGGGGCGCAAGGGATGTCGAACTTGCGCAGGATGTCGACAGCTTCAAACTTGGTCTTGTCTTTCAGCCACGCTTCGATGGTGCCGAAGATGTCCATGATGTGCGGCTGGCGCGCTTTCGGGGTCATGTACAGCGGATCGGTCTTCCATTCCGGTTTGCCGATGGCGTCGCAGATAGGCGCCCAAGCGTGGCCCTGAACCGTGAAATAGATGTACGCGTTAGAGTCGGTTTCCCAGCCTTTGCACTTCAAGATCCAGCCGGGCTGCCCGCCACCGCCGGCGTTGCCGCCGCGTGGCACGACGTCCGAGAAAGTCTCGTGCGGGTACTGTGGGTACTCTTCCAGGTAGCCGAGTTTGTCGAGGCGCAACTGGTCACGCATTTTGACGCGGCACAGGTTCAGCACAGCGTCTTGCATGGCAACCGCGACTTTTTGACCCTTGCCGGTTTGCTGGCGACCGATGTAAGCCGTCAAAATACCGATGGCCAAGTGCATGCCGGTGTTGCTGTCGCCCAGAGCGGCAGCCGAAATCATCGGGCCTGATTGCTCACCTTTCCACCAGCCGGTGGTGGAGGCTGCGCCGCCAGCGCACTGCGCCACGTTTTCGTAGACTTTCAAGTCTTCGTAGTGGTGACCGTCGCTGAAGCCCTTGACCGAAGCCAAGATCATTTTTGGGTTCAGTTCTTGGATGCGTTCCCATGAAAAACCCATGCGGTCCAGCGCGCCGGGGCCAAAGTTCTCGACCAAAACGTCGGATTCTTTGATCAGCTTTTCCAGAATAGCTTTGCCTTCTGGCTTCTTGGTGTCCAGCGACAAGGAGCGTTTGTTGCTGTTCAGCATGGTGAAGTACAGCGCGTCGACATCCGGGATGTCGCGCAGCTGGCTGCGGGTGACGTCGCCGGCGCCCGGGCGCTCGACCTTGATGACGTCTGCGCCGAACCAAGCCAGCATCTGGGTGCAGGCCGGACCGGCTTGGACGTGGGTGAAGTCGATGATCTTGATACCGTTGAGGGGTTTGTGGTTCATTTGATTTCTCCTGAATGTTGATGGATGGGTTACTTCTTTTTCGCAGCGCTCTGCGGATTCAAGCTGGTGATGCGACCGCTTTCGGTGCCAGCGGTTTCGTCGATGATCGCGTTGATCAGGGTTGGCCGGCCGGAGGCAATGGCTTCGTCCATTGCCTTGGCCAATTCAGCCGGGGTGTTGGCAACCACGCCAACGCCGCCGAAGGCCTGCATCATCATTTCGTAGCGGGCGTTCTTGACGAACACCGTTGGTGCCACATCGGTGCCCAGTGGGTTGACGTCGGTGCCTTTGTAAATGCCGTTGTTGTTGAAGACAACGATGCAAATCGGCAGGTTGTAGCGGCAGATGGTTTCGACTTCCATGCCGCTGAAACCAAAGGCGCTGTCACCTTCGATGGCAATGACCGGCTTGCCGGTGGTCACGGCAGCGGCCACCGCAAAGCCCATGCCAATCCCCATGATGCCCCAGGTGCCGACGTCGAGACGCTTGCGCGGCAGGTACATGTCGACAATGCTGCGGGTGAAGTCAAGGGTGTTAGCGCCTTCGTTGACGACGACGGCTTCGGGGTTGGCCTTGACAACATTGCGGACGACGTTCAGCGCGCTGTGGAAGTTCATGATGGCGGGATTGAGCGCCAGCGTGGCGGCCATCTTGGCCATGTTTTTGTCTTTGCGCTCAGTGATCGCTTGCGTCCACTCAGCCGGTGGTTTAGCCCAGTTGCTGCCAATGCCGTCCAGCAGGACTGAGACGCAAGAACCGATGTCTCCCACCAGCGGTGCAGCGATAGGCACATTGCTGTCCATCTCGGTCGGCGAGATGTCGATCTGGATGAATTGGGTGGACGACGGCGTGCCCCATGTTTTGCCCTTGCCGTGCGACAGCAGCCAGTTCAGGCGCGCACCGACCAGCATGACGACGTCGGCTTCGGCCAGCACAAAAGAACGGGTGGCGGCAGCGGACTGCGCGTGGGTGTCGGGCAGCAAGCCCTTGGCCATCGACATCGGCAGGTAAGGAATCCCGGTTTTTTCGACCAAGGCGCGGATGTCTGCATCGGCTTGCGCGTAGGCAGCGCCTTTGCCGAGCACGATCAGCGGACGCTTGGCGCCTTTGAGCAAATCAAGCGCACGCTTGACGGCATCGGCCGCCGGGATTTGGCGCGGTGCGGGGTCGATCACCTTGATGAGTGAGCGCTTGCCGGCTTCGGCTTCCATCGTCTGCGAAAACAGCTTGGCGGGCAGGTCGAGGTAAACGCCGCCAGGACGGCCGGACAGCGCGGAACGGATGGCGCGGGCGATGCCGACGCCGATGTCTTGGGCATGGAGCACGCGAAAAGCCGCTTTGCACAGCGGCTTGGCAATCGCCAGCTGGTCCATCTCTTCGTAATCGCCTTGCTGCAGGTCGACGATCTCGCGCTCGCTGGAGCCGCTGATCAGGATCATCGGGAAGCAGTTGGTGGTGGCGTTGGTCAGCGCCGTCAGGCCGTTCAGAAAACCTGGGGCAGAAACGGTCAGGCAAATGCCGGGTTTTTGCGTCAAGAAGCCAGCGGCGGCGGCGGCGTTGCCGGCATGCTGCTCGTGACGGAAAGAAATCATGCGAATGCCCGCCGCCTGCGCTTTGCGCGTCAGGTCGGTGATGGGAATGCCGGGCAGGGCGAAAATAGTGTCAATGTCGTTCAGCTTCAGAGCGTCGATGACCAGATTAAAGCCGTCTGTCTCTTGCGTTGAGGGCGTGTCATAAGTCATAGGTCTGTCTTTTTGTTTGAATTGAAGTATGGATGAAACAAGGCGGTGAGGTTTGGCTTGCGCCTGACAACCGGTTGGGCTGCACTCTCCAGTTATCATAGAAGCCGCTTTTGGATTGGCCGTTGATCGCGGTCAATTTTTGCCGTTATCAAACCCCGCCTGTTCACTGGCAGAGCGAGCCGGTTTGGGGCCTCAGGCATCGATACCATCCAAGCAAGTGAACGCCAGCCATTTCAAGTCGCCCATGCCATCCGTACCCGACCATCCTGACAAAAACATCATCCGCGTTCAATTGACGCAAAACAAGGTTTTAAAGGGCATGTCGCCAGCTCAAATTGTTGAGTTGGAATCGCATTTGGTCATCGTCGACGGCCACAAAGGCGATGCCTTGTTGGAGCAGGGCGTGCACGGGATGGAGCAATACTTCATCCTTGAGGGCATTCTCAAACGGGTTGTGACCAACCAAGAGGCCAAGGAGATGATTCTTCGCTTTGCCGATGAGCGCGACATGGAAACCAGTTACGCCGCTTGGCGGCTTGGCACCCCGACGCCCTACAGCACGGTCTGCGTCACCCGAGCGCGGGTGGCCAAGTTGCCGTTGACGGAATGGGTGGATTTTTTGGAGCGTCACCACGCTATCAAGCAGTCTTTTGAGTACGCTGTGATGGAATTGATGAGCGAAATCATGGCCCACACCATCACGCTGCATCTGCTGGACGCACCCGGCCGCGTCAAGCGATTTTTACGCAAACACCCCGAGCTTTTTGAGCGCATTCCGAAAAAGGAACTGGCGTCTTACCTGAACCTTTCCGCTGAGACCCTGAGCCGCCTCAAGCAACGCGGCAAGATCTAAAAAATTGTGCCGTTTTACTTGCCGAAAGACTCAGTTGTCTCTGGCCATGACTGTGATGCTGATGCGCCGGTTGCGCGGGTCCAGCGGGTCACTGGGGTTGTAAGGGGCGGTGTCAGCGACCCCTTCAATGCGTGCAAAACGGCTTGGCTTCACGCCATTTTTCTCGACCAACAGCCGGGTTGCTTCAGCTCTTTCAGCTGACAAAGACCAGTTGTTGCGTTCGTCCGGATTGGCAAACGCCACGCTGTCGGTGTGACCGCGCAAGGCAATTTGATTGGGCATCGTACTGAGTGACTTGGCGACCTCGTTCAACAAGGCTTGGGCGCGCGGCAGCAGGCGTGTGGTGCCCAGCGCAAACATGGAAAAGTCGGCCTTGTCGATGATTTCAATCCGCAAACCATCCTTGTCGCGGACAAACTTGACTTGCTCTTTCAGCTTTTCCAGACTGGGGCTTTTCTCAAGACGCTCGGTGACTTCTTTTTCTAGCTTGTCGAACGCGGCCTTGTCGGCTTGCTCCACAATTTTCTTCTTTTCAGCTTCACTGACCTGGTCTGGGTTGGCTCGCTCGGTGCTGTTGGGCGAGGGTTCATTTTCGGTCGGGCCGCCTTCGGAGCGTGGCGTCACTCGCTCCATCAGCGAGGTTTGTTTGGCGGAGAAGGGAAAACCATCCGGGTCAATGATCGAGCGGCCACCCAAAATGCCGTTGGAGCCCGCCAGTTGCCCCATGGGGACGTTGCTGTGTGACGCTGGTTTGAAATAATCGGCGATGCTTTTGCGCTGCGTCTCGGTGGTTGCACCGAGCAGCCACATGAGCAAAAAGAAAGCCATCATGGCCGTCATCATGTCGGCCAAGGCGATTTTCCAAGCGCCGCCGTGGGCGCCGGCGTGGCCTTCGTCAATGATTTTTTTGATGACGATGACCGGTGCCAATGGGGCCGCCTCAACCGGAATCACGACACCGGCTGGCGCAGCACTCAGAGCCTCCGGGACATCGGTGTCAGCAGGGGGGGCAACAGCTGCTTCAGCCATGTTTATTTGCCGCGCAAACCATCAAAAACTTCAGCAAAGCTGGGCTGGTTGTGGTGGCTGATGCCAACCCGGGCGGCTTCAATGATCAAGGGCATCGGATGACCATGCATGGTGCCAATGATGATTTGTTTGACGACTTTGTAAATTTCGGCTTCGTCTTCAATGATCTGGTTCAGTCGGCCGGCCATGGGTTCGACCATGCCGTAAGCCAAAAACACACCCAGAAAGGTACCGACCAAAGCGCCGCCAATCAAGCCCCCCAAAATGGCCGGCGGCTGGTCAATCGCGGCCATGGTTTTGACCACCCCCAGCACGCAGGCGACGATCCCCAGCGCCGGCAAAGCGCCGGCCATCGAGGCCAAAGCAGCTGCCGGTTTCAGGGCGCTGTGGTGATGGGTCTTGATCGCTTGCTCCATCACTTCTTCCACCGCATGCGGGCTCAGGTTGCTTGACGAGACCACCAGCAAACGCACGGTGTCGGTGATCAAGTGCAGCAAATCGTGGTCTTTGAGCAAGGCTGGATACTCACCAAAAATGGCGCTGGCTTCCGGGTTTTCAATGTGGGCTTCAAGCGCCACAGCGCCTTCGCTTTTGAGGGTTTTCATGATCTTGGAGACCACAAAAATGGTGCTGAGGTAGTCGTCTTT
This sequence comes from Polaromonas sp., assembly GCA_040400815.1. Lineage (GTDB taxonomy): Bacteria > Pseudomonadota > Gammaproteobacteria > Burkholderiales > Burkholderiaceae_C > Polaromonas. The sequence continues at coordinate 43,936 of JBBAPN010000016.1, read as the reverse complement.
TTTGTACCTTGGTCCTTTGAAGACCTTGACCACCCCGGCCAATGCGCCCTTGATGATGGCGGTGCTGTTGCCCACCAACATGGCGCCGACAGCAGCCCCGCCGATCACCAGCATTTCATGGGGCACAGCATGAATGATCGGGGCCATAGACCCGCCGGCAAGGATGTAGCCGCCAAAAACACAGGCAAACAAAACCACCAAACCAATGATCGAAAACATCGATTTATCCAATCAAGATAACTGAGACCCGAACGAGGGTCGGAAAATGATCAATTTTGCGCATTGAAAAAGTGCAAGTGAACTTGGAACCGGTTGTTAACATTTGAGGCCGCCTGAGCTTACATCAGTGGGCAGTACGGTTGGTTTGCGCTGGAAGCAAAGCCGGAACTTCCAGCCAAGCTTGGCGAATCTCGCTCATCAACCCATGGATTTCGCTCAAAGCATTTAAATCGTTGTGCATGTTGATGTGCAGCAGGCGGCGAGACACGTAACCGTACAACTCGTCAAGGTGGGTAGCTACTTCTCCGCCTTTTTCAAAGTCAAGGGCTTCTTGCAGGCCAAATAAGATGCGGTTGGCGCGGGACAAGGATTTGCCTTTGTCTGCAATTGCGCCATGCTGAATGTGACCTTCGGCTGCTTTCATGCTTTCAATCAGGCCGTCAAACAACATCTGAATCAGTTCAACTTTATTGGCTACGACTGCTTTGCTGACCACATTGACGGCGCCATAACTTTCCATGGCCTTGAAATGAACTCGCATCTTGATCGCTCCTGATTGACTGATGATTGAC
>JBBAPN010000016.1:28818-43045 GCA_040400815.1 Polaromonas sp. | reverse complement strand
AATCGGAATAGCAGCGGAAAACTTGAGCGCTCGGCCTGCAAACATCAACGCATGTTGCAGCAAGAGGGCCTTTAAAAATACCGACTATGAACGTTACAAGCGACTTTTTATTTAAAGCTCGAAACAATCATGTTTTCCAGTCTTTAGAAAAGTAATCTATGTTATTTAAATTGCGAGTTTTGGGACTACTGCCTGCCTTGACGTGCTGGGCTGCCGCAGCTCAGGCGGCCCCTTTTGAAGGCTTCACCGTTGAGGCAGCACTTGTTAAAAAATTTGATCGAACAAGCGCTGGCCCATGGGTCAATGACCCAGATGTATCCACCAACGGCCCCCAAACATCCGGCCAAAAAAGTAAAACCGCAGTCTCGCTCGATCTGGGCTACGGCTTGCCGCTGTCCTCACAGATCGTCCTGACGACAGGCCTGGCCTACACAACCGGCGCTGACACCGTCACCTCTTCTTACGCCAAAGCAACTGACGGTCTGCTGAATGTGCCGGTCAAATCCCGCCTTGATCTTTATCTTGCGCCCGGTTTGCGCTTGAGCCCTACCCAACTGGTTTATCTGAAAGCTGGCTACGCAGCGTTCAAGTATGGAACTTCGACCGACGAAACTGGCGCGCCCCAACATGGTCAGCCCGGTCGGCGTGGTTTCCTGCTGGGAGTTGGCTACAAGCAGTTGCTCGATGCCAACTCGCCGGCTTATTTCCATCTGTCTTACAGTGTGGCGAAGTCAGCCCAGGGTCGCATTGACGATGGCACCAAGTTCTTGGACACCCGGCTGACAAGCGGCACTTTCGGTCTTGGCTTGGGTTACAGCTTTTAGAACTTGCTGAGCCTTTCGCCAGCTGAATTTTCAAGCGGTTGGCAGTGGCACCAAAATCATTGTGTTTGTCAACTTTTGATGCGGGCCTTGCCGGGCGCGGGTTCATTGATTTGCAAAGTGACGCGGAGTTTTTTGACCACCGCACTGAGCAATTGGCTGACGCGTGATTCGGTCACACCCAGCACTTCGCCAATCTCCTTGAGATTCAGCTCTTCGACGTAGTACAGGTTCATCAGCAACTGGTCGCGTTCCGCTAACTCGCCAATCGCACCGGCCACGGCGCCCATGAACTGAGCATGTTCAACGATCGCATCGGGCTGCTGCGAGCTGTCGTCAGCGATGTTCATGACCTCGTCGTTCATCACTTCCATCGAATAAGTTTCAAAGCGTTTGGCTTGGCCGCGCTCTTTTTGAAATGCTTCCAGGTCTTTGCCGACATGCTCGGCCAACTCGGTCTGTGTTGGTACCCGTCCTAATTCAGCGGCGAGGGCGTCGGTGGCTTTGCTGTGCGATTTGTTGAAAGCGACCGCCGAGCGCGGCAGAAAAGACAAGCGCCGCACTTCGTCCAAAATCGCCCCGCGCACGCGACTGTGGGCAAAGCCCTCAAACTCAATGCCCTTGGTTGGGTTGAAGGCGCGGGCCGCTTCCAGCAGGCCAATCATGCCGACCTGAATCAGTTCATCCAGTTCCATGAAAGGCGGTATGCGCACTTTCAGATGCAGGGCCACGCGCTTGACCATGCCCATGTGCGCCAGCACCAAGGTTTCGTGGTTGTTTTGAACGTCCTCGTAGAGGCGAATAGAAGAAGCCATGTTTTGTCAGGTCCGCCGGACTAATTTCTCAACAAAAAATTCAAGTCCGCCCGAGGCTTGATCGATAGGGGCTAGTTTTTCGGTCGCAATCGCCAACAATCTGAAATCTCGGGCAGCTGTGCTGTCAGGTGCAAATTCGAGCACAGACTTGTGTTTTCGCAAAGCCAGAACAATGTTATTGTCCGTCTCGATGGTTCCCAAGTAATTGACGCTTTGATTCAAAAATCGTGCACAAACGGCGTTCATGCGTTCAAATAAAGCGTGGCTTTCAGCATGGCTGTTCATGTCATTGAGCACCAAATAAATATCACTCAAGCCATAGTCTTGGATCAATATTTTGATCATGCCGTAGGCGTCAGCTATCGATGATGGGTCGTCACGCACCACAATAATGCGTCGTGGGCAGGCGGCAATGAAGGCCAATACCGAGGGGGAAATGCCGGCTGCCAAGTCAACGATCAGGTAGTCGATTTCTTCATCTAGCGTACTGAAAGCCTGAACGATGCTGCCTGTTCTAAAGACGCTCAGCGCGGCCATTTCTTTCATGCCAGATGCGCCAGGAACCAAACGAACACCGGTGGACGTCGTGACAATGATCTCTTGCAGTGTTTTCTCACCGCTTAAAAAGTGGCTCAAGTTGTAAGGGCATTGGATGCCCAGTGCAATTTGTGCGTTGGCCATGCCCACATCAGCATCCAGCAACATGACTTGCTTTCCCATGCGGTGCAAAGCGACAGCCAAATTGACAGAGACCATGGTTTTTCCGACACCCCCTTTGCCGCTGGCAATGCCAATGACCTGGGTTTTCGGCTGACGTGGTAATTCTTTCTTCAAGTTAAAACTCCCAAGGCAGTCACCAACTTAGGCTGAAATGGCTGTACGCCGTAAAAATTGACCAAGCTATCGTCGGTTTTGACCAGCGGTGGGCTGGCGGATTGCAACTGTGCCAAACACGGTGCGACCAGCTTTTGAACTTCAAAATCCTGTATCAGATCGCCGTCACCGACACCGTCACTGGCAGCCGACAAACCAATGGGCTGGTGTGTCAAAAAGTGCAGCAAAGCCCAAGGTTGCGCGCTTTCGTCTACTTTGCTGATCAACAGGCTGCGCCATGCAATACGGCTGGCAGTAAGTTTTGCCAATGTGGCGCTGGAAGCGTCAGCCGGCACCACGGCGTGGCAGCTGCAATCTGGCCGGATTGATAAAATCTCAGCAACTCGCTCATTCATTTGCACGCCAGGGGTGTCAATCAGAACCAGTTTGCGCGGTTTGAGTTCATTCAGCAGCAGCTCTAAAGTGGCTAAATCATTGGCCCTGAAACTGTCAATTCCGAGCTGTGAGGACAACATCTGTGTTTGACTCCAAGCTCCTGCCCGAGCATCTTGAAAACTGATGATGGCGACATGGTGCTCACCAAGCAACGTTGCCGCATGACGTGCCAATCGTGCAGTCATGAGACTTTTACCTGCGCCCGATGGTCCCGCTAACACGTGAACGCCTTTTAAGGGCAGCGCAACAGCAGGTCGGTCTAAAGAGTGCGTCAACTGTGCGTTCAGCGCCCGCATGGCTTGCCCTGCCGTGGCATGTTCTTGCAGACTGGCCAGCATCAAGGCCCGAAGGTCTTGCGGTATCGCGGCTTCGCCAAGCGCGTTCACCAAAGGCTGCACTTCAGGTGAGAAACTCAAGCCACTTTGCCAGTTGTTGACTTGCTGGTTAAGGCGAAACTCACGGCGAATCAAGGCCAGTTCATCGCGCACCAAGTCGACAATTTCTCGGCCGCGGAGATAGTCACGAGCGTCTTGGGGAGTGACTTTTTTTGCCTCAAGGTTGGTCTCGGAAAACGGTTTGAATTTGACTTCGAGTGCTGCATCGATGTCAGCTTCTGGTGGCTGCGCTGCTTGCCATTTGGCTTGCAGCAAGCTGTCCCTGAAATTGATTGTCACCGGATTTTCCGGGGTTTGCAAAGCCGCTTTGGGGACGGGCACTGACTGCAAGGAGACCGTGCGTAACGCGCTGGCCGCCGATTCAATCTCAGGCAGATCGAGTGCCACCACCAGTTCAGTTTGACCGTTGACCAAATGGTTAGAGATGATCAGAACGTCCGAGCCGTAAAGTGCGATCGCCTTGTCGGTGGCGCTGCGGGCATCGCGTGCAAGTATTTGCTTGAGTTGCATGACAATGATGGGTTGAGTTTTGAATGAGTGTGCCGCTGAACGGAATGCTTATGTTTTGGACTCAGCGTGAACGGTGTGAATAACTTTGACCATTTGATCCTCTGGAATTTCGCTGTAAGAAAGGATGGTTAAGTCGGTCACCCTGAAACGCACAGCCTTAGACAACCATGACCGTATCGCTGGAGACACCACCAGCACAGCGGGATAACCCTGTTCCTCAACCGAACGTGCACCCTCGCGCAGCGCTGTGAACAGACGCTCGGCCAAGCCAGGCTCGAGCACCATGTTTTGGTTTGGACCGCTTTGCTGCAACACGTTGTGCAGCAACTGTTCAAGGCCGGGGTCCAAGGTGATGACTGACAAACTGTTTTGCGCGTCAACCAGCCCTTGCACAATCATTCGACCGAGTTTGGGTCTGATGATGGACGTCAGCTGCTCAGGGTCTTGCGTGCGGCCGCAGGCTTCAGACAGCGCCTCAACAATGGTTCGCATGTCACGTATCGAGACCGACTCACCCAGCACGTTTTGCAAGGTCCGGGTGACCACACCCAGCGACAATTTGCCCGGCACCAAGTCTTCCACCAGCTTGGGGGACTTGGCTGCCAGCTTGTCCAGCAATTGTTGGACTTCGTCGTGGCTGAGCAAGTCGGCGGCGTTGTCGCGCAGGACTTTGTTCAAGTGCGTAGCCACGGCCGTGCTGGCGTCCACCACGGTGTAGCCCAGAGTGCGAGCGTGGTCGCGTTGCGAGGGATCGATCCAAACAGCATCTAAGCCAAAAGCCGCTTCCTTACAAGCGACACCTTCGAGCGAGCCGTAGACTTGGCCAGGGTTGATGGCCATTTCGCGCCCAACGCGAATTTCGCCTTTGCCGCGGATGACGCCTTTTAAAACGATATGGTAAGTATCCGGGTCAATGTTGAGAGCGTCACGGATACGCACTGGTTGAATCAAAAAGCCGAGCTCGACAGAGAGTTTTTTGCGCACACCCTTGACCCGCGCCATCAGCTGACCGCCGGCATCCGGGTTGACCAGCGGTATCAGGCCATAGCCAATTTCCAAGCCAATCAGGTCAACCTGGTCGACGTCATCCCAATCAAGCTCTTTGAGGTCTTGATTGACAGACTCGGCCGCTGCCCTGGCGATGCCGGCTGGGCTAGCGGTTTCAGGCACGTCACTGCGGCGCAAAACCATGAAACCGATGCCAGCGCAAGCGCTGGCAAGCAACAAGAAAACGAAATGTGGCATGCCGGGAACAAGCCCAAGGAGTGCCAAAATACTGGCCGAAATGAACAGGGCAGAAGGGTTTGACAACTGAGCCGTTGCTTGCTCGGTCATCGACTCAGAGGTCGTGACGCGGGTCACGATAATGGCGGTTGCCAGCGACAAAAACAGCGACGGAATTTGCGCCACCAGACCATCGCCGATGGTCAGCAGTGTGTAAATCCGACCTGCTTCAGACAGCGACAAATCGTGCTGCAGCACACCAATCGCCAAACCTCCCACCAAGTTGATGATCAAAATCAGCAAACCAGCCACTGCGTCACCGCTAACGAACTTCGAGGCACCGTCCATGGAGCCAAAAAAGTCGGATTCTTGCGAAAGCTCTTCACGCCGTTTTTTAGCCGTTTCTTGATCGATCACGCCCGCGTTGAGGTCGGCGTCAATCGACATTTGCTTGCCCGGCATAGCGTCCAAGGTGAAGCGGGCGTTGACCTCCGAGACCCGGCCGGCACCTTTGGTCACGACAATGAAGTTGATGATCATGAGGATCGCAAAAATGATGAAACCCACCACGTAGTTGCCGCCGATGACGATATGACCGAAAGCCGCCACTACTTTGCCGGCAGCTTCTACCCCCTCGTGGCCGCTGACCAACACCACCCGGGTCGAGGCGACGTTCAGACCGAGTCGCAGCATCGTGGCAAACAACAAAACCGAGGGAAAAGATGAAAACTCCAGTGGCTTGCGGGTGCTGATGGCGATCATGATGATCAGCAGGCTGGTTGCAATGTTGAAGGTGAACAGGACATCGAGCAGCCATGGCGGAAACGGCAACACCAACATGGCAGTTATCAACAGTACCAGCGCCGGAATTCCCAACCCTTTGAGTTTGAAGCCGGACAAGCTCTGTCGAATACCTGACAGGGTCAATGTGTTCATGGTGGCGATGGTTAGTCTGAAAGAATTAAAAACGGTTGTACGACAAGTCTTTATGCAAAGTTTGTGCCATGCAAAGCCGGTTTTCAAATGTCATGGCCTCTCGCCAAAGCGGCAACACCTGTCCGGTCACGATTTTTGCTATCTCTTTGTCAATTCGGCGTACGCATGACTTGGTCGCTCTGTTGATAGAAGTAAAAATCTCATGGACACAAATCTAACTTTCTCCTCTCTTGCTGCTTTACCCAATCCGGCCAGTGCGGCTGCACCAGGCATTGAGCCGCCGGGTGTTGTACCCCTGAAACCGCCCAGTCTTGCGCTTCGGGGGGCCGACTTTGCCAATTTGCTCAGCAGTATGTTGGCCGACCCGCAGCGGCAAGGTCTTGCCGCTGCGGGTTTGGCTGAAGCTGGTCTGCAAGCTGTGCCTTTGGGACCGCAGATTGAATTGATCACCACAGCAAAGCCCCTGCCAGACACCGGCAGCCTGATGGCTTTTGCCAGATCGCAAGGGCTGGATGAAAGTACGCTGGCCGCCTTGTTTGGCGACATGGCTGCGCCAACGCCAGCGGGTGTTGGCGGCTTAGCAGCTGCAACTGCGACGTTTGCGATGTCTGCGACCGCTGGGAAGGTGGGCGTCGCTTATATTTTGTCGGGTCAAGTAGTGAGTGCCGACGTGCCGCCAGCTTCGGCCCTGATGCCCGCTCTGGTGGGTGCAATTGGCGCCAAGCCTGTTGCAACACTGGACGCGAGCACATCTTCGCCTGTTCCAGCGGCCCACTTTCTGACGGGGCAAATACTCAGCATCAGTCTGCCGCCAGCCCCCGCAACAGTGTTGCCGCCAGCCTCTTCCTCATTACCTCTTGTCATAGACGTTGATGCCAAGCTTGTGACGGCCAAGGAGGCTATCCAAGCGGCGCCAGTTGCGACGGCTTATTTCTTGTCGGACCGTGCGCCGACTGCCACCTCGTCGTCAGCCTCGGTCACAACGCCGGCCTTTGTGGCTGCCGTCGAAGTGGCTTTGCAAAGCCCGGCAGCGTCACAACAAAATACGCTGACCGCTGCAGGCGCTGCAGCCGCGGTCAAGCCGGAGGCTTCTGAAGATGTCATGGCTGATGCCTTGCGTGTTGAATTGTTACTTCCGCGCGAGGTGGTCACGGCCCTGACGCGCCGCCTTGCCGGGTTGACAGGCAGCGCTCAAGCGCAAGCTTGGGGCAAACTAACCGGCAATGCGGTTGGCAGCCCCAGTGTCAGCCAAGCGGCGCTGGACCTGCGCCAGTTTTTTGCCCCAGTCGGAGCATCAGTCGATGCTGTCGATGCTGCCCCGGCAATTGAGACCTTGACGAGTGTGACCAAAGTGGCAGGCATGGGCGCGGCGACAACGCTGCCGGTGGACGATGGGCGTAAAGCATCTGCCCCCCAGCCCTTGCAGTCTGAAGCGGTGAGTCCGAGCATGGCTGGCCAGCGCGCTGAGAATTATCAATTGTTGGCTGATCGACTTGGGCAAGCGCTGGGCCAGCGGCTACAGGCGCAAATAGAGCGCGGCGAGTGGAAGGTGCAAATGCGTCTAGACCCGGTCAGCTTGGGCCGAATTGACCTTGAACTACAGATGCGCTCTGGCGGGCTTGACGCCGTTTTCAGGTCTGACAACCCCATGACACGTGAACTGATCAGCCAAGGTCTGCCCAAGCTGCGGGAGAGTTTGTCGGATTCAGGCACGGCAGTTGCTAATGTTTGGGTGAATGGAGATTCCGCGCGCCAATCTGGCGGAAATCCGACACCAGGGAAAACTCCGGCAAAGCGCACGCCAAATGACAGCGATGTCGACGTCGCTGCGGTCTCATCATTGGCCGCAGTGCCTTTGAGTGGCGCCCGACAAGGCGGCACAAGTGGCACGTGGGATGTATTGGCTTGAAAATGTATGCATAGATGGGTCATTTAAAAGAGGTGTCACATGGTTGATGAAGTTGTTGAGGCGGAACCGAAAGCCAAAAAGCCAATGCTGTTGATTGTTGGTGGCGTTGTGGTACTTATCTTGGTCTTGGTAGGCGCCGTGTTTGGAACCCTGTTTGCAACTGGTTTTTTCAAGGCCAAGCCAGAATTGTCGGCAGAGCAGCAGCTTGAGGCTGAAGCCCAAGCTGGCGCCGGCGATGGCCACGGCGATGCCGCAAAAACAGATTCTCATGGGGCGCCGGTCAAGGGAGCCAAAGAAGGACCGCCGGCCAAACTCACCAAAAAATCACCCGATGCGGTGCGTTTTGACTACAGCTACCTTCAACTCGAGCGCGACTTACTGGTCAATCTTTCTGGCTCACGCAAGGTTATGTCGCTGCAGGTTGCGGTGGTGACGCGTTATGACCAGCGGGTTTTGGATAACGTCAAGAAACATGAGTTTGCGCTTCGCTCGGTGATCATGGATGTTTTGCGGCAAACCGTCGACGCTGATTTGAACAAGCCCGAGTTTCGCAAAGAACTGGCGGTTCGAATCCGCGACGTAATGAACACCTTGCTTGAAAAATACGAAGACTTTGGCGGCATTGAAGACGTTTACTTCACCTCTTTCATCGTCCAGTAAGGTGTGCACTGACGCACCTTGTGACGCTCCGAAATCTATTTTTCTTTGTACTCTGAATTGTCCATGGCCACCAATTTGCTGACCCCTGAAGAGCTTTCGGCCCTTGCCGAGGGTGTCAATGACGGGACTATCCCGGTCGACACGGGTTTCAACACATCAGCCCGCTACAAACAGCACGACCTCGCCAGTGAGGACAGCAGCTTGGGTGTCAATGTCGCATCAGTCGACATGATCAACGAGCGCTTTGTACGTTTGTTCCGTTTGGGCTTGTTGGAAATGTTGCGCAGCAATCCGCGCGTCAATCCGACGAATGTCCAAATTGTGCGGTTTGGCGATTATTTACATGGCTTGCGTGCACCCATGTCGGTGAATGTTGTGCGCATGAACCCTTTGCGTGGTTATTCCATTGTGGTGATTGACCCGGTAGTGGTGTTCAGCTCACTTGACAGTTTTTTTGGTGGCTTCGGCCGCGGCGTCGGCCAGCTGCCCTCGGGGCGCTTGTTCACACCCACCGAGACCCGCATCATTAACATGATTTTGGATGTTTTTTTTCGCTCCCTCAAGGAAGCTTGGTCGCCCTTGATGGAGATTGATTTTGAGTTGGTCAGTTCGGAAATCAATCCGCAGTTTGCGCAGATTGCAGACGAGAGCGATCTGGTCATCATGACCCGTTTTGAGATTGAAACTGGCCTGCAAACTAAAGGCTTTATTGACCTTGTTTACCCCTATGCGTCGCTCAAACCGGTGCGTGACTTACTGCGCAGCCGAGTTCAAACGGGCGACGGTAACGAAGAGTCTGACAACCAGTGGCGCAATGATCTGAATTACGCAGTTGACAGCGCTGATTTAGAAGTACGGGTGCTGCTGGGGTCTTTTGAGGGCAACTTTAAAACCATTGAAAACATGCAGGCCGGCGACGTGCTTTATTTCAAGAAACCCGAGCTGGCCCGCCTGCTGATCAATGACGTTCCCGCTTTTGACGTGCAGGTCGGGGCCATAGGCACTCAGACCGCCGTGCAGATTGACCGCGCCGTGATCCCCGGCATGCAATGACTTTCAGGAACTCGACATGACCGACAACACGTTTGCCAATCACACTGCCAATGGCGCTTCCAGCGCTCAGATCAACCCAGAGGTGCTGCAAAACATCACCGTCACGCTCACGGTCGAAGTTGGCCGCGCCATGATCAAGATTCGCGATCTGATGCGACTGACCCAGGGCAGCGTGGTCGAACTTGACCAGATCGCTGGCGAGCCGCTCGATCTGTTGGTCAACAAAACAGTGGTCGCGCAGGGCGAAGTGGTGCTGGTCAATGACCGTTACGGCATTCGGCTGACCCGCGTTGTGCCAGCCTCTGAACGCATGAAGAATCTCTGACCATGGCCAGCGGTCTTTCAGGCATGGACATGCTGCGTTTCGCCGGCAGTCTGCTCCTTGTTCTGGTGCTGTTGGGCGGCTTGCTGTGGGCGCTCAAACGCTTGCAGTCGGGGGTTCGGCAGGGCGGTGGCGTGCGTCAAATGCAAGTCATCGAGGCAGTCAGTGTTGGGCCGCGTCAAAAAATCGCTTTGGTTCGCGTCGGCAGTCGTGAGATTTTGGTCGGTGTCTCGCCAAACCAGTTGACGGCGTTGGGCAGCTGGCATGCTGCAACTGAGCAAGCGACGGAGCTGCTTAATGTCACTTAAGGCCTGGCGCAATTTCGGTATTTTGGTGCTGTTGGCTTCGGCGTTACCGCTGGCGGCTTGGTCGCAAGGCTTGCCCCTGCTCAACGTGACTGGCGGCGCCAAAGGCACCCAGTACAGCTTAACCTTGCAGTTGCTGGCCTTGATGACCACACTGACAGTGCTGCCTTCGCTGCTGTTGATGATGACCTCCTTCGTGCGCATCATCGTTGTCATGTCTCTGTTGCGTCAGGCTTTGGGCACTGGTCAGACGCCGCCAAACACCGTGCTGGTCGGTCTGTCGTTGTTTCTCACCTTGTTCATCATGCAGCCGGTACTGACCGAGGTCTACCAAAATGCCTTGGCGCCCTACTTGCAAAGCGGCCTGGATTTTGACAAGGCGCTGGCCGCGGCCGAAGCGCCCTTTCGCAAATTCATGATGGCCCAGACCCGGGGTGACGACATCGCGCTGTTCATGCAGATTGCCCGCAAAGGTGAGCCTTTAAGCCCGGCGACTGTGCCCTTCACAACACTGGTGCCAGCCTTCATCACCTCGGAACTCAAAAGCGCCTTCACGATTGGTTTTTTGATATACACGCCTTTTGTGGTGATTGACCTGATTGTGGCGAGCGTGTTGATGTCGATGGGCATGATGATGCTCTCGCCGATGATGATTTCAATGCCTTTTAAGTTGATGTTGTTTGTGCTGGTCGACGGTTGGGGGCTGATCATGGGCTCCCTCGCAGCCAGTTTTGTCACCACCTGAGAAAGCTGCACATGGACGCATCGACTGTTGTTGAACTGGGCACCCAAGCCCTTTGGATGACCGTGCTGATTTCAGCACCGTTGCTCGGTATGGCGCTGGCCGTTGGACTGGTTGTCGGCATCATTCAAGCGGCCACCTCTGTCAATGAAGCGACCTTGAGCTTCATTCCCAAACTCGCCGCCATGGCCTTGACGCTGGCTGTGGTCGGCGGCTGGCAAATTGCCATGATGGTGGATTACACGCGCAGCATCTTTTTGCGCATCCCAAGCCTTTTCACCTGACTATGAACATCGCCGCCGTCGACATTGTTGAGCGCTTTTATGCGTTCTTGTGGCCGATGCTGCGGATCTCGGCCTTGCTGTTGGCGGCGCCGGTTTTTTCATTGCAATCGGTGACAGTTCGAATCCGTATTTTGCTGGCGCTGGCTTTGTCGGTGATGGTCTACCCAATGTTCGACTGGCCGGTGATCGATCCGCTGTCGGCTGCTGGCTTGTTGGAAATTCTCAACCAGTTGGTGATTGGCGTCTTCATGGGTTTGATGTTGCAAATCGTCACGGCTTCGGTGGTGGTTGCGGGGCAGGCGGTGTCTAACGCGATGGGTCTGTCGATGGCCAGTTTGATCGATCCCAACTTGGGCAACGTGCCGGTGATCGCGCAATTTTTGCTGATCTTGTCGACTCTAATTTTTGTCAGTTTGGGCGGTCATGCAATGCTGTTGGCCCTGGTGCTGGAGAGCTTTTCCAGTCTGCCGGTGGGGCATTCCTTGATCGACCAAGTCGCCTATGGGCAGTTGGTGAGCTGGAGTTCCATGATTTTTTTAGGCGCTGTGCTAACAGCCTTGCCAGTCATGGTGACATTGTTGTTCATCAGCATCGGCTTGGGCGTGGTGACCCGCGCAGCCCCCAGTCTGAATATCTTTTCGGTTGGCTTGCCAGCCACGATTGTTGCCGGATTTTTCGTTTTGATTGTCTCTTTGTCCAGCATTGCTAACCGAATTCAGTGGCTTTGGTTGCAAGGTTTGACCCAGATTCGTGTGCTGGTCGGCTTGCCTTGACGGCAGTTATTTTCAACTGAATGAACTTCAATCAAGATGTCCGATAGCGGCTCAGATCCCACCGAACAACCCACAGCGCGGCGGCTCAAACGCGCGCGTGACGATGGTCAAGTCGCCCGTTCCATGGAACTGCCGGCGGCCGCTGTCATGATCGCTGCGGTGTTGACGATACTGATCGTCGGGAGTCTTTGGGCGACACGCTTGTCTGCCATGTTGGTACAGAGTTTCACATTCGACCGCAAGACCCTCGACACGCCCAGTTTGTTACCAGCCAATTTTGCAATGCAAATGCTAGAAGCTTTGTTGCTGGTTTTGCCTTTGATGGCCGTTGTTGCCGTGGTGGCGATTCTGGCGTCGGGGGCCACCGGTGGATATCACTTTTCGATCAAGGGTGTCGCGCCGCAATTTTCGAAACTAAGCCCCGCAGAGGGTTTCAAGCGCATGTTTGGTTCACGTGCCGTGGTGGAGTTGCTCAAGTCTGTGGCCAAGTTTTCGCTGGTGGCCGCTGTTTTATGGCTCCTGGTGATGCGTCACATGACCGAGTTGCTTCAACTCGGCAACATGGAACTTCAGTCTGCCCTGGCCGCTGCCGGCAACTTGCTCACCCATGCCGCGCTCTGGCTTACGCTCAGTCTGGTGCTGATCGCCTTGATTGACGCGCCCTACCAAAAATGGTCATACATCCAACGTTTGCGCATGACCAAGCAAGAAATCAAAGACGAGATGAAGGACATGGAAGGTCGGCCTGAAGTCAAGCAACAAATTCGTCGTCGCCAGCGCGAGATGGCCAACAACCGGATGATGCAAAAGGTCAAAGACGCTGATGTGGTGATTACCAACCCGGAGCACTTTGCGGTCGCACTCTCGTACGACCCCACTGCTGACGGGGCACCACTTTTGCTGGCCAAAGGTTCTGACCATATGGCGGCGCTGATCCGCGAAGAAGCCAAAAAGCACGGCGTTGAGATGTTTGCTTCGCCGCAATTGGCGCGGGCCTTGTTCTTCACAACCGACGTTGACAAACCGATTCCCGAGGCGCTTTACCACGCTGTTGCGCCGGTCATTGCCTACATTTTTAGTTTGGCACGCGTGCAGCCAGGGGTAGATGCGATGGCCAGGCCCCAACCAAAGATTCCGCCGTCAATGCGCTTTAACGCCAAGGGCGAACTTGAGAATTCTGAAAATGCCAAAGCATGAGTGACCTGACCATGCGTTTAAATGAAGCCGAGGTGGGCTTGCCGTCGCTTTTCTTCAGAGCAGCTGATCGCTTTCGCTTGGAGGGCTGTGTCGCTGGGTTGGTTCGCGATGGCCGCAGCTTGGCATTTTCAAGCGACCGTGAAGCGGTGCTTGACCACTACAGCCGGCTGTTGATTGCGCGTCTTCGAGAGAGTTCGCCCCTGAGCCCGTTGGAGGTCTATTTTCCAGCGGACACTGCTGCCATGTTGGCCCGCTTTAATGACGTGCTGGCCGAACAATCGGTGCAACAAGCCATGCAGTTGCCAGGTTTGGACGCGCCGCCCCGAATCTGGATAGTCCACGACGCTGGCGCTTTGGCTGACCACGAGGTCAAGCTGCTGGCCCGTTTGGTGCAAAACTTTCCCGGTGCCAATATTCGTATCGTGTTGCTGCTCGGCACCAGCGTTCAAAGCCGCCAAGTTTTCGACTCCATTGATCGACGCATTCTGCGTTGGGACATTGAAGCACCAACCCCTGAGCAAGCCGCCGCCATGCTGGTTCAAGGGCGCGAGGACGGTTGCGAAGGCGCGGTTAAAGCCCTGCTTAAAAAATTAGAAGCGACCGTTCCAGGAGCGCCGGTGATCGCGGATCCAGCCGGCATTGACCCATTGGGTTTTCAATCGCCTCCGACAAAGTCATCGACCGAGATTTTTACTTTTGCAGAAGAAATCGGCAAGGGAAGGGCGAAACGACGGGTCAACAATGCCAGCAAAAAAGCCAGATTTGTGCTGCTTCGAACCCTGCCAATCATTTGGCGTTGGGTCGTATCAGTGGTCTTGTTGGCCGGTCTTTCCGTCGGCGTGACAGCTTGGTTGCACCCAACGGTTTTCAGTATTGACCGGGATAAATGGACCCAACAGTGGGTCAAGCTCACTTCGAACAGTGCGGCTCCCCCAGCGGCGGTGAAGCTCGCACCAGCGCCATTGCCTAACCCTGCGGTGGTCGAACTCTTAAAACCAGTCCCTGAACCAGT
>JBBAPN010000016.1:18770-28718 GCA_040400815.1 Polaromonas sp. | reverse complement strand
CCTGAACCCGTACCCGTACCAACATCGCAATCGCTTAACTTGACTGCAAAACCAGCCGTGACGCAGACCAATACGGCAAAGCCTGCTCCGCTGGCTGTGATTGCCAGCGCCCCTCCTACCGTGCAAGCAGGCCCGGTTGCCGTGCCGACGACTGCCAAGCTCAGTACTGCTGCCAATGGACTTGCGGCCGAGGGCGTGGCAGAGCGGGATTGGGTCAATGCGATGCCGGCATCCTCGTTTGTCGTGCAGTACGCGGCCATGCAGACTTACCAAGAGGCGGCGGTTTGGAAAAAAGGAGCGCCTGGCTTGGCTGAGTCGCGGATCGTGGCGGTTTACCGGCCGCGCGGTAAATTCCCCTATTACGTCGTCCTTTCAGGTCCTTTCACAACAACCGAACAGGCGACGCTTTCTACCACTGATCGCGGGAAACCAGCCGGCGCTTTGGTGCGCACAGCCATGTCAATTCGCCAGCAATTCAATTCGGATTCAACCAATACCGAACCTCTGCAGGAGCCCACCAGATGATCGAACCTACATTGATTAAAAACGACAGTCCTCACCAAGTTACGCTGGTGGAGGGGTCGAATGTTGCCATTCACAAAAAAGCTGAAATCCAAGAACCTTCAGTGCGCAAAGTCATAGCGGGGGTTGAAGGGCCAGAGCAAACAACTTCGTTTGATTCCCAGCGCCTTGTTGTTTCTGAAGTGGACCCGAAAAACTCGACCGTTGAGCAACCCGTATTTCAGCGGGAACTAGAAGCGCAGCGTGCATTGGCCCCGGAAAACCAAGACGACGCCAGCAACAGCAGCCCAGGCCCGGTGATTGCAAGTGTCTTGGACGACCACATGGCACTTTTGCCAGAGGCACTTGTTGTCGATGCGGACCGTGTCGCCGGACCGCAGCTCACGGATGCCAACAATGACCACTTTGTGAAACTGCCTGAGACGCTGCCAGAAACACTGAATAGCGCCGACATACGCGCAAAGTTAGACGCATTGGAAGACCCGGTGGCGCCACCTGTAGGAACTGCAGCCGCTGAAATGGCTGCCTCTGAAATGGCAGGCTTGGAAAATGACACAGACGAGATGCCGCAAATGGATTTTCCGGCGCGCGTAGTCGCGTTAAAAATAGAAAACGACAAGGTTCGCAGCAAGCTTGATGCCCTGCAACTCACAAAGCGCAACTGACATTTTGTAAATATTTTTGAATGACGCGAGCCTTGGAGACTTAAATGAGCAATGCAACACACACTTCAGCAGCCATCACTGACACGCCTGCTGACACCGATGCCCCTGCCTTGGGGGCGGAGATGAGCGACATGCGGCTGGCCCTCATGGATTCTGGAGAGCTGGCGACGCGTGCTGCGGGCCTGGCCGCAGATGCCGCGGGTCAGCTGCGTTCCGCCGCCAAGGACTTGCAAGTTTCTTACCGCACGCAACGTAAGTTTTTCATTGTTTCGCTGGTCATTTGCGGTTTCTTGATGCTGTTGGCCGGCGGCGTATTTGCAGCTTTGGCGGTTCGCATGCAAGACCGGGTGGCCAAACTGGACGACATGTTGCTGACAGTCGGCAAGCGGATGGTGGGAATGGACGCGTCGATGGAGTCAGTCAGCGCTGTTCAAGAAGCTTTGCAGTCATTGTTGGTCAAGCAAGAGGCCATTGCGACGCTGCAAACCAAGATCGACGGGCGGCTTGACGAAGCCATCAAAAGCACCCAAGGGATGCCTGAGCTGACCGCCAAGCAGGTGGAAGTCAAAACCCAACTCATGAGCCAGCAGGTCAGCGCCATGGACGCCCGACTGAAAGCCCAGGCCGGTGCACTGTCAACGCTGTCGAGCCAAATGAAGGGATTGCAAGGGGCGCTGGGAGATGCTGGCGCGGTGCGTCGCGAACTGGAGACCCAGGCGCGTCAGCAGCGAGAACGCCAAACCAGCGAAGCCGCTGCCAGTGCAGCCGCTGCAGCCGCAGTGCGCAACCGTGAGCGTATGTTGCAATACCCACGTGCGCAAACTGCCGACAAGCCTTCAGCTGATGTGAAATGAACCGGGCTTAAAAGTCAGTTTCGATGTTCTCTTCTGAAACAATCGGACGCAAATTGTATTTGTGAATTTTCTCTATCAAGGTGGTCCGCTGCAAGCTGAGCAAGCGTGCCGTTTTGGACACATTGCCATGGCTGCGGGCCAGCGCCTGGGAAATCAAGTCGCGCTCAATGTCGGCCAAACGGTCTTTCAAGGACATGCCGCCCTGCGGCAAGGTCGGCAAACCCCCTTGTGCCATCAGGATCAGGTCTTCCACCGGGTTCACGTTCTCGGCTTCTTTGAACTCAATGGCCGCTTCATTTGACGCCTTGGTGATGACGAACTGAGCTTGACTCATTGCCGTTGGCACCTCATCAGCAAAGGGTGTAGGACAACGTTCCGCTTGCAATGCAGCCAAGCCGCGCGGTAGCAAATTGGGCGTGACGGTTCGCAAAGCCAGCAACTGGCTGGCATACAGCGTGCTGAAACGATTGACCAAGTTTGACAACTCACGCACGTTGCCAGGCCAATGGTAGTCTTTCAAGGCCTGCAAAAAATCCCTGGTGAAAGTCACCGCTGGACAGCCAGGCTTGGCAAAGTAGGCCGCAAAATGACGCAACAACTCAGGCACGTCTTCTGTGCGGTCACGCAGCGGCGCGGTGTGCAGGGGCAGCACATTCAGGCGGTAATACAGGTCTTCTCTAAAGCGTCCAGCCTGGATTTCAGACTCGAGGTCTCGGTGGGTGGCGGCCACCACCCGAACATTGACCTTGATGGGGCGCAAACCGCCCACCGGGTCCACCATGCGCTCTTGCAGCACCCGCAGCAGCTTGACCTGCATGTCCAGTGAAAGGTCGCCGATTTCATCTAAAAAAATGGTCCCGCCGTGGGCCAGTTCAAAGCGGCCCACCCGGTCAGCAACCGCGCCGGTGAAAGCGCCTTTACGGTGCCCGAACAACTCGCTTTCAAGCAAATCTTTGGGAATGGCCGCGCAATTGATGGGCACAAAACTTCCGTGGCAGCGGCTTGATTCGTCGTGCAGCGCCCGCGCAACAAGTTCTTTGCCGGTTCCGCTCTCACCCGTGATGAGCACCGTGGCGGCTGATTCAGCCACCTGTGCCACAAGGTCGCGCACTGACTTGGCAGCTGAGCTATGACCCAGGTAGAACGGTGATGGTTGCATATAGGACAATTTAAAATTTAACCAATCTTCACATAATACATATGTTGTGTGACAAATTTCTTGAATTTTTGAAATCGTATAAATTAATTGGCGTATCAAGCGTCGTGCTTGGCGATGTTCTGACTGAGCGTTTTCAAGTTGAACTTGCCTCAAGTTGTGTCAATTGCTGCCGATAAACAGCATGTATATTTTTGCAATTAGACAAGGACTTTGACCATGAACCGCCTGTGTTGCTTCAATCCCCGCCGGTTGGCTTTGCCGCTCATGATGTTTGTGCTGGTCTGTGGCTTGTCGGCTTGCCAAACCGCTGCGACAGTGCAAGCCGCTGCCGTCCAAGCCGCCCCTGATGCAGGCATGATCGCGCCCTTGGTCGAAAAGCGTGAAACCTTGACCGCCACCGGCTATGCGGTGATCAGTGTGCAAAATCACCGAGTTCCTGCGCAGCAGCGCTTGCTGGCCATTCGTGCGTCCAAACTTGACGCCTATCGTTCCTTGACCGAGCAGGTTTACGGTCAGCAACTCGACGCCAGCACCACAGTGGCCGACATGACGGTACAAAATGACACTTTTCGGACCCGTGTTGAAGGCGTGATCTACGGCGCTGTGTTGGTCAGCATCACGCCAGCGGGTGATGACACGTACGAAACCACGCTTTCTTTGGACAAGTCCGTGGTGCGCGATTTGCGCACCTTGTACCTTGGTCAAATGGTCACCAAGGGCCGCTGATTGGCGGCGTTGCATCGCGCCAGCACCAGCGCACGGAGCCCAAAGTGAGTTCATTTCACATTTTTCTTTCAGCCTGCCGGCACTCGCTCTGCGTGCTGGCGGGTCTGATGCTCGCTGCAACTTCGGTTGGCGCGCAATCGGCCACCGATATTTTTACGCCAGATGAACGGCTTGAGGCGATCCGCCAAGGATTGGTGCACGCGGCACTTGAAGGTGCCACCCGTGTCGAAAGCCTGTCTTGGATTGACGGACAGGGCGTCTTGCGGGAAGGCAGCAGTTTCCGTTCTGGCATGGAAGTTCGCGGCGTCCAGGTGCTGGCTTACAAACGCGACAGCTCAGGGCAGCCGCAAGCCAGCTTGCTGCTGCCTTCGGCCGCGGTACCGTCCTCAAGCGCTGCTTCCAAAACCGCAGCGCCAGTTCGTCTTGACTTGGTTAAAGCCATCCTGTCCCCGACCCAAGACTGCACTCAAGTGTCGGCTTTGCAGCATTTGGTCGGCCTTCGCCTGTCAGTCGAAGGCAGCTGGTCGGTCGAGCAACTGCCGCTGGTACAAGCGCTTGGACAGTTCACCGTCGGTCTGCTGCAGCAAGACGCTGTCACCAGCGCTGACGCTGGCGCTGGCTGGCATATTTTGGCCCAAGGTCCGCTGGCACGCACGAGTTACGAACGGGTTTTGCTGGGCACCAGCGCGGATCAATTGCCTTGGCAGGCCTACCTGAGCGTCAGCCCGTTGCCGCCTTTGCCCGCGACTGGGGCAGCCAAATTTTTGTCGATGCTGCCTATTTGGGCTGAACAACCCGTGCTGGCCCGGCTGCATTTTTCAGTGCTGGCACGCGGTCAGGCGGTACCGGTCTTTGAGGCCAGCGCAGACCTGGCCATGCCCCGACCCGCCAGCGCCTGGGGGCGACCGCCATTGCAAGCCGCAGTGCGAGAACAGGCGAACGCCTTGGTGCAGCCTTGGCGTCAAGCTTTAACCCAACTGCTCGCTTGTCGAGCCGTGCGTCCGGATGTCACTGTCGTGCGCGGCAAAGAGCTCAACATCAACGTAGGCGCCTTGGCGGGTGTGCGGTCCGGTGAAGAATGGTTGGTAGCCGACCCGCGAAGCTTTCCCCAGCACATGTTGGCCGCTGGTGTGGCCGCCCGATCGGTATTGGCCACGGTAGGCAAGGTTTACCCTTTGCACGCGCAGCTGCAAATTTTGGCTGGACCAGCCGATTTGGTGCGCACCGATTGGCGAGCTTGGCGAGCCGACTCACCCAGCTTGCCGTCCTCTTTGCGCTCTGAATGAGCACCACCGCACAAGTGAGAAGGAAGAAAATGAAACACCTTTGTATCTCTTTGCTGATGGCTTCCATGGCGATCAGTTCAGCCTTGGCTGCCGAACCCACGCCCAGTTTGGTCGTTAAAACTTACAGCGTGCTGCGCGGCGACACCTTGGACCGAATCATCCAAAAGACGATGCCCGGCAGTCCTTTGCGAGCCGATCTGCTGCGCAAAGCTTTTGTCGACCTCAACCCTGCGGCTTTTGTCGCTGGCAATCCGGCGCGGCTGCAAACTGGCGCGCAGCTTCAGTTGCCCGACCAGGTTCAATTACTGCGCACGACCCTGCTGCCACTGCTAGAGGGCGCCGAAGCCGCTGGATCGCCGGGGGACAGTCGTCAAGGCAACGCCAGCGAACGGCGTAGCTGGGTTCGGTTTCCTTGATCTCTGGTATCCCAACCAGCCAACTCGCTGGTCATGCCAACCCGATTTTTTTGGAAGGAAAATTGTTGCCGCTGGCTGTCCCGGCTGCCCGTGAACTGGGCCTCAAAGACGGTGACATTGTTCAAGCCAACGTGCAGGCCCGCGCTGGCGGTGACATGGTTTTGTGGCTGCGGGGTCGCATGCTGGAGCTGCCCCGGCCCTCGCCTTGGCCGGAAGGTCAAACCCTCAATATGCGGGTCATCGCCTCTCCCAGCGGTCCTTGGAATCTGCAACTGCTGCCAGCCACCCCGGCTCCGCTCGCTGGGACCGGCCTGAGTTTGTTGCCCGAAGTCAGCGGGCTTATTTCCAAGTTTGCCAATCTCTTGTACCGGCCTGCTGGACAGCCTGAACTGACGCAACTTTTTCGTCCCGGCACGCTGGACGCCTTGCTGCAAAGTGTGCCCCGGCCTGACTTGCAGGCCCAGTGGCGTGGCATGCAACTGTCCATGGCTCAGCTGACGCCCCAAATCTTGAGTCAGGCCGTGGCGGCAGGCATGGGCGCAGAGGCTTGGCTGGCCCGCGGCCTGACGCCCCCTGGGGACGACCCTAAGCAATTGCTCAGACGCCTGATGGCTGCCATCGCCCGTGGTGACTCTGACGACGACGCGGTCAAGGTTGGCGGTATTCAACGCGCTGTTGACGACCTAGAGGCTTCCCAGGTTCAGGCCGTGCAAGCACAAAACCAAAACGAAATGATGCTCCGCATGGTGCTGCCTTTCCATGACGCTGAACCGGTTGAGCTTGTTTTCAGGCGGGCCCGACGCAAAGGCAATAAAACGCCGCCGCTCACCGTCAACGTGCATTCACGCAGTCCGACGCTGGGTGAGATTTGGCTCAAAACCCAGCTTCACGGCAGTGAAAGAGTCGAGCTGAAAATGTGGGCGCTCGAAGCCGATGTAGTGAGTCAAGCCCGGACGCGGGCCAGTGAGCTTAAGCAGCAATTGGTCGAATCTGGCTTGCGCATGCAGAGCTTTCAGATTGTCCATGGCCCTCGACCCGCGGAACCGGCTGAATGGCGACCCGCCCGCCGCGGCCTGGTGGTGGATGTGTCCGCATGAACCAACGCCTGCAAGCCATTGCGCTGGAGTATGGCCCGAACACCGCACCTGTTGTCATTGCCAAGGGAGACGACGCACTGGCGGCGATGATCATCGAGGAGGCTCGACTGCAAGGCGTTTATGTGTCTGAAGACCCACAGTTGTTGACACTGCTCAGTCGTCTGAACGTTGATGACGAAATTCCGCAGGAGCTGTACACCACTGTGGCAGTCATTTTGAGCTGGGTTTATTGGCTTAAAGGTATGCGCCCAGGCGACGAAAAGCGCCCCAGTCAAGCTTCTTGATAGCCTCTGCTGCGCGTGAACCGAGCGACTTGGCCTAATCGGTCGTAGACCTCAACCGAGCTGGTTGCAACCGAAGACTGCAGGCTTTGCAGGGTGCCGCGAATGGCCTCGAGCTTGCGCTCAATCAGCATCGCATTGCGCCTGTGCATGTCGCGACATTGGGTCATCGCCACTCGCAACCCCTGCCAATCAGGATCGGTTTGCAGCGTGTCTGAAAGCGGGCAAAGTCCAGAAAGCTCGGCCAACAAATCTGTTTTACGGCTTTGCAATTGTTCAAAACGTTCTAAGTCTTGCTTTTGCAGGGAATCGAATTCCATTTGCAAGATGTCTTCCAGTTCGTCCGCTAGTTTTTGGGCGAACACTGTCTTGGCCCACTTGGCGGCCTTTTCTGCCTCTGGCAACAAAGCAGATGTAAAAATCAGATCAGCCACGGATCATTTTCTCAATCGCCATGAAGCTTTCGGCAATACGCCGTGGATCCAAGGGGTACTGACCGTTGCGTATGGCTTGTTTAATGCCGTCGACCTTGGTTCTGTCAAACGAAGGCTCTGACAAGGCTTTTTTGGCCACGTCACTGAGAACCAAGGTGTCGTGACCAGGCTTTGAAACGGTGGGCTTTTTCTCGAGAGCGGTGGCTTGATTGGCGGCGTAGGTGTCGACTGGGGCAGCTTTGGTCTCAGCAGAGACTTTGCCTTCGCGGGAAGCACGAGACGAGCTGTCTAAGGGCCCCTGTCGACCATATTGTGAAATCGCATCGGTCATGGCTGTTTTTCTTTCATTGGAAGACGGACATCGAGAGAGAACAGTTATGACATCGTCAGTTCAACCCAAAACTTGAGGTTTTTTCTTTAACTATTTACAGGCCACGCACCGCGTTGACGCCAGTTACTTTACCGGTTATTAATCGACCCGAGTCTGGATTTCTCAACGGTATTTGTTCTCCCAACCGACCATCTTGCAGTGCCTCTACCCGCACAGTGATTTGAAAACCTGCGTTTTGGCCGACGCTCATCAAAACCAGCTGGCCTTGCTTGACCAGCACAGCACGGCGGATGTCACTGCTGCGCAGCACTTGGCCAGCGGGTACATCGCGCAACAACTCGCCATACAACAAGTCTTGCACTGAACTGACCGCCTGCGGGTCCATGCCCAGCGCCGGCAAAGCAACTTCCTCCAACATGGTCGCGTCGAGCAGCGTGCCACGCTGAACCAAATGCCGCGTCACCACGGTCTTGCGGCTGGCGAAGTCACGGCTGCCGGTTGGGCTCATGTCAGCGGGACTGGGGTTGGGGGAAGGGGTTTGCAAGCGCATGTAAAGTTGCCACGGTGGTTGGCTGCAGCGCACGCGAACCGTTTCACGCGAGGCAAAAGGCAGGTCCATTTGCAGGGGTAGGCTGCAAGACTGCACCTCTACACGGGCGTCCAGCGGGGCCAAGTCGACACGCTCTGGTGACGTGTTCTGCGTGCTGGCCACCCATTTTTGCACTTGCTTTAGTAATTTGTCTTGGGCGCTTTGACCCAAGGCAGGCGCTGGCAAAACCCCAACCGCCAGCAGCAAAGCGACTGTGAGGGTTCGCTTGCAGGCTGTCGAAAAAAGCAGGCACAGCATTTGCATAAAAACACTCAAACAAAGCCTATAGACAGTTAGGGTGTTGATTTTTCGACACCAAATTTAGATATTAACGCTAGTTTGCAAGAAAGAGACCAAGTGAAAAAAACACTCAACATTGTTTCTCAGGTTGGAGCCTCTCATGGGTCTTGAAGATAATTTAGGCGTCAACGTTCGCACGGCGGTTTGGGCCAGCGAACCCCCTGCAGCGCCAGTGGCCCCTAACCCAGCGCTTGCAGGCAATTTTGGCAAAGCCTTCAATCAGGCTTTGCCGGTTGCGATGCGTTCGCCCAATTACGGTTCAGCCGACACGCCGACCTCGACCGAGTCTGCACCTGCTGAAGCTCAAGACCCTGTCGTTGTGCGCACCATTGCCGCTGGCGACACGCTGAATGCCTTGGTCAAAGCCCAAGCAAAAAGCCAGGGTGTTCAACTCAGCAGCACGCAACTTCTGCGCATGGTTCAGTGGGTGGCTCTTGACAACAACATCAGCAATGTCAACCGAATTTTCCCGGGCCAGCAGCTCAATTTAAGCGGTTTGGCTGCCGGGCTTGCTGCCAGCCCAAAAACGCCATTGCCAGGCGACCGGCAGTTGTCCGCCTTGGCCCCGGCGGCCAGTCAGTTGCAGGCCTTTCGCCCGGCCGGTCTCAACACAGCGCCACGGTCGCCGCCGCGCCTTGAAGTTCTTGACAAAACGCTCAGTCGCGCTGTGGCCAAAGGTTTCATTCCGGCCCATGAAAAGGACGTCGTTCGCGACAAAATTCTCGAACTTGCCAAAAGCCACCGATTCAACCCAGACGACTTTGCCCGCATGACGCTGATGGAAAGCGATGGCATGAACCCACGTGCCAGCACTCAGCGCTGCCACGGCATTATTCAGTTTTGTGACGGTTCTAACCGCGGCGCTGCAAGTGCGGGTTACGCCGATAACCCTAAAGCCATTTTGGACCTCAGCGTCTACCAACAACTGCATTTGGTTGACAAGTACTTTGACGACGTTGGCCTTAAAAACAAAGGCCCCGCCGGTCTGGACGACTTGTATTTGTCGGTTTTGATGCCGGCGGCTCGCAGCGAAGTGCGCAGTGACGCGCCACTGCCCATTGGCAACAACCAAGCCAAAGCTTTGTACGAAGGGAGCAATGTCAGCGCCCCTATGACGCGGCAGTCCATTTTGCAAGGGTTGCTGAAAAACGCATCCGACCGGCTCGGTCAAGGCATTTATACCGGCGGACGTTTGCAAGCTTTGCGTACAGCCGCCTATGAAGACAACAAACCACAAGTTCAGGCGGCAGTCCCACGACTTCGGTAGCGGCAACAGTCAGCGGCAACA
>JBBAPN010000016.1:3215-18670 GCA_040400815.1 Polaromonas sp. | reverse complement strand
AGCGGCAACAGTCAGCGGCAACATCTTGCCGCTCTTGTCCAGCAAAGCCTCTGCAAAATGAAAAAAGCGGCAACTTGATCGTGGCACGTGTTTTGCAAGGTAGCAATGAGTGTTGATTTTTGAAGTTCCAGCCTGCCGGTACTGTAGCAAGCGACACAAACCGCAGTCACGGCGTGACAGCAACCAATGGGAAGGTCAGCAATGAATGTTTTAGAAAACGAATTCGGGATGCACGCCAAAGTCCTGGGTCTGCGCAGTCAGCGCATGGAATTGTTGGCGCGCAACATTGCCAACGCAGACACGCCAAAATTCAAAGCCCAAGACATTGATTTCAAGCAAGTCATGCAGCATGCCCAAGACACTGCCATGGCCACGACCCACGCTGGTCATGTTGCCCAGGGCGATGCGGGTGACGCCGGCGGCGTCAAGTTCCGCACACCGTTCAACACTTCATTTGACGGCAACACGGTCGAACTGAACATAGAGCAAGCCAATTACGGCAAGTCCGCTGGCGACTACCAAGCCACGCTTAGTTTTCTAGAGCAGCGTGTTAGCAGCATCCGCAAAGCCTTGCGAGGAGATTGATTCCCATGGCACTCGATCAAATTTTCGGTATCGCCGGTTCTGCCCTCAACGCCCAGAGCGTGCGCATGAACACCATCGCCTCCAACTTGGCCAACGTCAGCACCGTGGCGGGCTCAGACAAGGATGCTTTTCGCGCCAAGCGCGCAGTCTTCAAAACCGTCATGGAGCAACAGCAAGGCGCTGCGCAAGGCATTAGCAGCCAAGGCGGGGTTCAAATTCAACAAATCCTTGACGACCCTAGCCCGGTTCGGCGCTTGCTGGACCCAGGCAACCCTTTGGCCGACAAAGAAGGCTATGTTTACACCTCCAACGTCAACGAGATGAGCGAGATGGTCGACATGATGGCCGCCTCACGCTCATACCAAAACAATGTTGAAGTGATCAACACAGCGCGCCAGCTGATGATGCGCACCCTTGAAATCACCAAAGCTTGACGCAGCCCCCACCGACACAGACCCACTCGCCGGAGCCACCATGATCACACCCATCGCCCCAACACCCTACACCTTGCCCAGCAGCATTTTGGGCACTGAAGCCGTTGCAGCCAAGCCCAAAGCGGTCAGCACAGGTGCATCGCAGCAAGACTTTTTGAAGCTTTTCACCACCCAGCTGCAAAACCAAAACCCGCTAGACCCGACCAAAAACGAGGCGTTTGTCGCCCAGCTGGCCCAGTTCTCACAGCTCGAAGCCACCACCAACATGGCCACCCAACTGACCAGTTTTGTCACCAGCATGACCGGCGACCGCATGCTCAATGGCACTGCGTTGATTGGCAAAAAAGTCGCTGTCGACGGCGCACCCATCGTCATGACGGGTCAGCCAGTGCAAGGTGTTGTCAGCTTGCCAACCGGCGCAGACGGCATGACGCTGCAAGTCTTTGACAGCCAGGGCAACATGGTGCGCGAGCAAATTGCGGGCGCCCAGCCACCCGGTAGCTTGACCCTCACTTGGGACGGCAAGGACTCCAATGGCGCGATGGTGGCCAATGGCAATTACAACTTCATGATCACCCTCAATTCAGGCGGCGTCACATCCAACCCGCCGGTGCAAACACTGGCAACAGTGCGCAGTGTCAGTCAAGCCGACGCTGCCAGCCCCCTGATGCTGCAAGTCGACGGTGGCCTGAGTGTGCCCTTGTCAAGCGTCACACGGATTGGCAGCTAACCAGCCGTCCCAACGCTTGCCCAGATTCTTAGATTACCCAGTTCCCAAGTTTTCCCAGGAGCCCTGAATGTCTTTTTATACCTCCCTGACCGGCCTGAACTCCGCCTCCGCGCAGTTGGGCGTGACCAGCAACAACATCGCCAACGTCGGTACCACCGGCTTCAAGCGCTCGCGGGCAGACTTTGGCGACATTTTCGCCACTTCGCCCTTGCAAAAATCCTCCAGTGCCATCGGTCAAGGTGTCTCGCTCAAGCAGGTCAGCCAGGAGTTCAGCCAGGGCAATATTTCATTCTCATCGAACACTCTGGACTTGGCCATTTCGGGGGACGGTTTTTTCCCGCTCAAGTCAGCCGACGGACTGCAAGACATTTACACCCGCAACGGCGCTTTCACCCTGAACAGCCAGTTCAACGTGGTGAACTCGGCAGGCCAGCGGTTGATGGCGGCAACAGTGGACTCGACCGGTAGCCCGAACGTGAACGACCGCGTGGTGCTGACCATTCCGCAAAAAACCGTGGGTGAGGCCCAGCAAACCTCGCAGGTGCAGTTGGGGATTAACTTCCCGGCCGATGCCTATGTCATCACCGACCCTTTCAGCCGCACCAACTCAGCCAGTTACAACAAAAGCACCGCCTTGACGGTGTACGACCAGGGCGGTAACGGCTACTTGGCAACAATTTATTACGTCAAAACGCAGAACGCCACCGCCACCAGCCCGTTCAACAAATGGCAAACCCACGTTTACATCGGTACGGACGAGGTCAAAGCCTCGCTGATGCAGGCCTCTGACGCCAACAAAGAGCCGATTTATGTCAACCAGTACGGCGTGACCCAGCCCTACAGCGTGGTCAAAGACTTTCTGACCAACAACGCCAAAACGCAAAAATTTTCCCTCAACCAATTGAACGACAAACAAGTCTCTGTGCCCGCCAGCATCGCTGGGGTCATGTCTGCTGATCTTTCTGGCAACAACGCCGGCATCAACTTCAGCACTGACCAAACCAAGGATTTGACCAATCTGTTCAAACTGGAGGTCGACGGCAGTACGCTCAACGTCGATTTGAGTTTTTTGAAAGCCAACAAAAACACCTTGACCGGCACCCAGATCGCTGCCGAGATGAGCAACTACATCAACCGCAAGTTTGGCGATGAGCGTTATTTTGATTTGCCTGCCGATGGCTCCGGTTCCAAATTCGCATTGACAGTTGCCGGCAGCGTCAAAACTTTAGATTTTGTGAGCGGCGGCAGCGTCAGCACATCAACACCGCCATCAACTTCCAAAATGGTAACCGAGGACATTGTGAAGGGCATGCAAGCAGCGATTGATGCCGCCGGCGGACCGAGTAAGAGCCTGAACATCACCGCTTCCTACGACGCGGTCGCCAGGACGTTCAAGTTTGTCGACACCAACGTGGTGACCGACAGACCGCCGCAGGTTGTCAGTATTTCGGGCGTACCAACGTCCACCGGCACTGCTGCAAACAGTTTGCTAGGTTTGGCTGCAGATCAAAATTTAACGCTGACCGCAGCGGGTTTGGTGCCATTTCAGATCAGCCCCAACAGTGACACGCCTTTGCGTGTGCTGGCCGACCAGCGCTACGGCACGGTGGTGAGCTACAACACCGGCAGCAAGTCGTTTTCGATTGCTTCGGGCACCACCGGTGACAAATCGACGATTTCCATCACGCCCTTGGTTAAAACAGGCGGCGCAACAATCGTTGGCGGCACCATCGACCCCTTGGTGACGAGCCTTTTTGGCTTCAAGGAAACTGCCGTCGCAGCGTCCACCTTGTCGGTTCGCGGTGTCGCCTCGTCGCCGGCGATCGCTTACGGCACGTCGCCATCAATCAACGTGAAGAACAACTTCTCAGTCAGCTCTGACAACAACACTTTCAACGTGACGGTCGACGACGTGAGTGGCACGGTCACCATCCCGGTGGGTGCTGATTACTCCTTGGACGGCTTTAAAAAAGCGCTGCAAAGTCAGATCAACCTGCTGGCTGACAGCTCGGGTAAAACCGTCAGTGGTGTCAAAGTCGACTTCGATAACACAGCCCAACGCTTCACCTTCACCACCGCCACCACCAACTCCAACTCCTTCATCAAAGTGTCCGGCAAAGGTCCCTGGGGTTTGGAGGCCAGCCAAAACGGCAAGGGCGCGACCTCGAACTGGATACGCCCTACGCAAAGCACCGACGCCAGCGGAAAGCTGATTTACATCGACGCTGCGGGCAAAGAAACCACCAATGGCGATGGTTTTGCCACGGCGCCCAAGTGGACACCGATTTATCTCGACAAAGGCGAGCTGACTTTTGACACTGGCGGCAAAATCGTTTCCCCCATTGCGGGCTCTCAGCTCGAAACTGTCTTTCTGCAAGACGGTAAAGGCGCTCTGACGATCAACATCAATTATTCGAAATCAACCCAATACACCTCACCGTTTGCGGTTTTGTCGCAAGGCCAAGACGGCAAGCCAGAAGGTGACTTGGTCGGTGTGACGATTGCCAATGACGGCTTGGTCAACGCCAGTTATTCCAACGGCACGCAAAAGTCGCTGGCCAAGATTTTGCTCGCCAACTTTTCCAACCCGATTGGCTTGCGGCAGGTCGGTGACTCGAGCTTCTTGTCCTCATCGGCTTCAGGCAATCCAATTTTAGGTACTGCCGGCGGCGCCGGTTTTGGCACTATGCGGGCCGGTGCGACCGAGCGTTCCAACGTTGACTTGACTGCCGAACTGGTTGACTTGATCACCGCTCAGCGTAACTTCCAAGCCAACGCCAAAGCCATTGAGACCAGCACCACCATGACCCAGGCCATCATCAACATTCGCGGTTGATGAACGCCCAGACCCTTTGAAAATCTGACCATCACACCCCCCTATGGACCGCCTCGCCTTCACCGCTGCCGCCGCCATGGACGAACAACGTCTGTCGCGCCAAATGACCACCAATGAGTTGGCCAACGTCAGCACCATTGGCTTCAAGCGCAGCTATGAAGTGGCCATGCGCGCCATCGGTGTAGAGGGCCCCGGTCTGTCGTCACGCGTGCAGCCGCAGTCGATCAGCACGGATGTGGTCCAGCTCAAACCCGGGGCCTTGATAGCGACGGGCAACGCCATGGACGTGGCCATGAACGGCAGCACGGTGTTGGCGGTCAGCGCCAGCAACGGTGAGCTGGCCTTCACCCGTCGCGGGGATTTGCGGGTCAATTCTGCAGGGGTGCTTGAAAACAGCGCACACCAAGCGGTACGCGGACAGGGGGGTGGGGCGATCACCATACCGCAGGGCCTGAAAGTCTCGATCAACCCAGACGGCTCGGTGTATGCCATTGACCGGGCACAAGTGGGGGCTGTGCAACCGATCTTGATAGACCGCTTGTTGATGCGCGACGCCAGCACCACACCCTTGGAGCGCCGCCAAGACGGTTTGTTTGGCCCTGTGGGCAAGCTCGGTGCAGACATTGTCAATGGCCCTGCCATTCCCTCATTGACGCCAAGCGCGCTAGAGGGCAGTAACGTCAACGCCATGGAAGTGATGATCAGACTGATGGACCAAAGCCGCTCTTTTGAGCAACAGGTACGCACCATCAAAGAGAGCAAAACGATTGACGAGTCTGGCACCAGCTTGCTGAAGCTGAACTGATGCCATGAGCCGACTGAACGCAACAAACGACCGAAGGAGCTGAGATGGATGCATCAATGTGGGTGGCCAAAACCGGCCTCGATGCGCAGCAAACGCGCATGAACGTGATTTCTAACAATCTGGCCAACGTGAACACCACAGGCTTCAAGCGTGACCGCGCTGTATTTGAAGACATGGTGTACCAAAACGTGCGGCAAGCCGGCGGTCAAACCGACATCAATGCGGTTGCCCCCACTGGCTTGATGCTGGGCACCGGCGTGCGAGTGGTGGCGACCGAAAAGCTGCACGCGCAAGGCAGTTTCGTCAATACGGCCAATCCGCTGGACCTGGCCATCACGGGCGACGGTTACTTTCAAATCGCCAAGTCCGATGGCACCATTGCTTACACCCGTGACGGCAGTTTCAAGCTTTCGGCAACCGGTCAGTTGGTCACCGCAAGTGGCGCTTTGCTGCAGCCGGCGATCACCATTCCCAACACAGCCTCTAGCGTCACTGTGGCTCAGACCGGGGCGGTCTCTATTCAACTGGCCGCCGGTGGTACGCAGGTCATCGGCCAATTGCAATTGGCCCGCTTTGTCAACCCGAGTGGCCTGCAAGCGCTGGGCGGAAACTTGATGAAGGACACCCCCGCCAGTGGTACGCCGCAAGTGCTGCAGCCCGGGACCAGTGGGGCTGGCACCTTGATGCAAGGTTCGCTCGAAGCCTCTAACGTCAACGTGGTGGAAGAGATGGTCAACATGATCGAAACCCAACGCGCCTACGAGATCAATTCCAAGGCCATCGCAGCGGTCGATGGCATGCTCCGCTTCCTCAACACCAACATGTGAGAAACACCATGCGTCGCCTTTTTTGTGTTGCATTGCCCCTGTTTTTGCTGGCGGGGTGTTCGGTGTTGCCTCAAACGCCACTGGCCCATTCGCCGGATTTTGCGCCGGTCTATCCGGTCGTGACCGAACGCAACCGCCAAGCCACCGGCGGCATTTACGTCAGCCGCGTCAGCGACAACTGGTTCGGCCGCAGCCGTAACTTTCAGGTCGGTGATGTGGTCACCGTGGTGCTCAACGAAGCCACGCAGGCAGCCCGCAGCCAAAATAACGCCCTCAGCCGGGCTTCAAAAACCAATGCCTTGCCAACCGGACTGAATGCGTCGCTGTCCAGGATCAGCCCTTTGTTGGGCACGGTACCTTTGTCTGGCAGCACCACCGCCAGCACGGGCGTCGGCAGCGCCGACCAAACCGCCAGCTTGACCGGCACGGTGTCGGTCACCGTGGTCGACGTGTTGCCGAATGGCAACTTGGTGTTGCGCGGTGAAAAACAACTGGCCTTGTCAGAAGGCACCGAGGTGATTCAAGTCGCTGGCGTGATTCGGCCCGAAGATATTTCGCCCAACAACATGGTCCAGTCACGGCGCTTGGTGAATGCCCAGATCACTTACCGCGGCACCGGCGACTTGGCCGCCGCCAGCCGCGCCGGCTGGGGCACCAGCGCCTTGCTCAATCTGTGGCCTTTTTAAGCTTTTTTCATGATCCATCCACCGCTTTCAACTTGGCTGCACGGCTTGCTCGGCGCATTGGCTTTGACGGCTGCGCTGTTGCCCACGGCGGCGCAGGCCGACCGTGTCAAAGACATTGCCAGCGTGGCCGCCATGCGCAGCAACCAATTGGTCGGTTACGGTTTGGTCGTTGGCTTGCAGAGCACGGGTGACGGTGCTGATGTGTCTTTCACCACGCAAAGTATGAAAGCTTTGTTGAGCCGCCTCGGCGTCAGTTTAGAAGGGCCTTTGTCAGATTACGACACCGCGGCCAACGCCGGCAAGGTCGACCTGAAAAACTCAGCGGCTGTGATGGTTACTGCAGAATTACCTGGCTTTGCCAAACCGGGTCAAAAAATTGACATCAATGTCTCAGCCATTGGCAAGGCCACCAGCTTGCGCGGTGGTAATTTAGTGCTGACCAGTTTGCGCGGGGTTGACGGCGAAATTTATGCGCTGGCCCAGGGCTCGCTGACCACCACCGGCGTCGATGCCAGCGCCGCCGGCTCCAAGGTCTCTATTGGCGTGCCAACCTCGGCCCGGGTGCCTTCCGGTGCCACGGTAGAAAAAGTGGTCGACAACCCCTTTGCCAGCGCTGAACTGTTGGTTTTGAACGTTCGCGACAGCGACTTCACCACCACCACCGCCATCATCAACGCCATCAACAGCCGCTTTGGCCCCGACATTGCCAACGCCCTGGACGGCGTGTCGGTCTCGATCCGCGCGCCCCAAGACCTGAGCCAGCGCGTGGCCTTCATGAGCCTGGTCGAAAACCTCGATGTGCTGCCGGGCGATCCGCCCGCCCGTGTGGTCATCAATTCACGCACGGGCACGGTGGTCATCAGCCGCAACGTGCGTGTCACGGCAGCGGCGGTCTCGCACGGCACGATTTCTGTGGCCATCACCGCCACCAACGAAGTTTCTCAACCCGGTGCTTTCTCGCAAGGGCAAACCACCGCCGTGCAAAACGCCGACATTCAGGTCAGCGAGCCGAACAAACCGATGTTCCTGTTTCAGCCGGGGGTCGACCTGCGCCAAATTGTCGACGCTGTGAACCAGGTCGGCGCCACGCCTTCAGCGCTCATCGCTATTTTGGAAGCCTTGAAAAGTTCAGGCAGCTTGCGCGCTGAACTGGTCATTATTTAAAGCCATGGAACCCGTCAACAATTCCCCCACAACCCGCTCTTACCTGGACTTTGAAGGCTTGGGTCAGCTGAAGGGGCAAGCCCACAAAGACAGTCGTGCAGCGCTGCGCGAAACCGCCCAACAGTTTGAAGGCATGTTTTTGCAAATGATGTTGAAGTCCATGCGCGACTCGACCGTCAAAAGCGACTTGGTGGAGTCTTCGGGTGCGGAAACCTTCGAGGGCATGTTCGACAAAGAAGTCTCTGTTCAGATGTCCAAGCGCAACGCGCTGGGTATCGCTGACATGTTGGTGGCCAGCCAAGCTCCGAAACTCGCCCCACCCAGCACGGCTGAGATGCTGCAAGCGCGTGAAGCCGCCAGCCAAGGCTTGCCTTTGCACAGCCCGCCCAAAAGCTTTCTGCTCGACGTGTCTGCCCCTCACTTGAACAAACTTCAACAACCGGGTGCACCGATCGATTTGCCCAAAGCACTTGATCCTCTTTCAGGAATTCAGCCATGAGTGACTTGCTCAGCATCAGCGGCAACGCCGTCATCGCCTACCAGCAAGCCTTGGGAACGGTCAGCAACAACATTGCCAACGTTTCCACTGTGGGTTATTCACGCCAAGAGATCAAGCTGCAATCTGGCACACCCACCCGAGTTGGCAACGCTTTTGTCGGCACCGGCGTGGTTTTTGACCAAGTCCAACGCCAGTTCAGTGCCTTTGCTGACGCCAATCTTCGCAACAGCAACTCCGACCTGCAAAGCCAGACGCCGATGGTCACCTACGCCAACCGCGTGATCGACGTGATGGCTGGCAGCAGCACGGGGTTGGTCAATGCGCTGGACAGGTTTTATGCCTCAGCCCGCGGTTTGTCGGCCAACCCAGCCTCGTCCGTGTTGCGTGGCGCTTTTGTGCGAGACGCGCAGGGACTGACCTCAGGTTTCGGGGAGCTGTCTTCGCAGTTAGACCTGGTTGACACCGAAACGCGTCAAGCGGTGCAGACCGATATCGGACAAATTAACACCTACTCCCAACAATTGGCCCTGGTGAACAAGCAGCTTGGCAAAGTGCCTACGATTGACCGGCAGTCTGCAGATTTGCTTGACCAGCGCGATCTGTTACTGCGCAAGTTGTCAGATTTCAGTCACATTACCACCAGCTTCAAAGAAAATGGCGAAGTCTTGGTCAGCCTGGGTTCGTCTTTGACGCAAGACGTCATTGTCGACGGCGGTGTGGCCACGCAAGTGGCTGTCGACTTCAATTCCGCGTCCTCCGGAAAAATCAGCCTGGTGCTAGACCCCTACGGCAAACCTTCGGCCCTGACCGGGATCACCAGCGGTCAGCTGGCAGGCTTGATGTCTTTTCGTGAGCAGGTCCTCAACAGCACCCGCACATCGCTTGACTTCTTGGCCACCACGGTGGTCAATGAGGTCAACAAAGTTCATGTGCAAGGGATTGACGGCTATGGTCAAAAAGCTGGCAATTTGTTTGCCATAGACCCCAAAGCCAGCTCCGTGGCCGGCGGTTTGTCTGTGCTCATCACAGACCCTATGCGGGTTGCGGCGGCGGCTCAGTTTCGTGTCATCAAAGACGCCAACAACACCAGCAATGCCGCTGCCACAGTGGCTTACGCACCCAGCCCAGCCCTTGGCCCGGGCTTGTTGTCAGACGTCTTCACCAACAATGGCAACGCCAGTTCGGGTCGTCCGGTGGCATTGAGCAGTGGTCGACCCGTGGCCGCGGTAGCGGTCATTCCGGGCGGCATGCACGACGTGACGGTCAACCTTGACGCGGCGCAAGCCGGCCAACAGCTCCAATTTATCACCCGTGATGGCCGCCAATTGCTCGGGCCGGCGCTGGACGCTGCATCGCAGGCTCAGGCCATGACAGCCGGCCAGGGCATGGCCGCTGGGGCGACTTACAGCACCGCTTACCTGAACACCCCCTACCAAGGCATGCAGGTCTTCTACGGTGCCCGCGCTGCCGTGCTGCAGCAACAAACCTATGACAACCAAGGCCAGGCAGGCGCCCCGCGCGACATTGCTGCGCTGCTGTCGGGTGGCCGCATCGCAGCGGGCCAAACCAGCAGCATTGCGGCTGGCGCTATCAAGCTCAATGGCCTCAATTTAGGAACGCTGGCCCCAGCCTCCGGCAAAACTTTGCAAGCTGGGGACGTGGCTGCTTGGCTGAATGCAGCCGGTGCGCCCGGCGTCACGGCCAGCGCCAGCAACGAAGTTCGGGTGCCGATTGCCAGCCTGAAACTTGGCAACACACTGGTCATCAACGGCCAAACAATCAAGCCTGCCAGTGGCTTCACCAGCGCGGCTGATTTGGTGCAAGCCATCAACGCCCAGACGGTCAACACCACCACGCCATCGCTGAGTACGGGTGTGACAGCCAGTTTTTCAAGAGATGGCGAGGTGGTCTTGAGCAACGTCAAGGGTCAGCAGGGCCAGGACATCAACCTGGCCTCGCTTGCCAACACTGGCAACGCACTGAACATCGCCGATGGCCTTTACACCGGCCAAGTGCAGATTCAGCGGGCATTGGTCAGCGGCCAAGACACTCCGGTAGAACTCAGTTTTGGCAGCGGCGGTGGGCCGGGCGACTTGTCTAAATTGGGTTTCAGAAGCAGCGCCATCATTCGAGGGAACGTGCCCGAAGACGTGCTGGTTTTTGTCAGCGGCGTCGGCACCGCTTCAGTGGCGGCCAGCTACTCGGGCAGTCCGGCCGACACCCCAGCGTTGCTGCGCATGCAGCCCATGAACCTTCACTTCACTGCCGACAACAGCTACACCATCACCGACGCCACTTCTGGCAGCGTGTTGGCGGAGCGCAGTTTTGACCCCGCGCAGCTGAACTCTGGCATCAGTTACCGCGGCCTGAAATTGAGCTTCACCAATGTGCCCAAGGCCGGGGACAATTTCATTCTGGATGGCAACACTGACGGCATTGGCAACAACGAAAACATGCTCAACCTGAGCGCGCTTGAAACCGCCAAGCTGGTGGCCGGTAAAACCATCAGCTCCACTTATATCGACCAAGTCAATGACATGGGCAACATTGCCAAGCAGGCCACGCTGGCCCAGCAAGCCCTGACCGTGGTGCACGACCAGGCGGTCACCACCCGTGACCAAATCTCAGGCGTCAGTCTGGACGAGGAAGCCGCCAACCTGATCCGTTACCAGCAAGCCTACCAAGCCTCGGCCAAGGTCATGCAGGTGGCGGGTACTTTGTTTGACGCTGTCTTGGCTGTGCGCTGACAGCCTCTCTGAAGCAGGAATAAATCATGAAAATTTCAACCACCAACTTCTTTGACCGCGCCACTCTGCAATTGAACACCGCTCAATCGGATTTGGCCAAGTCGCAAGCGCAACTGGCATCTGGCAAACAATCGGTTTCTGCCAGCGATGCACCGGACCAGGCCTCCAGTATTCAGCGCCTGCAGTCCCTCATCAACCGCCAAGACAGCTACGCCGCCACCTTGGGCACGGTGCAAACACGCTTGAAAAACGAAGAGTCGTCGCTGCAAAGCGTCAGCACCTTGTTGCTGCGCGCCAAAGAAATTTCGGTGCAAGCCGCCAGTGCCACGATCAGCCCCCCTGACCGGCTGGTGCTGGGCGTTGAGTTGGGTGTTTTGCGCGACCAAATACTGAGTTTGGCCAACACCCAAGACAGCTCGGGCAATTTTCTTTTCGCCGGCAGCCGGGTCAGCCAGACCCCTTTTGCCACAGACACGGCGGGTGCCGTCACTTACCAGGGCGACCAAACCCGCATGAGTGTCTCGGTGGGTGACCAGCGCAGCGTGCAAATCAACCGTTCCGGCACTGACGCTTTTGTCCGCGTGGTCCGGCAAGACAGCACCGGGGTGAAAACCGGGGTCGGTTTTTTTCAGGCCATTGACGACCTGACAGCCGCGCTGAACAGCTCTTCGGTCCCTAACATGCAGCGCGGTATTGATGAAGTTGACGCGCTGCAAAACGGCGTTTCTCAAGCGCTGGCGCAAATCGGCACCGACATGAATGTGGCAGATTCCCAGACCGCAGTGCTCGACGACACCCGGCTGAACCTGAAATCGACTCTGTCAGCGGTGCAAGACCTCGACTATGCCAGCGCCGTCACCCTGATGAACAAACAGATGCTTGCCCTGCAAGCCGCGCAAACCAGTTTTGGAAAGATCTCCAAGCTGAGTTTGTTTGACTACATTCGCTGAGGTTTCCAATTCAAGCGCCTCAAGAAAAATTCTCGACAGCCGATAAGTTCTAAGTTGATTCTTTGGCAGTCAAGGTATTTGGCCGCAACGCTATTTGACGCACACCTCCCAACTTAAAGCAAACAGCCATGGCCACCACCGCAGTCAATTCGACCCCTACCAGCACGCCGGTGGTCAGTATCCCTGCGGCGACGGCACAAAGCACAGCGGCCCTGAACAAGGCCAACGTCCAAAAAATCATGACCTCCTTGGGCGCTGGCTCGGGTGTCGATGTAACCGCCCTGGCGCAGGGCTTGACGGACGCCGAACGCATCCCGCAAGAAAATCTGATCAACGCCAAGATCACGCAAAACCAGAGCCGGGTGTCCGGTTATGCGGCCATCAGCTTCATGCTGGGTGCCATGAACACGGCCTTGACCAGCCTGAAAGACGCCAACAGCTTCAACGCCAGCACCGTCAGCAACCCCAACACCGCCGCCCTTGATGTCACTGCAACTGCGGGTGTTGTTGCCGGCAACTATGCGGTGCAGGTCAACACGCTGGCTTCGCCACAACGCAGCATGTCTGCTGGCTTTGCCAGTCCGTCCAGTCCGCTGAACAGCGGTCAGGCTTTCAATTTGTCTTTGTCGACCAATGGCGCTACCGGCCAGACTGTTTCAATCGCCGCTGGTGCAGACACGCCGCAAGGCATTGTCAGCGCCGTCAATGCGGCTGCGCTCGGCATCTCCGCGCAGCTCGTCAACACGGGCAATGCCAGCAACCCTTACCAAATCGTTCTCACCGGTGCGACCGGTGCTGCACAAGGCTTCACGCTCACCAGCGGCGCCACG
This sequence comes from Polaromonas sp., assembly GCA_040400815.1. GTDB lineage: Bacteria > Pseudomonadota > Gammaproteobacteria > Burkholderiales > Burkholderiaceae_C > Polaromonas. The sequence continues at coordinate 5,577 of JBBAPN010000016.1, read as the reverse complement.
TCACCGCCAGCATCTGCCATCGTTTTCACGAACCAACAAAGCGCCGCCAACGCCAGTCTGACAGTGGCTGGGGTGACTTTCACGCGCACTTCCAACGTGGTCACCGACGTGATTCCGGGCCTCACCCTGAACCTCAAGTCGACCACGGCCTCGGCTGTCGGTATCTCCTTGGCGCGGGACACCACGCAAATCAAAACCAACATCACCGGCCTAGTCACTGCTTACAACGACCTCAACAACATCCTTAAGGAAGTCAGCGACCCCAAGTCCACCTTGGCCATTTATGGCGGCACTTTGGTGGGTGACTCGATGGTTCGGCAGGTGCGCGATCAAGTCCGCAGCATGATGGTGAGCACCTCCAGCTCGCCGGGTGTTGGCCTGGGCGCTTTGTGGCAAATGGGCATCAACGTCAACAGCGCAGGGGTCATGGCGGTGGACAGCACCAAGCTGGACAGCGCTCTGAGCACTCGTTTTGCGGATGTGGTCACCACCTTCACCGGCAACCAAAATAACCGCAGCCCCAGCAGCCCGCCCTACAGCAGCAGCAGCGGCTTCACATCAGGCAGCGCCACCCTCAACGGCGGCAACCCCTTTTCGTTGTCGCTGGTCAGCAGCAGTGGCACGTTTGGGGTCTCGATCACGTCTGGCAACACCACGCCGTTGGGGGTGGTTAACGCCATCAATGCCAGCCGTCTGGGCTTTACCGCGCAACTGGTGCAAGACAGCAGCGGCACCAATCCTTACAAAATCGTCGTCATTGCCGGCATGGGTTCGCCAGCTTTCACCCTGACGGCCAAGGCCGGCGCTGTGCCTCTGAGCGATTTGACTTTTTCCAGCAATGGCGCCGGTATCGCAGGGGATGCGCTGCGCAAAATCACCTCCTTGCTGTCTCCCAAAGGCGCTTTGATCGCCCAAAGCGCCAACGCCAGCACCAAAAACGACAAGCTGAAAGTTCAGTTGACGGCCTTGCAAACCCGCATGACCGCCGTGTTGGCGCGCTACACCACCCAGTTCACGGCCATGGAAAGCATGGTCGGCCGGATCAACAGCCAAAAAGCCAGCCTGAAAAGCAGCACCGACGGCATGATGGCCATGTACACCACCAAGTGATGCGGGCCTGTCAGGCGCCCGATTCATTAAATAAGCTTGCAATCAGCCTCAAGAAAGTCTGAAGTTGTCCGATTCAATTCATGAGAAATTGATTTTCATTCCTTGAATGTCAGTTTCGTGATCGGTACCAACGGCGAAATTGCAAGGATTTCATCATGATTGATATTCAAGGTGGGCTCAGACCCATGCCCACCAGTCCGGCGCCAGTGCGGCCGGAAACACAAACAGGCGCCTCGGCTTCAGCTGCCCATGCGGCATTGCCTGAGATGTCGCGTCCCAAAATCGTCGACATTGTTCGCCCCGAGATCAAAGTCGATGTCGAAGGCGACAACCGCCGACTCCAAGTCGCAGTTGAGCGGATGAACGCCAAAATGGTTGACGGCGGTCGGGGTTTGAACTTTCACATTGACCCGGCGCTGAACCAGCCGGTGGTGACCGTCACCAACAAAGAAACCGGCGAAGTGATCCGTCAGATCCCGAATGAAACCATTGTTCAGTTGGCCCACAGCCTGGAAGACACCAAGGGCTTGCTGCACAACGCCAAAGTTTAAAAATATTTGAAATCACTCTCGAATATTTTTCCTCATTTGCTCAAGTTATTTAAAAACAGTCCGATTCATTTACCAACAAGATTTCAATCACGTTTCTTGTCCAAATTGCAAACCTTTTAAGGAGTTCTTTCATGGTAGCTATCAACACCAACATCAGTGCCCTGCAAGCGCAAAACTCATTGCGCATGAATGGTCTGAACATGTCCACCTCGATGGAGCGTTTGTCCAGCGGCACCCGCATTAACTCAGCCAAAGACGACGCTGCTGGCCTGGCCATCAGCACCCGCATGACCGCCTCGATCCGCGGCATCTCAGCCGCCATCCGCAACGCCAACGACGGCATCTCGCTGACGCAAACGGCTGAGGGCAGCATGAGCCAGATCGGTGACAACTTGCAGCGTATTCGTGAACTCGCTGTGCAGTCGTCTAACACCGGTAACAGCGCCTCTGACCGTGCCGCCATGAACAACGAGTCCAAGCAATTGATTCTTGAGATCGACCGCGTGGCCAGCAACACTTCTTTCAACGGTATCAAATTGTTGGACGGTTCCTTCCAGAACCAAGCCCTGCAAGTGGGTGCTGGCAACAACGCCAATGACCGCATCACCGTGTCCATCAACAACGCCAAAGCCAGCGCCTTGGGTGTTGGTTCGGGTTCGAGTTTTTCCACGACTTCCAACGGCGGTGCGACAACTGCTGCA
>JBBAPN010000016.1:0-3115 GCA_040400815.1 Polaromonas sp. | reverse complement strand
GCCTCGATGGGTGCTTACCAAAACCGCTTGACCGCCTCCATCAGCAATTTGGAGTCCACGTCCTTGAATATTTCTGCTTCACGCAGCCGTATTCTTGACACCGACTACGCCAAGGAAACCACCAACTTGGCCAAAGCGCAGATCATCTCGCAGGCAGCAACCGCCATGCTGGCGCAAGCCAACCAGTCCGGTCAGTCCGTGCTGGCTTTGCTGAAGTAAGTTGAGTAGTGTCCTTGAAAAAACCGCCTTCGGGCGGTTTTTTTTGGTCTCGTGTCGTCGGTTCTAAGTTTGAAGGCAGAATTTAGGTTCCATGAACAAAAAGTCAAAAAAACTCCTGCAGTTACTGCGCGAAGCGCAAGCGCAGATCAATGCCCAACACTGGTCAGCGGCTTTGGCGTTGATGCTCAAAGCCAAGCCTCTGGACGAAGGTAACTCTTCTCTGCTGTTTCAATTGGGCTGGGTCTATATGAAGTTGGACCAATTGGCCGAGGCCCAGGGGTTTTTAGAACGCGCGGAGACAATTGCTGGCAACAATGCGGTGGTACTTAACGCCGTAGGAATGGCCTACATTCGGATGCAGTTGTGGCCATCAGCCTTGCGGGCCTTGCTGCAGTCGATGGCGCTGGACGGGAATAATATAGACACCTATTTGAACTTGGCCTCGGCTCATTACAACCTGCAAGAAAACAAGAAATCTTTGGAAGTTTCATTGAAGGCGGTCTTGTTGGATGCCTCAAATGTGACTGTCCATCTGAACATTGGCGCGGCCTTGCTGGCGATGGGCTTTTCAGAAGAGGCAGCAATCTCCTTTGAAACTTGCATGGTCTTGGATCCGAATTCATTGGATGCGCAATTAAACTTGGCGATGATAAATGCCAAGCAAGGCAATACTGCAAAAGCCATCGAAGACTACAAACTGTATTTGTCAAAGGCTCAAGCTTCGGGTCATGACTACATCCATGTGGGCCGGTATTTCCTTGCTTACGAATTGCTCAAGATCGGTCAGCTCCAAGAAGGCTGGGCAATGTACGAAAGTGGGTTTGACCCTGCCGTGCCGGCTTACGCGGCACGCTCTCCGGCCCGTCGATTCTCGGTGCCACGGTGGGCTGGCCAGCCAATTCCGGGTCAAAGACTTTTGGTTTGGGGGGAGCAGGGCATAGGCGACGAAATCTTATTTTTGTCGTGCCTGAACGACGTCTTGGCGACGGGTGTTGAGCTTGTTTTGGAGTGCAATCCTCGCTTGGTAACCACCATGACCCGTTCGTTTCCGGGCGCAACCGTTCGCGCTGCTGCTTTCGACCGTGATAAATTTAATCAACCTCTCTTTCAAGATTTTGACCATCACATTCCCATGGGTTCGCTGCCAAGCCTTTATCGCAACACCATTGAGGACTTTAAAAATTCGTTGCCCTTTGTCGTCACCGATGAAAGTCAAAGAGATAGGTTCAGTCGCCGCCTTGCTGGGTACGAAGGGAAGTTGAAAGTGGGTATTTGTTGGCGCAGCGGTTTGCTCAATGCAGAGCGCAACAAAGAATACTCTGCAATCAAAGACTGGGGTGTAGTTCTTAAACTGCAGAACTGTGTTTTTGTCAACTTGCAGTACAGCGATTGCGAAGCTGAAATCGTCGAGGCGGAAGCTCTTTATGGCGTTTTTATCTTGCGCTGGTCAGATTTAGATCTTAAAAACGACATAGATGACGTGCTCGCCTTGATCGAGTGCTTGGATCTTGTTATCACCGCGCCAACTGCGGTGAATCCGATGGCTGGTTCATTGGGGAAGGCGACTCTTCTGGTTCAGCCTGATTTCGACTGGACTAACTTAGGGTCGGACATGTACCCATGGTTTGCAAATACACATTGCTTTGTGCCAGCTCGTGGCAAGTTACCTGCCGAAGTATTGCCGGACATAGCGGCTTTTCTTAGTCAAACATCAGCCTGAAGCCCAGTCGTGACAGTGGCGATCCGGCAACTACTGCGGGGCAGGGGATGATGATGCTTTGAGCACGAAAGCGATCGGCTTCGGTGTTGGCTGAAGGGTCAATGTGATACAAGGCAAACTTGGCATTAATATTGCTAATTGCCTCCCATTAAGTAATCATTTTTTCTTGTCGTCAATTCTTTGACACTCGGTTAAACCGGTTTTCCTTTTTGGCAATGAGTACGCCATGAAACAGGGTGAAGGTTAAATGCTAAAGAATAAAACCATTCTGATCACCGGTGGCACTGGCTCCTTTGGCAACACCTTCGTCCCCATGACGCTGGATGCTTACAACCCCAAAAAGATCATCATCTTGTCTCGTGACGAGATGAAGCAATGGGAAATGGCTAAAAGATTTGAAGGTGACGACCGTGTTCGTTTTTTCATTGGTGACGTGCGCGACAAAGATCGCCTTTACCGAGCCATGGACAATGTTGACTACGTGGTGCACGCCGCTGCTACCAAAATAGTCCCCACTGCCGAATACAACCCTTTTGAATGCGTCAAAACCAACATCAACGGCGCCATGAATGTGATCGACGCTTGCATTGACAAAGGCGTCAAGCGGGTCGTGGCCTTGTCCACCGACAAAGCCAGCAGCCCGATTAACCTTTACGGCGCGACAAAATTAGCCTCTGACAAACTTTTTGTGGCCGGCAACTCTTACTCCGGCGGTGGCGGAACTCTTTTTTCGGTGGTGCGCTACGGCAACGTCATGGGTTCACGTGGCTCGGTCATCCCGTTTTTCATGTCCATCAAAGACAAAGGCGTTTTGCCCATCACAGACCCACGCATGACCAGGTTCATGATTTCCTTGGAGGATGCCGTCAAACTGGTTTGGCATACCTTCGACGACATGGTGGGCGGCGAGATTTATGTCAAAAAAATTCCGTCTATGAAAGTGACCGACTTGGCTCGCATCGTGGCACCACAGGCCCGGCAAGAGTTTGTTGGCATCCGACCGGGCGAAAAACTGCACGAACAGATGATCAGCGCCGAAGATGCAATGACCACCTATGAGTACCCTGAGCATTTCAAGATTCTGCCCAGCATCAACGGCTGGGCTACCTGTCCAAAGCGCATCAAGGACGGCACCAAGGTGCCGGAGGGCTTTGTTTACGCCAGCGACAACAACCC
>JBBAPN010000015.1:0-53032 GCA_040400815.1 Polaromonas sp. | reverse complement strand
CTGCAAAAAGGGCAGCCGATGCTGGCCCCGGAAGTCCGCGAGCTCGGTTTGCAAAGCCAATTCTGGCTGCGAAATGCACTGGCACAGCCTTTCAACGGATCGACTGTGGTTGTCACTCACTTCGCGCCAAGCCTGCTCAGCGCCGACGCACGCTACGGGTTGACGCCCGGGACTGCCGGTTTTTGCAATGGGCTGGATGACTTACTGCCGGCCGCACAGCTGTGGCTGCACGGCCATTTACACTGCCCGCAGGACTACCTGAGTCAAGGTTGTCGCGTGGTCGCCAACCCGTTGGGGTATGCCCGCAAAGGGGAACAAAAAGGCTTCCGGGACGAGCTTCTCATCAGCGTTTAACTGCATTTTTAGCCAGCGCAGGTTTGAATCTGCAAGTCAGGTTTTTCAAAAAAACGTCATCGTCCTTAAAATTACCTCGTAGTTTTCTTAATGACCATTGAGTTCAAATTGACTTTCCGATGCATTACATTGGAATTGCATCGTTATTTGATGCGTGTTTCTCAACCCAATGGAGCCTCCCATGCACAAATCTCTCATCGCCTTGGCACTCAGCGCCAGCGCCATTTTTTCAGTTCAAGCCGCCGACATTGTGGACACCGCTGTCGGTGCCGGCAACTTCAAAACCTTGGTGACTGCCGTGACCGCCGCGGGTCTGGTCGACACCCTCAAAGGGCCAGGCCCGTTCACCGTGTTTGCCCCCACCGATACCGCCTTTGCCAAGATCCCAAAAGCTGATTTGGAGGCCTTGCTGAAGGACAAAGCCGCACTGACCAAGGTGCTCACGTACCACGTGGTTGCCGGCAAAGTGATGGCCAAAGACGTCATGGCAGGCAATGTCAAGACCGTGCAAGGTGGCAATTTGACACTCGCCACCATGGGTGGCGTGACCGTCAACGGTGCCAAGGTTGTAGCGGCCGATGTGGCAACCAGCAATGGCGTGATCCACGCCATTGACACGGTCCTCATGCCGAAGTAATTCAGCTGGGACGCAGGCCGTTAAAGCAGGTGATGACCACGAATTCAACAATGTCTTCGTTGCTGTAAAGGCCGCTGGATTTCATGAATTCGAGCACGGGGTCGCAAGCCCGCGAATACACGGAGTAAAGCACCAAGATTGGCGGCAACGCCGGATTCAAGCTGCCGCTCGCTTGGGCCGCTTCAATCCAGCCGCCAATCTGGTCGCTAACCTGCAGCAAACCGTCCAAATAAGCACGGTTGGCCATCAAATTGGCCCGTAGACTGGAGTTTTGGCTGGGCAATGACGGCATCTCGCCGGCCAACTGCAAGCGCATCATCCAACGCACCACGGCTTTAATCTGGTCGATCGGCGAAGCGTCGGCTGGCAAGCTGGCGATCAACACCTGGGCCCGCGCCAACACCCGCACCATGGCCGCAGCGGCCAGGTCTTCTTTGCTTGGAAAGTGTTTGTAGAGGCTGGCTTTGGCGATGCCAACTTCTGCGGCCACTTCGTCAACCGTCATCAGATCGAAGCCTTTTTCAGCCAGCAGACGATTCACAGCCTCCACAATGGCGTCCTCGCGCGCTTGCAACATCTGCGCTTTGAAAGACACTTTGACGGGCGCAGCGTCAGATAAGTCAGCGCCTGTGCGGGGAGTTAAGGGGACAACCATGGTTTGATTTTAAGGCCGAGCAGGGCTGCTCGCCTTTTCGATGGGCGATAGGTCTCGAAAACACTCTCCCCGCATATTTTGTGACTCAGCGGTCAAGGCCGGTCCAGCGCGGAGCTTTCAGCAGCCTGTTTGACTGCTTCTTGCGACCCCAATGTGAAACGAAAGGTGGCGCCTTGCCCCGGCGCCGACTCACCCCAAATACGCCCACCGTGCCGCGAAATAATCCGCTGCACAAAAGCCAGGCCAATGCCAGTGCCCTCGAACTCAGAGGGCGAATGCAAGCGCTGAAACGGTCCGAACAGCTTTTGCGCGTAAGCCATGTTGAAACCAGCGCCGTTGTCCCGCACAGCGTAAATCAGCTCATCGTTGGGGCCGATCTGGGTGTTGAAAACAATCCGCGTGAGCGGCTGCCCGGCACTGAACTTCCAAGCATTACCCAACAGATTTTCGAGCACCTGCCGCAACAAGCGGTGATCGCCGACAGCGAGCAGCCCTGGCTCAACTTGCGCCTCCAGCAGACGGCCCGGTTCGCGCTCACGCAAGCTGTCCAGCACCTGCTTCGCCAGGTCGCTGAGGTCCACGCGGTCGTGTCGCAAGGACGCTTTGGCCAAGCGCGCCAAGGACAACATCGCATCGATCAATTCGCCCATTTGAACCACACCGGCGCGCACGCGCTTGAGGTAATGCTGGCCGTTTTGGGCCAAAGGCTCTGGCAGAGCTTCGACCAATTCCCCCAACAAGCTGGCAAAACCATCGACGGCACTCAACGGTGAGCGCAAGTCGTGCGAGACCGAATAGCAAAAGGACTCCAGCTCTTCGTTGGCCAATTTGAGCTGGGCTGTGCGCTGTAGCACCCGCTCCTCCAAACTGGCATTCAAATTACGGATTTCCATGTCGGCCTGCAAACGCTTTAACTCGGCCGAGGCGCGGGCTGCCAATATTTGCAAGGTCGAGACCATCAACACCGTGTGTTTCAGCGGCTCTCGGAACATCACAAACAACATGCCCGCCAATTCGCCAGCGGCATTTTCGAGCCTGTGGCCCACGTAGGCTGCCGGGCTGAGGCCAAACAAAGTGGCGACATGGGGGTAACCGCTGAGCACGTGTTCTGGCAGGATCACACTGGCCGCATGAACCAGTTCTTGGCAAGGCGACTGCGCCACCGGGTAGTCAAAAAGGTCGACCAACACGCCGTCCACGACGCCAGCCACCCGGCGCGCCATCAGCGGCTCGCCGGGCAGAACCCGCGTCACAAAGGCCGCTTGAGCGCCCAGCGCGTCCGCCAGGTTGCGAACCAGATGCTCAAAAAAATTGCTGCCGCTCTGCACCGACACGCCAGCGGCCACTTTGGAAATAGCCGCTTCGAGCTGGCTTCGCCACTGCCGTGAGCGAATGCTGTCAATACCGAACGCCAAGTTGTTGGCCAACTCTTGCAACAGCAGTTCTTCTTCAGCCCTGACCGGCAGCCCATCGGCCGCGTAAAGCGCCAACATGCCGTAGGTCTCGTCGGCATACGACAGTGGCACGGCGACCACGCTGCGGTAGCCGCGTTGCAAAGCTGCTTGAGCCCACGGCGCAGACCCGGCCAAAGCCTCAAAGTCATGCAACTCGCAGACCTGCCGCTGCCGTAGGACGTCGCCAACAGGCCCGGCGCTGCCATTCGGTGCGTCTGCCCAGCTCAGCTGCAGGGCCGCCAGATAGCCCACCTCGTGACCGGCATGGGCCATTGGTTCAATGCTGCGTGGCTCGTCGTCACGGGCATAACCAACCCACGCCATGCGGTAGCCGCCGACCTCAACGGCCAAGCGACAAACTTCTGCAAGCAGCTGCCGCTCGTCGTCTATCCGCAGCAAGGCCCGGTTGCACAAGCTGAGCATTTCCAGCGCCCGCGCGGTTCTGGCCAATTCCGCGTCAGCCCGCTTGCGCTGCGTGATGTCACGGGCCGTGCCCACCAGCCGCTCGACCTGACCGTCTTCTCCGACAACCGGATGGGAGTAGCTGTGAACCCAGCGAATGTCGCCACTCGGCAACACCAGTCGGTATTCCAGCTCGACTGGCAAACCGCCAAAAGTAGCTTTGTACGCCGCCAAGACCCTCGGCTGGTCATCGGGGTGTACGGCTTGGTGAAAGGAGTCAGGGTCGGCGTAAAGGCTTTCGCAACTCAAACCCCACAGCCGTTCGTAAGCTGGGCTGATGTAGTGCAATGCCCCGGTGGCGCCGTCGTTGCAGTAATAAACGTCGTCGGTGTTTTCAGCCAGCTCTAAAAAACGGGCCTCCAAAGCCAGCCGCGCGAGTTGGGCCGTGCGGCGCTCTTTCTCTTTAGCGGGAGTTTTCATGAGGTGTTCCAGAGTGACAGCCGCCGCTGCGAAAGTCCGCAGCGCAGCCCGTGCGACGCTGCCAGCGCACGCGCCAGCAAGGTCAAATGACAAGCGCCCATGTTAGCCGCATGCAGCGTCACCTGATGGGCGTATTCTTAGCTTCTCACCACCTGTCTTGGAGCACCCTCAGTGTCATTTTGGACCCCTGCCTTCGCCCGCATTGCCCATATTGCCCGTGCTGTCCGTCAATTTTTTAGAAGTCGCCCAGGGACGGACACTGCGCTGGATGCGCGCACAGAGCCGCCGGGCGCTTCTTTCACGCCCCACAGCTTTGCCTTTGAAGGCCGGCAGCACCGCTTTCATGTGTATCTGCCACCCTTGCCGCCGGTGACCACCACTTCGCACGCCAACCTGCGCTGGCCGCTGCTGGTGATGCTGCACGGCTGCAAGCAAGACGCGACTGATTTTGCCCGCGGCACCCGCATGAATGCGCTGGCCGCCAAGACACCCTGCTTTGTGCTCTACCCCGAGCAGTTGGCCGAAGCCAACCCGATGCGCTGCTGGAACTGGTTTGACCGCGCCCACCAAGGCCGACAAGCTGGCGAACCGGCGATGTTGGCGGCGTTGACACGGCACGTCATCGCGGCTTACCCGGTCGACCCAAGGCGGGTCTACATTGCCGGGCTTTCAGCGGGTGGCGCCATGGCCGCCATCGTCGCCACCGAGCATCCTGAGGTGTACGCTGGCGTCGGCGTGCACTCGGGTCTGCCGCCCGGTGCCGCGCACGACGCGATGTCGGCCTTCAGTGCAATGCGCCATGGCGGCAAATCGCGCGGACTCAGCGATTCGGTCCCGACACCCGCCATGCCGACCATCGTCTTTCATGGCCGCGCCGACCGCACCGTGCATCCGAACAACGCCGAACAAATCGTGCAGGGCGCCATTGCTGCCCTGACCGCCGCGGGCCTGACCCTTGAACGCAACGACATGCCGCCCCCGCTAACTGCGGCCAGCGCGACCTTGCGGCCGGCCCAGCGCACGCTTTACAGTGGCGCTGACCAGCGGCGTTGGGTCGAGTTCTGGTCCGTTGAGGCTGGCCCGCATGGCTGGTCGGGTGGCAGCGCTGAAGGCTCTTTCACCGACCCGCACGGTCCCGACGCTTCGGCCGCCGTGCTGGATTTTTTTCTGCAACATCAGCGCTGACAAGTCCTCTTCTTGGCCGGACCATGGCCGGCGCGAGCTGGGCGAAAACTTTTATTCACCGACAATGAAGTTGATTTTTGATGCCCATCTCCCTTTTTTGACGACCCGTCTGCCGAGCACTCCCCATGACTTCCTTGTTGTCCAGCGCCAAGATCGGTGCCGCCCATCAGCCGAATTTTTCGCGGCAAGAGTTCCGCACGGCGCTTGGCATGTTCGCCACGGGCGTGACCATCGTCACCGCCCGCACGGCCGACGGCCAACTGCTGGGGCTGACGGCCAACTCCTTCAACTCTGTGTCGCTGGAGCCGCCGCTGGTGCTGTGGAGCCTGAGCCGGTCGGCCGCCTCGATGGCGGCCCTGAGTGCAGGCTCACACTATGCCGTCAACATTTTGGCTGCTGATCAAAAAGAGCTGGCCGAACGTTTTGCCAGCAAACGCGAAGACCGCTGGAGCGATGTTGCGTTCACCGACGGCGTCTGCGGCGCGCCGCGGTTGGCAGGCGCCGCGGCCACTTTCGAGTGTTTCAACCGCAGCCGCTACGAAGAAGGCGATCACGTCATCTTTGTCGGCGAAGTCGAGCGCTGCGAACACCGCGCAGGTGTTTCACCGCTGCTGTTTCACGGCGGCAAGTTCTACACCGAGCATCCGCTCTGAGCCAACCGGCCCCCCCCACCGACCATGGAAATATTTGTTCTCTCGATGATGCTCGCCTTCATCGGCTACACGCTCAAGTCCCGCGCCGAAGCCAGGCGCATCGCTTTGCTGGGCACGCATCTGGGCCACTACCAGATCGAAAAACTCATGGCCAACCTGACCGAGGGTTACGCCAGGGCGCTGGGTGAAAAAGATGCCGCCAGGCGCGACGCCATCTGGCAACTGCAGAACGACACCGAAGACAAACTGGCCGGGCAATTCAAACAACTCGCCGACAGCCTGGCCACCGTCGATGCCAGCGTGACTGGCGTCAACCTGTGGCCCTGGCCTTTGAGCGAAGCAGCGCCGTGGGCGCCAAGCGCTCGCTTTGACTTGCGCCTGGCTTTGAAAATCCACGCCGACGGCTTGGCCCGTGCAGCCGGCCACAGCGAGGCCATCACGCCGCCGTCAAGAGCCTTCAGACTGAGCGCCGAGATGTTGTTGATGCAGCACACCTGCCACTGGTTTTGCAAGTCAAAAACCATTGCCTCAGCACGCCTGCTGGTACGTCACCAGACGCCTTACGAGAAGGTCCTGCAATCGGTTTCGCCGGAAACACGGCGGTCTTACAACGCGCTGCTCGCAGCGTCCTGAAGCCAGCCGCAAAGGCTTGGCAACGGGTGCTGAAAGCCGACCCTTGACCCCGCTGGCGCAGGGCCAGGCTTAAAAGTTAACGTTGTGACGGCCCTTGAGGTTCAGGATTTCTCGCGCCTCGTCGGGCGACGCGACTTGCAGGCTCAGGCCCTCGATCAGTGCGCGAACCCGCGTCACTTGGTCGGCGTTGGACTTGGCCAATTGGCCCGGACCGTCCCACAGCGAGTCCTCCAAACCGACCCGCACATTGCCGCCCATGGCCAACGACTGCGCCGCGATCGGCATCTGATTGCGGCCCGCGCCCAGCACCGACCACACATAGTCGTCGCCAAACAAGCGGTCAGCGGTGCGCTTCATGTGCGCCACGTCTTCAGGGTGCGGGCCAATGCCGCCCAGCAAACCAAACACCGACTGGATCAAAAAAGGCGGCTTGATCAGGCCACGCTCGATGAAATGAGCGGCGGTGTAAAGGTGGCCAATGTCATAGCACTCGATCTCAAAGCGGGTGCCGTTGTCGGCGCAACTTTCTAAAATGTGCGCAATGTCCTTGAAGGTGTTTCTGAAAACGCGGTCGTCACTGTTGGCAAGGTAGGGACGCTCCCAGTCGTACTTGAACGCCTTGAAGCGCTCCAGCATGCCGTACAAACCGAAGTTCATCGAGCCCATGTTCAGGGAGGCAACCTCGGGCTTGTAGGTGTGCACCGGCACCAAGCGCTCCGCCACCAGCATGGTCGGTGCGCCGCCGGTGGTGATGTTGATCACCACATCGCAAGCGGCCTTGATTTGCGGCAGGAAGGCTTTGAACAGTTCCGGATCTTGCGACGGCGAGCCGTCTGCCAGCTGGCGGGCGTGCAAGTGAACAATGGAGGCGCCAGCGTGGGCTGCGCCAATGGCGGCGTCGGCAATTTCCTGGCCGCTGATCGGCAGGTAGGGCGACATGGATGGCGTGTGAATAGCCCCCGTGACGGCGCAGGTGATGATGACTTTTTTAGACTTTTTCATGAGGTTCTCGCGGTTGAGGTGGATCGATTGATGCTCAGTCGGCCTGCTGGCGCTGGTGCGCGACCAAGGCCATCAGTCGGTTGTCGCGCCAGCGAGCGCGTTCGGCCAATTGCTCGGCCGGCAGCACGCTGCGCCGTTCAGCTTCGATGTTTGCCAGCAGCGCCGGCTCCCAGTCGTTGGGCAGTTGGGTGCGGGCCACGTCGCGGTAGGTCGGGCCGTAACGCTGAGCGTAATCAGTGACACCCTCGGGCGCATTCAGGTCGATGGTTTCAAACGGCCCCATGAAAGCCCAGCGCAGGCCGAGGCCATCTTTCAGAACCTTGTCGAGATCTTCCACCGAGGCGTAGCCATTGGCATAGAGATTCAACGCTTCGTTGAGAACCGCGCCCTGAATTCGGTTGAGCAAAAAGCCAGTGATCTCTTTTTTCAACAGCACCGGCGACTGCCCGGCGCGCGCGTAGAGGTCGCGCGCACGCTCAACCACTGCCGGCAAGGTCCACGGTGCGGGGGCCAATTCGACCAGCGGCACCAAGTACGGTGGATTCACCGGATGCCCCACCAAGATGCGGTGGCGGCCTGGCAGGTCGGCCGAGAACTCAGAAGCGGGAATCCACGAGGTCGAGCTGGCCAGCACGGTGTCAGGGGCCGCCAGTGCGTCCATCTCAGCAAAAATCGCCAGCTTGGCAGCCAGTGTTTCACGCACGTTTTCCTGCACCAGCACGGCACCGTCCAGCGCGGCGGCCAACGTCGTAACCGTCGAAATACGCGCCAGCACCACCTCCGGCGTCTCACTGATCAAGCCATGCTGCGCCAGATCGCTGATGTTTTCGCGCAGCAGTTTTTGGCAACCCGCCAGCGCTTCGGCTGAGGCGTCATAGATTGCCACGGCGCAACCAGCGCGGGCAAACACGATGGCCCAGGCGCGGCCTATCAGACCGGCGCCGACGATGGCAATACGTTCATTCATCATGGGGTTCCCTTCATCATCCGAGATGCTCGACATTGCCGCAGACCGACAGGCTCTGGCCAGTGATGGCAGCGCCCGCTGGTGAGCAGATAAAAATGATTTGGTTGGCGACGTCCCGCGCCTGCACCATGCTGCGCAGCGACACCTTGGACAGCAAGCGCTGTCGCATGGCCTCATGGTCGATGCCGTAGGACGCGGCCTTGGCAGCGATCACGCGCTCTTGCCGGTCACCGGCAACGATGCCGGGCAGTATGGCATTGACGCGAATGTGGTCGGGGCCAAGTTCCATGGCCCAGGTCTGGGTCAAGCCGATGACGCCGTATTTGGAGGCTGAATACGGCGTGCGCAGTGGGAAACCAAGCCGTCCGGCGATCGACGACAGATTGACAATCGAGCCGCCGCCGGCGGCCTTGAGCAAGGGCACAGCGCGGCGCGTGCACAAAAAAGGACCGGTCAAATTGACCGCTATCGTTTGCGCCCAATCGGCCAGCGCGGTGTCTTGCACGCTGGCCGTTGGCCCGGCAATGCCGGCGTTGTTGACCAGCACGTCGAGCGCGCCCCAACGCGTTTTCAGCTCAGCAAACATGGCGTCGACCTGGGCTTCGTTCGAGACATCGGTGCAGCTTTGGCTGACCTGCGGAAAGCGGCTTTTTGCAGCCTCGAGAAAGTCTGGGTTGACGTCGCAGAGGTGCACTAGGGCACCGGCCGCCACAAAGGCCTCGGTGATCGCCAACCCGATGCCCTGCGCGCCCGCCGTGACGACGACGCGTTTGTCCTGAAGTCCAATGTCCATGAAAAGAATCCTGGTTTGAAAAGTGGCTACAGCCACAAAATTTGTTTACGGTAAGCCAAATCAGTCAGCAGGGGTTCGGCCGGTCCCGCGTGAAACACCGCGCCGCGCTCCAACGCAAAAACCCGGTCTGCCAGCGCCAGCACTAGGTCCAGGTTGTGCTCAACAATCAGGATCGAGACTTGGCTGCGTAACTGGTCGAACAAGGTGAACAGCTCCTGCACCACCGCCGGCGCCAGCCCTTCAAAAGGCTCGTCCAACAGCAGCAAACGGACATTGCCCGACAGCGCCCGCGCCACCGCCACCATTTGCTGCTCTCCGCCCGACAGGTAATCGGCCGGTGTCTGCAGGCGTTCTTTCAGCCGCGGGAAAATTTGCAGAATTTTTTCCTCGCTCCAGACCACACCTTGGCTGCCGTCGGTTGACCGGGCCAGCCGACCGAGTGCCAGGTTGTCGGCCACCGTCATGCCGGCAAACAGACCGCGGCCCTGCGGCACATAGCCTATGCCGAGCCGCGCAATCGCCGGCGCCGACAAACCAGCGATCCCCTGGCCAGCAAACTCGATCTGGCCCGAGGCCGGCTTGAGCAAACCGGTCAAGGTTTTCAGCAGCGTTGACTTGCCAGCGCCATTGCGGCCCAGCAGCGCGACGATCTCGCCTTCGCGGACTTCCAGCGTTGCGTCGTTCAAAATATGGCTCTTGCCGTAAAAGGCGTTGACGCCTTCAAAGCGCAAAAGTTGCGGCCGCTGCCTGACCTCACCACTGGCACGGCCGGTCACCGGCGGCGTGCCAGAGCCGGTATAAACCTGTTGCACGCGCGGGTCGGCTCTGGCCTCGGCCGGTGTGCCGGCCATCAGCACGCTGCCCTCGTTCATCACCGTCACGCGCTGCGAAAAACCAAGCACACGGTCGATGTCGTGCTCGACGATCAAGACTGGAATGTTGCTGGCGATGGTGGTCACCAGATGCGAGACGCGCTCCCGCTCGGCCGCTGCCAGGCCGGCGAGTGGCTCGTCCATCAGCAAGACCTGCGGTTTGGAGCCCAGCGCGATACCCAGATCGACCAGCCTTTGGCCGCCGTACGACAGCTCGCCGCCTTCGACGTCTTCTATCCCCTCGAGGCCCAGAAATTTCATCAGCTCGGCGGTTTCCGCATGGACTTGGCGGTAGCTGTCGGTGTCGCGCCAAACATTGAAACTGCCAGGATGTCTGGCCTGCAGGGAGAGGCGCAGGTTTTCGTAAATCGGCAGGCCGCGGAACAAGTTGGTGATCTGGAACGACCGGGCCAGACCTTGGCGGCAGATCTGGTGAGGCGGCAAGCCCTGAATCTCGCGGCCGTTCAGGCGCACCGTGCCAGCATCGGGCACGAACATGCCAGAGATCAGGTTGAAGCTGGTGGTCTTGCCGGCACCGTTTGGCCCGATCAGCGCATGAATCTCACCGGCGTTCAAGCTCAATCGGGCCGCTTTGACCGCTTGGATGCCGCCAAAGTGTTTGTGGATGTCTTGGACTTCCAGCACCACGCCTTTCTGCGGCGGTGGCCGCAGAAAGGCCGGCAGCGGCAAACCTTCGTAAATTCGGCGCTTGCTCATGGCCGCCACATCTGTCAGCACCGGGCGCCACTTGCGTTGCAGCCGGGCCCAGACGCCGACCAGCCCGCTGGGGGAAAACAAGATGAAGCCGACAAAGGCCAGGCCGAACCAAAACAACCAGTTCTCGGTCCAGATCGACAGCAGTTCGCGCGCCAGTATGTAAAACAGCGCACCCAAGGCCGGGCCGAGAAAGCTGCGCATACCGCCAATCACGACAATCGCCAACAACTCGCCCGAAAACGCCACCGAGGTCGGGTCGGCTGAGGCGATGCGGTGGTGAAACGCCAGCAATGCACCGGCCAGACCCGTGACCGTCGCCGACAACATGAACACCGCCAGCTTGTACTGGTGCGTGTTGTAGCCTTGAAAAGTGGCGCGCTGCTCGTTCTCGCGAATCGCCACGATGACGTGACCGAAAGGTGAGCGAACGACACGCTGCAGAACGAACAGCACGGCAAAAGCGATCAGGCTGACAAAGCCCAAATAGGCCACTGGGTCATCGAGGTCGACCAGGCCGACGGTCGGTCGCACCAAGCCGCCCAGCCCATTCTCGCCACCGGTGAAGGCGGTCCAGCGAAAGGCAATGGCAAAGGTCAACGCTGACAGCGCCAGCGTCAGCAGTGAGAAATAAACCCCGCGCCGGCGCAGAATTAAAAAACCCACAACGGTGGCCAGCGCCGCCACAAAACCCACGCTAAAAAGCAGTGGCGTCACGATCTGCGCTGGAAACCAGTATTTTTGCGACAACGCGGCGGCATAGGCACCGATGCCAAACCAGGCGCCATGACCGAAAGACGTCAGGCCGGTGTAGCCAACCAGCAAGTTCAAGCCGAGTGCGGCAATCGCAAAGATCACCACATCGGTCGACGAGGTCAGGGTCAGGCCGATCGCCTGCAGTGCGAAGGGCAGCACGATCAGCGCCAAAGCAGCGATCAACAGGTCGTGGTATTTTTTATGCATGGCTGGCTCTTCATTCAAATCGTTCAATCCGCTCGCCCAGCAAACCGCGCGGCCGGAACAACAACACGCCCAGCATCAACAGGTACATCGACGCTTCGCCGGCTGGCGCATAAAAGTGAATCGTGATGCCGCGCACCACACCCACCAGCACAGCCGCCAACACCACGCCCCAGAAACTGCCCAAACCCCCGATCACCACCACCACAAAAGCGGCGGTCATGATCTCGGAACCCATCGCCGGGTGAACCCCTGAAATGGGTGCAAAAAGCACACCCGCCAACGCGGCCAGCCCGACACCGAGGACCACAATCGTCGTCATGTAGGGCTGCAGTTGGATGCCCAGCACCGCCACCATGTCGGGCTTTTGCACGCCGGCCCGGACCACGCGGCCAAACGAGGTCTTGTTGAGCAACAACCAGATGCAGATCAGCACCACCACCACCACGGCCAGCATCAGCAAGCGGTATTTGGAGTACAAGAAATCGCCCGCCATCACCTGCCCTTTGAAGACCGCTGGAATGGTCGACTGCAATGGCGAGGCGCCCCAAAGGATGCGGATCATTTGCTCGCCCACCATGCCCAAACCAAACGTCAACAGCAGGCTCAAGATGGGATCGGCCGTGTACAAAGGCCGCAGTAAAAAACGCTCGAACAGCAGTCCCAACAGGCCGACTGCAACCGGCGCGATGACCAGCGCGCCCGCAAAACCCAAGTGCTTGGTGATTTCGACCGCCAAGTAAGCGCCCAGCGCGTAAAAAGCACCGTGCGCCAGATTGACCACCCCGCCCAGACTGAAGATCAGCGACAAGCCGAGCGCGATCAGCAGGTAGTAGCCACCCAGCAGCAGGCCGTTGATGACCTGCTCCAGCAGAAATACGAATTCCATGGAGCGCTCCGAAAAAGGCAAAGTGTGGCCATGCGTGGCATCGGCCGAGCAGCGTCACCGACGCCGCCGGGCAGCCTCAGCTGAAGGTGCAGGCGTTTTCTTCGCGCGTCGGTGCCAGCGTTTCGAGCGACTGGTTGGCGGCCGGCAGCGTGGCGCCCAGGGCGATGAAGTCCCACTGGTCTTTGGCCTTGCCTTTTGGTTTGGGCGTGACGGTGTACATCTCCTGCATCATCTGATGGTCCCAAGCGCGAAAGTAGCCTTTGCGGGCTTTCAGCACGTCGATCTCAGCGCCTTTTTCAAAGTACTCGATCATTTTGTTGGAGTCGGTTGACTTGGTCTCGTTCATGGCTTGCACCACCGCCTTCAGGCAGACGTAATCGCCCCACGCCTGGTTCTCGGGCGGCTTGCCGTATTTTTTGGTGAAGGCCGCAACAAAGGCTTTGGAGCTGGGCGTGTTGATGTCGTGGTGCCAGGTCAGCGGCCAGATGCCGGCGAAGTTGTCAGCCCCGGCCGCCCAGGCGTCGGCTGAATTGAAATTAAATCCCGCGATCGGGTAAGGCAAGCCGAACTCGGCGTACTGCTTGATGAAGTTGGTGGTTTGGTTGCCCGCCAGATTGCAAATCACGACGTCCGGCTTGGCCTGGCGAATCTTCAACAAATACGGGCTGAAATCGGTCACGTCAGTGGCCACCAGTTCGTCACCGGTCAGGCTGCCGCCGTTGCCGCTGATGAAGATCTTGGCGACCCGCAACAGGTCGTGACCGAAGGCGTAGTCGGCGGTCAACGCGAAAAGCTTTTTACCTTTGATCATGCCGTCGCGCACCAAGGCCTGGCCGCAGGCTTTGACGTTGGTGGTGTTGGCCACTTCGACGTGGAACATGTACTTGTTGCAACCTTTGCCGCGCAGCTCGTCCGAATTGGCGCCGGAATTGATGAAAATACGTTTGTTTCGCCCAGCGACCTGGGCCATCACCAGCGCCGAAGCTGAAGAAATTTCGCCGACCAACGCCACCACGTTGTCGCGTTCAAACATGCGCTGCGCCTTAGACGAGGCGGTTGCAGGGTTGACCGAGTCTTCGGCAATCAGCTCAACCTGCCGGCCCATCACACCGCCCGCTTTGTTGACTTCTTCAACCGCCAGCGTCACGGCCATCACCGAGTACTCCCCCAGCGCCCCGAGAAAGCCAGTGCGCGGCGTCAAATGGCCAATTTTGATCTTGTCTGACTGCGCTTTGACAAGGGCAGGAAAGCCAAGCGCGGCGAGGCTGGCCATGCCCGCCAGCGCGGCCGAGCCAGTGACCAGTTGGCGGCGTCCCGGCGAAACAATCAGCGTGCCGCTTTGAGCCTTGGTGTTTGTCGTCATGCTTTGGTTTCCTGCTGTTCACGGCGCTCATCGAGACACCGCGAGATGATCTGAATCTGGGCACATCCTCGGCCCAGGCTGGCAAGTCCGAGCCCTGGCTTTCGCTGGACGCGGTCTTTATCTGCTTCAACCGGCGCTTGTGCTCAAAGAATTTTCAAGCCATGGCTGACGGCAAAAACTAGATGTGATCAAATATATGTAATCTCGAAAATGAAATCAAGCATTGAATCTGTTTTCAACCCTCTGGCAAGGGGAAACCCCTAGCCAATGGCAACTTCGTCACCTGCCCTTGCGTCGACACCCTTTCTTGGTGAACCCACTATGCCGCCCATGAACGCTGTGGAAATGCTGCAACCCATCGTCCATCAGACTTTGTCTGCCAAGGTCTACCAAGATCTGCGGGAGATGATCATGTCGGGTCAACTGCAACCTGGCGAACGTCTGACACTCACCAGGATGGCGGCTGCGCTGGGGACCAGCGTGATGCCCATCCGTGAAGCCGTGAACAAGCTGGCCGCTGACGCAGCACTTGAAATCCTGCCCAACAAGTCGGTGCGTGTCCCGGTGCTGACCCGTTCGGGTTTTTTGGAACTGGTCGTCATACGGCTGGTGGTCGAAGGGCTGGCCGTTGAAACGGCCGCCACCTGCATCACCGCGGAACAACTGTCCAAGCTGGCCGGCTTGGAGCTGGCTTTTCGCACGGAGATTGCGCGGGACCAACCGGACGTCAATCAAATCATTCGGATCAACAAGCACTTTCACTTCACCGCCTATGCCGCCGCACAAATGCCGACCTTGAGCGGTTTGATTGAGGGCTTGTGGCTGCGCATCGGACCCGTGCTGAACCTTGATTTACGCAACAGCGGCTCGCGGCGCCGTTCTGACTTGCCTTCGGTCAAGTCGCACCGTGCGCTGCTGGAGGCTTTGCGCCTGGGCGACGGCCAGGCGGCCAAAAAGGCGTTGGCGCTGGACATCAACAGTTCAGCCGAAGTCATCCTCGCCGAAAACGGGCTGAAAGCGTCTTAGCCAACACCGCGGTTTTGGACCCTGCCCAAGGCTTTGCCCTGCCGTGCGCAGTTTCAGTCCGCGTTGATTTGCGCCAACCGCTCGCTTTTCCAGTAAACGTCGTCGCCCCCGTTCATGCGGTTCAGCACGCGTGACAACACGAACAGCAAGTCGCTGAGCCGGTTCAGGTAGTGGCGCGGTGATGGATTGAGCGTTTCGGCCGCGTCCAAAGCCACCACGGCGCGTTCAGCGCGCCGTGCAACGGTGCGACAAACATGCGCCTGAGCGGCGGCACGCGAGCCCGCCGGCAAGATGAATTCTTGCAGCCGCGGCAAGTTGGCGTTGTAGGTTTCGAGCGCACTGTCGAGGGCGATCACGGCTTCGGGTTTGAGCAATTCAAAACCGGGAATCGAGAGTTCGCCGCCCAAATTGAACAGCTGGTGCTGCACCTCAATCAGCAAGGCGCGCACCGCCTCGGCCATGTCTTCACACAGCAACACGCCAATGTGGGAGTTGAGCTCGTCGACATCGCCCATGGCGTGCACGCGCAAGCTGTCTTTGGAGACACGGGTGTTGTCGCCCAAGCCGGTGCTGCCGTTGTCGCCGGTGCGCGTGGCGATCTGGGTGAGTCGATTGGCCATGAAATTCCTGTGAGTTGCGTTGTAAGTCGCGGCGTTGCTGCTGAGATTTTGAGGTTCAGTGCGTGCCCAAAACACGATTATTCCCGACTTCGACCGGGTCAGCGTAAACTGCCAAAAAACATGCAGGAGACTTTATGAACGCGCCACTGCCAGTCCATTTGCTGCCCGAAATTCACCAACGCGAGACGCCGTCGGCCTTGATCGAAGCGCTCAAAGCGCGCTTTGCTGAGCGCTGTTCAACGGCGCTGGTGGTACGCGAGCAGCACGGCCGCGACGAGTCGTCGTTTGCCTCGCCGCCGCCGGCCGCCGTGGTCTTTGCCGAATGCACCGCGGACGTGGCCGAAGTCGTCAAGCTGGCCAGCCAGTTCAATGTGCCGGTCATCCCGTTTGGCGTTGGCACCTCGTTGGAAGGCCATTTGCTGGCGGTGCAAGGCGGCATCAGCATCGACTTGGGCCGCATGAACCGCGTGCTGACGATCAACGCCGAAGACCTGACGGTGACGGTGCAGCCGGGCGTGACCCGCAAGC
Organism: Polaromonas sp.; assembly: GCA_040400815.1. GTDB lineage: Bacteria > Pseudomonadota > Gammaproteobacteria > Burkholderiales > Burkholderiaceae_C > Polaromonas. The sequence goes on along the minus strand of JBBAPN010000015.1, from coordinate 36,845 downwards.
AGCTCAACGAGGCTGTCAAAAGCACCGGTTTGTTTTTCCCGATCGACCCTGGCGCTGACGCCACGCTGGGCGGCATGAGCGCCACCCGCGCCAGCGGCACCAACGCTGTGCGCTACGGCACCATGCGCGAGAACGTGCTGGCGCTCGAAGTGGTGACCGCCAGCGGCGAAGTCATTCGGACCGGCACACGGGCCAAAAAGTCGTCAGCCGGCTACGACTTGACGCGCCTGATGGTCGGCAGCGAAGGCACGCTGGGCGTCATCACGGAAGTGACTGTCAAGCTGTACCCGCTGCCCGAAGCCATTTCGGCGGCCATCTGCTCTTTTCCGAGCATCGAGGCGGCGGTGCGCACCACCATCGAAGTGATTCAAATGGGCGTGCCGATTGCCCGGGTTGAACTGATCGACGCCAACTCAGTGCGCATGGTCAATGCGCATTCGAAGTTGTCGCTGCGCGAAGAGCCGATGTTGTTGATGGAGTTTCACGGCTCACCGACCGGCGTCAAAGAACAAGCCGAGCTGGTACAAGAATTGGCCACAAGCCATGGCGGCAACGCTTTTGAGTGGGCCAGCACGCCCGAAGAACGCACGCGCTTGTGGGCCGCGCGCCACAACGCCTACTTTGCGGCGGTGCAGTCGCGTCCCGGTTGCCGGGTGATTTCAACCGACACCTGCGTGCCGATCTCGCGTCTGGCCGACTGCCTGCTCGACTCGGTCACTGAGGCTGACGCCAGTGGCATTCCGTATTTTCTGGTCGGCCATGTCGGCGACGGCAACTTTCACTTTGGCTACTTGATCGACCCGGCTCAGCCCAAGGAGCGCGAAGTGGCCGAGACGCTGAACCATCAGCTGGTGGCGCGTGCGCTCCGGCTCGAAGGCACTTGCACCGGTGAACACGGCGTAGGACTGCACAAAATGGATTTTCTGGTGACGGAGACCGGCGATGGCGCGGTCAACATGATGCGCACCATCAAGCGGGCGCTGGACCCCAAAAACATCATGAATCCGGGCAAGATTTTCACGCTGTAGTTCAAGACCACAAGCGACGCGGCATCGGCGGCGCATGGCGGGCGTTCATGGCGTTCATGAGCAAGCAAAAAATTGCCAAAAACCGCAATCCGATCAACCCAACCATCCAGTGCGACGGCGTCTGACTGAGGTTTGCATAAGCGGTGAAGTAATCCAACACCAAGGCGATCACGCTGACCGCTAAAAAAACCAACGAAACACGTTCAAAATACCAGTCCCGCAGGTAGCTGTAGGCGTACATCGCGCTGACCAGTAAGACAAAAAATGCACGGCCTTACAAATAGCGTTCGAGCGAAAATGCATTGCTGCCAAGGTCGTACTGCGCTGCGGCCGGGGCCGGCAACAGCAGCAGCTTACCGGTGTAGGCCAGCACCAACACCAACAAGAAAGACTGACGGTATTTGAAGCCACTGTCGACATTGGCAGCCGTCAAGCCAGCCCGCTCGACGGGCCTGTCAGGCGACAACGGATCAAGTTCCGAAACTGTCGGGACTTTTTGGACCATGTGATGCGGCGCAAGATTTGATTTTGAGATCAATTGCAAATTTTTACGGAAATTGCAGTGTAAAACAAATACTTACAACATGTTGTCGCCGGGCCAGTCAGACTGCGTCGGCCGCTCTTACTTGCCGCCCCTTAAACGCTCAATCAGACCATTCAGCTCGTCCAGCGAAGCAAACTGAATCGCCACTTCGCCCATGTCTTCACGTCGGCCATTGCGCTTGACTTGCTTTTTCACCCGCACTTCGACCTCGGCCATGAGCAGATCCGCCAGCTCTTCTTCAACCCGGCGCGTGTCACGCGACTTCTCTTTGGTGGCCTTTTGCGGCTTCAGGGAGAACTCAGCACTGAGTTTTTTGACCAGGCTTTCAGCCTCGCGAACCGACATTTTTTTGGCCGCAATCTGGTTGCCTGCGGTGATTTGGGTCGCCCGGTCCAACGCCAACAACGCCCGCGCATGGCCCATGTCAATGTCGCCGGCCATCAGCATGACTTGCACTGGATCGGCCAAGTTCAGCAGGCGCAGCAAGTTACTGGCAGCACTGCGGGAGCGTCCCACGGCTTGGGCGGCGAGTTCGTGAGTGAGTCCAAACTCTTTCACCAAGCGTTGCAAACCTTGGGCTTCTTCCAGCGGATTCAGGTCTTCGCGCTGAATATTCTCGATCAACGCCATGGCCGCCGCCGACTCGTCCGGCACGTCGCGCACCAGCACTGGCACGCTGTCCAAGCCGGCAATTTTGGCCGCTCTGAAGCGCCGCTCACCGGCGATGATTTCGTACTTGCCGTCGTTGACGCCGCTGGTCAAACGCCGCACCAAAATCGGTTGCATGATGCCCTGCGCTTTGATCGACTCGGCCAGCTCATACAGCGCGCCCTCGTCCATGCGGGTGCGCGGCTGGTATTGGCCCGCCACCATGTCGCTGAGCCGCAACGAGGCAGGCAAGCCGGCGCTGTTGGCTTGACTGCCGTTGTCGAACACATTCGCCGACTCGCCTATGGTGGGGCCTAGCAAGGCTTGCAATCCGCGGCCTAAGCCTTTGGGTTTTTTGGTGACCATGGTGTTGTCTTTCAGGTTTCGAGATAAGGATGTGCGTGAAAAGCGGCCTAGGACCGGGTCGACACCGAGCCGCTTTGCGAGGGCTGTTGGATCGACACTGGAACGAGCCCTCGTAATTTTTGTAATTGGTCGTGGCCTTGGGCCCAGTCGCCGAGCTGGCTGTCAGCGTTCGGATGTCCCTGCATCTCTGCACTCATCCCGTCAGCAGCCCAAGCATCGGCAAAGTGACGCGCACGCGCAGGGCAGCAATACGGGTCGTTCTCGCTGCCTATCAACACGCTGGCAAAGGGCAAGCGCTGCATCGCCACCGGTGACCAGCTGCTCAGCACCGGCCGCAGTTCTTCGCGCTCTGGATCGACCGGGGCAACCAGCAGCGCAGCTTTGACGCGGTGTGTGTTTTTGGAGTGAGAGGCCCAAGCAGCCACCAGTTGGCAGCCGAGGCTGTGCGCCACCAGCACCACCGACTCATCTTGCGGGCCGGTTAAAAGCACATCTTCAAGCCGCGAGATCCAATCGCCACGCAGCGGCCGCTGCCAGTCGTGCTGTTCGACGCGCTGGTAGCCGTACGCGGCTTCCCAACGGCTTTGCCAATGCGCGGGGCCGCTGTTGTGCCAGCCAGGAAGCAGCAGCACGGTATTGAGCTTCATGACGACAGCAGCGTTCACATGACCTTGATGCGCTCGACCATCTCGGCCGAAAAAGCCACAAAGGCTTGCGCACCCTTGGAGGCCGGGTCAAACACCACCCCCGGCACACCGTAGCTGGGCGCTTCGGCCAAACGCACGTTGCGCGGGATGACGGTGTTGAACACCTTGTCGCCAAAGTGCTGCTTGAGCTGCTCGCTGACCTGCAATTGCAGCGTGATGCGCGGGTCAAACATGACGCGCAGCAAGCCGATGATGGCGAGTTCTTTGTTCAGGTTGGCGTGCACCTGCTTGATGGTGTTGACCAGATCGGTCAGGCCTTCCAGCGCGAAATACTCACACTGCATGGGCACGATCACGCCGTGCGCACAGCACAAGCCATTCAGCGTCAGCATAGACAAGGACGGCGGGCAGTCGATCAACACGAAGTCATATTGGCTGGCGACCTCGGCAATGGCTTGGCGCAGACGCTTTTCACGGCGCTCGACATCGACCAGCTCGACCTCTGCGCCGGCGAGTTCCCGGTTGGCCCCCAGCACGTCGTAACTGCAACCCGCATCAACCAGTTTTTGGCTGGTGACGCGCGCCTCTTCAATCGTCGCCGACTCCAGCAACACGTCGTAGACCGTGAGTTCGAGTTGCCGCTTGTCGACGCCCGAACCCATGGTGGCATTGCCTTGGGGGTCAAGGTCGATCATCAGCACCCGCTGCCCGGCCTGCGCCAACCCAGCGGCCAGGTTGACCGTGGTGGTGGTCTTGCCGACACCGCCCTTTTGGTTGGCGACGCAGAATATTTTGGCCATAGAGGTGTTTACGTTTGTACAAAGAGACGCTGAAAAAATCAGGCGAGTGCTGACCGTCAATACTCAGCGGGACAAGGCCAGCTTGAGGCCAAAACCAATCAGGAAAACACCCGCTACTTTTCCAAGCGCCGAAGAGACCCATGGGTTGTCACGCAGACGCGCAGCCAAAAAATGGGTCAGCAAAACAGCACTCAATCCGTACGCGAAGGTCAGCGCGGCAATGGTTGCAGACATCACGCCAAAGGTGGTAAGACCTTGGTGCAGAACCGGGTCCACAAACAACGGGAAAAAAGCCATGTAAAAGACGATCGCCTTGGGGTTCAGCACAGTGATGAGCATGCTTTGGCGAAAGTAGTGCCCAGTTTTCATTTTAAGAATCGGTGCGCCGCCTGGTTTGGCCAACAACATCTTGAAACCGAGCCAAGCCAAGTAAGCCGCCCCAAGCCACTGCAGGGCATGGAAAGCCGTCGGGTAAGCGGCCAGCAAAGCTGACACGCCAGCCACCGCAGCCCACAGCAAAACCTGGTCGCCCGCCATCACGCCGAAGGTTGCCGCCAAGCCACCGGCCAGACCGCCTTTGCCCGTAGAGGTGATCAAGGCCAGATTGCCCGGGCCCGGAATCGCCAAAAAGACGATGATGGCGATGACGAAAGCGCCGTAATCGGCAACACCAGCGACTGAACCCAGCATGAAATGTCCTTGAATTGAAGCCAGAGTTTACGTCAGCTGCGACCCTGATTTCTCAGCTGGACTGTTTCACGTGAAACGCGCTCCGCCAGATTCGCGCATCCAGACCACGCACCGATCTGCATCGAGGCCGGGAACCAGCAAGGGTTCCACGTGAAACACATCCACCCAGGAAGGTAAGGCCAACATTTCATCGTTTGGATGCTTCCCCTTCAAGGCCATCCAGACGCCACCGGGCGCCAACGCCGAGCGTGACCAGCCAGTGAAGTCAACCAAAGAAGCGAAGGCTCGTGCGCAAATGACCTCGAATGGTTCGGTGATAGTTTCAACCCGCCCATGCAAACCGGTCAAATTCGGCAAGCCCAAAGACAGCGCCGCCTGCTTGATGAAGGCAGCTTTTTTCCCGACCGTGTCGACACAAGTTACCGACACATTCGGGCAGCAAATGGCCAAAACAATGCCGGGCAGACCAGCGCCAGAACCAACATCAAGCAACTTGGTCTGAGCCAGACCAACCACTGACAAGTGGCTTCGCAAAGGCAGGACAGACGCCAAACTGTCCAGCAAATGAAGTGTCAGCATTTCAGCCGGGTCGCGCACAGCGGTCAGGTTGTAAACCTTGTTCCACTTGCTGATCAAGTTTTGATACGCAAGTAAGCTGGCAATTTGTGCATTCGTCAGGTCCAAGGCCAAAGCTTTCAGGCCGGCGCGCAATCCAACCTCACCCTCTGCTGTCATGCTTCGACCTTGCCGTCTTGAATGACGGGCTCGACCGCCAACTTGACGGCGCCTTTCCAAAGGTTCTTTTTCAGATGCACCAACAACAGTGAAATCGTCGCCGGTGTGATGCCTGAGATGCGTGACGCCAAGCCCAAAGTTTCTGGCCTGTGCTGCGTTAATTTTTGCCTGGCCTCAAAACTGAGGGCTGGAACTTGCATGTAATCAAGCTCAACAGGCAATTTTAAGTTTTCATAATGCGCTGAGCGCTCAACTTCAGTTTTTTGCAAATCTATGTAGCCGGCATATTTAGCAGCCACCTCAATCTGCTCAATCACAGCCCTGAGCATATCGGCTGGCACATTGGTTTCACGTGAAACAGCCAACTCCCCTCCTTGAACAGGACTTGCGCTCATGCCCGACAACTCCGCGCTGACGAAGCGTCCACCATCCAGAGACATTAGACCGGCGTAATCCACGCCAGGTCGACGCAACAAATCGAGCAAATTATGCTCACGCTCGATCGCCTTGCCCAAGACACGCTCGGCCTCAGTTGCTGGCAGATTATTCGGGTTTACCCACAGCGACCGAAGACGCTGTGTTTCACGTGAAACTGCGTCACGCTTGCGGTTGAAAGCGTCCCAGCGGGCGTCATCGACCAAGCCCAGCTCCCTGCCCTTTTCGGTCAAGCGCATGTCGGCATTGTCTTCGCGCAGCATCAAGCGGAACTCCGCGCGACTGGTGAACATGCGGTAAGGCTCGGTCACGCCCTTGGTGATCAAGTCATCAACCAGCACGCCCAGATAGGCCTCGTCGCGGCGCGGCAGCCAAGCGTTTTTGCCTTGACATTGCAATGCTGCATTGATGCCGGCGAACATGCCTTGGGCCGCAGCTTCCTCGTAGCCTGTCGTGCCATTGATCTGACCGGCAAAAAACAAACCCCCAATGGCCTGAGTTTCAAAGCTGCTTGTGAGCGAGCGCGGATCAAAGTAGTCGTACTCAATGGCGTAGCCGGGTCGCAAAATGTGAGCGTTTTCCATGCCGGCCATGGAGCGAACCAAGGCGTACTGAATGTCAAACGGCAGACTGGTCGAGATGCCGTTGGGGTAAATCTCGTGGGTTGTCAGACCTTCGGGCTCCAGAAAAATCTGGTGACTGGTCTTGTCCGCAAAGCGGTTGATCTTGTCTTCGACGCTCGGACAATAACGCGGGCCAACGCCGTCAATCTTGCCGGTGAACATCGGGCTGCGGTCAAAGCCAGAACGGATGATGTCGTGCGTGCGCTCGTTGGTGTGCGTGATCCAGCAAGGCATTTGCTGCGGATGCTGTATGCCCGCGCCCATGAAGCTGAATACCGGCACACTGCTGCCCTCGCCACCCGGCATGCCGTCGCCCGGCTGAACCGTGCACTTGCTAAAGTCGATGCTGCGCCCATCGATCCGCGGCGGTGTGCCAGTTTTGAGTCGGCCTTGCGGCAGCTTGAGTTCTTTCAGACGCGCACTGAGCGACACGGCGGGCGGATCACCGGCCCGACCGGCCGCGTAGTTTTGCATGCCCACATGAATCTTGCCGTCCAGAAAAGTCCCGGCCGTCAGCACCACCGTGCGGCTGCGAAACTTGATGCCCACCTGCGTCACGGCACCGACCACCCGGTCACCTTCAACCAAGAGGTCGTCAACGGCTTGTTGGAACAACCATAAGTTAGGCTGATTCTCCAGCATCCGGCGGATCGCCGCCTTGTACAAAATGCGGTCGGCCTGGGCCCGCGTGGCGCGCACCGCCGGGCCCTTGCTGGCGTTGAGGATGCGGAACTGAATACCGCCTTCGTCCGTCGCGAGTGCCATGGCGCCGCCCATGGCATCGACTTCCTTCACCAAGTGACCTTTGCCAATACCGCCAATCGAGGGATTGCAGCTCATCTGGCCCAGGGTTTCGATGTTGTGGCTGAGCAGCAAAGTCTTGCAGCCCATGCGGGCCGAGGCCAGCGCAGCTTCGGTGCCGGCATGGCCACCACCGACCACAATCACGTCAAATTCTTCAGGGTAAAACATACATCAAACCTCTATCAATTCAGTTTTCAAGCCCAGCGCCTCGGCGGCTTGCGCCTGCCGGCGGTCCGCCGTCACAAACAGGTCAACTCGGGCCGCGCGGGCCGCGCCAATGTGCAACGCATCGGTGGCGCGCAACCGACAGCTTTCCATGGCTTGGGCGGCATGGGCCTCGACCCGGCCGTCCAGCGCCACCAGCGTGAAGTCAGCAAAGTCGTCTTGCACAATGGCCATGATGCGGGCGTAGTCGTCGGCGCTCACCAGCCCGTCATGGCGCTGGCGGTTCAGAGCAGAAGCAATCTCGGTCTTGCAGTGGGCGGCCACCACCAACTCGCTGGCCCGCTCGCCGGCAGCCATCACCTGCGCCCGTCCGGGCTCGGCGTTGTAGCGCTTGTAAAGCGCCGAGGAGTCCATCAAGATGCGCATCACCAACCCGCCCCACGTTCTTCAACGATCAGCTGAGCGCCCGTCTTGCCGTCGGGTCTGACGATGTGCAGCGGCTCGATCACCCGCTTCCAGCTGGGCACGCGAGGCGCTGCATCGCTGGTCACGGGCACCAGTTCGGCGACGGGTTTGCCGTGCCGCAAAATGCGCACGGTCTGACCGCGCTCGACCAGGTCAATCATGGCTGAAGCATTGGCACGGAATTCACTCAAAGGGATGGTTTGCATGGCTCAATCGTCGTATTTGTACAAAATAGGCTGTTTGTACATTTTAGCCTGCCGCCCTGCACAGGTCGATACCGACTGGCCGCCAAGCGTCCTAATTTCCCGGAAAAGGCAACGCTGCAGTGCTTGCGATATAAACAGTCTCCAGCATGTTCTGGTAGTTAATAAGCGCATGTCTATGACCGTCGTTTCGCCGATATTCAGAATCAAATACAGGCCCGCCAACCAGCCACTGGGGACGCGTTGATGTGGTTTTACCTGACCCAACTTTTGATCGCCAGCAACGTTGGCATCATGGTGTTTTTCACCGTGGCGGTGGCGCCCACCATCTTCACCGCACTGCCGCCTGAATGGTCTGCCGCCTACGTACGCAAGTTCTTTCCAAAGTACTTTTTCTTTCTGGGTGTCACCACCACGGCGGCCTCGGCAACAGCCATGGCCGGGGGCGCTGACCTGGTCGGTCAAGCCGCTCTGAGCGTTTGTGCCTTGGTCTTCTTTTTCAGCTGCTTTTGGCTCACGCCGCGCATCAACCGAGCCCGTGACGAGCAACACACTGCCTCCTTCAAATCCCTTCATTGGGTCAGTGTCGGGCTCAACATGACGCAGTTGCTGGTGTTTATCTGCTGGTTGTTTTTAAACCGGCAAACAGCATGAGGCCGCCGCAGGACCATGCCGTGGTCAGCACAGACAGCCCTTGGAACGATGCGCTGCCGCCCACACGGACGGCCGCGATGGCCCGCATGGCAAGTGTTCGACCGGCTGTTTATGCGCGCACACGCAACCACATTGACGGCTCGGTCACAGGCTTGTCGCCCTATTTGACGCATGGCTTGACAACGCTGCCCGAGGTTTTGCGCGAATTGCTGGAACTCGAAGCGCTGACGGTGGACCACAAGCTGGTCTATGAGTTGGGCTGGCGCGAATTCTTTAGGCACGTTGGCGTGCACACTGGGGAAGGTATTTTTCAATCGCTGCACCCAGGCCCACTCGCTGAGGCCGCTTACGCACCTGAGCTGCCGCTCGATATTCGCCAAGCCTGCACCGGCGTGCCGGTGATTGACGAGGCGGTGCGCTCGCTTTACGCCACCGGCACGCTGCACAACCACGCCCGGATGTGGCTGGCCAGTTACGTGGTGCACATCCGTCAAGTTCATTGGCGGGCCGGTGCCGACTGGCTGGTGGCGCACCTGCTGGACGGCGACCTCGTCAGCAACCACCTGAGCTGGCAATGGGTCGCCGGCACAGGCAGCCACAAACCCTATCTGTTCAACGCCGACAACGTGGCGCGCTACGCTCCGGCGCACTGGCACAGCCCTGGGTCGGTGATCGATCGGTCTTACGAAGCCTTGGACCTGATCGCTCGCACGGCGCGCGCCAGGCCATTGAACTCGGCACGCAGCCATGCCGCGAACAATCCGTTGACGACCGAACCCTCGCTGCACACCAGCCCGCCCGAAGACCTGTCCTTGACGACCTCGCCAGCCGCCGCTGCAGCGCAACTCCAGGGCCGCAAGGTCTGGCTGGTTCACCCGTGGGCACTGCGCGCAGCGCCGGCAGACCTGGCCCCAGACACCCTGATGGTGGGGATTTACCTGCGCGAGCAGCACCAAGCCTGGCCATGGCCAGAGGCGCGCTGGCGATGGGTCGACAGCGCGATGGCCGGTCTGACCGCGCATCGCTGGTGGCTCGACTCGGCCGATCTGGCCGCTGCCTTGGCCGGCGCTGCGAGCGTGCGCAGTGTGGATGACCCGCACATCGCCCAGTGGTTGAAACCCTTGGCCGAGTTAGACGCCGCACCGACCCTGTTCCCGCAGGTCGACCGGCCCTGTGCCAGTTTTTCGCAGTGGTGGACGCGCGCTACCCGCGGCCTGCGCAACGCCAGTGAGCTGCTTTAGCCTTTTTTCACCCCCATCCCAAGGTCACCTCACCCATGAACACCAACGATATTGCACTGGTCACCGGCGCGCGTGGCGGCATCGGCCGCGCCCTGGTGGCGAGGTTGCGCTCACGCGGCTTGCGCGTGGCGGCGGTTGGCCGCGACATGGCCACGCTGATCGACGTGCCCGCTGACGCCCACATCGCCGCCGACACGACCACCCCCGAAGGCGCCAGCGCCGCTTTCGAAGCCTGCCGCGAACAACTGGGCGGGACGCCATCGTGGTTGGCGCACGCCGTCGGCAGCACCCTGATCGCGCCGCTGCACCGGACCCGCGCCGAGCAAGCCCGTGAGGTGCTGCGCATCAATCTGGAGAGCAGTCTTTGGACCTTGCAAGCTTGGATCACGGCGCTCAATGGCACGCCTGGCGCGGCGGTGTTTGTCAGCTCGGTGGTGGCGCGCATCGGCGTGGCCAATCACGAGGCGATAGCCGCGGCCAAGGGTGGCGTAGAGGCGCTGGTACGCGCTGCTGCCGCCACCTACGCAGGGCAAGGCCTGCGCATCAACGCGGTGGCCCCCGGGCTGACAGAGACACCGATGACGCAAGGCATGCTGAAGCTGCCAGCGATGCGCGAGGGGGCAGCCAAGCAATACCCGCTGGGCGGCGTTCAAACGGCTGACGAAGTGGCCGCCGCGATGGATTGGCTGCTGTCGCCAGAGGCGGCCAGGCTCACCGGTCAAGTATTGGCGGTCGACGGCGGTTTCACCACCGTGCGGCCCTTGGTCAGGTGATTTTTTAACTTCAATGAGGACACCCATGAACAAACTTTTAGCTGCAATTCTCGTGAGCTCGCTGACGGCCTGCGCCACCCAAGGACAGGGTCCGTCTGCGAGCGCCCAGTTGACACCCACCAAGGGAAACACCACCACGGGCTCGGTCACATTCAGCCAAATTGGGGCGAAAGTGAGGGTCAGCGCGGACATCAGCGGCCTGAAACCCAATGCCGAGCATGGCTTTCATGTTCATGACAAAGGGGACTGTTCAAGCGGTGACGGCATGAGCACCGGCGGCCATTTCAACCCAACCGCACAAGCCCACGGCGCCCATGCGTCAGGAGCCCATCACGCAGGAGACCTGCCGTCCATCAAAGCAGACGTCGATGGCCGTGCCAAACTGATTTTTGAATCGACCAGCATCACGGTTGGCACGGGTGCGAGCAACATCATCGGCCGCGGTTTGATTGTTCACCGAGATCCCGATGACTACACCACCCAGCCGACTGGCAACGCTGGCCCGCGCTTAGCTTGCGCCGTCATCACCGCCAGCTAAGCCTTTGGGATGCCGCTGGCGGCGCAACCAAGGCCACATGCGCTGCAAGACCTCATCGCGCCGGCGGAAATGGTGCGTCAATGCCGCCGTCGCGTGGAGCAAAATCAAGAGCACCATCAGGTAGTTCAAGCCCTGGTGGAACTGCTTGAGCAGACTGGCAGCTTCTTTGTTCTTCGCCATCAGATCGGGCAAAGGCATCAACCCGAACCAGACAGTTTGAAAACCCATGGCCGAGCTCATCAGCCAGCCACTCAAGGGAACCGCCAGCAAGAAAGCGTAAAGCAAGCCGTGCGCCGTTTGCGCCAACCTTTTTTCCCAAGTTGGCAGGCTGATGGGCAACCCCGGTGGCGCATGCAGGCGACGAAACCCCAGCCGCGCCAAGGCCAGCACAAACAGCGTGACGCCCATCCATTTGTGGTAACTGTACAGCCTGAGCTTGTCAGGGCTCAAGGCCAGCCCGTGCATGTACAGACCTAACGGAAAAGCCACCAGGATCATTGCAAACATCAACCAATGAAAAAAAATGGCCGGCCCGGCGTAAGGTGCAAGGGCAGCAACATCGGCGCTGACTTGGCGCAGAGACCTGTGTTTCATCAGGAGCCCGCGAGGGTGAAGTCGACCACCAGTTCATCCTGAACAGCAAGCAAGCCGCCCAACACGGAATAAGGCTGAATGCCAAAGTCCGATTGACGCAACACCAGCGAGCCTTGCACGCTCAATGACCCTGGCAAGCCAGAAACACGCAAGGGCAGCCATAGGTCGCGGCTTTGGCCGTGCAGTTCGACCGCCATTTTCACGGCGAAGATTGGCTCTTCTCCGACTATCTGCAGCGAGCGAATGCGTACAAATGGGAAGCGCAGTGCCTGCAGGTTGTCTTCCCCCAGCATGTGTTCGCGGGTGCTGGCAATGGCCTCTGGCGAAAGCTGGGACGCATAAGCCTTGCCAAGGGTCGACCGGACGCTCGGCTTGTCCACCTCCAGTTGGTCTAGCCGGAACTCGAGCTCAAAGCTGGCGGCACCAGTGCCTGCCGGCGGGAGAAAAAAATAGCCTTTGAAATCAGCCGCCGTCAGCACATGGTTGTGCCCCAGCTTGGCGGCCTGACCAGCTCTGAACACATGCATGCGGACCGAGGAAACCTTGGGATCGAGGTTGAACAACTGGCCTGGCGCTTGACGCAGCAGTGCGTAGCGAGTGGCAAAACCATCGGCCCGCCCCAGCGCAGCCGGCCCGACGAGTTGGTTCGCAGGCGCGACCGGCAAAGGGCTGCAACTGACCAGCAAAGCAGCGCTCAACCAGGCCGCGAGCTTGCTACGAAGTAAGGGCATGGCGCAATCCAATCGTTCAGCGTGCGAGCACTGGGCTGGCCGGGGGCACAACGGGCGACAGCAACAACCTGACCTTGAACAACAGCACTTCCGACACCACCCCGACCTGGTTCCAAACCCCAGTGCCCACGCCGAACTCGCTGCGGTTGATCTTGAATTCGCTGGTGATCAGGGTTTTGCCGTCGGCCTGGTCGGTGCTGGCAAACTGCAGGGTGATCGGTCGCGTCACATTCTTGATGCTCAGGCTGCCCTTGGCTTCAAAGCGGCCGACGCCCAGCGCGCTGATCGACGCGCTTTGAAAGGTGGCCAACGGCGCCCGCACCTTGTCCAACCAGTCAGCCCCCACAGCGATCGCATCGGCCTCGTCGTTGTCAGTTGTCAATGAGCCGACATCGATGCGAATGGCTGCGCTGGACTTTTCAGGCTTGGCCAGGTCGATGTCCAAGGCAGCGTCGAATTTCTTGAACGTCCCCGTCACCGGCACCCCCATTTCTTTGAGGGTGAACTCGATTTGGCTTTGCGCCAAGATCAAGCCACGGGGAGCAGCCTGAGCGAGGCTGGCCCAGCATGCGAAAAGAACCGTGAACCAAGCCAGCCGTTGCATGAAAGTAGCCTTTTTAAAGCGGTCAAAGCAAGTTGACTTTGGACTTTACAACGACCGCCAAGAAGTCTCAGGTGTCGCCCACAATGCCCCAGAAAATCCCGGACGCAACCAGCTGGCCAGACGGGCTCAGAGCAGCGTGATGTGAACGCTGCCGCTCAGTATCGGTCGGCACAAAATCTTATAGCCGTCAGCGTCAAAGCCAACGGCCATCACGTCCAGCGCACGGGCCTGGGCCAGATCGCTCACGCTGCCCAAGTAACACCAGTTGCGAACCACGTGAATCTGGCAACCAGCTTGAACCGCCGCATTCGGCTGGCCCGCGCGCTGCGGGCCCAGATCGGCGTAGTGCTCGGTCAAGCCAATTGCACCCGGATAAGGCCAGCAAGCCACGCGCAAACCCTCTAAGCCGGTGAACAGGCGCTGGCCATGCGCCTCGCGGCTTTCATCGCCCCGGCAAACGCCGCCACACAGATTGACGCTGGCCCGAAAACAAGCCCGCCCGGGCTGGAGCTTCTCCAGCCCCAGTGCGCCGTAGCAAAGCCGGTGCTGGTCGGCCAATTGACGCAGGCCTTCAATGGCCGCATGGCGGCTGGCAAACAGCCCGTGCAAGGCCGGCTCAGTGGCGAAATTGACATCCTTGGAATACACCACTTCAGGCAGGCCGGCGGTCAATCGCAAAGAGCAGAGCTGTCGATTGCGTCTCAGTTTTTGGTTCAGCAAGGGCTGCTGCTGCTTGATCAAACTGGCCTCTAACAACAAAGCGCCAATTTCACCAGCCGTGCGAATGTGGCTGATGCGGCGGGTCTGGCGCAGTAAATTGGCTTCGTTGGGATTGCGCAAGTGCGACAGCACCCGGCTGCGCAGGTTGATGCTCTTGCCAATGTAAAGCGGCAGGTCACCTTCTTCGCCGTGAAAGATGTAGACCCCGGGGGCAGACGGCAGGGCGACCGCGAAAGCTCGCAGGTGTTGCGGGTGCTGCGGGTGCTGCGAGTTCTCGGGCTGACGCGCCGATGCAAGGCCTGGATAAGCGTCTGCGGACATGAAAAAGGTGTTTCTCAACTCTTAAAAGTCGAATTCTAGGGTTTAAAACACACATACCGAGGGGAGCGGTTTTGCTTGCATGCCAGCGATGTTGAAGCTCAACGGCAAAGATTGAGGTTTAAGATTTGACCTTTTAAACCAACGGAGACAAAAATGAATCGTGAAGTCGTGATTGCCAGCGGTGTGCGCACCGCCATCGGTACTTTTGGCGGTAGCCTGAAAGACATTCCACCGACCGAGCTGGCGACGCAAGTTGTGCGCGAATCGCTGCGACGCGCTGGCGTCGAGGGCAAAGACGTTGGCCACGTGGTCTTTGGCCATGTCGTCAACACCGAAGCCAAAGACATGTATTTGTCGCGTGTCGCCGCCATCAACGGTGGCTGCGCCGAAAGCACGCCCGCCTTCAACGTCAACCGCTTGTGCGGTTCGGGCTTGCAAGCCATCCTCTCGGCCAGCCAGAGCATCTTGCTGGGCGACACCGACATCGCCATTGGTGGTGGTGCCGAAAACATGAGCCGGGCGCCCTACGTCAGCCTGGCCACGCGCTTTGGCGCACGCATGGGCGACACCCAATTGATCGACATGATGGTCGGCGCCCTGCACGACCCCTTCCAGTCGATTCACATGGGCGTGACGGCCGAAAACATCGCCGCCAAATGGGGCATCAGCCGAGAAGACCAAGACGCCTTGGCGGTTGAAAGCCACAACCGGGCTCAGCGGGCCACCGAAAGCGGCCGCTTCAAAGACCAAATCTTGCCGGTCATGCTGAAAAGCCGCAAAGGCGAGACCGCCTACGACACGGACGAGCACTTCCGATCGAACTGCACGCTGGCCGACATGGCCAAACTGAGGCCCGTATTTTTGAAAGAAAACGGCACCGTGACCGCCGGCAACGCGTCTGGCATCAACGACGCCGCCGCCGCGCTGGTGATGATGGAAGCGGGAACCGCCAAGGCCCGCGGCATTCAACCGCTGGCCCGCTTGGTGGCCTATGCACACGCCGGTGTCGACCCGAAATACATGGGCATCGGCCCGGTGCCGGCCACACAGCTGGCGCTCAAGAAGGCCGGCCTGACGGTCAACGACCTCGATGTCATCGAGGCCAATGAAGCGTTTGCAGCCCAAGCCTGCGCTGTCACCCGTGACCTCGGTTTAGACCCGGCCAAGGTGAACCCAAACGGCTCTGGCATCTCGCTGGGCCACCCGATCGGTGCCACCGGCGCTTTGATCACCGTGAAGGCCTTGTACGAGCTGCAACGCATCCAGGGCCGCTACGCGCTGGTGACCATGTGCATTGGTGGTGGTCAAGGCATCGCGGCGATTTTTGAGCGCATGTGACGTCACGGGAATGATGCGACCCTGAGAACCGTTCAATGAAATTGAGAAGGGTGAGAAGGGGTGCTGATCATTGCGGACAGTCTCATTGGCTGACATGAGACATCCACTTACCGCAAGATCACCCCGAGTCGTCTGACCTGCGAACCGTCAGACGACTTTCTTGACCGTCCGCCGCATTCGCAAAGCAGGGGCGTTCGCCAAGCCTTGTAGGTCCCGTCCGATAGCCCCGCAAAGACGTCCTCTGCCGAGCAGGTCTATCCAGAAACCGCTAGCATCAAAGTCTTCAAAAAGGCCGATTTTTCGGAATGCGTTGTGGTTACAACGCTGTCTTTTCTGCTGCTTGTGTTTGCGCCATGCAGCAGCCCTTTTTAATTTCCTCAACCCTTCCTCACCCCTTTTCCAACAATAACAAGGCCCTCCTATGACCTCTCTTTTCAAACCCCTCCAAGTCGGCGACATGAGCCTCGCAAACCGCATCGTGATGGCCCCGTTGACGCGCAACCGTGCGCCAGACGCGACACCGACGCCACTCATGGTTGAGTACTACACGCAGCGCGCCACCGCCGGTCTGCTGATCTCCGAAGCCACCGCCATCAGCCAGCAAGGCCAAGGCTATTCAGATGTGCCGGGCCTGTATGGCTCTGAGCAACTCCAAGGCTGGAAAAAAATCACCGACAGCGTGCACCAAGCCGGCGGCAAAATGATTGTCCAGCTCTGGCACGTGGGCCGCATTTCACACACCGACCTGCAGCCTGACAACGGTGCACCGGTCGCGCCTTCGGCCATCACCGCCAAGGCCAAAACCGTGCTCATCAAAGACGGGGCGGCAGTGTTTGTTGACACTTCAGCGCCGCGCGCCCTGCGCGCCGAAGAGTTGCCAGATATCGTCCAGACCTACCAGTCGGCAGCCCGCAATGCGGTTGAAACGGCGGGCTTTGACGGCGTCGAAATACACGCCGCCAACGGCTACTTGCTGGACCAATTTTTGAAAAATGGCAGCAACCAGCGCACCGACGATCACGGCGGCAGCATTGAGAACCGTGCCCGTCTGACCCTCGACATCGTGCGTGCAGTGACCGGCGCGATTGGTGGCGGCCGTACCGGCATTCGCCTGTCACCGGTGACCCCGGCTGGCGATGTGCACGACACCGATCCGCAGCCGCTGTTCGAGTACGTGATACGCCAACTGGCAGCACTCAACCTGGCCTTTGTGCACATCATTGAGGGCTCTACCGGCGGTCTACGTGAGATGGCAGATCGACCGTTTGACTACGCCGCACTCAAGCACGCTTACCGCGTCGCCGGTGGCAAAGGCGCCTGGATGGTCAACAACGGCTACGACAAGGCCTTGGCCGAAAAAGCGGTTGCCGAGGGCGCCGATCTGGTCGCTTTTGGCCGTCCGTTCATCGCCAATCCTGACCTCGTGCGCCGCCTGCGTGAAGACGCACCGATGAACACGCCAGACCAATCCTCCTTTTACGGTGGTGGCGTCAAAGGCTACACCGACTACCCAGCGTTGGCCTGATCCGCCTCGCCTGAACGGCGCGGCACCTGCTTGAGCCGCCAACGCTTGAGCAGCAAGGCATTGGCCATGACGCTGAGACTTGACAGCGCCATGGCCGCGCCCGCCAACACCGGGTTCAGGTAGCCGAACGCGGCCAGCGGAATGCCGGCCACGTTATAGGCAAATGCCCAGAACAAGTTCTGCCGGATTTTCATCACCGTGCGGTGTGAAATATCCAGCGCCCCTTCGACCAACGAGATGTCGCCGCGCATCAAGGTCACGCCGGCGGCATGCATCGCCACGTCCGTGCCGGTGCCCATGGCCATGCCGATATCGGCTGCGGCCAAAGCCGGTGCGTCGTTGACGCCGTCACCGACCATCACCACAACATGGCCCCCACGCTTGTCGCTTCGCGTACTGCGCTGCCCCCCCAGGGGGCGCTTTTCCACTTGGGGCGGCCCTGCGTGGAAACCTTCCCCCCCTATCTTCAGCTCTGCGACCTTGGCCGCTTTGTCACCAGGCAAGACCTCCGCCATCACTTCGTCGGCGCTGAGGCCGAGCCGTGCGCCCATGGCCAATGCCGCGCCACGGTTGTCACCGGAGATCATCATGATGCGCAATCCGCGAGCGCGCAGGGACGCCAATGCTTCGCGGGCGCCCGGCTTGGGCTCATCGGCAAAGCCCATCAATGCGCGCAATTCCAGCCCTTGCGGCGTGCGCTGCAGCAAGGCCGACAAGGTGGCACCATCTTTCTCCAAACGCTCTGCTTCAGGCGCCAAACTGCCTAAGTTCACGCCGAGCTCTTCGACCCAGCGAAGGCTGCCAATCAAATACTCGGCGCCCGCAACGCTGCCTTCGGTCCCTCTGCCTGCCACAGCACGCACATCGTACGGCGCTAGCACGTCCAAGCCGCGCTCTTTGGCGGCGTTCACGACGGCACGTGCGAGCGGATGTTCACTGCCGCTTTGCAAGCTGGCCGCCGCACGCAACTGGGCAGGCTCTTCGGCATCACCAGCGGCCACAAATGCCACCAAGCGCGGCTGACCCACCGTCAAGGTGCCCGTCTTGTCAAAGGCCACGGTGTCGGCACGGTGCGCCAACTCCAGCGCCTGCGCGTCCTTGATCAAAATACCCGCACGCGCCGCCACACCAGTGCCCGCCATGATGGCCACAGGCGTGGCCAAGCCCAGCGCGCAAGGGCACGCAATCACCAGCACCGCCACCGCGCGAATCAACGCTACCTCCAGCGGCTCGCCCATGGCCAGCCAGCCCAGCAAGGTGGCCAATCCAATCAGCAAGACCACGGGCACAAACACAGCCGATACCTTGTCGACCAAGCGCTGAATTGGCGCCTTGGCCGCCAGGGCGTCTTCCACCAAAGCGATGATTTTGGACAGCACGGTGTCCTGCCCCACCGCGCTGACGAGCAAGACAACACGGCCATCGCCATTGATGCTGCCGCCGGTGAGCGCCGCCTTTGCCTCCTTGGTCACTGGCAGTGGCTCGCCCGTGAGCATCGACTCATCAACCTGCGTGCGGCCCTCTGTCAGCACGCCGTCAACAGGAATGCGTTCGCCGGGCAAAACCACCACGCGGTCATTCACCAACAACTCAGCCACTGGCACATCGGTCTGCTCACCCGAGCGCAAGATCACGTGCGCCAGCGCTGGCCGCAAGGCGTGCAAAGCACGAATGGCCGCGGTGGTCTGCCGCTTCGCACGCGTCTCCAACCACTTGCCCAACATCACCAGCGAAATCACCACCGCCGAGGCTTCAAAGTAGAGGTGCGGCATGCTGCCTGACTCAGCGCTCAACCACAGCCACACCGACAGACCCCAACCCGCACTGGTGCCAATGGCAACCAGCAAGTCCATGTTGCCAGTGAGCGCCTTCAGCGCATGCCAACCGGCCCGGTAAAAACGCGCACCCAAGATAAATTGCACTGGCGTCGCCAACAAAAACTGCTGCCACGCTGGCAGCACCCAGTGTCGGCCAAAAAGATCTGCCAGCATCGGCAACACCAATGGCGTTGACAAGGCGAGCGCCACCGCGACCGGTGCAAAGCCGGCCCAGCTTGAAACGACTTGTGCCTCGTTCATCAGGTCGGTTTCGCGCACGCCATAACCAGCTTCTCGAACGGCTCGCCGCAGCATCGCTTCGGCTTGGTCCGACGCCCCAAAAGTAATGCGCGCTGATTCTGTTGCGAGGTTCACCGTCGCGTCTTGCACGCCCGCAACTTTCTTCAAAGCTTTCTCGACCCGCGAAACACAGGAGGCACAGGTCATGCCCTCGATGCCAAGGTCTAAGGTTGAGGTCACGGCGGCGGTGTCAGCGGCAAGAGAGGTGGTCATGAACAGAGCTTAAACCCTGCCATCGGAAACTTCAGACTATGCTCTCATCCACACCAAGGAACACCGCCATGAACCAAACCTTCACCGTCACCGGCATGACCTGCGGTCACTGCGAACGCGCCGTCAAAAACGCTGTGCAGCAGCTCGACCCGCAAGCCCAAGTCAGCATCGACCGCGCCGCCAACCGCGTTGACATCGACAGCACGCAAACCCGAGAAGACTTGGCCAAGGCCATCGCCGAAGAAGGTTATGGCGTGAGCGCCTGATGCGAGCCCACGCATGACCACCACCGCTCAAGCGTCCCCGGCTGAAGGCCCCTCAGTTCACTGGTAAATCTCGCTACCGCCTTCGCGAAACTCCTGCGCCTTGTCTTGCAAACTCTGCTGCAGTTGCTTGATCGGAATCACGCCGGCCAAAGCCGTCGTGGCCAGCGTCGTCGTGGTCGGGTTCAACCGCGCAAATTCGCGCACCTCTTGCGAGATCTTCATCGAGCAAAACTTCGGCCCGCACATCGAACAAAAATGCGCCACCTTGGCGTTTTCTTTAGGCAAGGTTTCGTCGTGATACGCCATCGCCGTGTCGGGGTCGATGGCCAGGCGGAACTGGTCTTCCCAACGAAACTCGAAGCGCGCTTTCGAGACCGCGTTGTCCCACATCTGCGCCCCCGGATAACCCTTGGCCAAGTCACCCGCATGCGCGGCAATCTTGTAGGCGATCAGACCTTGCTTGACGTCGTCTCGGTTCGGCAAACCCAGGTGCTCTTTGGGCGTCACGTAGCACAGCATGGCAGTGCCGTACCAGCCGATGTTGGCGGCACCCATGGCCGATGAAATGTGGTCGTAGCCGGGCGAGATGTCGGTGATCAGCGGCCCCAGCGTGTAAAAAGGGGCTTCGAAACAGGCTTCGAGTTGCTTCTCGACGTTTTCTTTGACCAGCTGCAGCGGCACATGACCAGGCCCTTCAATCATCACCTGCACGTCGTGTTTCCAGGCAATCTGCGTCAGCTCACCGAGCGTGTGCAGTTCGGCAAACTGGGCTTCGTCGTTGGCGTCTGCAATCGAGCCCGGGCGCAAGCCATCGCCGAGCGAAAAGCACACGTCGTAGGCCTTCATGATCTCGCAAATGTCTTCGAAGTGTTCGTAGAGAAAGCTCTCTTTGTGGTGCGACAAACACCACTTCGCCATGATGGAACCGCCGCGCGACACGATGCCGGTCAAGCGGTTGGCGGTCAGCGGCACGTAGGCCAGGCGCACGCCAGCATGGATGGTGAAGTAGTCCACGCCCTGCTCGGCTTGTTCGATCAAGGTGTCGCGGAAAATTTCCCAAGTCAGGTCTTCAGCCTTGCCGTTGACTTTCTCTAAGGCTTGGTAAATTGGCACCGTACCGATGGGCACTGGCGAGTTGCGCAAAATCCATTCGCGCGTTTCGTGGATGTTCTCGCCGGTCGACAAATCCATCACCGTGTCGGCGCCCCAGCGAATCGACCAAACCAGCTTGTCGACTTCTTCCTCGATGCTCGACGTGACAGCCGAGTTGCCGATATTCGCATTGACCTTGATCAGAAAGTTGCGGCCAATGATCATCGGCTCGCTTTCAGGGTGGTTGATGTTGTTCGGAATCACCGCACGGCCGCGCGCCACTTCATCGCGCACAAATTCGGCGGTGATGTCCTTCGGAATCGACGCGCCAAAAGAGTGGCCGGTCTTGGGCACGCGCTCGGTCGCCAGCCGCTCAGCCAACTGCGCGCGCACCAGGTTTTCGCGGATCGCGATGTACTCCATCTCGGGGGTGATGATGCCCTGGCGCGCATAGTGCATTTGCGACACGTTGGCGCCGGCTTTGGCGCGGCGCGGCACCGGCGAATGGGTCATGCGCAGCGCGCTCAAGCTCGGGTCGTTCAGGCGCTCGCGGCCATAGGCACTGCTGATGCCCGGCAACGCTTCAGTGTCCGCACGTTCGGTGATCCAGGCACCGCGCAAAGGGACCAAGCCGCGCGTGATGTCGATGCTGACCAGCGGGTCGGTGTAGACGCCGGACGAGTCAAACAAACGCAGCGGCGGGTTCGCCTCACGGCGGCTTTCGGCACCCTCTGCGATCAAGGTGTCGGTCAAGTTCACTTCGCGAAATGGCACGCGAATATCGGGCCTTGAGCCTTCAATGTAAATTTTTCGCGAGCCCGGAAAAGGCGTGCGGGTGATGCGGCGGGTCAGGTCGGCAGCGTCAACAGAAAGTGAGGTTTTGGCCATGCTTGTCTCCAGAAGGTTGTGGTGTGCCTGCCTGGGGAGCCGGAGATGATGCCCATCGTCAAGCTGCTGTTTTGGGAGCAGAAAAGACGATGGAATACCGGAGCCAAAGTGCCTTGTTTCCTACGCGGGGATGATCCCGATCAGGTTCAGCGGGTCTCGCACTCAAGCGATCTCAGCCTCAGACATTTCATCTTTGGCACCCCGACAAGCTAAAACCATTGTGGCATGCCGCGCAGGATCTGCGCTGGCGGTTGGTCAACCCTGTGCCGCCAAAACTTTACAAAGCCATACAGCGGCGTCACGGCAGCGAAACAGGCTGAACTCAGAATTAACTTCGCGCAGAGACCCAAAAGCCTACGCCTGGGTCTGCTGGCAAGCCAAACTTCACAAGGAAACCACCATGAACACGCGCTTCAAGCGACTTCACAGCATCGTCCTCACCGCCGCCCTCAGCACGTTGACAGGCCACAGCATGGCCCAACCGGCCCCCAACCCAGGGTCTGCCATGGCGACAAACCAGGGCCACCCCATGGGGCATGGCGACCCCGCCAAGATGCAGGCACACAGGGCCAAGCAACTGGCGGCGTTCAAGGGCAAGCTGCAAATCACGGCGGCACAAGAAGCCGACTGGACAAGCTTCGTCGAAAGCCGCAAACCACCGGTTCACGCGCCGATGGCAACGGCACCGACCGACCAGAGCCAATTGCCCACCCCAGAACGGCTGGACCGGATGCGCGCCCTGCACACCGAGCACATGGCCATGATGACCGCCCGCATGGACCAACGCATGCAAGCGACCCGAACTTTTTATGCCGTTTTGAGCCCTGATCAAAAGAAAGTTTTTGATGCGCAATTCAACGACGCTTGGCGGGCTCGCGAGGGCCATCACAGGGCTCCGATGAACGGCCCCCACGGGCACCATCCGGGCTGAGCCTGACGCCCTGCGCCATTGACGATCTGCAGACAGCGCAGCGTCCTATAGCGGTCAAGTGGCAAAGCGCGGTACAACTGTGCTTTGCCACTTAAAAAATACCGCTGTCCACCACTTATGCTTGCTCCGCGATCCGCTTTCCAGGCTTCTGACACCCGTGGGTCGTCCGGCCGTGATTTGCCGCCCTTGTCCATCAAAGTCATGACCGTCAACATCCACAAGGGCTTCACTTTCTTCAACCGCAAATTCATTTTGCACGCCTTGCGTGATGCGGTTCGGCGGGTCGGGGCAGACGTGGTTTTTATGCAAGAAGTCAGCGGCACACACACCACCCACGGCGACAAATTTGACGACTACCCCGACGCGCCGCATTACGAATTTCTGGCAGACAGCATCTGGCCGGAGTTTGCTTACGGGCGCAACGCGGTCTATACCCAAGGCCACCATGGCAATGCCGTGATGTCCAAGTTTCCGATCATCCATTGCGAAAACCGCGACATTTCCATCAGCGGCCCAGAGCGGCGCGGCTTGCTGCATTGCATTTTGAAAATGCCCCAGCAGCGGCCCAATGTGCACGCCATCTGTGTTCATTTGGGGCTGCTGGCGTCGCACCGCCAGCAGCAGATGGTGGCGATCTGCGACATGGTGCGCAACGACATGGCGTCCGACGCCCCGGTGATCGTGGCCGGTGACTTCAATGACTGGCGTTTGCAAGCGCACAAGACACTGGAGCGGGGCGCGGGTTTGCACGAAGTTTTTGTGCGAGGGCATGGCAGCGCCGCACGGACATTTCCAGCGCGTTTTCCACTGCTCAAACTGGACCGTATTTACGTCCGCAATGCCCTCGCCCACGCACCAATGGTCTTGCCGCGCAAACCTTGGTCGCACCTGTCAGACCATGCCCCGCTGGCCGCTGAAATCACTTTTTAAAACGCGCCAACCGGGCGCTGTTGTGGCCCCTTTTAAAGACCCACAACCGCGCTGTTAAAATTCTCGGCGGTTCAAGCCCGTCTGCCTCAGACTGGGCTTGACCGCTGGTTTCATACCCGTGTCAGTGCTCACCCTTGGCCACACTCCGCCCATCATCCATGACCGTTGCCCCACCGGCTTCATTCGAGATCAAAAGTGCCAACTTGCCCTTGGTCGCCCTGCTGCTCAAGTCCACCGACCTCGACGTGTTGGCGCGCGATCTGGCGACACGCTTTGGCGACATACCCGATTTTTTCGACCACGACCCCTTGCTGATCGACCTGACCCAGCTGAACGCGGCCGCCCGCCGCAGCGGTGCCGAGGTCGACGCGATTGATTTCCCCGCCTTGTTGGAATTGCTGCGCCACTACAGCGTGCGGCCGATCGCCATCAAGGGCGGCAACCCGGCCCAGATGGCCGAGGGGCTGGCCGCCGGGCTGTTGTCCGCGCCCGACGCCCGGGTGGTGGCCAGCAGTCCGCCAACACCGGAAGCCGAGCGGCCCATCGCCGCGCCAACGCCAATTTCAATTGCGACGCCAGCCCCAGCCGAAGCCCCCCTGGGCGCGCTCGTCATCAACCGGCCACTGCGCTCAGGCCAACAAATTTACGCCCGCGGCAGAGACCTCGTGGTCTTGGCGATGGTCAACGCCGGCGCCGAAATCATTGCCGACGGCCACATCCATGTCTACGCGCCGCTGCGTGGCAAGGCCATGGCCGGCGCCCGCGGCAACACCGAAGCCCGCATTTTTGCCCTCAGCCTGGAAGCCGAACTCATCTCGATTGCCGGCATTTACCGCACCAGCGAAAACCAGCTGCCCGCCAACATCCTCGGCAAGCCGGCCCAAGTGCGGCTGGTGGCCGGCCCCGATGGCGACAAATTAGTCATGGATGCGATGTGAAAATGACGCCTTAGCGTGTCGTTCGCAACCGCAACCTTCAGACCCCCCGTTTTCAATCAAAGGACTTTCAGTCATGGCCAAAATCATTGTGGTGACCTCCGGCAAGGGCGGCGTGGGTAAAACCACCACCAGCGCCAGCTTTGCAACCGGCTTGGCTTTGCGCGGTCACAAAACCGCCGTCATCGACTTCGACGTTGGCCTGCGCAACCTGGACCTCATCATGGGCTGCGAACGCCGCGTGGTGTATGACCTGATCAACGTCATTCAGGGCGAAGCCAACCTGAACCAAGCGCTCATCAAAGACAAGCAGTGCGACAACCTGTATGTGCTGGCGGCCTCGCAAACGCGCGACAAAGAAGCGCTCTCCAAAGAAGGCGTTGAGAAAGTCCTCAAAGACCTGTCGGCGATGGACTTCGAATACATCATTTGCGATTCCCCAGCCGGCATCGAAACTGGTGCACTGATGGCCATGCACTTCGCAGACGAAGCCCTCATCGTCACCAACCCTGAAGTCTCGTCGGTGCGCGACTCAGACCGCATTCTGGGCATGCTGTCGAGCAAAACCAAGCGCGGCATCGAAGGCAGCGAGCCGATCAAAGAGCACCTGCTGATCACCCGCTACAACCCCAGCCGGGTCGACCAAGGCCAGATGCTGTCGCTCGAAGACATCACCGACATCCTGCGCATCAAGCTGATTGGCGTCATCCCTGAATCGGAGTCCGTGCTGCAAGCCTCGAACCAAGGCGTGCCGGCCGTGCACATGGCGGGTACCGACGTCTCTGAAGCCTACAAGGACGTGATCGACCGCTTCCTTGGCGAAGACAAGCCGATGCGCTTCATTGACGCGCAAAAGCCGAGTTTTCTCAAGCGCCTCTTCGGGGGGAAGTAAGCCATGACGTCTTTCCTTTCCTTCCTGCTCGGCGAGAAAAAGAAAACGGCTAACGTTGCCAAAGAGCGTTTGCAAATTATTCTTGCGCACGAGCGTTCAGGCGGCAACCACAAGCCCGACTATTTGCCGGCGCTGCAGCGCGACCTGATTGCGGTTATTTCCAAGTACATCAACATCAATCCGAACGACATCAAGGTCAACTTGGAGCGTCAAGACAACCTGGATGTGCTGGAAGTCAAAATCGAGTTGCCAGACGGCAAGTGATCGCGCCAGCCAAAAAACCCGATGACCTCGGCACGCCGGGCCAGGGTGTCGGCCACACCGATCGCGATCAGCTCACGGGTGTAGGGCGCCTCAAACAGCAAGTAACTCGCCAGAACGGCGCCACGCGCCTCGGCCCCTCGCCCCGACACACCGACACCACGCAACAGCGCCCGCACGGGTGTTGGCAAGCTGCCAAGATGGCGAGCCGCCATGTCGTCAAGCCGCTGGCTGGGCGCGATCACCAGCACCTCGATGGCACGCAAATTGGCAGCTGCTCTGACTTCAGGGCTGAGCAAGGCCACGGTCTGGTTGACCCGCTCTAATCGCTCCACATCCACAGCCAGCGCATCCAAGAAAATCGTTGACAGCGCATGACCGGCAATTTGCGCCAAGTTCGGCGAGTCTGAAGGCGTTGCTCGGCGGCCTGGCGGCTCGAGCATGCGGCCAGCGCCTACCACCAAGATTTTCTCGGCCCCCAAGTGGATCAAGGGCGAGATCGGTGCGACCTGGCGCATCGAGCCGTCACCGAAGTACTCCAGCGTTTCACCCAGCATCAGTGGCACCGCCGGAAACACCAGCGGAATAGCCGCCGAGGCCAACAAATGCGCGGGTGTGATGCATCCCTTCACCGCCGTCCGCTGAGTCCGGCGCCACGGCTGAATGTCGGCTAAGGCTTCGTAGAACGTCACATGCAGGCCCGAGCTGTAGCTCGACGCCGAGACCGACAGCGCCTTCAGATGGCCGTGCTGAAGCATCTCGGACAGGCGACCCGCCGGCAGCATGCCCTCCAGCAGCTTGGCCAACGGCGCGTTGTCAAGCAGCGACTTGGGGTTCGCCTTGCGCCAGCGGGCAATCGCCCACCCTAACGACAACATCGTCAGCCAGCGGGCACCGGTTCGCAGCACGCCAAAAGCGTCAGCCCGATAAACCTGGCCGGCCGAAAAATTTTCCCAAACCTGCACCAAGCTGTGCACACCGCCGTCGAAGTCGTCGGCACGACAGGCCAGCGCAGCCGCGTTGATGGCGCCCGCCGACGTGCCCGCGATCACCGGAAACGGATTGCCAGTCGTCACACCGCAGTCAAGCCGAAGCTGTGCAATGGCTTTGAGCACGCCGACTTGGTAGGCCGCACGCGCACCACCGCCAGTCAAAAGCAAGCCCGTCACGGGCTTTGGCTCGCTCATGACCAAGGCGTGGAGGGCTGGAAAATACGGCGCCCAGCCCGCGCCAAATCGGGGGCTAGCGCGTTTTTTGGCGCGTGGGAAACAGAATTTATTCGCATCAATCCAGTATGCGCCTTGCTCTACCCTGAAAGCCGTCAGATTGCGGCCACTGGCTTTTTACTTGGCAGTGAAGTTGGCTACGAAGTAGGCCAATTCGGTCAGCTCTTGCACCGAGACCTGGCTCAATGCCTCGGTCATCGCACGCGTGTAAGCGGGTCGCTCTCCAGACTTGAAACCCTGCAGCGTCTGGTGCAAGTAGTCCTCCTTTTGACCTGCGATGTTTGGCACTTGCTGGCCACCAGCCAAGTCGGCCCCATGACAAAACAAGCACTTGTGCTGCTGCGCCAACGCCAGACCCTTGCTCATGCGAGCCATGTCGGGCGGCGCAGCGGGCGGCGGTACAGGCACCGGCGCCAGGGTACCAATGTAGTCGGCAAAACCACGCAAATCCGCGTCCTTCATGGGCTTGGCCAGCGCGATCATCGCCTCGTTGTTGCGGCGCCCTTCGCGAAACAAGAACAGTTGGGTGATCGCATAGAAAGAATGTTGGCCCGCCAGTACCGGCATGCCGGGCAAGTCGCTGCGGCCGTTGACACCGTGACACGCCGCGCAGACAGTGCGAAAACGCTCACCGTAGTCAACCGTGGTAGCGACGGCAGGGGCAGCCGCAGTTGTCGTTGTCGAGCTAACAGCCACGCCGGCTTTGGGCTTCTTCACCTGCGCAGACGCAGGCGAAGAAGCCACCACCACAAGCAACGCCAGCGCGGCGACAGCCGCGAAGCGTTGCCAAACTATCACAGCATTAACCGCCATAGCTGATGCGGTAGATCGCACCGGCGTGGTCATCGCTGACAAGCAGTGAGCCGTCTTTCATCACGAGAAAGTCAACCGGACGACCGAGATAGCCGTTGTTTTCAACGAAACCGGTCATGAACGGCTCCAGCTTGACGCCGCCTTTGCCATTCGGGAACGCCACCATGACGTCAGCGTATTTCTTGGTGCGGTTCCACGGGCCATGGCGAGCGACAAACATCGCACCCTGGTACTTCGCCGGGAACATCTTGCCGGTGTAGAACTTCAGGCCAAGCGTGCCAGCGTGCGGCCCCGTCAGGGCAACCGGTTTGGCGTAGTCGTCGCAGGACTTGCCCCAGCCAAACTCAGGATCTGGGATGTCACCTTGATGGCAAAAAGGGAAAGCGAAGTGCTGATCACCGGGTTTGGTGACATGGTTCAGCGTGTCATTTGGAAGTTCTTCGCTGAGCCAATCACGACCGTTGTTGGTGAACCAGAGATCGCCGCCCTTTGGATCGAAGTCAAAGCCAACCGTGTTCCGCACGCCGGCTGCGATGGTTTCGTTGCCGGAACCGTCAAGGTTCATTCGGTAGATTTTGGCAAACTCGCCTGGGTCACAAATGTTGCAAGGCGCGCCAATGTTGTAATACAGCTTGTTGTCATGAACGCGCAGGTACTTCCAGCTGTGGTCGCCGCCACCTGGCAGCTTGTCGGTCAGCACCACGGTGGGTTCGCCGAGGTTGTCGAGCTTGTCCTCGACGTTGTCGTAGCGAACAATTTTCTTGTTGGTGGCAAAAAACAAACTGCCCTTGTAAAACTCGATGCCGTGGGCCTGCTCTGTCTTGTCAATAATGACCCGCGGCTCGCGCTTGCCGTCGACCGCCTTTTCAGGCAACACATAAACCTTGTTGGCGACGAACAGCGTGCTGACAAAGACGTTGCCTTTGTCACCTTGGCGCAGTCCACGGGCATCGAGCACGCCGGAAGCCCAGGTCTCGACCTTGAAGCCAGGCGGCAGCTTGAACTTCTTGGTCGGCAGTTGGTCGGCAGCAGTCGGGATAGGGAACGCTGCCACCGGCGCCAACTTCATCGCAATGTCGGTCTTGGGCCGACCCTTGGCCCAGCCTGGTTCAGCGTCCTCCGCAGAAGCCGCTGTGGCCGCGAAAAGAAGCGGCAGCGCGGCAATGAGTGAAATCAAATGTCTCTGATGCATACAACACCTTTTTTATATGAATTGTGGGAAAAGTCATCCCTGACACGCGAGCAGTCTTGCAGCCAAACGCATTGCCACAGCCATCCAGCCCGTCGCGTATAAAAGGTAACACAATAAAACAAATGACGCTGCACGGAGTGTCCGCACAGCTTGCGCCAAGCCGCAGGGACAGCCATCGCGGCCATGGCCAATATGCCGCAACCTTGGCTGCTTGGGTCAGTGCATCAAGGGCAGAGCTCGGCGCCATGACGCCGCGGCCGGCAGTGCTTAAGTTGGCGCTGCCGGATACCAGCATGTTTTGTCTACCGCAAGCTTTAAATCTGCAGGGGGCACCACAGGGGTTTGCAAACAAGACCCCCAAAGCCAAAATAAAAAACTGGCGCTTGAGACTCGATTGGGGTGAAGCGGCACAATCATTCGAATCAGCACTGATTCCGCATTCATCTCACCCAACTTCGGCAGCTTACACACCATGGCGGACTCCTCTTTGGCATCAACTTTGGCATCTCCTGCTGCCTCTATCGCCCAGCTCAAGATCGACCGCTCGAAGCCGCAGCAGTCCAAACGCCGCCGCCAGCTCTGGCCCTGGGCGCTCGGCCTGGTGCTGTTGGGCGGGGCGGCGGCGGGGCTGACGCTGACGGCCAAGCCCGAGGTGCAAGTGACCTCCGTCCTGCAAACCTACCCGTCCCAGCAATACCTGCAATTGACGGCCTCTGGCTATGTGGTGGCGCAGCGCCGAGCGGCGGTGGCTTCGAAGGCGACCGGCCGACTGATCGAGCTGCGAGTGCGGGAGGGCAGCCGGCTGCAAAAGGGCGACTTGATCGCGCGGCTGGACGCCAGCGATGTGCAAGCCGCCATCGGTACCGCGCAGGCGGGGGTGCGTCAGGCTGAAGCCGGCGTGCGCCAAGCGCAAGCGCAAGTGCGCCAAGCCGAGGTCGAGTTGGCCAATGCAGATGCCGAATTGCAGCGCAGCAAAGGGCTGCAAGCGCAAGGTTTTGTGTCGCCGCAAGCGTTGGACGCCAACCAACGCCGGCTCGACGCGGCGCGCGCCGGGCAAGCTGCCGCCCAGGCCAGCGTGGCGCAGGCGCAGGCCGGCGTGGCGCAAGCGCAGGCGCTGGTGGCGGTGCAGCAAGTCAACCGCGACTACACCGAGATCCGTGCGCCTTTCGACGGCGTGGTGCTGAACAAAAACGCCAATGTGGGCGACATCATCACGCCGTTTTCCAATGCGGCTGGCTCGCAAGGTGCAGTGGTGACGATGGCCGACCTGAGCACGCTGGAGGTGGAGGCCGATGTGTCGGAAGGCAGTCTGTCCAAGGCCAGCCTCGGCCAGCCGGTCGAGATCACGCTGGACGCCCTGCCGGCCATGCGTTTTCGCGGCCAAGTAGCCGGTATCGTGCCGACGGTGGACCGCGCCAAAGCCACGGTGGTGACCAAGATCCAGTTCGAAAAACTCGACCCGCGCATCTTGCCGGAGATGAGCGCCAAGGTCAGTTTCTTGTCGCAAGCGCCTAGTGCCGCCGACCAACAACCGGTGCTGGCCGTCAACCCCAAGGCCTTGCAGGCGCAAGTGCCGGGGCAGGGCGACAAACAGTTTTTGCTGCGTATTCAGCGCGACGGCGACAAAGAGCGGCTGGAAGCGGTGGAAGTCAAGGTCGGCCGCAAGCTGGGCGATGTGGTCGAGGTGACGGCCCTGAGCGGCACGCTGCAATCGGGTGAACGGCTGGTGCTGTCGCCCACGGCCAAGCTGCAGTCCGGCATGCAAGTCAAGCTGGGCGGCAAATGAGCATGGGCGCGCTTGATCTGCCCTTGATCCGCATCCGCGAGCTGTCCAAGTCTTACCAGCGCGGCGGTCAACACATCCCGGTGCTGCTGGACATTCAGCTCGACGTGATGGCTGGCGACTTCATCGCGCTGATGGGCCCGAGCGGCTCCGGCAAAAGCACCTTGCTGAATTTGATCGCCGGCATCGACCAGCCCAGCAGCGGCCGCATCGAGATCGGCGGCGTTGATATCGCCAGCCTCAGCGAAGGCCAATTGGCCGATTGGCGGGCCCGGAATGTCGGCTTCATTTTTCAGTTCTACAACCTGCTGCCGGTGCTGACCGCGTTGGAGAACGTCGAACTGCCGCTGCTGTTGACCGACCTGTCGGCCCGCCAGCGCCGCGCCCATGCCCAAGCGGCGCTCGAAATGGTCAAGCTGGACGACCGCATGGACCACTACCCGAACGAGTTGTCTGGTGGCCAACAGCAGCGGGTGGCGATTGCCCGCGCGCTGGTCAGCGACCCGAAGCTGATCGTCGCCGACGAGCCGACCGGCGACCTGGACCGGCACACCGGGCAAGAAGTGCTGAGCCTGCTCGACGAGCTGAACCGCAACCTCGGCAAGACCATCGTCATGGTCACCCACGACCCGAAAGCCGCTGAACGGGCGCACCGCATGGTGCATCTGGACAAGGGCGTGTTGGTGGACGACATGGATGAAGGCGGCTTGGCATAGCGCGGGATTGATGTGCGCCCCCTCATGCTCTCCTCGGAGACATTTTGCCCGAAAATTCAGTGTATATACTTAACGTATATCTTTTTAACATCGGAGCTTCGCCATGACATTTGCTCGCATCTTTCAGTCCGGCAACAGCCAAGCGGTGCGCTTGCCCAAGGACTTTCGCTTTGATGTCGACCAGGTCGAGATTTTTCGTCGGGGCAACGAAATCGTCCTGCGCGCGGTGCCGGTCAGTGCCGCTGCTATTTTTGACGTCTTGGCCCAATTGCCCGTGGATTTTCTGGCCGAGGGTCGTCAAGACGCGCCACCGCAGCAGAGGGACAGTTTTTGATGGCACAGCGCTACCTGCTCGACACCAACATCTGCATCTACATTGCCAAGCACAACCCGCCCGAAGTGCGCGAGCGCTTTGCGCGGTTTGTGGTCAGCGACTTGGCAATGTCGGTCATCACCCTTGGAGAGTTGCGTTTTGGTGCGGAGAAAAGCCAGCAACGCGAGCGGGCTTTGAGCGCGATGGAGGCGCTGGTCGGACTGATACCGCCCATGGCATTGCCCGAAGCGGCAGCCGAGCATTACGGCCAAATTCGCGCGGCGCTGCAAGCCAGCGGCCAAGTGATTGGTGGCAACGACCTCTGGATCGCTGCCCACGCGCGCGCTGAAGGCTGGGTCTTGGTTACCAACAACGAGCGCGAGTTCGTTCGCGTACCCGGCTTGCAGGTCGAAAACTGGGTTCGCCCCTTGGTCTGACAGACGCCCATGTTTCTCTTCAAACTGCTGCTCAAAAACGCCTTTCGCCACAAGCTGCGCACGGCGCTGACGCTGTTCGGGCTGGTGGTGGCGTTGGCGGCGTTCGGTTTGCTGCGCACCATCGTCGGGGCTTGGTATGCCGGGGTCGAGGGCACCAGCAGCACGCGGCTGGTGACGCGCAGCGCGATTTCGCTGACCTTCCCGCTGCCGCTGAACTATGCCCAGCGCATCAAGGCCGTGGACGGGGTGACGGGCATTTCTTGGTCGAACTGGTTTGGCGGGGTCTACGTCACCGAGCGCAATTTCTTCCCGCAATTCGCCATTGAGCCGGCCAGCTATTTGGCGCTGTACCCCGAGTACCGGCTCACGGCCGACGAGCGGCTGGCCTTCATGCGAGACCGCCAAGGGGCTGTCGTCGGGCGCAAATTGGCCGACAAGTTCGGCTGGAAGGTGGGCGACCAGATCCCGCTGCGCGGCACCATTTACCCGGGCACCTGGACCTTCAACCTGCGCGGCATCTGGGACGGCGCCGAGGCCAAGACCGATGAAAGCCAGCTGCTGTTCCACTGGGATTATTTGAACGAGTCGATCCGCAAGCGCTTTGGCAGCCGCGCTGACTATGTGGGCGTCTACATCGTCGGCATCAACGAGCCGCAGAACGCAGCGCTGATCTCGCAGCGCTTGGACGCCGAGTTCAAGAACTCCCGCGCCGAGACGCTGACCGAAACCGAATCGGCCTTCCAGCTCAGTTTTGTCTCGATGAGCGAGGCGATTTTGGTGGCGATCGAAGCGGTCAGCTACATCATCGTCGCCATCATCATGGCGGTGATGGCCAACACCATGACGATGACCGCGCGCGAGCGCCTGGCCGAATACGCCACCTTGAAGGCGCTGGGCTTTGCGCCTAGCTTTGTCGTCAAACTGCTGTTCGGCGAAAGCCTGCTGATCGCGCTACTGGGCGGCTTAGGCGGCTTGGCGCTGACGATTCCGCTAGCCGCCGCCTTTGGCTCGGTCGCTGGCACGCTGTTCCCGGCCTTTCAGGTCACCGCGCTGACGATGGCGCTGCAACTGCTGGCCGCGCTGATCGTCGGCCTTGCTGCCGCTGCCTGGCCGGCCTGGAAGATGAGCCGAATCGACATCGTGCAAGGTTTGCGGCACGTCGCATGATGAAGCTAATTCCCGCCTCCTACATCGCCCGCAACCTGTGGGTGCGCCGCGTCACCACCTTGCTGACGGCCGGCGGCATGGCGCTGGTGGTCTATGTGTTTGCCACCGTGCTGATGATGAGCGAGGGCATCCGAGCGACGCTGGTGGCCACCGGTCAGCCGGACAACGTCATTGCCTTGCGCAAGGGCGCGGGGGCCGAGATCAACAGTGCGGTCGATCGCGCGCAGGCGGCCATCCTGGAAAGTCTGCCCGGCATTGCCACCGACGCCGCCGGCCGGCCGCTGGTCAGCAAAGAGCCGGTCGTCTTGAACAACCTGCCCAAACGTGGCAGCGGCAAACCCAGCAATGTGACGGTGCGCGGCACCACCGAGCGCGGCTTGCAACTGCGCCCGCAAGTGCAGATGGTCGAGGGCCGGATGTTCCGGCCCGGCACCTCGGAGATCATCACCGGCCGGGCCATCGCGCGCGGCTTTCAGGGCGCGGGCCTGGGCGAAACGCTGCGCTTTGCCGGCCGGGACTGGACGGTGGTCGGCGTCTTCGATGCCGGGCGCACCGGTTTTGATTCCGAAATTTGGGGTGATGCCGAGCAGATGCTGCAGGCTTTTAGACGCAGTGCCTTCTCCAGCGTGGTCTTCCGCTTGGCCGACGCCAGCCAGTTCGAGGCGATCAAAGCCGCGTTAGAGTCCGACCCGCGCATGACGGTGGAGCTCAAGCCCGAGACGCAGTTCTACGCCGAGCAGTCCGAGGCGCTGGCCAAGTTCATCAGCATTCTGGGCACGGCGCTGTCGGTGATCTTCTCGATCGGTGCCATCGTCGGCGCCATGATCACCATGTTCGCGGCGGTCGCTTCGCGTGTGGGCGAGATCGGCACGCTGCGTGCGCTGGGTTTCAGGCGTGGCGCGGTGTTGCTGGCCTTTCTGGGTGAATCGCTGCTGCTGTCGCTGGTCGGCGGCCTGCTCGGACTGGCGGCGGCCTCGCTGATGCAGACGGTCAATATCTCCACCACCAACTTCCAGACTTTCTCTGAGCTGGCCTTCCAGTTCAAGCTGACGCCGACGATTGCCTGGCAGACGATTGCCTTTGCGTTGTTCATGGGCCTGGTCGGCGGCTTCATCCCTGCTTGGGGGGCGGCGCGGCTGAAGATCGTCGATTGCCTGCGCGCTGCCTGACCCGCAGTGCCCCGAAACGGTTTCAGCCGTTTGCGCAGAGCGCAGTCAGGCTAAAATCGTTAATTCTTTGGGGAGTAGCCGGCTTTCATGATGAAAGCGCCCGCGTCAACATACTTGGCATGCAACGCATGCTGTGGCGCTGGCAACCTTTTGGGTTGGCGAGACCATTGACGCGTTGGCACGGCATGGTTCGGGCAGTGGTGGCGCGTCTTTGCGTTTGCCCGACCCCAAAGACTGCCCATGAATTTCATCTCCATCGCCATGCTCTCGCTGGCCATGTCGACCGACGCTTTTGCGGCAGCTGTTGGCAAAGGTGCCGCCCTGCAAAAACCGAGTTGGAGCGAGGCGCTGCGAACCGGCCTCATCTTCGGCGTCATCGAGGCGCTGACACCCCTGGTGGGCTGGGCGCTCGGCTTGAGTGCTGCGAACTATGTCAAGGAATGGGACCACTGGATTGCCTTTGTGCTGCTGGGCGGCTTGGGCCTTCGCATGGTGACAGAAGGCTTTAAAACACCTATAGCGCAAGAAAAACCAAAACCTGGACGGCACGGTTTCTGGTTGCTCGCGGCCACTGGTTTTGCCACCAGCATCGACGCCATGGCGGTCGGTGTTGGCTTGGCTTTTCTCAACGTCGACATCGGGCCGGTCGCCGCCGCCATCGGTTTAACCACCTTTGTCATGGCGACCCTGGGCATCATGGTGGGCCGCGCTTTGGGCGCTGTAGCGGGCAAGCGGTCTGAGATTTTGGGCGGCCTGGTGCTGATTGGGATTGGCGCAACCATCTTGTTTGAGCATCTGACGGTCGGCTGAATTGCTTATGATCGAACGCCTATACGGAGATATGCCCCATGAGCACAACTGAGATTGGCACGCCGCTGCCCTTCACGCTGGCTGTTCCAGACTCGGCACTGGCCGATTTGCGCACACGCCTGGCGCTGACGCGTTTCCCCGATCAGGCGCCTGACGCGCCCTGGGCCTATGGCACAGATGTCGGCTACATGCGCGATCTCGTCGCTTATTGGCGCGATGGCTTCGACTGGCGCGCGCAGGAAGCGGTGCTGAACGCTTGGCCACAGTTCAAGGTGCGACTGCACGGGATCGACGTGCATTACCTTCGTGTCGAGGGCAAGGGACCGAATCCGACGCCGCTGCTGCTGATGCATGGCTGGCCCGGATCGGTGTTCGAGTTTGTCGACCTCATTCCCCGGCTCACCGACCCAGCGCGGTTCGGCGGCGATCCGGCGGATTCTTTCACCGTGATCGCGCCCTCTTTGCCTGGCTTTGGGTTGTCGTTCGCGCCGAACCAGCCTCGCTTCAAGATTGAGCAAATCGCGGCTTGCTTCGCCGATCTGATGACCAAGGTGCTGGGCTTCCCACGCTATGCCGCGCAGGGCGGGGATTTCGGCGCGTTCACCGCGTCTCGGCTGGGGTATGCGTTTCCCGAGCAAGTGATCGGCATCCACATCAACCTGCTGACCGTGCCGCGCGATCGTCTTGCGCCCGAAAACCCAACGCCAGAGGAGGCACGCTACTACAGCGAGCTGGCGGGTTGGCTGAAGGAAGAAACAGGTTACCAATGGATCCAGGGAACCAAGCCGCAGACGCTGGCCTTCGGGCTGTCAGATTCACCGGCCGGGCTGGCGGCCTGGATCGTCGAGAAGTTCCGCACTTGGTCGGACTGCAACGGTGACGTGGAAAGCGTGCACAGCCGCGATCGGTTGCTGGCGAATATCTCTTTGTATTGGTTCACCGGCGCGATCGGCTCGTCATTCTGGCCGTACTACGCGCGCATGCACGGCCCCTGGCCGATTCCGACTGGCGAGACGGTGGATGTGCCGATGGGCTATTGCGCCTTTCCACATGAAATCATCCGCCCGCCGCCATCGGTGGCGGCAACGATGTACACCGACATCCGCCGCTGGACGCCGATGGCGAAAGGTGGCCATTTCGCAGCGATGGAGCAACCCGAGGCGCTGGCGCACGAGATCGCGGCATTTTTTCGCCCGTTGCGCTAAGTTTCATACACGCATCTTTTTGGACAGTAGCGGCGAGAGTGGTGAAGCTACATTAGGAAATAAGCTCTGTTGAGAACAAGCACAACCAACGGTGCTTGTTCTCAATGGCTGACGCTCTGAAGTTAATCGGGCAGCAGCTTCAGATAAAAACTGCTTTCTATCCGACCTAGTTTTATCATTTCAGTTGAAGCAGTAAGCCCTGAATTTCTGCCGTCTGCGCTTCGGGGATTTCAGCCTGTTGTGCAAACTGAGGCCAGCGCAAGATAGCCGCTCGCACCACTTCGATAACCCGCTTGG
>JBBAPN010000014.1:0-54237 GCA_040400815.1 Polaromonas sp. | reverse complement strand
CCGATTCGGGCACGCTTAAAGTGTCGAAATCTCTAATGGACTATCTGGGATAAAATTAACTTCTTAGTCAATAATTATTTATTGCTACTTTTAGCGCTGTCCAGTTTGACCAAGCTTGCTAAGGAAAATTATGCCTTCTGTTGACAATAAATTATCTTCATCCCAAGCCCAGGTGGCTGTATCGCCGCTCTGCCGCAAGCTGTTGGTTTTGTTGTCGGCCTTGTTGCTCTGTGGCGCAGCGTTGGCTGAACGATCTGACCGTGACGGCGGTAGTCGACATTTCAATGAGGGTGACAACCGGGACAACCGGGACAACCGGGACAACCGCGGCAAAGGCGGCAAACATTCGCAGGGTTCTGATCGGCAAGGACCAGAGATGCATGGCTCGGATCGACGCGGATCCGATCAAAAAAGTCCGTCACGCGCAGAGATGCGCGCCGGTGATTACTTTCAAGACCGTCAGCGTGTGGCTGTTCACGACTATTACGGCACGCAGTACCGCAGCGGACGCTGCCCGCCAGGCTTGTCAAGAAAACACAATGGCTGCATGCCATCTGGCCAGGTTCGCTACTACAGCGTCGGTCAACGCTTGGCTCCGGCGGTGATTTACCACACGGTTCCCAGCGCCATGGTGGTCACGCTTGGCGTGCCGCCATCAGGTCACCGCTACGTGCGCGTCGCCTCCGATATCTTGCTGATTGCGGTTGGTACCGGCATGGTGGTTGATGCCATTCAGGACTTGGGCGGTCGCTGAGCCTTGGCGAATGGTGCGGTTCAGGCTCGCTGGTCGACCCAGAGT
Organism: Polaromonas sp.; assembly: GCA_040400815.1. Lineage (GTDB taxonomy): Bacteria > Pseudomonadota > Gammaproteobacteria > Burkholderiales > Burkholderiaceae_C > Polaromonas. The sequence continues at coordinate 53,438 of JBBAPN010000014.1, read as the reverse complement.
GCTTGAGCGTCAACAGGTTGATTGACGACTTCTGGCAAGATGCAGCATCGCGGGTGATCTTCGTCACCCCCAGCGAACATCCCTTTTGATTGGACACCCCAATGCTGCTTGAAGCTGAAGATTCTCAACTGTTGCTGGTGGACTACCAAGTCCGGCTAATGCCTGCCATTTTTGAACACGCGCTGGTGCTGGCCAATGCCTTGCGACTGGTGCGCCTGGCAGACGCTTTGCAAGTGCCGGTTTGGGGCACAGCTCAAAGCCCTGACGAGCTGGGCCCGAAAGTGCCGGAATTGCAGGCCGCGATTGAGCAAGCCGGTGGCCGGGTGATGAACAAGCAGTCTTTCAGCGCGGTGGCCGACGGTTTGTCAGACTGGCTGCGCCCACCAGCCCGCAAAGCCACTGTCGGTGGCAATGCCCGCAGCCTGCCCAAACATTTGCAAAAGCCGGCGGCCGCAAGCGAAGAAGAAGGCCGCGGCATCATCGTCATCGCCGGTTGCGAAGCGCATGTCTGCCTGCTTCAAACCGCGCTCGACTTGCTCGAAGAAGAGTTTGACGTCTGGGTCGTGACCGATGCCTGCAGCTCCCGCAGCGAGCGCAACCGGGACGCTGCGTTTGACCGCTTGGCCGGCAATGGGGCCGAATTGGTCACCACCGAAATGGTGGCCTTTGAATGGCTGCGGACAGCCGATCATGAGATGTTCAAGCGGGTGCAGTCGCTGATCAAGTGATCAAACGGCCCCGCTGAATGGCCCTGAATCGCGTCACGTTGAGCTGAGACGGGTTCAAGTTGCGTGACGCCTGATGCGTTCCGCATGCCAAATCGATCGCCGCATGACTGGCCATCAGGGCCAGCTGACGAAGTCGGCCAAAGAGTTGCAACAGCGCGGTTCAAAAAGCTTTAACAGGTGTCAGGGATTTCACCGCTGACGCTGGTGCAGAACTTTATTACCATGCACTTTCATCAGGAGAACCGAATGCAGTCACGCAGACAAACCCTCAAACACACCGCCGTCCTGGCTGGCCTGTTGGCTGGCACTGGTTTGTTTCCCCATCTCGCTTGGGCCTTCAACAAGCCCGCTTTCGACACCAAGAACATGCAAGAAGCCATCAAGTCTTACGGTGGCGGTGCATTGACCGACAGCAAGGACGTCAGCATCACTGCGCCCGACATTGCCGAAAATGGCGCGGTAGTGCCTTTGGCTGTCAGTTGCGCGCTGCCGGGTGTCAAGCGTTTGTTGCTGTTGGTTGAAAAAAATCCAGCCGCTTTGGTGGCCATGTTTGACGTCACGGAGGGCGTCGAGCCGGCGTTTTCAACGCGCGCCAAGATGGGGCAATCCTCAGACGTCTACGCGGTCGCCCTGATGGCCGACGGCAAAGCGCTGTTCACCAAAAAAGAAGTCAAGGTCACTTTGGGCGGTTGCGGCGGCTGATTGTCAGGCCGCTCAACCCGCCCATTCACTTCAGATTCAGGAGATTCAAAATGGCAGATCCGATGCGCATTCGCGCCCAAGCGGCCGCTGGCAAGGCCACCGTGCGCGTGCTGATGGCCCATGAGATGGAAAGCGGTCAGCGCAAAGACGCTGCTGGTAACACCATCCCGGCATGGTTTATTCAGGAAGTGACCGCCAGCCACAATGGCAAACAGGTCTTCAGTGCCGAATGGGGCCCTGCAGTGGCCAAGAATCCCTTCCTTCAGTTCGTGGTCAAGGGCGCCAAAGCTGGCGACAAGATCGCTGTCAACTGGAGAGACAACCGGGGCGACAGCCGCACCGATGAAGCCACGGTGACCTGACCCTTTCACCCTTTGACCAGTTGGGGCGTTCATGACATTTTTGAAATCAGTTCGACCGATCGCTTTGGCACTGGCCATGCTTGGCTTGTTGGCCTCTGCGGCTTGGGCGCAGAAATCCGCCATCCAGGCGATCGAAGAGTACCGCGCCATGATGCAAGACGGCAACCCGGCTGAACTCTTTGAAGCCAAAGGGGACGACCTTTGGAAAACACCGCGCGGGCCTAAAAAAGCCTCGCTTGTGCTATGCGACCTGGGCAAGGGCCCGGGCGTTGTCAGCGGTGTTTTTGTCGAGCTACCGCGTTATTTTGCCGACACCCAGCGCGTGCAAGACTTGGAATCGCGGCTGGTCAGTTGCATGGAAACGCTGCAGGGTTTCAATGCCGCAGAGATTGCCAAGACGCCCTTTGGCCAAGCCGAGCAAAACAACGTCACTGCGCTGGCGACCTGGATCGCGGCAGAGTCGAAGGGGCAAAAGTTCAACTTGCCGCAATCCCATGCGCAGGAAAAAGTGTTCTACGAAGTCGGCAAACGCTTGTTTTTTCAACGTGCTGGCGCGCATGACTTTGGCTGCGCCTCCTGCCACGGCGCCGACGGCAAGCGGATTCGTTTGCAGGACTTGCCGAACCTGACAAGCAACCCCGGCGACGGGCTTGGTTTTGCCGCTTGGCCAGCCTACCGCGTGTCCAATGGGCAGATGTGGGGCCTGCAGCAGCGGCTCAACGATTGCTACCGTCAGCAGCGTTTTCCATTCCCTGGTTTTGGCAGCGATGCGACGGTCGCCCTCGGCGTTTACCTCGGTGTGAACAGCCGGGGTGCGGTTTCGGTGGCGCCTGCCCTGAAACGCTGAACCCGCAAGTTTGTTTCCGAAAGACTGGCATGAAAACACGCTACCAAACAACCCTTGCGCTCTTGGCTGTGGCGGCCATCACCGCGGGCTGTGCATCTGGCCCGAGCTTGGCTGAACTCGACAAGATCACCCGCGACATCGTCAAAGCCTCTTTTCGCGACGAAGGCATGGTCAAGGTGGCGGTTTTAGACGCCGATGAAACCAACCGCCTTTGCAGCGCTGCCGATGTGGCGGGGCACCCGTTAGACGACAACACAGCCCGCAGCATCGAAGCGGCCAACTTTAAAACGATCAAGTGGCCCAGCGACGGAAAATGGTCAGGTGACTGGAAGGAGGGCGAAAAAATCGCCCAGAGCGGTCGCGGCATGACCTGGACCGACACGGCCGGCGCGGCCAATGGTGGCAATTGCTACAACTGCCACCAGCTAAGCAAAGAAGAAATCTCATTCGGCACGATTGGCCCGAGTTTGTACAACTACGGCAAGCTGCGCGGTGTCAGCGATCCCGCCAGCCCGCAAGCCAAGCCGATAGTCGAGTACACCTGGGGCAAGATCTGGAACTCGAAGGCCTACAACGCATGCTCCAACATGCCGCGTGCAGGCCATGCCGGCATCTTGACCGAGGCCCAGGTGCGCGACATCGTCGGCCTCTTGCTAGACCCTAAGTCGCCGGTGAACCAGTAGCCAGCAAGCACTTTTTGTTAGGCAATGAGTTCACTCACAGCGGGATGATCAGTTGATGAATTTAAGCAAACGCGAATTGCTTCAAGTCTTGGGTGCAGGCGCTGCCGCCGGCATGGGGCTGGGGACCTACGCCGAGGCTGACGCAGCCACGGCGTCCAACGCGCTTTACGATTTTCCCAAGTTCGGCCAAGTGTCATTGCTGCACATGACCGATTGCCACGCGCAGCTCAAACCAATTTACTTCCGCGAACCCAGCATCAACATCGGTCTGGGCAGTATGAAGGGTCAGTTGCCGCACTTGGTCGGTGAGTACTTGTTGCAGGCCACCAAAATCAGGCCTGGAACGGTGGAGGCCCATGCGCTGACGTTTTTGAATCACGAAACCGCCGCCCAGCGTTACGGCAAGGTCGGTGGTTTTGCGCACCTCGCAACGCTGGTCAAACGGATGAAAGCCAGCCGCCCCGGCGCCTTGCTGCTGGACGGCGGTGACACTTGGCAGGGCTCGGGCAGCAGCCTGTGGACGCAAGGGCAAGACATGGTTGAGGCGGCCAAGTTGCTGGGTGTCGATGTGATGACCGGGCACTGGGAGTTCACGCTGGGCATGGCGCGCGTCAAGGAAATTATCGACAAAGACTTTGCCGGCAAGGTCGACTTTGTGGCGCAAAACGTCCGGACCCAAGACTTTGGTGACCCGGTCTTCAAACCCTATGTGATGCGTGAGATCAACGGCGTGCCCTGCGCCATCATCGGCCAGGCATTTCCGTACACGCCGATTGCCAATCCGCGCTACTTGATGGCCGAATGGGCCTTCGGTATTCAAGACGAAAACATGCAGCTGATGGTCAACGAAGCCCGCGCCAAGGGGGCGCAAGTTGTCGTGCTGCTGAGCCACAACGGCATGGATGTCGACCTGAAGATGGCGACGCGCGTCAGCGGCATTGACGCCATTTTGGGCGGCCATACGCACGACGGCATGCCGGTCGCTAGCCTTGTGGCCAACCAGGGCGGCAAGACCATCGTCACCAATGCCGGTTCAAACGGCAAGTTTTTGGGTGTGCTGGATCTGGAGGTCAAAGAACGCAAGGTGGTGGACTTTCGCTACAAGTTGCTGCCGGTATTCGCCAACATGCTACCGGCCGATCAAGAAATGGACGCCTTGATCACCCAGGTTCGCGCCCCTTATGAAGTCAAGCTGGCTGAAAAGTTGGCCGTGACCGAGGGCACGCTGTACCGCCGCGGCAACTTCAACGGCACTGGTGACCAGTTGCTGCTTGACGCCTTGATGGACGTGCAGGATGCTGAAATTGCTTTTTCCCCAGGTTTTCGCTGGGGCACCACGCTGCTGCCGGGTCAGACCATCACCCGTGAATGGCTGATGGACATGACGGCGACCACCTATTCTTACGCCACAGTCACCGACATGACGGGCGAAACCATCAAGACCGTGCTGGAAGACGTGGCTGACAATCTTTTCAATCCCGACCCGTATTACCAGCAGGGCGGCGACATGGTTCGAGTCGGTGGCCTGCAATACAGTTGCAGGCCGAACGCGGGTATGGGTCAGCGCATCGACAAGCTGCAACTGAACGGCAAAGCCATTGAGGCCAACAAAAAGTACAAGGTGGCCAGCTGGGCACCGGTGGCTGAAGAGGCTCGCAGTCAAGGCAACAAGATGATTTGGGATGTGGTCGAAACTTGGCTAAAAGCCAGCGGCGGCAACGTCGCGCCGCGCCGTTTGAACAGCCCCAAGCTCAGCGGCATTGAGCCCAATCCGGGATACAGCGCTTGACTTGAGCCCGTCCTTGATTCGCGACTATTTAAAAAGCTGTAACGTTATTTCTGTTGTCAGCGCCGCGTTTTAAAGCCGCCAGCAGAAAGCCCCCGATCATGTTTAAGCGTTCCATTCAAAAAATTCAAGTCGGTAGCACCGAACCCGACGAAGTCTTCGAGTTAGCAGCCGAAGTGTTTCGCGTGACGTCTGCCCCCATGCGACTGAGGATCATCAGCAGTTTGTGCAGCACGGTTTGCACCCAAATTGGCATGGAGGCCGACGGTGTTGCCGGACAGATGGGGTCTTGGCCAATGCGGCAATGCTTGCAGGTGTCAATTCCATGTAATCGTTCAGTGGCACAATCTTAAATGTTGCTGAAGGCCCTTCCTGCCCCAGTCGCATCCGCGTAACGGTACAGCCGAGCAGCGGAAGGTTAATCAACAAGCTTTAACCAGCTAATGTTTCCCACAGGGAAACGGAGGTCAGCGTTCTCATGAGTTCCAATCCACAGACACCTGCGTCAGCAGCCGCGTCCATTTACACCACCTACCAAGACAATACCTATCTTTTCGGGGGCAATGCGCCTTACGTTGAAGAGATGTACGAAAACTACCTGGCCAATCCCGGCAGCGTGCCGGACAGCTGGCGGGATTATTTTGACGCGCTGCAACATGTGCCCGCCACCGATGGCAGCAACGCCAAAGACGTGCCGCACCAACCCGTCATCAACGCCTTTGCCGAGCGCGCCAAAGCTGGCGGCACCAAGGTTGTCATGGCCAGCGCCGACGCAGAGATGGGCCGCAAGCGTACGGCTGTCCAGCAGCTGATCGCCGCTTACCGCAACGTCGGTCAGCGTTGGGCTGATCTTGACCCTTTGAAGCGCACCGAACGCCCAGCCATTGCGGACTTGGACCCGGCCTTTTACGGCTTCAGTGACGCCGACCAAGAGACTGTCTTCGACACCAGCAACACGTTTTTTGGCAAAAACCGGATGTCGTTGCGCGAGTTGCTCAACGCCCTGCGCGAAACCTATTGCGGCACTTTGGGCGCCGAGTACATGTACGCCACTGACCAGGACGAAAAGCGTTGGTGGCAGCAAAAGTTGGAGAGCATCCGCAGCAAGCCCAACTTCACGGCCGAAAAGAAAAAACACATCCTCGATCGCCTGACCGCGGCTGAAGGCCTCGAGCGCTTCCTGCACACCAAATACGTTGGTCAAAAACGCTTCTCGCTCGAAGGCGGTGAAAGCTTCATCGCTTCAATGGACGAGCTGATTCAATCAGCGGGCGCCCAAGGCGTGCAAGAAATCGTCATCGGCATGGCCCACCGTGGTCGCTTGAATGTGCTGGTCAACACCATGCGCAAGCTGCCGGCCGATTTGTTCGCCGAGTTTGACCACACCGCACCAGAAGAGTTGCCATCGGGTGACGTCAAATACCACCAAGGCTTCAGCTCGGATGTCAGCACATCGGGCGGCCCGGTGCACCTGTCTTTGGCCTTCAACCCATCGCATCTTGAGATCGTCAACCCGGTGGTTGAGGGTTCGGTACGGGCCCGCATGGACCGCCGCGCGGACCCCTTGGGCAAGCAAGTGCTGCCGGTGCTGGTGCACGGCGATGCCGCCTTTGGCGGTCAGGGTGTCAATCAAGAGACCTTTGCCTTGGCCCAAACCCGTGGTTACTTCACGGGCGGCACAGTGCACATCATCATCAACAACCAGATCGGTTTCACCACCTCTGACCCGCGTGACATGCGCTCCAGCGTGTTTTGCACCGACATCGTCAAGATGGTCGAAGCGCCGGTGTTGCACGTCAACGGGGACGATCCTGAAGCCGTCGTTCTGGCCACCCAGCTGGCCTTGGAATACCGCCTGACATTCCGCAAAGACGTGGTGCTGGATATCGTCTGTTTCCGCAAGTTGGGCCACAACGAGCAAGACACACCAGCGCTGACGCAGCCGCTGATGTACAAAAAAATCGTTGCACATCCTGGCACCCGCAAGCTGTTCGCCGACAAGCTGACCGCCCAAGGCATGGGCGACACCCTGGGCGACGACATGGTCAAGTCCTACCGCGCTGCGCTGGACGCTGGCAAGCACACCGGTGAAGCCGTGTTGACCAACTTCAAAACCAAGTACACCGTCGACTGGGCGCCGTTTTTGGGCAAGAAGTGGACCGATGCCGGTGACACCTCCATTCCGATGTCTGAGTGGAAGCGCCTGGCCGAACGAATCACCACGATTCCTGAGTCCGTGTCGCCACACCAGCTGGTTAAAAAAGTCTATGACGACCGCGCTGCCATGGGCCGGGGCGACACGCCGGTGGACTGGGGCATGGGCGAGCACATGGCTTTCGCGTCACTGGTGGCCAGCGGCTACCCGGTGCGTTTGTCAGGCGAAGACAGCGGCCGCGGCACGTTCACCCACCGCCACGCGGTGATTCACGACCAAAAACGTGAAAAGTGGGACATTGGCAGCTACGTTGCGCTGCAAAACGTGACAGAAAACCAAGCCCCTTTTGTCGTCATTGACTCGATTTTGTCCGAAGAAGCGGTGCTCGGTTTTGAGTACGGTTACGCCTCCAATGACCCCAACACGATGGTGATTTGGGAAGCGCAGTTTGGCGATTTTGCCAATGGCGCGCAAGTGGTGATCGACCAGTTCATCGCCTCCGGTGAAGTCAAGTGGGGCCGCGTCAATGGCTTGACCTTGATGCTGCCGCACGGCTACGAAGGCCAAGGCCCTGAGCACAGCTCGGCGCGACTTGAGCGCTTCATGCAATTGGCGGCAGACACCAACATGCAGATCGTGCAGCCGACCACAGCCAGCCAGATCTTCCACGTCTTGCGCCGCCAGATGGTGCGTGATTTGCGCAAGCCTTTGATCATCTTCACGCCGAAGTCTTTGCTGCGCAACAAGGACGCCACATCGCCGGTGTCCGAGTTCACCAAGGGCAGTTTCCAGACCGTGATTCCAGAGAACAAAGCGCTCAAGGCTGACAAAGTCAAGCGCGTTTTGGCTTGCTCGGGCAAGGTCTATTACGACCTCGTGAAGAAGCGTGAAGAACTGGCCGCCAACGATGTCGCCATCTTGCGCGTAGAGCAGCTCTACCCGTTCCCGCACAAGGCTTTTGCGACTGAACTTAAAAAATACCCGAACGCCACGGAATTGGTCTGGACTCAAGACGAGCCGCAAAACCAGGGCGCTTGGTTTTTTGTGCAGCACTACATCCACGAAAACATGGTGACTGGGCAAAAGCTCGGTTACTCCGGCCGTGCGGCATCTGCTTCGCCTGCGGTGGGTTATTCGCATCTGCACCAAGAGCAGCAAAAAGCACTGGTCGAAGGCGCCTTTGGCAAGCTCAAGGGCTTCGTCTTGTCCAAATAAGCTGACCTGTCAACAGGTCAACCGCTCCTCATTCAGAACCCATTCCCGAAAGATAAAAATGGCTATCGTTGAAGTCAAAGTTCCGCAACTGTCCGAATCCGTGGCCGAAGCCACCATGCTGGTGTGGAAAAAGAAAGTTGGCGACGTTGTCGCCGCCGATGAAATCCTGATCGAAATTGAGACCGACAAGGTCGTCCTCGAAGTGCCGGCGCCTTCTGCTGGGGTCATCTCCGAAATCTTGATCGCCGACGGCGCTACCGTGCTGGCTGTACAATTGATTGCCCGCATTGACACCGACGGCAAAGTCGCTGCTGCGGCGCCTGCCGCCGCTTCTGCTTCGGCACCCGCCGCCGCCGCTGTGGCTGTTTCAGCCGCAGTTTCGGTCTCCACCAGCATGGCTGGTGTGGCCATGCCAGCCGCCGCCAAGCTGATGGCTGACAACAGCCTGGCCGCAGGCTCCGTGTCCGGTACCGGCAAAGATGGCCGCGTCACCAAGGGAGATGTGCTGTCTGCCGTGGCTGGCGGCGTCAAGCCAGTCCCTGCCTTGATTCCGACTGGCGCGCCCAAAGCGTCGCTGCCGCAAGTGGCCACCCCGGCGGTCAGTTTGGGTGAACGCCCTGAACAACGCGTGCCGATGAGTCGCCTGCGCGCTCGCGTGGCCGAGCGTTTGTTGCAGTCGCAATCGACCAATGCCATCCTCACGACCTTCAACGAAATCAACATGGCCCCGGTCATGGAGATGCGCAAGAAGTTTCAAGAGAAGTTCGAAAAAGAACACGGCATCAAGCTTGGCTTCATGAGCTTCTTCGTCAAGGCTGCCGTGCATGCTTTGAAGAAATATCCTGTGCTGAATGCTTCTGTCGACGGTAACGACATCGTCTACCACGGCTACTTTGACATCGGTATTGCGGTCGGTTCGCCGCGTGGTTTGGTGGTGCCGATCTTGCGCAATGCAGACCAGATGAGCTTTGCTGACATTGAAAAGAAAATCGCCGAATACGGTGCCAAGGCACGTGACGGCAAGCTCGGCCTCGAAGAGATGACCGGTGGCACTTTCTCCATCAGCAACGGCGGTACCTTCGGCTCGATGCTGTCAACACCGATCATCAACCCACCGCAGTCGGCTATTTTGGGCGTGCACGCGACCAAAGACCGCGCCGTGGTGGAAAACGGCCAGATCGTGGTGCGCCCGATGAACTACTTCGCCATGTCCTACGACCACCGCATCATCGACGGCCGCGAAGCCGTTTTGGGCCTGGTCGCGATGAAAGAAGCGATGGAAGATCCAGCTCGTCTGCTGTTTGATATTTAAAAACTTGCGGGACAGCCCAAGAAAGGCACAGCATTTTTGCTCTGTCCCCAACTGAGCCAAAAAACTTGTGGGACGGACCAACAAATGCGAAGCATTTTTGCTCTGTCCCCAACTGATTAAAAGGAAACTATGTCCAAACAATTTGACGTCATCGTCATCGGTGGCGGCCCCGGCGGCTACATTGCCGCCATCCGTGCTGCCCAACTGGGTTTCAACGTGGCCTGCATCGACGAGTGGAAAAACGCCCAGGGCGGCCCGGCTTTGGGCGGTACTTGCACCAATGTCGGCTGCATTCCGTCCAAGGCCTTGCTGCAGTCTTCTGAGCATTTCGATCAAGCCGGCCATCACTTTGCAGACCATGGCATCAACGTCTCAGGCCTGAGTCTCGACCTTGCCAAAATGCTCGCCCGCAAAGACACCGTGGTCAAGCAAAACAACGACGGCGTGGTCTATTTGTTCAAAAAGAACAAGGTGACTTTTTTCCATGGCCGCGGCTCTTTTGTCGCTGCCAAAGATGGTTTGTACGAGATCAAGGTCGCCGGCAAGTCTGAAGAAACCATCGCTGCTCAACACATCATCATCGCCACCGGCTCCAGTGCTCGGGTCTTGCCGGGCACACCGTTTGACGAAGACAGGATCTTGTCCAACGACGGCGCTTTGCGCATGACGGTCGTGCCTAAAAAACTCGGTCTGATTGGCTCTGGCGTGATCGGCCTAGAGATGGGTTCGGTCTGGCGCCGTCTGGGTGCCGAAGTGACCGTGCTCGAAGGCCTGCCAACTTTCCTCGGTGCGGTCGACCAACAAATCGCCAAAGAAGCCCACAAGGCCTTTGTCAAGCAAGGCTTGAAGATCGAGCTCGGCGTCACTGTCGGCGAGATCAAGCCAGGCAAAAAAGGCGTCTCAGTCGCCTACACCAACGCCAAGGGTGAAGCGCTGTCACTTGACGTCGACAAACTCATCATCTCGATCGGCCGCGTCGCTAACACCGTTGGTCTTGCCGCTGATGCGGTTGGTTTGGCGCTCGACGAGCGTGGTGCGATTGTGGTCGACGGCGACTGCAAAACCAACTTGCCCAACGTCTGGGCGGTGGGTGATGTGGTGCGCGGCCCGATGCTCGCCCACAAGGCGGAAGAAGAGGGCGTTGCCGTGGCCGAGCGCATCGCTGGTCAACACGGCCATGTCAACTTCAACACCATCCCTTGGGTCATCTACACCAACCCAGAGATTGCGTGGGTCGGTCAAACCGAAGAGCAACTGAAGGCGGCAGGCTGCGCCTACAAAGCCGGCACCTTCCCGTTCATGGCAAATGGTCGGGCGCGTGCTTTGGGTGACACCACTGGCATGGTCAAAATGCTCGCCGATGCCGTCACCGACGAAATTCTGGGCGTGCACATCGTCGGCCCGATGGCCAGTGAACTGATTGCCGAATGCGTGATGGCGATGGAGTTCCGCGCCAGCAGTGAAGACATTGCCCGCATCTGCCACGCGCACCCATCGCTCAGCGAAGCCACCAAGGAAGCGGCGTTGGCGGTTGACAAGCGCACGCTGAATTTCTGAACCTGTTGAGGTTTTGAATTTGTCCAGCCCAGTCAAGCCCATGCGGGTTCAAACAGCCTATGAAGCCGAACTGTTGACGCGCGCTTATGTCAGCGACCCCGCCCAACTGCGTGCGGTCGCGGCGCTGGAACGCTGCGCTACAGAATGGTCAGCTTTCAAAGAAAAGCGTTCCAACGCCTTCAAAAAGCTGATCAATCGGCCGGCTGTCCCGCAGGGCGTTTACATGCACGGCGGCGTCGGTCGGGGCAAAAGTTTTTTGATGGATTGCTTTTACAACGCGGTGCCACTCAAGCGCAAAACGCGGCTGCATTTTCATGAGTTCATGCGTGAAGTGCACCGTGAGCTGCGTGACCTGCAGGGCACGGTGAACCCACTCGATGAGTTGGGACGTCGGATTTCTCTGCGCTACCGGCTGATCTGCTTTGACGAGTTTCACGTTGCCGACATCACGGACGCCATGATCCTGCACCGGCTGCTGGCCGCTTTGTTTGACAACGGTGTGGGTTTTGTCACAACCTCCAACTTTGCGCCAGACGATTTGTACCCGAATGGCTTGCACCGCGACCGCATCATGCCGGCGATTGCCTTGCTGAAAGCAAATCTGGAGGTACTGAGTGTCGACAACGGCACCGACTACCGGCGCCGCACGCTAGAGCAACTCAGGCTGTACCTCACGCCGCTCGGGGCTGAAGCTGACGCGGAGATGACCGAGACCTTCAATCGTCTGGCTGAAGCGCACGACGAAGACCCAATTTTGCAGATTGAAGCGCGGCAGATTCAAGCCCGGCGCAAAGCCGGAGGCTTGGTCTGGTTTGACTTCAAGACGCTGTGCGGTGGTCCCCGTTCCCAAAACGATTACTTGGAACTGGCCAGTCAGTTTCACACGGTGATGCTGAGCGACGTGCCGCACATGCCGATCAACAAAGCGTCGGAAGCGCGTCGCTTCACTTGGTTGGTCGATGTCTTGTACGACCGCCGCGTCAAGCTGATCATGTCGGCCGCTGTGCAGCCCGAGTCGCTTTACACCGAAGGCCCGCTGGCGCACGAGTTCCCTCGCACAGTTTCTCGTTTGAACGAAATGCAGTCGGCAGAGTTCTTGGCGCTCGAGCGCCGTGATGTTGACACCTCTCTGACATGAATTATTTTTGTTGGTCGGTGCTGGTGCTTTGGCTTGGAATGGCGGGCAGTGCAGGCGCTCAACCCGAGCTTGACGCAGGGCAGCTGGAGCGCAATGCCGAGCGCAGCCGGATCTCCGCCGAAAGACGCAAGCTGGAAGCCGACCATGGCGCCGCTGAAGCTGTTTGTTACCGCACCTTTTTTGCCAATGCGTGCCGAGACAAGCTCCGGCCAGCGCACACCGCTGCTTTGGCGGATTTGCGGCGTCAAGAAGTGTTGATCAGCGAAGTCGAGCGAAAAATAAGCGCTGCCGATCAGTTGTTGAAAACCGAAGAAAAGCTCACGCTGCAGCGCCAGCAACAACCCGAGCAAGGTGTGAAAGTTCAGCAAGACATCGCCAGCCAACTCGAACGCGTCAAGCAGCGCGAAGCAGAGCAGGGCGATGCGACAGACCAGGCGGCTGCCAACCGAGCCAGCCTGGGCTTGCGGCAGGCCAACAGCGAGAACAACGCGCTTGAACTGGTGCGCAAGCTGCTGGCAATGTAGAGGCGGCCCGTTTGCGCCAAGAAACTGCAGCAAAAAACCGGGCAGACAGAGAACTGCGCTTGCGGCAAAATGGTTCGCCGACGGGTAAATCTCTGCCGGCTTATCCTTGAGCAGCGCTGAAAATTCAAGACCCGCCCAGAACCTTTGACTGTCTGCCTTGTTCACGAACCTGCATTCCGCCGAAAGGCGACTCATCGACATGACCATCGAGCACGCCGATCTTGACGCCTTGATCGATTCGATGGCGCACGCCCTGCCGGTCGACCAACTCTTGTTCAAACGCTTGAAAAAACGCCGGCTTGTGTTGCGCGACAAGATCGCCCAACTTGAGTCGTCCCTGCGCCCGGCCGAGCCCGCCTGATGGACCTTGAACAGCAAGTCGAAGCGGCTTTCGGACCCGATGGCATTTTGTCGCGCGCTGCTGATTATTTTGTGCCGCGCAGTGGCCAAACCGAGATGGCACTGGCCGTTGCGCGTGCCATCGAGGGCGCTTACCCCTTGGTGGTCGAGGCCAGCACTGGCGTCGGTAAAACCTTCTCTTATTTAGTGCCCGCTTTGCTCAGCGGTGAGCGGGTCTTGCTGTCGACTGCCACCAAAGCTTTGCAAGACCAGTTGTATGGCCGTGATTTGCCGCGCCTGGTAGATGTCTTAGGTGTTCCGGTGAGCACCGCCTTGTTGAAGGGCCGCGGCAGTTATTTGTGCTTGCACCGCATGGAGCAAGCGCACACCGAAGGCCTGCAAGCGGAGCGCAGCACCTTGCATGCGTTGGCGCGTGTCGAAGAGTGGGCGCAGAAGACCCGCACTGGCGACCTGGCTGAGTTGCCGGGTTTGGATGAGCGCTCGCCGGTGATCCCGCTGGTCACTTCGACCCGCGAAAATTGCCTGGGCTCGGCCTGTCCGAGATTTCGTGCCTGTCACGTCAATCTGGCCCGGCGCGAAGCTTTGGCCGCGGATGTGGTGGTCATCAACCACCATTTGTTTTTCGCCGATCTGGCCGTGCGCGAGTCGGGCGTGGCCGAGTTGCTGCCGACGGTGCGGATCGCAATTTTTGACGAAGCCCATCAGCTCAACGAAACCGGTGTGCAGTTTTTGGGCAAAAACATCTCCACCAGTCAATTGCTGGATTTTTGCCGCGACTTGCTGGGCACAGGTCTGCAAATGGCGCGTGGTTTGGTCGACTGGCAAGAGCTTGCCGGCAAGGCCGAGCGTGCTGCCCGAGAACTCCGCTTGTGTGTCGGAAAACTTCACCCTGGCGCCAAACTGCGTTGGACTGAATCTTGCCCCGAAACGGTTGATCCGGATACCTGGGCGCTGGCCTTGTCGCAAATGGCGGACGCTTGCTCGGCGGCAGCCGAAGCACTCGACACGGTCAGTGAAATTGCGCCTGACTTTGGCCGTTTGCTGGAGCGTGCGGTTGAATTCGGCGACCGCCTGCGGCATTTTGCTGGGCCTTGCCAGACCGGTTCGGTGCGCTGGCTGGAGATCGGTGCGCAGCTGCGCCTGATTGAGTCACCGCTGGACATTGCACAAGCGGTGCAGGCCAAGGTGCTGGGCAGCAACCCAGAGGCGGCGAAGACCTGGATTTTCACTTCGGCCACGCTCGGTGACGATGACAAATTGAGTTGGTTCACCAAACCGTGCGGCTTGGTCGGCGCGCAACTGCTCAAGGTCGGCAGTCCGTTCGACTACGCGACCCAGGCGGCGGTTTATGTGCCGCGTGATTTCCCCAAACCCAGCGAGCCAACTCACATGGCCCGGGTCGCGCAATCCGCAGCGATTTGGGCCGCTCGGCTGGGCGGCAGAACGATGGTGTTGACCACCACCTTGCGGGCTTTGCGCGGCATCGCCGACATTCTGCGCGAGACCTTTGATGCTTCCGGTGAACTCGAAGTGCTGGTGCAGGGGGCTTTGCCAAAGCGCGTCTTGATCGAGCGCTTTCGACGCGGCAACTCGGACGGCGGAGTGGGTTGCATCTTGGTGGCTTCGGCTTCTTTTTGGGAAGGCATTGATGTGCCGGGTGACGCCTTGCAACTGGTCATCATCGACAAGTTACCGTTCCCGCCGCCGAACGACCCGATGGCCGAAGCTCGTTCAAAGCACATTGAATCCGAGGGCCGCAGCGCCTTCAATGATTATTTTTTACCCGAGGCTGCGGTGGCCCTCAAGCAGGGCGCTGGACGGCTGATTCGGCGTGAAACCGACCAGGGTGTGCTGGTGGTGTGTGACACCCGTTTGGTGGCAATGGGCTATGGCAAGCGGCTGCTGAAAGCCTTGCCGCCGATGCAACGTTTAACGACCGAGTCGGCGTTGTTGCAGCGGCTCGATGAGCTCACCAAAACTTGTACCACGCCGCCTGTTTAGCTTTGACATCGTTGCCGGTGAAGCTGCTGTTGGGGTAGCTTTTTTGCATCACCCGCAGCGAGTCGTCGCGCAATTGCGTCATGCCCAAAGCGTCGTAGGAGCGATAAATCAGTGACAGGGCCTCTTCAATGGCGGGCACATCGCGGTAGGTGGTGATGGCGCTTTGTGCTCGGTTGATGCTCGCCACATAGGCGCCACGGCTGAAGTAAAAGCGCGCCACATTCACCTCGGACTGGGCCAGCGAATTGACGATGTAAACCATGCGCAGGCGGGCATCGGGCGTGTATTTGGAGTCTGGAAAGCGGGCTGCCAAATCCTTGAAGGATTCAAACGATTCCTTGGCGGCTTTTTGGTCGCGTTCAGACAAATCTTGGCGCACCAGCGAACTGAACAGGCCGAGGTTGTCATTGAAGTTGACCAGGCCTTTCAAGTACAGGGCATAGTCCAACGCAGAGCTGGCCGGGTGCAGCCGCACAAAGCGGTCCAATGTGGCAATGGCTTGAACCTGCTCACCACTTTTATACTGGGTGTAAGCTTTTTCAAGTTGCGCTTGCTGCGCCAGGGGCGTTCCGGCGGCCCGACCTTCAAGCTTTTCATACAAGCCGATGGCTTTTTCATAAGCACCAGAGCTGGCTTCGTCTTTGGCTTCGGCGTAAATCTTGTTGGGACTCCAGGTGGCCGTCGGGTCGACCGGGGTAGAAGCACAGCCGGCCAGCAGCCCGCCAAGAATTAAAACACCGCCGGCAGCGCGAGTCGTGGCTTGAAGCGCCGATAATTTGAACAACATCGTGATCGACTCTCTAATGACTGTTTCTGAACCTAAGCCCCTAATTATATCGAGCGAGCCTTTGCTTGCTGACGTTTCGGATGACTCACTTGAGGAGGCCGACAGCGTCGTTGAGGTCGAATTACGCGAAGCCGCCGTGCCCATTTCTGCCCATGGCGAGCGGCTCGACCGGGCTCTGGCCGGGATTGTGCCCGAGTTCTCGCGCACCTATTTGCAGCAACTGATTGAATCCGGCGCGGTTCGTTTAAAAACTCAAGTCGTCACCAAGCCCTCTGCCAAAGTCAAGGCCGGCGATCTGCTGCAGATCGAGCTGCGACCGACACCGCAAAGCCAGGCCTTCAAACCGGAAGTCATGTCGCTCGACGTCGTTTTTGAAGACGATTTTTTGATGGTCATCAACAAGCCGGCCGGCCTGGTTGTGCATCCGGCGCCGGGCAACTGGAGCGGCACGCTGCTGAATGGTTTGCTGGGCCGCGATGATGCGATGCGCTTTTTACCGCGCGCCGGTATCGTGCACCGACTCGACAAAGACACCAGCGGCCTGATGGTCGTCGCCAAAACGCGTGAGGCCATGGACCGGCTGGTCGAGATGATCGCCGCTCGCGAAGTCAACCGGGACTACTTGGCAGTGGGACACAAAGAGTGGCTGGGTTCGCGACAGCAACAAGTGGCCCTGCCCATCGGGCGGGATCCGCGCAACCGTCTGCGCATGGCGGTGGTGGACCTCGAGCGCAACTCTGGCAAAACAGCCCTGACGGATATTTCCTTGATCGACAACCAAGACGATTTTTGTTTGGTTCGCTGCAAGCTGTACACCGGCCGCACGCATCAAATCCGTGTGCACATGGCGTCGCTTGGGCACCCGCTGGTGTCTGATGCGCTGTACGGCGGTGAACCGGCCGTCGGCCTCATGCGACAAGCCTTGCACGCCCGCCGTTTGGGTTTTCAGCACCCGGTGAGTGGCGAAGCCTTGGCATTTGTCGCCCCCGTCCCCGAGGATCTTGAGGCCGCCATGGCTGCGTTAGGCCTCAGTTACAATGGAAAAACATAGTCATTACGGCTCACCCGCACGACGCTCACCGCCGGTTTTTGCCAGCCTGACCTTCTGGTCTTTGTCTCCCCGGCTTCGGTTGTCACCTGGCCCGCCTCTCCCGGCTTTTTTACGGATCTGAAAAATCATGAATACGATGGATGCCAAGCGCATCCTCGAAACTGCATTGATCTGCGCTCCGCAAGCTTTGCATGTGCGTGAGATGGAGGTGCTTTTCGATGGTGTGTTGTCAGCCGACACTCTGAAACGCCTGCTTCAGCAGTTGCAGGACGATTGGGCTGGTCGGGGCGTTGAGTTGGTCCCTGTGGCGAGCGGCTGGCGATTTCAAAGTCGTCCTGAGATGCGTGAATTTTTAGACCGTTTGCACCCTGAAAAACCGCCCAAGTACAGCCGTGCTGCCTTGGAGACGCTGGCGATCATTGCTTACCGCCAGCCCGTGACACGTGGCGATATGGAGGATATTCGGGGGGTGACGATCAACAGCTTGTTGCTCAAGCAACTGGAAGAGCGTGGTTGGGTCGAAGTGATCGGCCACCGCGAAACCGTCGGTCGGCCTGGGCTTTATGCCACCACGCGCCAATTTTTGGACGACCTCGGAGTCGATTCTTTGGACCAGTTGCCGGCCATGAACAGCAGCGAAGGCGAGGCCGCCATGCTCGAGCAAATTGAATTCGGTTTGTCGGAACCAACACCCATGGCTGAGCCCCGGCTGTTGCAGGCAGAGATTGAAGCTGAATTCGGCACAGACATAGATACAGACACAGTGACAGGCACATAGACAGAGACAGAGACAGAGACAGAGAATGAAACCGGGTCAGCGGCTCAGACGCAGCCCGAAGCCCCTGACCCGACAACCCGCGAAAACATATGAACCCCTCAGACACTCCTGTTCCTGCTCCCGAAACCGACTCGGCGATGCAGCCTGTGGCGCACGGCATTCTTCCCGACGAGGAACAGCGCCCTCCCTCACAACAGCCACATCGGCCACAAGGCGCTGCGGCCCGCGACTCTGCCTACCAATTTGAAGATGTGGTGACCGGCCAGTTCGACGCTGACGAAGAAGATGTCGCCGTGCTTGTGTCGAAACGGGTGCTGTCGGCGCAACCCGAAAGCCCGAAGCTGCACAAGGTGCTGGCGCAAGCCGGTTTGGGTTCGCGTCTGGAAATGGAGCAACTCATTTTGGAAGGCCGAATTTCCGTCAACGCCGAACCAGCGCACGTCGGCCAGCGCATCCAGTTTGGCGACACGGTCAAGGTCAATGGCAAGCCGGTGCGCGTGCGCATCGACCCACCGCCGGCCCGGGTCATCGCCTATCACAAGCCGGCAGGCGAGGTGGTGACCCACGACGACCCGCAAAACCGGCCCACCGTTTTTCGGCGTTTGCCCAAGCTCTACCAAGGCAAGTGGCAGTCCGTCGGCCGGCTTGACCTGAACACCGAGGGCTTGTTGTTGTTGACGAGTTCTGGCGAGTTGGCCAATCAACTGATGCACCCACGCTTTGGTTTGGAGCGCGAATACGCTGTACGTGTGCTCGGCGCGTTGAACAACGATGAGAAAAAACGTTTGCTGGAGGGCGTGCAACTTGACGACGGCATGGCCCAGTTCGGCACGCTTGAAGCCGGCGGCGGCGAAGGCGCCAACTGCTGGTACAAGGTGACGATTTCTGAAGGCCGGAACCGCGAAGTGCGCCGCATGTTTGAAGCGGTTGGCCACGCCGTCAGCCGCTTGATTCGGATTCGTTATGGCGCCGTGATGCTGCCGCGCGGTCTCAAGCGTGGCGCCTTTGTTGAACTCGATGACAACGACATTGCCGCACTGACACATGCTGTGAGTCGGTCTGAATCGCGCGGCGATCCGCGTCCGCCTCGCCCAGCCGAGGCTGCGCCTGGCAAGGGCCGTACAGGGCGCGCTCCTCGGCAAGAGCGTTCACGCGGTCCAAGGGGCACTGCCCCGGCTCAGCAGTCAGGGGATGCACAGCAGGACGGTTCACCCGAACCTTACGACTTGCAACCGCCCCCGCAGCGGCAAGACACAGGTCGGGGCAGAGGCCCCGGCGGCCGTGCGCCAGGCCCAGGCGGCCCCCGCGGCGGTCCGCGTCAGGGTAACTTTGGCGGTGGTGGCAATGCTGGGCGACCAGCTCAGCCGCGTGGCGGCGATCGATCGGGCAGATCCGACAACCCCCCTGGCGGTTCTCAGCCAGATCCGATGAAAACCTCGTTTGGTTACATCGGTGCCGACACCTTCACCCGGCAGCGCCAGGCGCAGGGCCAAGGCCAGCGTCGTGGTGGCGGTGGTGGCAACAGTTCTGGTGGTGGTTATGGCGGCGGAGGCGGTAATTTTGGCGGTGGCAATAGCGGCGGCGGTGGCGGTGGCGGCCCTCGCCGTGGCGGTGGCGGCGGTAGCAAGGGCGGTAGCGGCGGCGGCGGTCGCAGCGGGAACCGCTGAACAGCCCTGCTTTGCTCCTCGCTTTTTGCGACATGCCGAAGGCACGCTCAGGTTAAACTCTACGGCTTTGTTCAGTTTGAACAATCTCTCGACTTTTCAAATTTAGGATTCCTCATGGCCATCGAACGCACTCTCTCCATCATCAAGCCTGACGCTGTCGCCAAAAACGTCATTGGTCAGATCTACGCACGCTTCGAAGCTGCTAGCTTGAAAATTGTGGCAGCCAAGTTTGTGCACCTGTCACGCGGCGAAGCCGAAGCGTTTTACGGTGTGCACCGTGAGCGTCCTTTCTTCAAAGATTTGGTTGACTTCATGGTTTCCGGCCCTGTCATGATCCAAGCCCTCGAAGGCGAAAACGCTGTCCTGAAGCACCGTGATCTGCTGGGTGCTACCGACCCCAAGAAAGCCGCTCCAGGCACCATCCGCGCTGACTTCGCTGAGAGCATTGATGCCAATGCCGTTCACGGTTCTGACGCTGTTGAAACCGCGCAAGTCGAAATCAGCTTCTTCTTCGCAGGCATGAACATTTACACCCGCTGATATGTTGGCCCCACAATGTCGCTGCCCGTTGTCGGGCCGTTGCAGGCTTGGGGCTTCTTTTCGTGGGTGGCAGGTTCGGCCTTTCGGCGCGGGTTATTTCCAGTGCACAAAGGCGACCCTGTCATGACCACCCATCTTCTCGACTTTGACCTTGACGGCTTGGCCGCATTTTGCGAGCAACTCGGCGAAAAACGTTTCCGCGCAACCCAGCTGTTTCGCTGGATTCACCAGCGCGGCGCGACTGACTTTGAGCAGATGACCGATCTGGCCAAGTCTCTGCGCAGCAAGCTCGCTGGCAAGGCCCACATTCAATCGCTCACCGTGCTGTCGCGCCATGATTCTGCTGACGGCACAATCAAATGGCTGTTCGACGTCGGTGCAGGCGATGTCATCGAAACCGTCTTCATCCCAGAAGCCGACCGGGGTACTTTGTGCATTTCATCGCAAGCCGGCTGCGCCGTCGGTTGCCGTTTTTGCTCGACCGGTCACCAAGGCTTCAGCCGCAACCTCAGCACCGCCGAAATCACCGCACAGCTTTGGTTTGCCGAACACTTTTTGCGGAAGCACTTGGGCAAACAAGAGCGCGTCATTTCCAATGTGGTGATGATGGGCATGGGCGAGCCACTGCAAAATTATGCGCAGTTGTTGCCGGCCTTGCGCGTCATGCTCGACGACCACGCTTACGGCCTCTCACGCCGCCGCGTCACGGTGTCAACGTCTGGCGTGGTGCCGATGATCGACCGGCTCGGCCAAGACTGCCCTGTCGCGCTGGCGGTGTCGCTGCATGCACCCGACGACACTTTGCGTGACAACTTGGTCCCGCTGAACCGCAAATACCCGATTGCCGAGTTGTTGCAGGCCTGCGCCCGTTACCAAGTGTTTGCGCCGCGGGACTTCATCACCTTTGAATACTGCATGCTCGACGGCGTCAACGACCAACCTGAACACGCGCGCCAGTTGGTCGCCTTGATGCGCCAGCACGCAGTGGACGGCTTGTCGTGCAAGTTCAACTTGATTCCTTTCAATCCGTTTCCAGCTTCTGGTCTGACGCGCTCGGCCATGCCGCAGGTGCAGGCATTTGCCAAAATTTTGCTGGACGCTGGCATCGTCACGACCGTGCGAAAAACCCGTGGTGACGACATTGACGCGGCCTGCGGACAACTTGCTGGCGATGTGCAAGACCGCACCGGCGTGCAAAAACGCACAGCAACGCAGCGCCAAGGCATGTTGGCCGGCATCAAAGTGGTGGTGGCGCCGGTCAGTTCGTCATGACGCTGATGGTGACGCTCCAGCGCAGAATTTTTTGCACGCTCAACTTCACCTTCATGGCGGCCTTGGCCGTGTGGCTGTCCGGTTGTGCGCCAGGTGTGTCTGGCTTGAATGCGTCTGGCCACCAGCCTGTCCGGGCCGACCTTCAGACTGAATCTGACGAAACGCCGAACCAGCGTCGAGCGCGCATTCGGCTTGAGCTGGCCACCGCCTATTTTCAGCAAGGTCAGACGCATGTGGCGCTGGATGAAATCAAGCAGGCGATCGCCATGGACCCGGCCTCTGCCGCTGCCTACAACTTGCGCGGCTTGGTTTATTTGCGTCTGAATGACTTGCCTTTGGCCTCGGACAGTTTTGAGCGTGTGTTGGCGCTCAATCCACGCGATGCTGACGCCGCTCACAACTACGCTTGGTTGCTGTGTCAGCACGCCCAATACGGGGCCTCAGAAAAACTCTTTGCTCAGGCGATCGCTAATTCCGCCGGCAACCATTCGGCCAAGAGCTGGATGGCGCTGGGCTTGTGCCAACTGCGCGCAGGCCAGACCCATGACGCAAGAACCAGCCTGCATCAATCTCATGCGCTAGATGCAGGCAATCCAGTGGCGGCCTACAATTTGGCCCGCTTGATGTTTGAAGAGGGTGAAGTTCAGGCCGCCCAATCGCATGCAAGGGCACTCAACGACGGGCCTATGGCCAATGCCGAGACCTTGTGGTTGGGCATCAAAATTGAGCGGCAGCTGGACAACCCCTTTGCCGTGGCCGCGTTGGCCGGTCGCTTGCGGGACGGTTTTGGCCAATCTCGCGAGTTGAGCGCTTTCGACAAAGGGGCTTTTCATGACTGAAAATACCGATCCATCCAGCGATCCAAGTTCAGACCTGGGTCAAATTTCAGTGGCCGCGCTGGTTCTGCCTGAACTCACTGTGGGAGCGCTTCTTCGCCGTGCCCGTGAAGCCGCCGGCTTGCACATTGGGGCGCTGGCGGTGTCTTTGAAGGTGCCCGTCAAAAAGCTCGAGGCTTTGGAAGCGGATCGTTTGGACCTGTTGACCGATGCTGTTTATGCCAGAGCCTTGGCGGCCAGCGTGTGTCGTGCTTTGAAAGTCGATTCAGCGCCCCTTCTTCAGCTGCTGCCCCAAGCGCCGACGCCTCGCTGGAGCCAGCAGACCGACAGCCGTTCTTCACTTGTTGGTACTGCCCTGCCGAGGCGTCCAAGCAACCAGTCGCGCTCGATTTCAAAGCAGGCTGTGGTGGGAGGAATGCTGCTTGTTTTGGGCGCCTTGGCATTGGCTGTGTGGCCGACATTCGATTTTTTATCCCCCGCACCTGACACGATGGAGTCGGATGCAACGGCGTCGTCGCCGCTGCCAGTGATGGCCGTTGAACCGATGCCACCCGTTCCGCTGCCGGTTGCTGTTGCTGCACTGGCGGCTGAAGCAACTTCAGCCCCGGTGAATGTTTCAGTTGTTGGTGCAGGCGACCTGCGCCCCGCGGTTGAGCTGGCGCAAGCCAACACGCTTCCCGGCCATGGTTCGGTGGTTTTCAAACCTACCGCCGGCTCATGGGTTGAAGTCGTCGATGTCAAAGGCACGGTGCTGCTGCGCCGCAAGTTGGTTGCCGGCGAAGTGGTTGCGGCCTCCGGTGCGCTGCCTTTGCAGGTTGTCGTCGGCCGGGCTGATGTGACCCCGGTTCAAATTCGTGGTCGGTCGTTCGACATGACGCCCGTCACCCGCGACAACGTCGCTCGTTTTGAGGTGAATTAAAAATGCAAGCTTGTCTTCCCATCGACTCTGCCGAACCATTGGCCCGCCGCTCTGCGCAAGCCCGCGTGGTCTGGGGTTCGCGTGTGGTCACTGTCGGTGGCGATGCGCCCGTGCGCGTCCAGTCAATGACCAACACCGACACGGTCGACGTCATTGGCACTGCCATCCAAGTCAAAGAACTCGCTGTGGCGGGTTCAGAAATGGTCCGCATCACGGTCAACACACCGGAGGCTGCTGAGGCCGTGCCGCATGTTCGCGACCAGCTCGACCGCATGGGTATTGACGTTCCCTTGGTTGGCGACTTTCACTTCAATGGCCACCGGCTGCTGACCGATTACCCGGCCTGCGCGGAGGCGCTGTCCAAGTACCGTATCAACCCCGGCAATGTTGGCAAGGGCCACAAGCACGACAAGCAGTTTGGCCTGATGATTGAAGCGGCGGTGCGCTGGAACAAACCAGTGCGCATTGGCGTCAACTGGGGCAGCCTCGATCAAGAATTGCTCGCCAGTCTGATGGACCTGAACAGCACCCGCAGCAACCCGTGGGATGCCAAGCAGGTGATGTACGAAGCGCTGATCACCTCGGCGCTTGACTCCGCCGCGCTGGCCCAGCAAATGGGCATGGCGCATGAACAAATCATTTTGTCTTGCAAAGTCAGCGGCGTGCAAGATTTGATCTCGGTTTACCGCGAGCTGGCCAAGCGCACGCACCATGCGTTGCACCTGGGTTTGACTGAAGCTGGCATGGGCACCAAAGGCACGGTGGCGTCGGCTGCGGTGCTGGGCATCTTGCTGCAAGAGGGCATTGGCGACACGATTCGCGTCTCGCTGACGCCGCAGCCGGGTGAGTCGCGCACGCAAGAGGTGTTGATTGCGTCCGAGATTTTGCAGGCGTTGGGTCTGCGCAGTTTTGTGCCTAGCGTGACCGCTTGCCCAGGCTGCGGTCGCACCACCAGTGACACCTTTCAAGTGCTGGCAAAACAGATTGACGACTTCCTGCGTGGCCAAATGCCGGTCTGGCGTGAGCAATACCCTGGCGTTGAAAAACTCAAGGTGGCGGTGATGGGCTGCATCGTCAACGGCCCCGGCGAAAGCAAGCATGCTGACCTCGGCATCAGTCTGCCGGGCTCCGGTGAAGCGCCCGCAGCACCGGTCTTTATCGATGGCGAAAAGCGCATGACACTGCGTGGCGACCGGATCGCCGAAGAGTTCCAGGTCATCGTCGAAAACTACATTGAAAATCGCTTCGGTCGCAGCGCTGCAACGACCGAAACCGCATAAAAAACATGGCTGAAAAACTGCTTGCCGTCAAAGGCATGAACGACATATTGCCGCCTGAATCGGCGCGCTGGGAATGGTTAGAGGGCAAAGTCCGCGAGCTGATGGCGCGCTACGCGTACCGTAATATTCGCACGCCGATTTTGGAGCACACGCAACTCTTTGTGCGCGGCATTGGCGAGGTCACGGACATTGTCGAAAAGGAGATGTACTCTTTTGAAGACCGCTCCGACAAAAATGGTGACCATGCCTTTCTGACCATGCGGCCCGAAAACACGGCCAGTGTGGTGCGCGCGGTGACCGAGCACAACCTGCTGTACGAAGGCGGCAAACGGCTTTACTACATGGGCCCGATGTTTAGACGCGAGCGTCCGCAGCGCGGCCGTTATCGGCAGTTTCATCAAATCGGTGCCGAGGCCTTGGGCTTTGGTGGCCCCGAAGTCGACGCTGAACTGATCTTGCTGGCCGCCGCACTGTGGAAAGAAATCGGCATCACCGATTGGCGCTTGGAGATCAACAGCCTCGGTCAGCCAGACGAGCGGGCACTGCACCGAACGCAGCTGATCGCTCACTTTGAGTTGCACGCAGACTTGCTCGACGAAGATGCGCGGCGCCGTTTGCACAGCAACCCGCTGCGCATTTTGGACACCAAAAATCCCTCCATGAAAGCCGTGGTCGAGAGTGCACCGCGCTTGATCGACTTTTTGGGTGCGGCCTCACTGGCCCACTTTGACGCGCTCAAAGTCATTCTGGATGCGAACGGTGTACCGTGGACGCTGAACCATCGGCTGGTGCGCGGGCTGGATTACTACAACCTGACGGTGTTTGAGTTCGTCACCGACCAACTGGGCGCGCAAGGCACTTTGTGCGCCGGCGGCCGTTACGACTATTTGATCGAGCAAATTGGCGGCAAAGCTGCGCCGGCCGTGGGCTGGGCGCTGGGTGTCGAGCGCGTGCTGGAGCTGGTCCGCGAGAGCGGTCAAAGCGTGCCGGCCTTGGTGCCCGACGCTTATGCGATCGTCCCCGTCGCTGCCGCGGTGCCGGTGGTGTTGCAGACACTGCAAGCGCTGCGTGCGCAAGGGGTGAGCGTGCAAATGCACGCCAGTGCCGGATCGGGCGCAGACGGCATGGGCAGCATGAAGTCGCAATTCAAAAAAGCCGACGCCAGTGGCGCCCGCTTCGCCCTGATTTTTGGCGAAACCGAACTGGCCAGCGGCTGCGTGGCGGTCAAGCCTTTGCGCGGCAACAAGGCGGCGGCCGATGCCGCACCTGAGCAATCTTTGCGCAAACTTGACGCAGCTGCCGCTTGGGCGGCGATCTTGCGCGGCTGAGCCAACCTCGGCCTCTACAATCCACCTTTCTTCTGGCATCGCGAACAAGACCCATGGCAAAACATCTGGACCTCGAAGAGCAGGAACAACTCGCTGAGTTGAAGCATTTCTGGAAGCGCTACGGCAACCCCATCTCCTGGGCTTTGATCGTCATTTTTGGCGCAGTCGCCGCTTGGAATGGTTACCACTACTGGCAGCGCAGCCAAGCCGCGCAAGCTGCCGTCATGTACGACGAAGTGGAGCGGGCAGCCCTGGCCAGTGACATCCCCAAACTCGATCGTTCCCTGGCTGACATGCAAGAGCGCTTCGGCCGCACTGCCTATGCGGAGCAGGCCGCGTTGTTGGCGGCAAGGGTTTACTACGACAAAGGCAATCTCGATGCGTCCAAGCGCGCCTTGGTTTGGGTCGCTGGCAAAGCGTCTGACGAAGGCTACCAAAGCATTGCTAAGCTGCGGCTTTCAGGCATTTTTCTAGAGGCTAAGGCGTATGACGAGGCCTTGCAGCAAGTCTCCGGCAGCCTGCCCAAAGCCTTTGCCGCACTGGCGGCTGACCGCCGCGGTGATATTTTGGCGGCGCAAGGCAAAAAAACCGAGGCCAAGGCTGAATACCAAGCCGCCTTCAAAGAATTTGACGAGCGTACTGAATACCGCCGTTTGGTCGAAGTCAAACTGAACGCCTTGGGCGTCGACCCGGTGGGCGCTGCCGAAGCGATTTCCGCCAGTGTTGTGCCGGCCAGCGAGTCTTCAAAATGAAACTGACGCACCTGTCTATTTTGTCAAGCATCTCGGGTGCTGCGCGCGTCCGGGCTTGGCGCCTCCCCATGGTTGGGCTGGCTTTGGCTTTGCTGGCCGCTTGTTCCGGTGGTGCCAACAAACCCAAACCGACTGAACTGGCGTCATTTGTGCCAGTCGTTACTGTCAAGCAAGTTTGGAGCACGCGGCTTGGGGAGGTCAACTTCCCGCTGTCTGTCAGCGTCTCGGGCGGCAACTTGTTTGCTGCCGCCAGCAACGGCACTGTGGCGGCCATCGATGCCCGCAACGGCCAAGACTTGTGGCGCCTTAACTTGGCCACGCCCTTGGCCGCGGGTGTCGGCAGCGATGGTCGGGTGGCCGCTGTGGTCACGCAAAATAATGAGTTGGTAGCGCTCACCGAAGGCCGCGAAATTTGGCGGGAAAAGCTGACTGCACAAGCCTACACAGCCCCATTGGTTGCCGGTGGACGCATCTTCTTGCTGACGGCTGACCGCGCGATTCATGCTTTCGACGGCAACAGCGGCCGCAGGCTTTGGACCCAGCAACGACCGAACGAGCCCTTGGTGCTGCGTCAATCTGGCGTTTTGCTGGCCGTCGGTGACACCTTGGTGGCCGGTCTGGCGGGTCGCCTCACCGGTTTGAATCCAGCCAACGGCAGTGTGCGCTGGGAAGTTCCAATCGCCTCGCCGCGCGGCATCAATGATGTCGAGCGTTTGGTCGATTTGGTCGGTCCGGCCAGCCGTTTGAATGACACGGTGTGTGTGCGGGCTTTTCAGGCCAGTGTCGGTTGCGTGAATGCGGAGCGCGGTGTTTTGCAGTGGAGCAAACCTGCGGATGGCAGCGTCGGTCTGGACGGCGACGAGCGCCTCATTTTTGCCGTCGAGTCTGATGGCAAGCTCGTCACGTGGAAACGTGCAGACGGTGAAAACGGCTGGAGCAGCGAGCAATTGCGTTTCCGTGGTTTGACGGCGCCTCGCGTGGTCGGTCGCTCGATCGCTATCGGCGACGCCTCCGGTTTCGTGCATTTGTTGTCCCGTGAAGACGGCAGCTTGATGAACCGCCTGACGACTGACGGCTCGGCCATTGTCGCTACGCCAACACTGGTTGGCGAGACGCTGGTGGTGGTCACTCGCAATGGCGCTATTTTTGGCTTTCAGCCCCAATAAAGAGGCTCTCAAAAAGAGCCCGTTATAAGATTCAGATGAAACCTGTAATTGCCCTGGTGGGCCGCCCGAATGTGGGCAAATCGACGATTTTTAACCGCCTGACCAAATCGCGGGATGCCATCGTGGCCGACTTTGCCGGCCTGACCCGAGACCGTCACTATGGCAATGGCCAATTGGGTTCGCAGGAATACATCGTCATTGACACCGGCGGTTTTGAGCCTGACGCGGCTTCCGGCATCTACAAAGAAATGGCCAAGCAGACGCGCCAAGCGGTGGCTGAGGCCGACGTCGTTATTTTTGTGGTCGATGCCCGTGCCGGTCTGAACGCTCAAGACCACGACATTGCCAAATACCTGCGCAAGCTGGGCATTCCGACGCTGCTGACCGCCAACAAGGCCGAAGGCATGCAAGAAGGTGGTGTGCAGTTGTCCGAGTTTTTTGAGCTCGGTTTGGGCGAAGTGCTGGCTGTTTCAGCGTCACACGGCCAAGGCATGCGGATGCTGATCGACCTGGCGCTGGAGCCGCTCAAACTGCCAGACCCCGAAGAAGATGCCGAACCCCAAGACCCGACGGTCATCAAGCTGGCGGTTGCCGGTCGCCCGAACGTCGGCAAGTCCACTCTCATCAACACTTGGTTGGGTGAGGAGCGCTTGGTGGCTTTTGACATGCCGGGCACCACCCGTGATGCGATTTCTGTACCCTTTGAGCGTGCTGGTCAAAAATTTGAATTGATCGACACGGCTGGCCTGCGCCGCAAAGGCAAGGTTTTTGAGGCGATTGAAAAGTTCTCTGTTGTCAAGACTTTGCAGGCGATTGAGAACTCCAATGTGGTGCTGCTCTTGCTCGACGCCACCCAAGGCGTGACCGATCAAGACGCGCACATTGCCGGCTATATCTTGGAGTCGGGCCGTGCCGTGGTCTTGGCCATCAACAAGTGGGACGCAGTCGACAGTTACGAGCGCGAAACGCTCGAGCGTTCGCTTGAAACGCGTTTGGGTTTCCTCAAATTTGCCGCTGTTCACCGCATCTCCGCCATCAAGCGACAAGGCCTGGCACCGGTCTGGAAGTCAATCATCCAAGCCCATGCGTCAGCCAACCGCAAGTTGTCGACGCCGGTGCTGACGCGTCTTTTGCTCGAAGCGGTGCAGTTCCAGCAACCGCAGCGCTCCGGCATGTTCCGCCCGAAGATGCGCTATGCACACCAAGGCGGCATGAACCCGCCGATCATCATCGTGCACGGCAACTCGTTGGAGCATGTCAGCGAGTCTTACAAACGCTACCTGGAAGGGCGCTTTCGCAAAGAATTCGACCTGGTCGGCACGCCCATGCGCATTCAAATGAAGACCTCGACAAACCCCTTCACCGACAAAGATTCGGACTAGGCCTACAGGGTTTCCCTGTAGTGCTGTGTTAACGTCAAGAACCCTTAACAACTACTTTAGGACACGGAGAATATCGTGATCAATAACAACAACAAAGGTCAGCTCTTGCAAGACCCTTTTCTGAACACTTTGCGTCGTGAGCATGTTCCGGTGTCGATTTACCTCGTCAACGGCATCAAGCTGCAAGGCCAGATTGAATCTTTTGACCAGTACGTTGTGTTGCTGCGCAACACCGTCACGCAGATGGTCTACAAGCACGCGATCTCAACCATCGTCCCCGGACGCGCCGTCAATTTCAGCACGGCCGAATCCGAAGAGAGCCCTGCAAGCTGAGCTCCGTGGACACCCGTCCCGCAGCCTCAACCGCCGTCTTGCTTGTCGGTGTAGATTTGGGTCATGGGAATTTTGACGACAAGCTTGAAGAGCTCGGTTTGTTGGCGCAAACCGCCGGCATGGTGCCGGTCGCGCGCATGACCTGCAAACGAAAAGCGCCAGATGCTGCGCTTTTCGTCGGCACTGGCAAGGCCGAAGAAATCAAGATGACGGCGCTCGAACACGGCGCGACAGAAATCTTGTTTGACCAGTCGCTGAGCCCGGCCCAACAGCGCAATCTCGAACGCACGCTCGACATGCCTGTCAATGACCGGACGCTGCTGATTCTCGAGATTTTTGCCCAGCGCGCGCGCAGCCACGAAGGTAAATTGCAGGTCGAACTGGCCAAGCTCCAATACTTGTCAACCCGCTTGGTGCGGCGTTGGTCACATTTGGAGCGCCAAACCGGCGGTGCCGGAGTGCGCGGCGGTCCGGGCGAAAAGCAGATCGAGCTCGACAAACGCATGATCAGTGAATCGATCAAGCGCACCAAAGACCGGCTGAGCAAGGTCAAGCGCCAGCGGCAGACCCAGCGCAAGCAGCGCGACCGGCGCAACGCTTTCACCATTTCCTTGGTCGGCTACACCAACGCTGGTAAAACCACGCTGTTCAATGCGCTGGTCAAAGCCCGCGCCTACACGGCCGACCAGTTGTTTGCCACCTTGGACACCACCACGCGCCAGTTGTACTTGGGGGATGCCGCACGCTCGGTCTCGCTGTCCGACACCGTGGGTTTTATTCGCGATTTGCCGCATGGCTTGATCGACGCTTTTCAGGCCACCCTGCAAGAGGCGGCTGAAGCCGACTTGTTGCTGCATGTGGTCGATGGCTCAAACCCTGACTACCTAGAGCAGATCGAGCAGGTTCAGCGCGTGCTGGCAGAAATCGGTGCCGACCAAGTTTTGCAACTGTTGGTGTTTAACAAACTCGATGCCATTGAAAAAGACCGCTGGCCCCTGCAGATGAGTGATCTGTTCGAGGTGAATGACCCGGTCACCGAGACCGCCAGATCCCTCGAGCGTGTTTTTGTGAGTGCCAAGACCGCTGAAGGTCTGCCTTTGCTGCGGCAAGTGTTGTCCCGTCTTGTCGGCAGCTTGCCTGTGGTCGAGAGTCCCCAGGCGGATGGGTTTTTCAGTTGAGTAGGCACAATGTGCAAGTAATCCAAAACAAGAGAATTTGCTCCATGAATCTGATTCCTGTATTGCAGACGGTCACGGCCTTGCCCGCACGGCTGAAACAGCGCGCGCTGGGTATGTTTAATTTGAACGATCCGCGTTGGGGGCGTGAAGAGGACAAAGCCTCTGGCAACGCCGACGAATCGAAACCCACGGCAGGGCCTGACGAGTCCGCCCCGGTCCATCCCCCTCAGCGACCTAAACCACAGGGCGCCAACCAGGGTCCGCCCGATCTGGACGAATTGTGGCGTGACTTCAATCGCAAATTGGGTGGGATTTTTGGGGGCAACAAAGGCGCGTCCAACCGACCCCAGGGTGGTTCGGGTGGTGGCAATGCCGGCGGTCCTGGTGGTTTTCAACCTGACCTGAAGTCCGCGCGCATTGGGCTGGGCTTGGTGGGTGCCGTTGTCGTCCTGGTCTGGCTGGGCACCGGGTTTTTCATCGTGCAAGAGGGCCAGCAGGCAGTCATCACGCAATTCGGTAAATACAACTCAACCGTTGGTGCTGGTTTCAACTGGCGCTTGCCGTACCCGGTGCAAAGCCACGAAGTGGTGGTGGTCTCGCAAATACGCTCGGTCGATGTCGGCCGTGACAGTGTCATCAAGGCAACCGGTCTGCGTGAGTCGGCGATGCTGACCGAAGACGAGAACATTGTCGAAATCAAGTTCGCTGTGCAATACCGCTTGAGCGATGCACGGGCCTTTTTGTTTGAGACGCGTGATCCGGCTGCGACCGTTGTCCAGGCGGCTGAAACAGCGGTTCGCGAGGTCGTCGGCAAAATGCGCATGGACTCGGCCCTGGCGGAAGAGCGCGACCAGATTGGTCCGCGGGTGCGCACCTTGATGCAGTCTATTTTGGACCGCTACAAAGTCGGTGTTGAAGTGGTGGCCATCAACTTGCAGCAAAGCGGTGTGCGTCCGCCCGAGCAAGTGCAAGCCGCTTTCGACGATGTGCTGAAGGCCGGTCAAGAGCGTGAGCGGGCCAAAAATGAAGCTGAAGCCTATGCCAACGACGTGATTCCACGCGCTGTCGGTTCTGCCTCGCGACTGAAAGAAGAGTCTGAGGCTTACAAAGCCCGGGTGGTGGCGCAGGCACAAGGCGATGCGCAGCGTTTTCGCGCTGTGTTGACCGAATACCAAAAGGCCCCGCAAGTCACCCGCGACCGCATGTACACCGACACCATGCAACAGGTCTACAGCAACGTGACCAAGGTGCTGGTTGACTCTAAACAGGGTTCCAACCTTCTGTACTTGCCGCTCGACAAGCTGATGCAGGCCACCGGTCAGGTCGTCACCCCCAAAACAGGGGCTGATGCCTCCAGTGCTGCCGTGCTGCCGCAGATGAACTCAGCCCCATCGAACGCTGAGACACGCACGCGTGAAACCTCACGTACTCGCTAAGGAACTATTGTGAACAGAGTTGGATTTATTGCATCTTCGTTGCTGGTGGCGCTGGCTTTGCTCAGCTCCATGTTGTTCGTTGTTGACCAGCGCCAGTTCGGCGTGGTTTACGCCTTGGGTCAAATCAAGGAAGTTATTTTGGAGCCGGGCCTGAACTTCAAGCTGCCGCCACCGTTTCAAAACGTGTCCTACATTGACCGGCGCTTGCTGACCCTCAACAGCACCGATGCAGAACCGATGTTGACGGCTGAAAAACAGCGCGTGATCATCGACTGGTATGTCAAGTGGCGCATCACGCAGCCGTCTGAATACATTCGCAACGTCGGTCTTGACGAGCGTGCAGGTGCCAACCAGTTGAACCGTGTGGTTCGCAACGCCTTCCAAGAAGCCATCAACAAGCGCACCGTGAAAGAACTCTTGTCGTCCCAGCGTGACACCTTGATGGCCGACGTCAAGTCCGAGGTGTTGAAAGTGGTGCGCGGCGTTCAGCCGTGGGGCATTGACGTCAACGACGTGCGGATCACCCGGATTGACTACGTCGAGGCCATCACTGAATCGGTTTACCGTCGGATGGAGGCGGAGCGTAAACGGGTCGCCAATGAACTGCGTTCTACCGGTGCCGCTGAAGGCGAGAAAATCCGTGCCGATGCGGACCGCCAGCGGGAAGTCACGGTTGCCAACGCCTACCGCGATGCACAGAAAATAAAGGGTGAGGGCGATGCCCAGGCGACTGGTATTTACAGCGAGTCTTTTGGTCGTGACCCGCAGTTTGCCCAGTTTTACCGCAGCTTGGATGCCTACCGGGCCAGCTTCGACAAAAAGAGCGACATCATGGTCATCGATCCGTCGTCGGATTTTTTCAAAGCCATGCGAAGCTCCGGCAGCGCAAGTTCTGCTAAAAAATAAAACCTGAAGACAGACAAGCCTCTTGCTTGCGCTTCGGCAAGCAGGGGTTTTGCAGCGCTGCACTGCCGTTCAAGTCGTCGGTTCACTCTGGGCAGTCTGCCCCAGCGGTGCGTCCTCGCAGCTTGTCTGGTCTAAGCTGAACTGGGCTTTAGGCAGACCCTCACTGGCTGTTCACGCAGCTTTTCGAGCAGGGCTGTCGTAAATCGGTGCGAAGCACCGTTAAAATCCCATCTTTACAGTTCACCCCACACACGCATGCCCGCTTGGTCGTCATCATGGCAATTGCCAGATCAAATTGCCGATGTCCTCCCTTCAGAGGCGCGTCACATTGAAGAACTTCGTCGTCTTTTTTTAGACACATCTCGTCGCTATGGTTACGAGCTGGTGATGCCGCCGCTGCTCGAACACCTCGAGTCTTTGCTGACAGGGACTGGCGAAGCTCTCGATTTGCAAACCTTCAAATTGGTCGATCAACTGTCTGGTCGCACCCTCGGTTTGCGCGCCGACACCACGCCGCAAGTGGCCCGCATTGATGCTCATCTGCTGAACCGCAGCGGTGTGGCGCGACTTTGCTACTGCGGTCCGGTGTTGCACACCCGCGCCGATCGGCCCCACGCCACGCGTGAACCCCTGCAATTGGGCGCTGAAATTTACGGTCATGCCGGGCTTGAAGCTGACCTTGAAATCCAGTTGTTGGCGCTTGAAGGCCTGAGCGCTGCCGGTGTCGGCTCGCTGTCGGTGGACATGGCGGATGGCCGTGTTGTCAGCGCTCTGCTGGCGGGTGCCAGCCTCAGTGCAGTCACTTTGGCGCAATTGCATGCGGCCTTGGCTGCCAAAGATGCCAGCGAATTGGCCAGTTTGTTGGCATCTCAAGCGTCAATCTCGCCAGATTCTGCCGCCGGCTTGACGGCCTTGTTGCAGCTTTATGGTGACGAAAAAGTTTTGCTGGAGGCTGAAAAAGCCTTCAAAGCCTTTCCCGCCGCCGTCGCGGCATTGCAAGACCTGCGCTGGTTGGCTTCGCATGTCAGCAGTTTTGGGGGTGGGGTCAAGGTCGGTTTTGACTTGGCTGATTTGCGGGGTTACGCCTATTACAGCGGCACACGTTTTGCCATCTATGGCCTGGGCGCTGAACTCGCCCGCGGCGGCCGTTATGACGAAGTTGGCGCTATTTTTGGTCGCCGCCGGCCGGCGGCCGGCTTCAGTCTGGACTTGAAAGAACTCGTCAGTGTGCTGGCACCACGGCCTTTGCGAGCTGCCATCTGCGCGCCTTGGGGCGTTCAGGCAACGCTGCTGCAAGCCATCGCCGAACTGCGTGCGGGCGGCGAAACAGTGGTTTGCGTGTTGCCCGGGCACGAGCATGAAGTCAATGAATTTGATTGCGACCGCGAACTGGCCCAGGTGGCTGGGCAGTGGGTCGTGCAGCCGCTCAACAAGACCCTTTCCTGAGTCTGATCCGCTGTTTTTAGCAACCCTTTTTTTAGCAAGTACCAAGTATGACAAACAAACAAACCGCAGTTGCGGGACGCAACGTCGTGGTCGTCGGCACCCAATGGGGCGACGAGGGCAAAGGCAAGCTGGTCGACTGGCTGACCGAATCTGCCCAAGGGGTGGTGCGCTTTCAGGGCGGCCACAACGCGGGTCACACGCTGGTCATCAATGGCGTCAAGACCGCGCTGAACCTGATTCCCAGCGGCATCATGCGGCCTGGCGTCAAGTGCTACATCGGCAATGGCGTGGTTTTGTCAACAGCGCATTTGTTCAAGGAAATCAGCCAGCTTGAAGCGGTCGGCGTCGAAGTACGATCGCGCTTGCGCGTCAGCGAAGCCTGCCCTTTGATTCTGCCGTTTCACGCGTCGCTCGATACCGCCCGCGAGGCCTTGCGCGAGCAGGGCGGTAGCGAGAAGATTGGCACCACCGGCAAAGGCATCGGCCCAGCTTACGAAGACAAAATCGCCCGCCGCGCGCTGCGGGTCCAAGACCTTAAATACCCTGATCGTTTCGCTGCCAAGCTGCGTGATTTGCTGACCCTGCACAACCACGTGTTGACGACTTTTTTGAACGCCCCCGCGGTCGACTTTGACGCTTGCTACGCAGAAGCCATGAGTCACGCTGACGCTCTTCGGCCGATGATGGCCGACGTCTCGCGCGAACTGAACGATGCGCACAAGGCCGGTGCCAACCTTTTGTTTGAAGGCGCACAAGGCACACTGCTGGACGTTGACCACGGCACCTACCCGTATGTCACGTCGAGCAATTGCGTGGCCGGTAACGCGGCCGCCGGTGCGGGTGTTGGCCCGGGCATGCTGCACTACATTTTGGGTATCACCAAGGCCTACTGCACCCGTGTGGGCGGTGGCCCTTTCCCGACCGAACTCGACTGGCAAACGCCAGACACGCCCGGTTATCACATGAGCACTGTCGGCGCTGAGCGCGGCGTTGTCACCGGGCGTTACCGCCGTTGCGGTTGGTTCGACGCCGCGCTGCTCAAGCGTTCGGCGCAGGTCAACGGTCTGTCGGGTTTGTGCATCACCAAGCTTGATGTGCTCGACGGCATTGAGACGCTGAAGCTCTGCACCGGTTACGAACTCGACGGCGCCATCACCGATATTTTGCCTATGGGTGCTGATGACATCGCACGTTGCAAACCGATTTATGAAGACCTGCCAGGCTGGACCCAGAGCACGGTCGGTGTGACGGATTACGACGCCTTGCCGCTGGCCGCGCAGCGCTACTTGCAGCGCATTGAAGAAGTCACCGGCGTGCCGATTCACATGGTCTCGACCAGCCCGGACCGCGACCACACGATTTTGCTGCGCAACCCTTACGCCGCCTGATCACGGTCTGATTTCAGATTTCCCGTGAAACTCTCGAAACTGCTCTTTTGATTGGAAGTTCCTCATGTTGACTGAAGACGGCAAACACTTGTACGTGAGTTACGACGAATACCACAACCAGATCGAAAAACTGGCGATCAAGATTCACCAATCGGACTGGCAGTTCGACACCATCTTGTGTCTGGCGCGTGGCGGCATGCGACCCGGCGACATCTTGTCACGCATTTTTGACAAGCCGCTGGCCATCATGTCAACCAGCTCTTACCGTGCTGATTCCGGCACGGTGCAAGGCAACCTGGACATCGCGCGCTTCATCACCACGCCCAAGGGCGAGATCGCCGGCAAGGTCTTGCTGGTCGATGACCTGGCCGATACCGGTCATACATTGAACGCGGTGATTCATCAGCTGCGCAACAACTACAAGCCGATCACCGAGCTGCGCAGCGCGGTGATTTGGACCAAAGGTATTTCCAATTTTCAGCCCGATTATTCGGTCGAGTCTTTGCCGACCAATCCTTGGATTCACCAACCCTTTGAAAGCTACGATGCCTTGCGGCCGTCGCATCTGATGGCCAAGTGGAAAGTCTGAGCAGCTGACTGAGCGGAAGGTTCGCCAAGGTCTGTAACATGCATGCATGCAAGACCTTTCCACCCAGCTGATTCACCATCCCTACCAGGCGCCGGCCGGCTTTGCCAGCATCAACGTGCCGGTGCTTCGCGCCTCGACCGTGATTTTCCCCAGCGTCGCGGCGCT
Organism: Polaromonas sp.; assembly: GCA_040400815.1. Taxonomy (GTDB): domain Bacteria; phylum Pseudomonadota; class Gammaproteobacteria; order Burkholderiales; family Burkholderiaceae_C; genus Polaromonas. The sequence continues at coordinate 16,869 of JBBAPN010000014.1, read as the reverse complement.
GCGTCAGCGTGACTGGAAACACAAAACTGGCTACACCTACGGCTTGCACGGCACGCCGACCACCTTCACCCTTGAAGAACGCATTGCGACGCTAGAAGGTGGCCGTTTTTGCACCCTGGTGCCGAGCGGGCTGGCTGCTGTGGCCCTCGTCAACATGGCTTTTTTACAAGCCGGCGACGAGCTGCTGATTCCCGACAACGCCTACGGCCCCAACAAGACGCTGGCCGAGCACGAGATGCAGGCCTGGGGCATCAGCCACCGCTATTACGACCCCATGGACCCGGCCGATTTGGGCCGCCAACTGAGTGCCCAAACGCGCTTGGTCTGGCTTGAAGCAGCTGGCTCGATCACGCTTGAGTTTCCCGACTTGCCCGCATTGATTGCCGTCATCAAAGCGCATGCTGTGGCGCATCCGAAAGGCATCGTCAGCGTCTTGGACAACACCTGGGGCGCCGGCTTGGCCTTCAATGCTTTTGCCTTGGGGGTTGATGTCTCGGTGCAAGCCTTGACCAAATACCCCAGCGGCGGCGCCGATGTCTTGATGGGATCGGTCGTCACACAAGACGAGGTCTTGCACCACCGGGTTCATGCTTGCCACATGCGCGTGGGCTACGGTGTGGCCGGTAACGACGCTGAAGCGGTGTTGCGCGGCTTGCCCAGCATGTCGCTGCGCTACCAGTCGCAGGACGCCTCTGCGCGGGCCTTGTCGGTTTGGATGCAAGCGCAAGCAGCCGTCGCCGAAGTGCGCCACCCGGCCTTGCCCGGATCACCCGGTCATGCGGCATGGCTGCGCGACTGCACGGGCGCTGCTTGCTTGTTCAGCGTGATCTTCCAGCCGGCGATCAGTCAAGCCCAAATCGACTTGTTTTGCGACAGCCTGCAACTGTTCAAGCTGGGTTACAGCTGGGCCGGCCCAATGAGTTTGTGCGTGCCTTACGACATCCAAAGCATGCGCACGCAAACCTGGCCGCACGCAGGCGGATTGGTGCGTTTTTCAGTCGGCCTGGAGTCCGTCACTGACCTGCAGGCGGACCTGACGCAAGCGCTTCGAAAGCTCGCTGCCTGATGCAGTACAGTACAGGCTATTCATCTTGAAAGCAGCCTGTGGCAACACCCAATTATTCCTACGAAAAGCGCCAAAAAGAACTCGCTAAAAAACGTAAAAAAGAAGACAAGCTGAAGCGTAAAGCCGATGGCAAGCCTGACGAAGACGATGTTGAGGGCGAAGACGGGGCTGTTGAAGGTGCAGCAGAAACACCACCGACCGGCACCGCTGTCTGAAGTCGACTGCAAGTCAAGACAAATTCAAAGTAAAGTCAATTCAGCACTGACTTGACACGATTTGTCTAAAAAACTGCGGAGCCTGGCGGCTTCTGCAGTTTTTTTTCGTCCGCTCGATCCGTGATTTTTTATCTCACGCTGCCAGCCAAGTGCTGGCCAAGGCTTGCATCGCTTCGACGCTGTGGTCGGTGGGTGCTAATCGTCTGGCCAACGCGTAATGCTCGAAGTTGCGCTCCATCGATTGCAGGTAAACCGGGTCGTAGTGCAGCGTCAAGAGGTCTTGCACCACTCCGGCCACGTCGCCATGGCGAGCGCGTTGCTGCCAGTCAGCCACCACGGCTTTGCCGCGCGCTTCAGTCAGCGCCGCCAATCGGTCACAGAAAAATTCAATGTCGCGGACAAAAAAATCGTAGTCTTGCAGCAGCAATTTGACGCGCTCAGCTTCGCTCAAATAAAGATGCAGGCAAGGGCTGCGCCGCATGACCGCCATCAAACTTTCTGGCACCACCACGTTGCCGACTTTTTTGCTCTCGCTCTCGATGTAAACCGGCAGAGCCGGATCAAACCCTTGCAGCGCCGTCCAGATGCGGGTGTCAAATGCTTTTTGAGTCGGTTGCGTCTGGCCGGGGATGAGTCCGAGCACCGAACTGCGGTGATTCGCCAACGCCTCGAGGTCCAGCACTTGAGCGCCTTGCTCGGCCAGTGCTTGCAAAAACCGGGTCTTGCCTGAGCCCGTGGTGCCGCACACCACTTGGTAATGCAAACGCGCCGACAGTTGCGGCAGATCAGCCACCAGTGCCGCCCGAAAAGCCTTGTAGCCGCCCTCGACCAAGCTCACCTTGAAACCGATTTGGTCGAGGATCAGCGCCAGCGAACCGCTGCGTTTGCCGCCGCGCCAGCAATACACCAACGGTTGCCATTCTTTGGGCTTGTCGAGCAGTTCGCGTTCAATGTGCCCGGCGACATTGCGCGCCACCATGGCCGCACCTTGCTTTTTCGCCTCAAAGGCGTTGATCTGCTTGTACTGCGTGCCAACGATCTGCCGCTCGGCGTCATTCAAGCTGGGCCAATTCACGGCGCCGGGCAAGTGATCTTCGGCGAACTCGCCTTCGCTGCGGGCGTCAATGACGGCTGAAAATTCAGCCAGCCGGGTCAATGCCAAGGCGGCTGGAATCAGTTGCACGCTCACTTGAAAAGCTTTCTCAGTTCAGGCCAGACGTTGGCCAGGATGATCGGGTGCGCCGACTCGTTCGGGTGAATCCGGTCGCGCTGAAACAGCTGACTGGTGTCCTCCAGGTCGGCCACGTTTTTGAGCAAAAAGGGCACCAGCGCCGACTGGGTGGCCTTGGCGACCGACGGAAACAGCGCAGAAAAAGTTTGGCCATAAGCGCTGCCGTAGTTGGGCGGCACTTGCATGCCAACCAGCAACACGCGGGCTTTGCCCTTTTGCGCAGCCCGGGTCATGGCCAGTAAATTTTGTTGGGTTGCTGTCAGCGCCAAGCCACGCAGTGCATCGTTGGCGCCCAGCTCGATGATCACGATGCTCGGTTTGTGCTGATTCAGCAGCGCGGCCAAACGCGCACGGCCACCGGCGGTGGTGTCGCCGCTGATGCTGGCATTGACGACGTTCACCGCCTGCTTTTCAGCCCGCAGCTTGGTTTCCAGCAAGGCGACCCAGCCACTGCCGCGCTGCAGGCCGTATTCGGCGCTCAGGGAGTCGCCGACCACCAGCACCGTGTCTGTGCGGCTGGGCAGGGCTGCAGTTTGCGCCTGAGCTTGCAGGGGCACAGCCAGCAGCCAGGCCAGCGAGGCCAAGCCGAGCAGGGCGCGGAGGGTCCGCTGCATGCCGCACGATTGGAAAGGCTTTGCCGTGGCCATGGCGGTCAAAGTGACTCGCTTGTTAAAGTCAGTGATTGCGCGAAGATTGTTGAGCGTTGTGTTTATTAAAAAGGCTGTCATGTCCGAAACGAATCCTGTTGAGCGCCTCGAGGCAGCACCGATTGCCATTATCGCCGTCGAGCATGTTTTCAAATCGGTCACCGACTCGACCGGCATTTTGACCATTCTGCGCGATATTGATTTCTCCTTGGCGGCCAAGGAAACTGCCGCCATCGTTGGCGCTTCTGGTTCCGGCAAAAGCACCTTGCTGGCCATCATCGCTGGCTTGGACACGCCAACCAAGGGCACGGTGCGGCTGGCAGGGCAAGATATTTTTGCCGTCAGCGAAGACGACCGGGCGGCCTTGCGGGCGCAAAAAGTGGGTTTCGTGTTTCAAAGTTTTCAGTTGATGGGCAATCTGACGGCGCTCGAAAATGTCATGCTGCCGCTCGAACTGTCGGGCTTGCGCGGTGCACGGGCCTTGGCCACGGAGATGCTCGGCCGGGTCGGGCTCGGACAAAGGCTTGGCCACTACCCCAAGGTGCTGTCGGGTGGCGAGCAACAGCGGGTGGCGCTGGCCCGTGCCTTCGTCGTTCAACCCGCGGTGCTGTTGGCCGATGAGCCAACCGGTAGTTTGGACTTCGCCACCGGCGAGACCGTCATGAAACTGATGTTCGAACTCAACCAAGAGCTGGGCACCACGCTGGTGCTGGTGACGCACGACCAATCGATCGCCGCGCAGTGTCAGCGCAAGATCACCATCGAGGCGGGCCAGGTGGTAACACCGAGCCAGTGACGGAAGCGCCAAAGTACCGGTGAAGTCCCGGTGATAATTGGGGCATGTCTTCTCCCTCTAAAGTTCTTTTTGGCTTTCATGCCGTCGGTGTGCGGATCAAAACCGCACCGCAATCGGTGATTGAAGTTTTTCACGATGTTGCGCGCCGCGATGCGCGCATGCGTCAGTTCACCGACCGAGCCCGTGAGGCCGGCATCCGGCTGATCGAATCCGACGGCGTCCGGCTGGCCAAAATGGCCGGTGGCCATGGCCATCAAGGCGTGGTCGCCCGTGTCAATGCCTTGGCGGTCATCACCTCGCTGGACGAATTGCTGGAACAACTCGAAGCCAGCGGCGTGGCCTCGCCCTTGATCTTGGTGCTCGACGGCGTCACCGATCCCCACAACCTCGGCGCCTGTTTGCGGGTGGCTGACGGTGCTGGCGCGCACGCCGTGATTGCCCCCAAAGACCACGCCGCCGGCATCAATGCCACGGTGTCCAAGGTCGCCAGTGGGGCTGCCGAAACCATGCCTTATTTCATGGTGACGAACTTGGCGCGCACCTTGGGCGAACTCAAGGAGCGCAACATTTGGTGCATCGGCACCAGCGACGATGCGCCCAAAACCATTTATGACGTCGACCTCAAAGGCCCGGTGGCCTTGGTGCTGGGGGCTGAAGGCGAGGGCATGCGCCAACTGACCCGCAAGACCTGCGACGAACTCGTCAGCATTCCGATGCACGGCGCTGTTGAAAGCTTGAACGTTTCAGTGGCCAGCGGCGTTTGCCTTTACGAAGCACTGCGCCAACGGCGCTGACACTTCAAATCCAGCCGAACCAGCCCAGCAGGGCACCCGCAGCCAGCAGCCACAAAATATGCAACCGGGTGCGCCAACAAATCAACGCGCTGACGCCGGCCAACAACCACAGCGGCCAGTCGTCCAGCGACTTGCCGTTGGCGCTGGCCAGAACCCAGCCAGTGGCAATCAACAGCCCCACCACAATCGGTGCCATGCCCTGTTTGAAGGCCCGCACACTGCGCAAGTTGCGGTTGCGATGACCCCATTGGGTGGCGTTGTAGGTCAGCACGGAGCTGGGAATCAACATCCCGGTCATGGCCAACACAATGCCCAACAAGCCGGACAAAACCCCACCTGCGTTCATGCCGACATTCCAGCCCATCAGCGCGATGAACAACACGTTCGGCCCGGGTGCCGCTTGCGCGATGGCCACCGACGCATTGAACTGAGCGCTGGTCAGCCAGAGGTTCTGTTCAACCAAAAAACGGTGCATGTCCGGGATCATGGCAATCGCCCCGCCAATCGCCAGCAGCGACAGCGAGAGGTAGTGCAGAAAAAACTGAAACCACTCGGCCGCACCAAAATTCAAAGTCAGCGCCTCGTTCATGGTTGCAGCCTTTTGTAGGCCAGGGCGAAGGCGAGACCGCCAAGACCAAACAAAATATAAGCCAGCGGCAACTTGAAATAAGTGATGCTTAAAAAGCAAGCCAGACCGAAGGCTGTGCACCAGCGCCAACCCATGACGTTGGACTTCAGCGCGCTGACCAGCTTGATGCCGGTGGACAAAATCAAACCCGCCGCCACCGCACCCATGCCGCGCAGTCCGCCAGCCACGCCGGGGTGGTCTGCAAATTGGGAATAAATCAGAGCGAGCGCCAACACCAGCACCAGCGGCACGGCCAGCATACCGGCCAGTCCCACCAGCGCGCCTTTGAGGCCGAAATAGCGACCGCCCACGATCAGGGCCAAGTTGATCACGTTGGGACCGGGCATGATCTGCGCCACCGACCAGTCTTCGATGAACTCATCGCGGGTCATCCAGCGTTTTTTTTCGACCAGTTCGCGTTGCACCACCGCCAGCACGCCGCCAAAACCTTGCAGGGCCAGCAGCGTGAACGAGACAAACAGGTCGGTCAGCGACTCAGGGCGTGGACGGTCGTCAGGGGGTAAAGCGGTCATGCATGGATTATGGCTTTGAACATTGTTGGCCAAAACCGCCAAGGGCCATTGAAAGGACGCGAGTTTTTTTGGTAGAAACCTTACAATGCCGAGTTACACCAAACTGCCATGAACGCCCCCATCGACGTCTCCTTTTTCGCCCGTGCCGCCAAGCCGCTGACCAGTTACCGCAAGTTCTGGGCAGCTCGTTTTGGCACGGCCAAGTTTTTGCCAACCAGCCGCGAGGAAATGCAGGCGTTGGGATGGGACAGTTGCGACATCATCATCGTCACCGGCGACGCTTACGTTGACCACCCGAGTTTTGGCATGGCCGTGATTGGCCGGATGCTCGAAGCGCAAGGCTTTCGGGTTGGAATCATTGCCCAACCTGACTGGCAAACCGCCGAGCCCTACAAGCTGTTGGGCAAGCCAAATCTGTTCTTCGGCGTCACCGCCGGCAACATGGATTCAATGATCAACCGCTACACGGCAGACCGCAAAATCCGCAGTGACGACGCCTACACCCCCGGCGACATTGGCGGCAAACGGCCCGACCGCGCCGCCTTGGTGTACTCACAACGTTGCCGCGAAGCCTACAAAGAAGTGCCGATTGTGTTGGGTGGCATCGAAGGCTCGCTCCGGCGCATCGCGCATTACGACTACTGGTCTGACAAAGTGCGCCGCAGCGTGGTGGTCGACGCCAAATGCGACCTGCTGCTGTACGGCAATGCCGAGCGAGCGATTGTTGAAATCGCCCACCGACTCGCTGCCAAAGAACCGATCGCCACCATCACCGACGTTCGCGGCACCGCCTTCATTCGCCGCCAAGGTGACGAGACCGCGCAAGGCTGGTTCGAGATCGACTCCACCAATGTCGACGCGCCAGGCCGGGTCGAAGCCCACGTCAATCCCTACCTGATGATTTCGGAGCAGGCCAAAGAGCAGGGCGCTACCTGCGCCCGCGAAGACGAAGCCGCTGATGTGGCCGTCAAGGCTGAAGCCGCTGGCTCGCCCGTGCTCATGGTCAAAACACCGGCTTTGGCCAACCCCGCCATCAAGCCGTTGACCTTTGTGCAGAACCCGAGCTTGCCGTCGATGCAGGGCAAGATCAAAGTGCCGCCGCGTGACCGTTCGGTGATTCGGCTGCCGTCTTACGAGCAGGTGCGCAGCGACGCCGTGCTCTACGCCCACGCCAACCGCGTGCTGCATCTTGAGACCAATCCCGGCAATGCGCGGGCGCTGGTGCAGGCCCACGGCGAAGGCGTCACCGCCCGCGACGTCTGGATCAACCCGCCGCCGATCCCGCTGACCACGGTCGAGATGGACTACGTCTTTGACCTGCCTTACGCGCGTTCGCCGCACCCCATCTACGCCGACGAGAACGGCAGCCACGACCACACCACCAAGATACCGGCTTGGGAAATGATTCGCTTCAGCGTGAACATCATGCGCGGCTGCTTTGGCGGCTGCACGTTTTGCTCCATCACCGAGCACGAAGGCCGCATCATCCAGAGCCGTTCCGAGGACTCCGTGATCCGCGAGATCGAAGCCATTCGAGACACCGTCAAAGGCTTCACCGGCGCTATTTCAGACCTCGGCGGCCCGACTGCCAACATGTACCGCATCGGTTGCAAGTCGCTTGAGATCGAGTCCGCTTGCCGCAAACCGTCTTGCGTTTACCCTGGCATTTGCTCGAACCTCAACACCGACCACGCGCCCTTGATCAAGATGTACCGTCGGGCCCGTTCGCTCAAAGGCATCAAGAAAATTCTCATCAGCTCCGGCCTGCGCTATGACCTCGCCGTGCAAAGTCCTGAATACGTCAAAGAACTGGTGACGCACCACGTCGGTGGTTACCTGAAGATCGCGCCCGAGCACACCGAGCAGGGCCCGCTGACCAAGATGATGAAGCCCGGCATTGGCAGCTATGACAAGTTCAAACAGATGTTTGAGAAGTACTCGCTGGAAGCCGGCAAGAAGCAGTTTTTGATTCCCTACTTCATCGCCGCCCATCCGGGCACCAGCGACGAAGACATGATGAACCTCGCCATCTGGCTGAAGAAAAGCGGTTTCAGGGCCGACCAAGTTCAGACCTTCTACCCGTCACCGATGGCCACGGCGACGGCCATGTACCACACCAACCGCAATCCGCTGCGCAAGATCACGCGCGACAGCGAGACCGTTGACATTGTGCGCGGGGACAAACGCCGGCGCTTGCACAAAGCCTTCTTGCGTTACCACGACGCCAACAACTGGCCGCTGCTGCGCGAAGCCCTCAAGACCATGGGTCGGTCTGACTTGATCGGCAATGGCAAGCACCATTTGATCCCCACCTTCCAGCCGCTGACCGATGGCGGCTACACCAGCGCACGCAAGAAAAACTCGACCACCGTCACCTTGAAATCTGCCGCGCCGGTCAAAGGCCGCATGCTGACCCAGCACACCGGCTTGCCGCCGCGTGACAACGGCTCGGCCAAGACCGCACCCAAGCCCTCCCGCAAACCGCGCTAATTTCCAGCCACCACGACCGGCCAGGCCTTGTCAGGCCATTTCAGGTCATGGTGTGCAGCGGGATGTCTCTTTCCAACGCCAGCGCATCGAGTTGCTGGCGCGTCTGCTTTTTCAAAAATCGGGCGATGGCCTCGCGTGTGGTCTGGCTTTGCAAACTCGCCACATCGGAGGCCGGCAGCCCCGCCGCCGCACACAGCGCAGCGGCAAAATGCGGCTCCAACGCCGCCACCGCCACCCGACCGTCCTTGCACGCATAAACCCGGTAACCAGCGTAGGCGCCGCCGACAAAACCGCTGGGCTGCGTCAGCCCCCAATGCCTTGGCAACGCCAAGTACTGCGCGGCACTCGAGAGCGCTATTTCCAAATGAATGCCTTTGCCGCTACAGCGGTTTGTCAGCACCGCCTGCAATACCGCTTCAGTGGCCGCCAGCGAGCCGCCCATGTCGGCGTACAGCGTGGCGGGCAACTCCAGTCCCGCCACCAAGCCGTTGTCGGCCAGGTAGGTCAGGTCGTGGCCGGGTTCTTCGGCGCGCGCGCCGGGGCTGCCGACAATGGCCACGTGTGACAGGGCAGGGTAAAGCCGGTGCAAACTCCTCCAGCCCAAGCCGAGTTTTTCAATCGCCGAGGGCCGAAACGATGTGATCAAGACATCGGTTTTAGCGAGTTCGCGGTGCAGCGTTTTTTGACCCGCCGGCGTCTTCAAATCCACTCTGAGGACCTTGATGCCGCTCTGCAATTGGCCATACGCAGGCGGGCTGTAATGCTGCATCGGGTCGCCACTCGGCGGCTCCAACTTGACGCAGCGCGCGCCCATTTGCTGGCAGCGCATCAAGGCGGCGGGGCCAGGTAAATTCAAGGCCAAGCTGAGCAGGCGAACGCCTTTCAGGACTTGCGGGATTTTCAGGGCCGGGGCTTGGGTTTTTGCTTGGAGTTTGGCTTGTGTCATGGCCCGCAATTTACAGCAAGCCGCAGCCTACTCACTGTTCCCCAAAATTCAGCGGCAGCCCGACGTAATTTTCAGCCACTGACAAGGCGCCAGCTTCAGAGTTCACGATGTAGTCGAGTTCGGCTTCTTGTAGCTTTTGGCCGATTTCTCCGTTCTCTGGAAAGCGGTGCATCAAGCTGGTGAACCACCACGAAAACCGCTCCGCTCGCCAAACCCGGCGCAGGCAACGCGCTGAGTAACTGTCGATGCCGGCTTTCGTTTTATCTTGGTAAAACTCAATCAAAGCGCTGGACAAATATTTGACGTCAGTGGCCGCCAAATTCAAGCCTTTGGCACCTGTGGGCGGGACGATGTGAGCGGCGTCGCCAGCCAAAAACATGCGGCCAAAGCGCATCGGTTCGGTCACAAAACTGCGCAGCGGTGCAATGCTTTTTTCAATCGATGGCCCGGTCACCAATTGCGCACGCGCCAGCGGGTCAAGCCGCAGTCGCAGCTCGTCCCAAAAGGCTTCGTCAGACCAGTCTTCAACCTTGTCGGTCAGCGGCACTTGCAGGTAATAGCGGCTGCGCGTGTGGCTGCGCTGCGAGCACAGCGCAAAGCCGCGTGGGCTGTTCACGTAAATCAATTCTTCGTGCACCGGCGGCGTGTCGGCCAGCACGCCCAACCAGCCGAAAGGGTAAATCTTTTCATACTCGCGGATGGCACTGCGCGGCGCACTCGCCCGGCAGACGCCATGAAAGCCGTCACAGCCAGCGATGAAGTCGCAGGCGATCTCGTGTTGCTCTGGGCCGTTGGCGCCCATTTTTTCAAAACGCACGCGGGGCTGGTCAGTGTCAAAGTCATGCACGCTGACCTTGCTGGCGTTGTAAACCGTGCTCAAACCGGCCGCTTGGCGGGCGTCCATCAGGTCGCGCGTGACTTCTGTCTGCCCGTAGACCATGACGTTTTTTCCGCCGGTCAGCCGGTGCATGTCAATCCGGTGGCGCTGGCCTTTGAACAGCATGTCAAAGCCGCCATGCAGCAGCCCCTCAGCGTGCATGCGTTGGCCCACACCCGCTTCGTCCAGCAAGTCCATGCTGACTTGTTCCAGCACGCCCGCGCGAATCCGGCTTTGCACATGCTCCGCGCTTTGGCGTTCAATGATGAGGGCGTCAATGCCTGCTTTGTGCAGCAATTGCCCCAGCAAATGTCCGGCCGGTCCGCCGCCAATGATCGCTACTTGCACCCGCTGTGTTTGCATTTCTCGCCCAAAAGGTTATCGACAGAGTTTGCTCGCAGCGTAAATCTTTTGCACAGTTTCAGTCGGCAACTTCGACCGAATTTGTGCGTTGATCGGCTTGGTTGTGCGATCATCGCGCAATGGCTGAACCTCAAAAACCCCCTATCGCCAAAGCCGACCTGATCGTAGGCATGGCCAAAGGCATGGCCGTGCTGGAAGCCTTTGACCCGCAGCGGCAACGCTTGAATGCCACCTTGGCGGCAGAGCGGGCGGGCATCACCCGTGCGGCGGCGCGACGGCATTTGCTGACGCTCACCCACTTGGGCTACCTTGAAACCGATGGTGGTTTTTTTTGGTTGGCTGCCAAAGTGCTGCGCTTTTCGGGCAGCTACTTGGCCACGGCGCGTTTGCCGCGTGCTGTGCAGCCGACTTTGAACCGCTTGGCCGCGCAGTCGCAAGCCTCGTTTTCAGTCGCGGTGCTGGACGCTGACGAAGTCGTCATCATTGGCCGCAGCGGCCTGGAGTGGAAAAGCGCCGACACCAAGCCAGTGCAGGCGAGGGTGCTGGCTTACGGCTTGCATTTGGGCGCGCGCTTGCCGGCGCACGCGACATCCACCGGTCGTGTGCTGCTGGCCGCCAAAAGCCGGGGCGACTTCAACGCCTGGCTGAAACCGCGTTTAGCCACCGGCTTGGCGCGGCTGACGGTACACACCACAACAGACGCCCGTGACCTCAAAGCGCTGGTCGAAAAAGTCCGTGCCGACGACTATTGCCAAGCCAGCGAAGAGCATGAACTCGGCGTGCACGCACTGGCCGTGCCGCTGCGCGACATGCAAGGCCAGACAGTTGCTGCCATCAATGTGGTGAGTTCATCACTGGTGGGGGCAGGGCGCTTGAGCATGTTGCCACTGCTGCTCGACGCAGCCCGTGAATTGCGGCCCTTGCTTTGATTTTTCCGCCTCAGCGTTCTTCCCACACATAGCCTTGGCCATGCCGGGTGTGCAGCGGCAACTCACCCATTTCGGCTTGGCTGGTTTTGTGGCGGATGCGTTGGACTAAAGTGTCCATGCGTCTGGAGTCGTAGGTGTCGGGGTCTTGGCCCAGGGCGCGCACCAGTTCTTCTCGGCTGATGACGCGGCCCGGGCTTTTGCGCAAGGCCTGCACAAAGACCCATTCGCTGGCGGTCAATGGGACTGAGCGGTCGTTGGCGGCGGTCAAAGTGCGGGTGGCCGCTTCGGTGCGCCAGCTCACATTGCTGTTGCCGCGGCGCAGCAAGGTCGCCAGCACAGCGCTCAGTTCTGCCAGCGGCACCGGCTTCACCAAGTAGTAGTCAGCGCCGTGTTGCAAGCCCTTCAAACGCAGCGGCAATTGGCCCCACGCGGTCATCATCACGATTGGGCACGCCGTGTGTCGGCGCAGCTCGGGCAGAGCGTCCAAAGCGTTGCCATCCGGCAAGCCAACGTCCAGCACCACGGCCTGAATACGCTGGCTTTGTAGTGCCTCCAGCGTACTTTTCAGGCAGTCAGCTTGCAACACCTTGTATCCTTCGGCAACAAGGTAATCCTTCACCTCTTGGCGCAGGTCGGTGTCGTCTTCTACTAATAAAATATTAATACTTGGCATGAGGCGATTGTCTACCATGAAACACGGTTTGTTATTTTGGTTTTGTTGCGTCTTTTTGGGCTTGTTTTCTCAGTGGTCGTCTTCGACTACTTTAGAACCTATTTCAGCACCGCCACTGCAACTGCCTTTGGCGGCTGAACAAGCGCCGTTGGCCGGCCACCTGGCAGTGTGGTTAGACAGCGTCGGCAGCGCCACTTTTGAGCAAGCCCAGACACAAAATTTCGTGCCGGTTGCCGGCAACATCAACTTGGGGCATCAACCCGGCGTGCTGTGGGTGCGCATGCAAGTGCAGCGCGACCTGGACGCCCCGAGCCTGCGCCACCGGTCACTGTCGAACGACTGGTGGTTGGAGGTGGCACCGGCTTTTCTGGACGAACTCACGCTCTGGATTTCCCCCCCCCCGCCCCCCAAGATGCGCTGAATTCGCACGCCAAATTGCCGTTACCGCAACAAGCGGGTGCTGCCGTACACCCTGCCCTGCGGCCCCTGTTGCACCGCAACAGCGTCTTTTTGGTCAGCCTGCCCGAAGCCGGGTTGTACACCTTGTGGCTGCGCGTGCAAACCGACAACGTCAAAGCGGTCACGCCGGTGCTATGGAAGTTAAGCGCCATCTCGCAACAGGCGCGCATTAAAACCATGGTGGCAGGGCTTTTGTACGGCCTTCTCATTTGCGTCTCGCTGGCCGCGCTGGTTTTGGGTTTGGCCGTCGCAAGACCTATTTTTCTGATGTGCGCGGGCTATTTTTTCTTGTCCACGTTGACCCTTTTCATCGACGAAGGTTGGTTATCGCTGTTTTTGCCGGGTTTGCCTGTGGTCGCGGACATGCTCTCCGGCATCGCTCTGGCTTTGGTCATGCCTTTGTTCGTGACGGTTTTTTCACGGTTGCTGTTGGCCGAAGATTATTGGCCGCGCCTGTTTGGCTGGTATCAGCGCATCATTTGGGGGTTGGCCGCGCTGGCCGCGCTGGCCGTGTTGCTGCTCATGGCTGGGTATTTTGAGCAGGTGGCGCCGCTGGTGCTGCAGCTCGCCATGCTGCAATTGCTTTTGATCGTGGCGTTGGCGCTGTGGGTTGTGCCGCGTCAGCCGAGCGTCCGATGGGTGCTGTTCGCGCTCATTCCGGTGCTGCCCTTGGGCCTGTTGCGGCTGGCGCGTAATGTGGGCTTTGACACTTACAACACTTGGCTAGACACCAGCATGTCCGCCGGCATGGCATTGCACGCCTTGGTGCTGCTGTTTTTTGTCACCCGCCATGTCGCCCTAGCGTACCAATCCAACCTGAACGGGCAAGCGCAGCTGTTGGCCAGCAGCGTGCAATTGAACGAGCAACGCGACTTCATTGCTTTGCTGTCGCACGAATTCCGCAACCCCCTTTTTGTCATGGACAGCGCCTTGAGCAACCTGGCGCGTCAGCCCCTGGATTCGTCCACCAGCGCCCGCTTGAACCGGATGGGCCGGGCGGCCGAGCGGCTCAAATACGTGTTGTCCTATTGCTTGGCTGACGAGCGACTCGCCACGCTAGCGTCGGCCCAGCCACCCCGCAGCGTGTTGACCGCAGCCCAGATCCTTGAAGAAAGTCTGCAGCAACTCGATGACGACAGCCAGCGCCTGCAACTGCTCACCGCCACTGCCGGCCAAGCCGAGTTGGACGCTGCCCGCGTGTTGGGCGACTTGCCCTTGCTGGGCGCAGCGCTTAAAAACTTGCTCGACAACGCTTTGAAGTACGCGGTCAACGGTCTGGTTGAGCTGTCGGTTCAAGTCCAAGCCGGACAAATGATCTTCAGGGTACGCGACCACGGGCCGGGCTTGGACGAACAGGCGAGCAGCCGATTGTTTGAAAAATTCACCCGTGGCAGCCACCAGCAAAACAGTCCTGGCGCAGGCTTGGGCTTGTACTTGTCGCGCAAGATTGTTCAGCAACATGGCGGTGAAATACGCATGCGAAATGTCTCGGGCGGCGGTGCCATAGCGGAGCTTTTTATTCCTCTAGAAATATAAAGTAGTTATAAATGTTGGATTTGGTTGAATTTTGTAGGTATTGAGTCGGTATCTTCGAGGGCCTTGTAGATGCCCTTTGAGAGTTCGCCGCATGACGTTTTTTTTGCCCGGCTTGACCTTGCGCTTTTTGCGTTGGTTGCACCTGTTGCCCCTGTTGCAGTGGTTGGTCGTTGGCGTTTGCTTCTGGGCGGTCTCGTCAAACACCATCGCCGCAGTCCTTGCGGGCCCGACGGACCTCAACGCCGTTCTGCGCGAAGCCGTCACCCACCACCCTGACATCCGTTCCCGCCGCGACGACCGTCAAGCCGCGGTTGACCGGCTTGACGCTGCGCGCTGGGGTCAATTTCCGGGGCTCAGTGCACAGGTCGAAACCCGCCCCGGGGGACCGCAAACCGTCTTGCGCCTAGAGCAGCCGGTGTGGAACGGTGGCCGCATCAGCAGCCAAATCGGGGTTTCCCAAGCCGACCTCAACGTGGCTGGGGCCACCCTCAGCGAAACCCAGCTCGACGTGCTGCAACGCAGCGCCGGCGCATTTTTTGACATCTTGCGGCTCGAGTCGCGCCTCAAAACCGCCGTCGCCAACGAAGCCGAGCACCTGCGCTTGCTCGCGATCATCCAGCGCCGCGTCGCCGCCGAGGTCAGCCCGGCGACCGACGAAACCCAGGCCGCCGCCCGCTGGCGGCAAGCCATCACCGAGCGCATTCAGACCATCCGGCAAATCGACACCACGCGGCTGTTGTTGGCGCAACTGATGGGCAAACCAGCGGCCGACTTGCTGCCGCCAGCGCCCATCCCCATGCACCGCTGGAACGAAGCGACCCTGCTGGAAGCTGCACTGAGCGTCTCGCCAGAGCGGCAGCGTCTGGTCGCCCTGGTCGAGGTGGCCGAGGCCCAAATCAACTTGGCTCAGTCACAGATCATGCCGAGCTTGGTCGCCGGTTACCAATCCCGCTTGGGCACGATCCCATTCGGCGAAGAACGCGGACGGGCTTACGTCGCCGTGCAGGTGCAAACCGGCGGCGGCTTGTCTTACCTGGCCAATGTGCGCGCCGCAGTGTCCAAAAAAACCGCTGCCGTCGATGCCATTTAAGCCCACGACCGCCGACTCACCCAAAGCGTGCGCACCAGCTGGGCCGAAAGCCTGGCCTTGACCGAACAAGTCGAGCCGGTGCGCAAACTGCTGCTCGGCTCTGAAGAAATCGTCGCCTCTTACCTGCGCCAGTTCCAGGTCGGCCGCAAAAACTGGCTCGACGTTTTGAACGCCCAGCGCGAAAAAACCCAAGCCAGCTACGCCTTTTCTGACCTCGAATACCCGCTCATGCTCGCCAGCGTCAGGTTGCTGCTGCTGGCCGGACGCTGGGACTTCGCCACTTTAAGCCTCAGCCATGCTCCATAAATTCCCCGGCCCACCCGCCACACCGACCATTCCCGTGATCAGCCGCGCCGAAGCGCTGTTGATGGACGACGTTGCACTCTCAAGCCTGTTGTCGCGTCTCGCCTCATTGCTTGGCCACGCGGTGCCCTCGCACCGCTTTGGCATGGTCGAGCACAGCGCCGACGGCGTTGAGCTGGCGCAACTCCCGCGCCCGCAAAAAGCCATTGAAATGTGGAAAGCCCGCTTTGCCAGCGCGCCGGTTCACGTCTTGCGCGCTGACGAGCTGGACCCCGGGTCTTTCCCGCTGTTGTGGATTGCGGCGGACGGACAAGACCTGCGGCTGGTACGCGGCCGGCTCAGCCACGGCGCCTGCGCGACAGAAAACGCCGACGGCCTGGCCCAAGACCTTGACGCTGCCGCCGTTGCCAGTGGCACCTTGCTGCAACTGCGCGTCAGCGAAGACGACAGCGCCCAAGCGCAGCAAGACGCCCCGCGCAGCGCCACCGACTGGTTCGCCTTCGCCATTCGCAGGCAGCGCCGGATCTTCATGGAAGCGGTTTTTGCCACCTTCATGATCAGCGCCATCGGGCTGGTGTCGGCCATGTACACCATGCAGGTCTACGACCGCGTGGTGCCCAGCAAAGGCTACGCCACCTTGTGGGTGCTGACCATCGGCGCGCTGTTGGGCATTCTGCTTGAGTTCACCCTCAAGCAGGTCAGGTCGTACATGACAGACCGTGCCTCCAAAGCCATTGACCAAGAACTGTCCAGCGTATTTTTCAGCAAAGCCTTAGACATCCGCATGGACGCCCGGCCCAACACCGTCGGCACCCGTCGTGATGGTTGAAGTGGCCGACCAAGCTGACCCGTTGGAAACCTTGAGCATGGCTGCCCCGCCACTGGTGTCGTACCAATATCCGCCGGCAGTCGCGCTGGGCGCTGTGGCTGATACACGGATAGACCCGTTCGCCGACGGAATAGCCGCACCCATGGCCCCAGTGCTGGGCATGATGAAGGTCTTTTTAACGATCCCTCCGCTCATCTCTATCGGCTTGAACGTGTGCCGAAAGTTGTTCAGATATTGCGCCCGGCTGCTGTCATCTGAAATCGTCGTGCTGACGGTAATCAGTCCTTTCGCGGCATCAACGTTGAAGCTATACGAGCCGTTGAAACCATTGTTGTTGTCTGCCGAACGCCAATAGTTCTTGGCGATCAAATCATCCATCGTTGCCGGGTAAGCCCCTTCAAGCGCCTTGTACTGAGTCGCCCCTGAAATATCCGTAACCTGTTGATTTAATTGACTATTTATCT
>JBBAPN010000013.1:15625-56637 GCA_040400815.1 Polaromonas sp. | reverse complement strand
TCTTCGCAACACAACACGAATTTCTCTTGCTACCCGGGAGGCATCCATATAAGACCACGCCATGAACGCACCGCTGCCTGAGCACATTCGCAAGTCCTTTGAAACGGTCACCTTGGACGACAAGTATTCGCTGGACTACGGCTACGCCTTCATGAGCGGGGTGCAGGCCTTGGTCAAGCTGCCGATGTTGCAGCGCTTGCGTGACCAACAACAGGGCAAAAACACCGCCGGCTTCATTTCGGGTTATCGCGGCTCGCCTTTGGGCGGTTACGACCAGGCCTTGTGGAAAGCCTCCAAGTACCTGAAAGCGCAACACATCGTCTTTCAGCCGGGCGTCAATGAAGAACTCGCCGCCACCGCCGTGTGGGGCACACAGCAGCTGGGTTTTGCGCCACCGGGCACCAACAAATACGACGGCGTGTTCGGCATTTGGTACGGCAAAGGCCCGGGCGTTGACCGCACGTCTGACGTTTTCAAGCACGCCAACATGGCCGGCACCACGCCTTGGGGCGGCGTGCTGGCAGTCGCTGGTGACGACCACGTGGCCAAAAGCTCGACCGCTGCGCACCAAAGCGACCACATCTTCAAGGCTTGCGGCTTGCCGGTGTTTTTCCCGGCCAGCGTGCAAGAAATTTTGGACTTGGGCCTGCACGCGCTGGCCATGAGCCGCTACGCCGGCGTCTGGGCCAGCATGAAAACGGTGCAAGAAATCGTCGAGTCGTCGGCCAGCACCTTGATCGATCCTGATCGTGTGCAGATCAAGCTGCCGACGGACTTTGCCATGCCCCCCGGCGGCGTGCACATTCGTTGGCCCGACGTGGCGCTGGAGCAAGAGCAGCGTTTGTTTGACTACAAGTGGTATGCTGCGCTCGCCTACATCCGCGCCAACCGGCTCAATTACAACGCGATTGAAGGCCCAAACGACCGGCTTGGCCTGATGGCCAGCGGCAAGGCCTACAACGACACGCGCCAAGCCTTGGTCGACTTGGGGCTGGACGACGCCAGCTGCCGCCAGCTCGGCATTCGCCTGCACAAGGTCGGCGTGGTCTGGCCGCTTGAAGCCCAGCTCACGCGCGAATTCGCCACTGGTTTGCAAGAGATTTTGGTGATTGAAGAAAAGCGCCAAGTGCTGGAGTACCAGCTGAAAGAAGAGCTCTACAACTGGCGCGCTGATGTGCGGCCGAACGTGCTGGGCAAGTTCAATGAGGTGGAAGGCGACTTCAGCGGCGGCGAGTGGGGCATGTCCAATCCGGCGGCCAACACTTTGCTGCGCGCCAACGCTGATTTGTCGCCGGCGCTGATTGCCAAAGCCATCGCTGCACGCGTCAAAAAGCTCGGTCTTGACAGTGACACGCGGGCGCGCATCGACGCCCGACTGGCGCTGATTGCGGCCAAAGAAAACGCCTTGCAAGTGGCCGTGGTGAACGCTGAACGCACGCCGTGGTTTTGCTCGGGCTGCCCGCACAACACCTCGACCAAAGTGCCCGAAGGCTCACGCGCCATGGCCGGCATTGGCTGCCATTACATGTCGCTGTGGATGGACCGCAGCACCATGGGTTTCACGCAGATGGGCGGCGAAGGCGTGCCCTGGGTCGGTCAACAACCCTTCACCACCGACACGCATATCTTTGCCAACCTGGGTGACGGCACCTACTTCCACAGCGGCCTGCTGGCGATTCGCCAGAGCATCGTGGCCGGCGTCAACATCACCTACAAAATTTTGTACAACGACGCCGTTGCCATGACCGGCGGTCAGGCCATCGGCGAGCGGCCTGAAGGCCATTCGGTGCTGCAAATCGCGCAGTCGATGCGGGCCGAAGGGGCTGCCAAAACCATCATCGTGACCGATGAGCCGGAGAAGTACGACGGTGTGCGCTTGACTGAAGGGGTGACCGTGCATCACCGCGATGAACTGGATGCGCTGCAGCGCCAGTTCCGCGAGATCAAAGGCTGTAGCGTCATCATTTACGACCAAACCTGCGCCACTGAAAAACGTCGGCGTCGCAAGCGTGGCGCTTTGGTCGACCCGGCCGCCCGCGTGGTCATCAATGAGTTGGTGTGTGAAGGCTGCGGCGACTGCGGTGTGCAGTCCAATTGCCTGTCGGTTGAACCTCTCGAGACCGAGTTCGGTCGCAAGCGCCAGATCAACCAAAGCACCTGCAACAAGGACTTTTCTTGCGTCAAGGGCTTTTGCCCGAGCTTCGTGACGGTTGAAGGCGGTCAACTTAAACAGAAGGGCAAAAGCATCCAAAAGTTCAACCCCTTTGACGATGCTTTGCTGGGTGTCTTGCCCCTGCCAGTGCTGCCTTTGTTAGACGGCAGTGACGGCCGAACTGATCCGGTCTGGGGCATTGTGGTGGCCGGCGTTGGCGGCACCGGTGTCATCACCATCGGCCAGTTGCTGGGCATGGCGGCGCACCTTGAAGGCAAAGGCATCGTCACGCAAGACGCCGCAGGTCTGGCGCAAAAAGGCGGCAGCACCTGGAGCCATGTGCTCATCAGCCAGCGACCGGCCGACATTTGCACGACCCGCGTCGGCATGGCCGGTGCCGACCTGATCATTGGCTGCGATCCGATCGTGACCGCGCACAAAGAAACCATGCTGCGCATGCGTGAAGGCAGAACCCACGTGGTGTTGAACGCGCACAGCGCCCCGACTGCGGCTTTT
This sequence comes from Polaromonas sp., assembly GCA_040400815.1. Taxonomy (GTDB): domain Bacteria; phylum Pseudomonadota; class Gammaproteobacteria; order Burkholderiales; family Burkholderiaceae_C; genus Polaromonas. Next base: position 53,969 of record JBBAPN010000013.1, on the reverse strand, counting down.
GTGCACAACGGCAATTGGCAAAACCCGGGCAGTGCCTGCCAAGCCGACATCAGCCAGGCCGTGGGTGCCGCACAAGTCGGCGCTTTCGACGCCGACAACGCCGCCAGCCAATTGATGGGCGACAGTATTTACACCAACCCGATGCTGCTCGGCTTCGCCTGGCAAAAAGGCTGGGTCCCGCTGTCTTTGGCGTCGCTGTTGCGTGCGATTGAACTCAACGCTGTGGCAGTCGAGCAGAACAAGGCGGCGTTCACCTGGGGCCGGCGCGCTGCGCACGATCTCAGGGCCGTAGAAAACACCTTTAAAGCCGCCCAAGTCATCAGCCTTCCAGCCCCGCGCCAAGGACTGGACAGCTTGGTAACGCGCCGGGTGGCATTTTTGACCGCTTACCAAAACGCCGGCTACGCGCAGCGCTATGCCGACTTTGTGGCCCGCGTCGAAGCCGCCGAGGCTGCGCTGCCACAAGCTGTTCGTGGCAAAAGCCAGCTGAGCCAAGCCGTCGCCCGCGGGCTTTTCAAACTCATGAGCTACAAGGACGAGTATGAAGTGGCCCGCCTGCACACCGACACAGGGTTTGAAGAGAAGATCAAGGCCATGTTTGAAGGCGACTTCAAAATCAACTACCACTTGGCGCCGCCACTGCTGTCATCCCAAAACGACAAAGGCGAAATGCAAAAACGAAAATTTGGGCCATGGATGGCCAGCGCCTTCAAAGTGCTGGCCAGACTCAAAGGTCTGCGCGGCACGCCGCTGGATGTGTTCGGCTACAGCGCTGAACGCCAGACCGAGCGTGCGTTGATCGATGAGTACCGCGCCAGCATGGAAGAAGTCTTGGTCTCGCTCAATGAGCACAACCATGGGCTGGCGCTTCAACTGGCACGGATTCCGGAGCAAATCAAAGGCTTTGGTCATGTCAAAGAGCGCCACTTGGCTGCTGCGCGTTTGCAATGGGCAGCGGCGGCGCAGTCTTTTCGGACTGGCGGTGAAGCCGTTCGCGACGCGGCCTGAAGCGCCGTCGAAAGGCGCTTCAGTGATGTGTCAGTGCTGAAAGTCGTCTTCGTCAACACCAGACACGACGCGGCGAATCGCGTCTGAACCAAAGCCGCGTGCAGCCAAGAAGCGTATTTGCTTGCCCCGCCCAGCAGCGTCTGCCGCTGGCGCGCCAAACTTTTTTAGCCAGACGCCGCGGGCACGCTCGGCCTCACTGCCTTTGAGCGACTGCAGCGCAGCCGTCACCGCCTCGGCTTGCAAGCCCTTCCCCTGAAGCTCATGGCGGATGCGGGCGGCCCCAAAACGGCTGGCCCGGCGGTTCAAGACAGACTCGACGACCCGGCTTTCGCTGATGAAGTCTTTGGCCTGCAACTCATCCAACACTGTGGCCAGTTGGCCAGGCTCTTCTTCATGGGCGGCCAGCTTGCGCTCCAACTCGGCACGGGAATGCTCCCGGCCAGACAGCAAACGCAGGGCCCGGCCTTTGAGCGACAAAGAAAAACCGGTCGCCACAATGCTCGCCGCTCAGGCCGCACGCCACAAGGCGATAGCGGCTTTTCTAAGCACTATAAAAACCCAAGCGCCAACAGTCATCATTCGGTGGGACATCAGATTGAACTCCAGCATAAAAATAGGTGAACGGGCGCCTGGAGATCAGGCTTTGCTGAGTTTTTCGGCCTTGTCAGCTTTGTCAGGCTTCTCGGCTTTTTCTGGCTTGTCGACGGTGGCGGTTTGAATCAAGCGGATGCCAAGCGACTCGCGCACCTTGTTTTCAATCTCGATCGCCAACTCTGGGTTCTCTTTCAAGAATTCACGCGAGTTGTCGCGGCCTTGGCCGATTTTTTCGCCTTTGTAGGCATACCAAGCGCCGGATTTTTCGACGATGTTGCCGGCCACGCCGAGGTCGAGCACCTCGCCGAGTCGGCTGATGCCTTCGCCATACAGAATGTCGAACTCCGCCATCTTGAAGGGTGAGGCGACCTTGTTCTTGACCACTTTGACGCGGGTCTCGTTGCCGATCACCTCGTCACCTTTCTTGATCGAGCCGATGCGGCGAATGTCCAAGCGCACCGAAGCGTAGAACTTCAGCGCATTGCCACCGGTGGTGGTTTCAGGGCTGCCGAACATGACGCCAATCTTCATGCGAATTTGGTTGATGAAAATCACCATGCAGTTGGCTTTTTTGATGGTCGCGGTGAGCTTGCGCAGCGCCTGGCTCATCAAACGCGCTTGCAGGCCGGGCAGCGAATCGCCCATTTCGCCTTCAAGCTCTGCTTTGGGCGTGAGCGCGGCCACCGAGTCGATGACGATCAGGTCGACAGCGCCTGAGCGCGTCAAGGCATCGACGATTTCAAGCGCTTGCTCGCCGGTGTCGGGCTGAGAGATCAGCAGTTCTTGCAGGTTGACGCCGAGCTTTTGGGCGTACTGAATGTCGAGCGCATGCTCGGCATCGACGAAGGCGCAGGTACCGCCAATTTTTTGCATCTCAGCGATAACTTGCAAGGTCAGCGTGGTTTTGCCAGACGACTCCGGGCCGTAAATCTCGACCACCCGGCCGCGTGGCAAACCACCGACGCCGAGCGCGATGTCAAGCCCGAGCGAACCGGTAGAGACGACTTGGATGTCTTCAATGACTTCGCCAGCGCCCAGCTTCATGATGGTGCCTTTGCCGAACTGCTTTTCAATTTGGGCCAGCGCGGCTTGCAGCGCTTTGGCTTTTTCGGTGTTCAGGGCGGACGTGGGCTTGACGGCTTCGTTCATGATAATTTCCTTTAAAACCAACGGTTTAATGACATGTAGCAGAAACATCTGGCTGCGGAGTTATCGCCTAAACTGGATGCATGAACAGTACTTTATCAGGGGATTGAATCTTGTGAGTGGTATTTATGGTCAGTTTGCCTTACCATTATCTGGATGAATTTTTTCACCCTCACCGCCGCCGAAGCGCCCGAAGACGGCTGGCGACAAACCCACTTGGGGCGCCTGCTAGGCCATGCCTTGCGCCGCTTCGACGCGCGTGTGTTGACCCTGATGGCCAGCGATGTGCAGGTGCCGCTGGCGCTGTCGAATCTGGCCGCTCGGGCCCAGGTCGGCGCGGCGCACATCCACATCACACGGCATTTGGCCATCGGCGGCTCACGCCTGACTGACTTAGCGGCCAGCGCCGGCATGAGCAAGCAAGCCATGGGCGACTTGGTCGACCAATGCGAAGCCTGGGGACTGGTGACGCGGCAAGCCGACCCGCATGACAAGCGGGCGCGACAAGTGGTTTTCACGCCTACCGGCTTGCTCTGGCTGGCGGCCTTTAAGCAGGCCGTGGCGCGCGTTGAAGCCGAGTTTTCACACGCAGTAGGGGTTGACGTGGCCACCGTGGTGGCGCTCGGTCTGGAAGCCTACGCCGGCGACTATGAAGGCTGAAACCGAGCAAACGCCACTATTTACGCGTTTGTCAGTCAAGCAGCGGCGGCCTGAGCCTAGAATTTGATTGGTTGATGACAATAACAAACTGGCAGGTCAAGCGCTTCGGTTTCGACTGAGGACTGGCGGCTCCAAAACGAGGAGACAGCGATGCGTATTTTGATTGCCGAGGATGACCAAGTTTTAGCCGACGGGCTGCTGCGTACTTTGCGTGCATCAGGCGCCGCCACCGACCACGTGGCGAGCGGCACGGAATGCGATGCCGCCCTGATGACCAACACCGAGTTCGACCTGCTGATTCTCGACCTTGGCTTGCCGCGCATGCACGGGCTGGAAGTTCTGAAACGCTTGCGCGCCCGCGGCTCGACCATGCCGGTGCTGATCCTCACCGCCGCCGACAGCGTCGAGGAGCGCGTGAAGGGCTTGGACTACGGCGCCGACGACTACATGGCCAAACCCTTTGCCTTGCAAGAGCTGGAAGCCCGCGTGCGAGCCTTGACGCGGCGCGGCATGGGCGGCGCCACCAGCACCATCAAACACGGCCCACTGATTTACGACCAGGGCGGCCGTGTCGCCACAATTGACGGCGCCATGGTCGAACTCTCGGCGCGCGAGTTGGGCTTGCTCGAAGTCTTGCTGCAGCGCGCTGGCCGCCTGGTCAGCAAAGACCAGTTGGTGGAACGCCTCTGCGAATGGGGCGAAGAAGTCAGCAACAACGCGATCGAGGTCTACATCCACCGGCTGCGCAAGAAAATCGAGAAGGGACCGATCCGCATCGCGACGGTGCGCGGCTTGGGCTACTGCCTCGAAAAAATCCCTTGAAAATATTTCAGCGCGGCAAGCGCAGTCTGTTTGGCGAAATCCTCGACTGGATGCTGACGCCGCTGCTCCTGCTCTGGCCGATCAGCCTGGCGCTGACCTGGCTGGTGGCGCAAAACATCGCCGGCAAACCGTTTGACCGCGCGCTGGAATACAACGTGCAAGCGCTGGCCAAGCTGGTAGTGGTGCGGCACAGCCAAGTGGTCTTCTCCATGCCCGCGCCAGCGCGTGAGATTCTGCGTGCCGATGACAGCGACTTGGTTTACTACCAAGTGTTGGGCTCGCGGGGCGAGTTTCTGAGTGGCGAGGCTGACTTACCGCTCCCTCCAGATGAAAACAAGCCAGTTAACGGTGAGGTCCGGTTGCGCGAAGACGTGATGCGCGGCGAGGACGTGCGCGTCGCCTACACCTGGGTCGAGATTGATGTGGCCGGTGCCAATCCTTTGTTGGTGCAAGTCGCCGAAACCCTCGAAAAACGCAAAACGCTGGCGACTGAAATTGTCAAAGGTGTGATGGTGCCGCAGTTCGTCACACTGCCGCTGGCGGTGCTGCTGGTCTGGCTGGCGCTGGTACGCGGCATCAAGCCGCTGGCGCAACTCGAAAAACGCATCCGCGCCCGCAAGCCGGATGACATGAGTCCGCTCGACGAAAGCGCCGTGCCCGAAGAAGTGGCGCCGCTGGTCTCGTCCATCAACGACTTGCTGAGCCGACTCAAGGTCTCGCTGAACACCCAAAAGCGCTTTTTAGCGGACGCTGCACACCAGCTCAAAACGCCGCTGGCCGGCTTGCGCATGCAGGCTGATCTGGCGCAACGTGAAACCGATGCGGACGAGCTGAAAAAATCCTTGAAACAAATCGGTCGCGCCAGCGTTCGGGCGACGCACACGGTCAACCAGCTGCTGGCCATGGCGCGGGCCGAAACCACCGGCCGCAGTCTGGCCAAGCAGCCCATCGACTTGGCTTTCATCGTCTCGGAAGCGATTCAGGACACCCTGCCGCACGCCTTTGAAAAACAGATTGACCTGGGCTATGAAGGCCCGGCACAAGGTGAATCGGCCAGCCGGGTGCAGGGCAATGCGACGCTGCTGAAAGAGCTGGTGCGCAACCTGCTGGACAACGCCGTCGGCTACACGCCGGCCAAAGGGCAGGTCACCGCCCGCTTGCTGGCTGACCGCTTCAGCGGCGGCGTCGTGTTGCTGGTAGAAGACACTGGGCCGGGCATTCCTGAAGCCGAGCGTGCGCTGGTGTTCCAGCCCTTTTACCGGGCGCTCGGCACCAACGTCGATGGCACCGGCTTGGGATTGGCGATTGTGTTGGAGATAGCGCAGCAGCATGGTGCAACCATCAGCATTGAAGATGCCGACCGACCAAGCCACCCAAGCTTACCGGGCACCCGCGTCACCGTGCGCTTTGTCGGCCTGCTGCACACCTGAGTTGAAGTATCAGCTCAGGTGCTTGCCGACAATCCCGGCCAGTTCAAACATCGTCACCTGCGGCTTGCCGAAGACCGTCAACAGCTTGGCGTCGGCGTTGATGGCGCGCTTGTTGGCGGCGTCTTGCAGGCCTTCGGCTTTGATGTAATCCCACAGCTTTTTAATGACCTGCGTGCGGGCCACTGGCTCAGTACCAATCACGGCGGCGAGGGCCTCGCTCGGCTTGAGCCCAGTGCCCGGCGTGGTCTTGCGCGGCACCTTGGGTTTGTCCAAAGCCGGTGCTTTCTTGACGGCGACTTTTTTAGCCGCGACTTTCTTAGCCGCCACTTTCTTGGCGGCAGGCACAGCGCCTTTGGCGGCGACGGTTTTGCCAAACGGCGTTTTCACAGCACCGGTGCGCGGGGGGCCGGCGGTCTTGCGCGGCGGAAATTTGGAGGGCGCGAATTCAAAGTTGACCTTGCCGGCTTCGGCGTCCCAGGCCAGCATGGCTTTGAAGGCTCGGCGCGTGCGCATCGAGACAAACTTATCGAGCAAGTCGGTCTTGCCGGTGGCTAGCAGTTTTTGCATCTGCTCGTGGTCTACCGGCTGTTGAAGAATCATGGTGCCAGTCTTGAAATCGCAGCTCGGTGTCGGCTGCGCCAAGGTCGGCACGGACTTGGCACAGACATAGTTTTTGCCATGCTCGTGCACCGGGCTGGCGCACTTGGGGCAAGCGCCCAGAGAAAGCGTGGCGCCAAAATCGACAATCTCGCCGGTCTCGGCATTTTTGTCATCGCCAAAATCAAACTCAAGCTTGAAGTTCTGACTTTCTTCGTCGAACTTGATGACCATTTCAGCGGTGAACGGCCAGCCGGCTTTGGAGCGGAAACCGTCCAGCGGCCCGATCTTTTTGTCCCGCAAAAACTGCTCGACTTCGGCAACTTCAAAGGTCCGACCGGCCGGCGTTTTGCCGAATGAAAAGCCGCAGCCCTCAACCGCAGCGGCGGCACCCACGCAGGTGTAGCGCCGGTAGTTTTCCTTGATGATGCCGCCGCAGTTGGGGCAGGGCGCGGTGAGCGTGGCGTAGTCACCCGGAATGGTGTCTTTGTCGTAACCCTTGGCCTTGTTCACCAAGCGCTCAGTCATGAGGGCAATGTCGGCCATGAAGCTTTCGCGGCTGAGTTGGCCCTGCTCCATCTGCTTCAGCTTGTGCTCCCATTCGCCGGTCAGGTCGGCACGCGACAGCTCTTCGACGCCGAGGCCGCGCAGCAGCGTCATCAACTGAAAAGCCTTGGCGGTGGGGATCAGTTCCCGACCTTCGCGGAGCATGTATTTTTCAGCGATCAAACCCTCGATGGTGGCGGCGCGGGTGGCCGGTGTGCCGAGGCCTTTTTCCTGCATGGCTTCGCGCAATTCGTCGTCTTCGATGGTTTTGCCGGCACCTTCCATGGCACCCAACAAAGTGGCTTCAGAGTAACGCGCCGGTGGCCGGGTTTTCAGGCCTTTTGGGTCGACTGTTTCAACCGCCACCAGTTCACCGGGTTTCACCGGCACCAAGTTTTGGCCCTTGTCGCCGTCTTTGGGTTCGGCCACTTCAGCGGCGGCTTCCTTGCCGTAAATCGCCAGCCAACCCGGCTTGACGAGCACCTTGCCTTCGGTCTTGAAGCTGTGCTGGGCGGCCTTGGTGATGCGCGTGGTCACCATGTATTCGGCGCTCGGGAAAAACACCGACATGAAGCGGCGCACCACCAAGTCATACAGTTTTTGTTCGGCGTCGCTCAAGCCGCTGGGCGCTTGCAATGTTGGGATGATGGCGAAGTGATCGCTGACTTTGGCGTTGTCAAAAATCTTCTTACTCGGCTTGATGTAGTTGCCGTTCAGGGCCACCAGCGCATGCGGCGCCAAGTGCTTCATCTCACTGCCGGCGATCATTTCAAAGGTTTGCTTGACGACCGGCACATAGTCTTCAGGCAAGGCCCGCGAATCAGTCCGCGGGTAAGTCAGCGCTTTGTGGCGTTCGTACAAACTCTGCGCAATCGACAGCGTGGTCTTGGCAGAAAAACCAAACTTGCCGTTGGCTTCGCGTTGCAGCGAGGTCAAGTCAAACAGCATGCCGGCGGCTTGCGTGGTCGGCCGGGACTCTTCCGTGACGCTGGCTTTCTGGCCGCGCACGGCGGCAGCGATGCTGCGGGCTTCGGCTTCAGACCAGACGCGATCGGCTTTGAGTTCGGCGTCAGGCTCAGCACCTTCCGCAAGATTGGCATTGGCGGTGGATTTTTTCCACTGCGGGTCAAACCACTTGCCCGGGTACTCACCGGCCTCGGCAGCAAAGCTGGCGTGCACTTCCCAGTAATTACGGCTGACGAACTTGCGGATTTTCTCTTCGCGCTCAACCACCACCGACAGCGTCGGCGTCTGCACGCGACCGACGGTGGTCAAAAAGAAACCGCCATCACGAGAATTGAAGGCGGTCATGGCCCGTGTGCCATTGATGCCGACCATCCAGTCGGCCTCGGAGCGGCACCGTGCGGCATCGGCCAGTGGCATCATCTGCGCGTCGCTGCGCAAGCTGGCAAAGCCGTCGCGAATCGCGGCCGGCGTCATCGACTGCAACCACAGGCGTTTGACCGGGTGTTTGGCCTTGGCATATTGCTGAATCAAACGAAAGATCAACTCGCCCTCACGACCCGCGTCACAGGCGTTGACCAGGGCACCAATGTCTTTGCGCTTGGCCAGCTTGACGATGGCGTTGAGCCGCGTCTTGGTCTTGTCGATGGGTTTGAGGTCAAAGTAAGGCGGGATCACCGGCAGGTTGGCGAAACTCCACTTGCCACGCTTGACGTCAAACTCTTCAGGCGCCTGAATCTCGACCAAATGACCGACCGCCGATGTCACGATCCAGTCGTCGCTCTCGAAGTACTCGTCGTGTTTTTCGAACTTGCCCGCCGTCGGCGTGATGGCGCGCACGATGTCTTGTGCCACTGAAGGCTTCTCTGCAATTACCAATGTTTTCATAATTACTTCATCATTTTTTGCTGCAGCTGCGCAGCGTCATGCCCCGCAGTACACCACAAGCACCATGCACACCGCCTGAAAAAGGGCCAACGGCGAGCACGGCTTGCTCCTTACAATAAGCATCATTCGCGTCCGCACGCGGGCACGCAGGTGCACGCACAGGCATGAATTAACCATACCAAAAAATTTCAACGTGCCCAAAATCAGCCCCCAAGTCAGCCCCAAGACGACACCAGTGTCCTCGGGCAAACGCATCCAAACGCGCCTTTCAGGCGTGCATGGCAAGGGCATGTTTGCGGTGCAAGACTTGGCTGAAGGTGAGACCCTGATTGAATACACCGGCGAGGTCATCAGCTGGAAAGAAGCGCTGAAACGCCACCCACACGACCCAACCGACCCCAACCACACGTTTTACTTTCACGTCGACGAAAAACATGTGATCGATGCCAAACACGGCGGCAATTCCTCCCGTTGGATCAACCACAGCTGCGCGCCCAACTGCGAAGCCGATGAGCAAAACGGCCGGATTTTCATCAAAGCGCTGCAAAACATTCTTGCCGGCCAAGAACTTTTTTACGACTACGGACTGATCATTGACGCGCCGTACACCAAGAAGCTCAAAGCCGACTACCCGTGCTGGTGCGGCGCAACGTCTTGCCGCGGCACGTTGCTGGCGCCCAAAGCGAAAAAAGTCAAGCCAGTCAAGACCCTTCAAACAGCAAAGCAAAGTCGGAAGTCACAACTTAGCGAGGGGACGGTTTGAGCAGCCAGCCCCTGCGTGCACCGGTGCGCTGGCCCGCCGAAGCCATCTGGCAAACCGTGGCTCCCCATTTGTCCGGTTTCACGGTGGAGGTCTTACCGCAGCTTGACTCTACCAACAGTGAGCTGATGCGGCGCTGCCGGACGGCTACTTTGGCGCAAGCCACGCTGGGCTCTCAAGAAGCCCCCGAAGCCATCTTGCTGGTGGCCGAACACCAAAGCGCCGGCCGCGGCCGCCTGGGTCGCCAGTGGCAAAGTCAGGCCGGTGCCAGCCTGACCTTCTCACTTGGCTTGCCGCTGCAGCCGACCAACTGGTCTGGCTTGTCGCTGGCGGTTGGCGTGAGTCTGGCCGAGAGCCTAGAGCCGGCCAACGGCCAAGCACCCACGCTGCAACTCAAATGGCCGAACGATTTGTGGCTGGGACAGCGCAAGCTCGGCGGTATTTTGGTGGAAACCGCCAGCTGGGGCGATCAACGCTACGTGGTGATCGGCGTTGGCCTGAATGTGATGCAACCAGAGCAAGACTTTTGGGTGGCGGCGTCCGGGGCGGCTGACGACGCGAAAACGCCCCGACCCATGCCCGCCACCTCGCTGCAAGCCTTGTGGCCAGGCGTCGACGCCGCTTGGGCGTTGCAAGCCGTGGCAGCACCGCTGGTGCAAGCCGTGCTGGACTTTGAACGCCAGGGCTTTGCGCCTTTCCGTGCTGGGTTTGCCGCACGCGATGCACTGGCAGGCCGACTGGTCAGGCTCTCCGATGGCACCGAAGGACGCGCTTGCGGCGTCGGCGCTGACGGCGCATTGCAAGTGCAAACCAGCGGCGGCCTGCAAGAGATCACCAGCATGGAAGTCAGCGTCCGACCGGCTGACAATCTGCCATGACCCTGTTGGTCCAAGTGAAGAGCCGCTGCATCGCCTTTGATGAGCAAGGACGCCCATGTTGAGACTGCTGATTTTGTCGCTGCTGTTGGCCAATCTCGCTTATTTCGCGTGGGCTCAGGGCGCGTTGGCCGCCCTTGGCCTCAAGCCCTTGCAGCTGTCCGAGCCCGCGCGCCTGCAGCAACAAGTTCAGCCCGACCTGTGGCGCGTGATACCAGCCGTGCCAGCGCCATCCGAAGCCGCCAACGCGGCTACCCGCTGAGCCGCATGCGCCTGAACTACCTCGAGTTCGATTACACCGAGGACGCTGATGGCGTTGGCACGTTTGACGCGCTAGCCGCCACAGCGCCGACCCACCATGTGGCGGTCTTGGCCGAAGTCGCCAGCGTGCTGGCCTGGGCGCAGCAGGCTTTTGAGGGGCAGCACGCACCGCTCGACGACGGCGGCGAATGGGATTACGACTTGCAAGGCTGGCGCGAATTCAGCGCGCTTGACACCTTGACTTTTGACCACCACAGCAGCGAGATCAGCGTTCAAGCGCAAGCCGCCGGTGTAGCGCGCCACACTGTGAGCTTGTCGATCACCGGCACCGAGGGCTTTTGCGCGGCTTTTCGGCAACGCTTTGACTTGCCTTGATGGCCTGTGCGCAGACACGCACCGGCTGATACTATGCGCGGTGTGCCCACCACCCTCTCTTTTTTCAACCCCCTGCGCATCGTTTTGCTGCTGTGGCTAAGCCAGTCGGCACTGCAGGCGCAAGCCCAAACCTTCAAAATCGACTGTGACGCCGAAGCCAGCATTCCGCAACTCGACAACAAAAAACTCACGCCCGCCAAAATCACCATCGAGTTGCAAAACATTGGTCGCCATGTCTACTTCAATGTGGTCGGCCCAGTGGACTACCAAATGCGCGTCAGCAGTTTGGTCACCGAGCAGTATCTGGGCAGCAACCTGACGAGCGCTGAGCGCTTGGGCGCCAACAAGAAAAATCGCGCCAGCGGGCGTGAAAACCAAATCACCATCGAGCGTGACAGCGTGGCCTACGCGGGCTACAACGACACCGACTACCAAGGCAAGAGCGTGCGCATTCTGTTTGAAGGCAAGTGCAAGCTGCCAAGGCCATAGCTTGTCGCCCTTACCCTCATTTGAGAGCTGAACCCATGTCCACAGAATCCGACGTCAAAGTCCACACACCGCCTGGCAACGCCATCCTCCAAGCCAAAGCGCTGGGCTTTCCCTGGGACACCATCGACCCCTTTTTGTTCTGTGCTTACCACGACGACGCCTACCCGGCGGCCAACGCAGAGATGGGACCGGCGGCGTCGCTGAGCGGTCGCACCTTGGGCCAAGACTTCAGCCGCAAAGACGGCTGGAGCATGTACCACGGGCAAACGGTGCCCGGCTTTCCATCACATCCGCACCGCGGTTTTGAAACCGTCACCATCGTCCGCAAGGGCTTGATCGACCACTCTGACTCACTCGGTGCAGTGGCGCGCTTTGGTCGCGGCGACGTGCAGTGGCTGACGGCGGGCCAAGGCATCGTCCATGCCGAGATGTTCCCCCTGCTGGCCACCGACACCGACAACCCGCTGGAGTTGTTTCAGATTTGGTTGAACTTGCCAGCGCGCAACAAGATGGTGGCGCCGCACTTCACCATGTTCTGGTCGCAAGATATTCCGCACCACATCACGCAAGACGATGCCGGCCGCAGCACCGAGGTGGCAGTCATCGCGGGGCGACTGGCTGACGCTGGCGCACCGCTGTCGCCACCACCCGATTCATGGGCCGCGCAGGCTGACGCTGATGTGTCCATCTGGACACTGCGCATGGAGCCCGGTGCCAAATGGACGCTGCCAGCTGCCACAGGCGCGGGCACGCAGCGCAGCTTGTACTTCTTCAAAGGTCAAAGCGTGGGCGTGGATGGCGCGGCCATCAACAGCCATGCTGCGCTTGAACTGCGCGGCGACCGCGCGGTGGCGCTGGTCAACACCGGCAGCAGCGCGGCTGAATTTTTACTGCTGCAAGGTCAACCCATCGCCGAGCCGGTGGTGCAATACGGCCCGTTCGTGATGAACACGCAGGCCGAGATTCGGCAGACGCTGGCGGACTACCAGCGCACCCAATTTGGCGGCTGGCCTTGGGAAGACAGCGCCCCGGTGCATGGCCGTGCGCCCGAGCGCTTTGCGCGGCATCCGGATGGCCGCGAAGAGCGGCCGTTGACATCGACCCAGTGACCCCGTACTGACAACAAAAAAAGCGCCCGCGAGAGGCGCTTTTTTGCTGCTTGAAGGCCAAACCTTCTGCTACGGCTGCTTATTTAGCGACCACGCGGACCATTTCCAGGCACTTGTTCGAGTAACCCCATTCGTTGTCGTACCAAGCGACGACTTTGACGAAGGTGCTGTCCAGCGCAATGCCCGCATCGGCGTCAAAGACGCTGGTGCAGGTTTCACCGCGGAAGTCAGTGGCAACCACTTTGTCTTCGGTGTAGCCGAGAACGCCTTTGAGGGCGCCTTGGCTTTGCGCTTTCATCTCGGCGCAGATTTCGGCGTAGCTGGCTTCCTTGTTCAGCTCGACCGTCAAGTCGACCACCGAGACGTCAGAGGTTGGCACGCGGAAAGACATGCCGGTGAGCTTTTTGTTCAGCTCAGGAATGACCACGCCGACCGCCTTGGCAGCGCCAGTGCTGGATGGAATGATGTTTTCAAGAATGCCGCGGCCACCGCGCCAGTCTTTGCCGCTCGGGCCGTCGACGGTTTTTTGCGTCGCCGTGGTGGCGTGCACAGTCGTCATCAGGCCGCGTTTGATGCCCCATTTGTCGTTCAACACTTTGGCGATCGGTGCCAAGCAATTGGTGGTGCATGAAGCGTTAGAAATGATGGCTTGACCTGCGTAGGTTTTGTCGTTGACGCCGTAGACGAACATCGGTGTGTCGTCTTTGCTGGGCGCCGACAAGATGACTTTTTTGGCACCTGCAGCCAAGTGCTTTTCAGCGGTGGCTTTGTCCAAGAAAAGACCGGTTGATTCGAGCACGATGTCGGCGCCAATCTCGTTCCATTTCAGGACAGACGGGTCACGCTCTTGCGTCAGACGAATCTTGTTGCCATTGACGATGAGCGTGTTGCCTTCGACCGAGATCTGACCTTTGAAGCGACCGTGCACCGAGTCGTACTGCAGCATGTAGGCGAGGTACTCGGGCTCGAGCAAGTCGTTGATGCCGACGATCTGGATGTCGCTGAAGTTTTGCACAGCGGCGCGCAACACATTGCGGCCGATGCGGCCAAAGCCGTTGATGCCAATCTTGATAGTCATGTCCTGAAGCTCCTACAGTTATAGATTCTTTAAATTCTGCGCACGCGCCACCCGCTGGCTTATTTTTTGAACAGCACCTTGCGAACCGTGTTGGCGACGTTTTCCGGGGTGAATCCGAAATGTTTGAACAGCACCGGAGCGGGTGCTGACTCGCCATAAGTGTCAATACCGACCACAGCCGCGCAGCCGTATTTCCACCAGCCGTCGGTCACGCCCATCTCGACTGCGATGCGCGGAATGCCTTCGGGCAAGACGTCTGATTTGTAGCTGGCTTTTTGCTTGTCAAAGGTCGTGGTGCTGGGCATTGACACCACGCGCACCGCGATCTTGAATTCTTTGGCCAGTAGCTCTTGCGCCTTCAGGGCCAGCTGCACTTCAGAGCCGGTGGCGATGATGATGGCTTGGGCTTTTTTCATCAGACCGACTTCTTCGGGTTCCGCCAGCACGTAAGCACCTTTGCTGATCTGACCGACATCGTCCTTGGGTGCGTAAGGCAGATTTTGGCGGCTCAACAACAAAGCGGTGGGCTTGTTTTTGTTTTGCAAAGCCACGGCCCAAGCGACGGCGGTTTCAGCCGTGTCGCCCGGACGCCAGACGTCGAGGTTGGGGATCAAACGCAGGCTGGCAGCGTGCTCGATGGACTGGTGCGTCGGGCCGTCTTCACCCAAGCCAATCGAGTCGTGCGTGAAGACGTGCACCACGCGCAGCTTCATCAGCGCGGCCATGCGAATCGCATTGCGGCTGTAGTCGCTGAAGGTCAGGAAAGTGCCGCCGTAAGGGATGTAGCCGCCGTGCAGCGCGATGCCGTTCATGATGGCGGCCATGCCGAATTCGCGTACGCCGTAGTTGATGTGACGGCCGCCGATTTTTTGGCCGTCAGCGGTGTCGGTCAGCACCACGGCGCCTTGGGCGTCAAAGCGCAAATTCGGCGTGCTCTTGGTGTTGGTGAGGTTGGAACCGGTCAGGTCGGCAGAGCCGCCGAGCAACTCAGGCAGGCCAGCGGTGAAGGCTTCGAGCGCGAGCTGCGAGGCTTTGCGGGAGGCCACGGTTTCAGCTTGGGTGTGTGCGCCAACGACGGTGTCCACCGCCAGTTGCGAGAACGATTTGGGCAACTCGCCCTTCATGCGGCGGGTGAGTTCGTCGGCCAGGGCCGGAAAGGCCGCTTGGTAGGCGGCGAACTGTTTATCCCAGGCGCTTTCGAGCGCCTGGCCGGCAGCCTTGGCGTCCCAAGCGGCATAGACTTCTTCAGGCATCTCGAACGGCGCGTGCGGCCAGTGGAGGACTTCGCGCGTGAGCTTGATTTCTTCAGCACCCAGCGGCTCGCCGTGGGCTTTGGCGGTGTTGGCGCGGTTCGGCGAGCCTTTGCCAATGTGCGTTTTGCAGATGATCAAGGTCGGCTTGTCGCTGGCGTCTTTGGCCTCGGCAATCGCCTTGGCAACGACCTCGGCATCATGACCGTCAATCGGGCCGATGACGTTCCAGCCGTAAGCGCCAAAGCGCTGAGCGGTGTTGTCGATGAACCAAGGCGCGACTTGGCCGTCAATCGAGATGCCGTTGTCGTCGTAGAGCGCGATCAGTTTGCTTAGCTTCCAAGCGCCAGCAAGGGCAGCGGCTTCGTGGCTGATGCCTTCCATCAGGCAGCCGTCGCCCATGAAAACGTAGGTCTGGTGGTCGACGACGTTGTGGCCGGGGCGGTTGAATTCTTGCGCCAGCAACTTTTCAGCCAGTGCCATGCCGACCGCGTTGGTCAGACCTTGTCCGAGCGGGCCGGTGGTGGTTTCAATGCCCGGCGTGTAGCCGACTTCCGGGTGTCCCGGTGTCTTGCTGTGCAGTTGACGGAAGTTCCTCAGCTCTTTCATCGGCAGCGCATAACCCGTCAGGTGCAGCAGCGCATATATCAGCATCGAGCCGTGGCCGTTCGACAGCACGAAGCGGTCACGGTCCAACCAATGCGGATTTTGCGGGTTGTGCTTCAGATGCCGCGCCCACAGCGCCACCGCCATGTCGGCCATGCCCATCGGCGCGCCGGGGTGACCGGAATTGGCTTGTTGCACGGCGTCCATGGCCAAAGCACGGATGGCGTTGGCCATGAGGGGAGCGGAGTTGTCAGCCATTTGCGTGAGAGTCCTGAGTGAAGTTCGCGGGAATGAACGGTGAAATCTGGGGGCAGTGACAGTGCTCGAGGTTCTGCTTTTGAAATGCTTTAGACCGAGTTCTACGCTGCAAAACCGCTCATTTTACAGGGCTGGCGTTGACGCCTTGTCATGCGGGCTGGGTCATGCAGCTGACAGGTCGTGATTGACGCGACGCCTCAGCGCGATAATTTCCCCCTATGAGCACTGCCCCCCTCCAACACGCCCTGATACTTTGCGCCGGTCGCGGCGAGCGCATGCGTCCGCTGACCGACACTTGCCCCAAGCCTTTGCTGGAGGTGCAGGGCAAGCCCTTGATCGTGTGGCATCTTGAACAACTGGCGCGTGCCGGCGTTAAGCACGTCGTCATCAACACCGCTTGGTTAGAGGAACAATTCCCGGCGCTTTTGGGTGACGGCAGCACATGGGGTTTGTCGATTCGCTACTCGCATGAGGGCGCGCAATTTGGCGGCGCGCTGGAAACCGCCGGCGGCATGGCCACCGCTTTGCCGCTGCTGAACTTGCCCGACAACACGCCGTTTTGGGTCTTGGCTGGCGATGTCTACATGCCGGACTTTGCGTTTCCGGCTGCCGACGGCGCGCGCTTTGCAGCGTCCAAAGCACTGGCGCATATTTACCTGGTGCCGAACCCGGCGCACAACCCCGATGGTGACTTCGGTTTGTCGCCGGGCGGCATGGCGCTCAACAAAGCGCCCGAGCAGTACACCTACAGCACGGTCGGTTTGTACCGAGCCGCGCTGTTGGCCGGCACGGCCGTCGGCCACAAAGCCGCACTGGCGCCCCTGCTGCGCACGGCCATGCAGAGCGGGCGCGTCAGCGCGGCGCTATATTCAGGCGCATGGACTGACGTGGGAACACCCGAACGGCTGGCCGCTCTGAATGCGCTGCCAACTTGACGCCAGAACCCATTGCCAGGCCTTTGTTCACCTTTTTTCACCGAGATGACCCGCAACAGGACAAGCCCGTGATCAACCCCCGCATGTATGAAAAACGCCGTGCCGCCGTGGCGCGCGCCCTGAAAGCCGCAGGCGGCGGCATCGCGCTGCTGCCGACCGCGCCCGAAGTGGCACGCAACCGCGACAGCGACTTTCCGTACCGTCACGACAGCTATTTTTATTACCTCACCGGCTTCAGCGAGCCCGGTGCTTGGTTGACGATTGAAGCGTCCGGCAATAGCACACTGTTTTGCCGGCCGAAAGACCTGGAGCGCGAAATTTGGGACGGCATTCGCCTCGGCCCCAAAGCCGCTCCGGCGGCCCTGGGTGTGACCCAAGCTTTCAGCGTTGAAACGATAGCCACAACCATGTCGCTGCTGCTGGCGAACCAGCCGGCTGTGTGGTTTCCTTTTGCCACGCACAAGGGCTTGGAGACGCAGGTCGATGGCTGGCTGAACCAGGTCCGCGCCAAAGTGCGCTTGGGCGCTGAATGCCCCGGCAGCCAACACGATTTGTGCAAACTGCTGGACGAGATGCGGCTTGTCAAAGACAAGCATGAGATCGACATCCTGCGGCGCGCTGGCCAGATTTCAGCCGGTGCCCATGTGCGTGCCATGCAAACCTCGGCAGCGATGCTGCGCAGCGGCTTCAAAGGTGGGCCGCGTGAATACCACTTGGAAGCCGAACTGCTGCACGAATTTCGGCGTCACGGCTCGGAATTCCCGGCCTACACCAGCATCGTCGCCGCCGGAGCCAATGCCTGCGTGCTGCATTACCGCGCGGGCGACGCTGAACTCAAAGCCGGCGACCTGTGCCTGATTGACGCCGGCTGCGAGCTCGGTGGCTACGCCAGCGACATCACCCGCACCTTTCCAGCCAACGGCCAATTCACGCCGGCCCAGCGTCAGCTGTACGACATCGTGCTGGCCGCGCAATACGCCGCTGTGGCGGCCACCCAAGCCGGCAAGCGCTTCACCGACCCGCATGATGCGGCAACGCGCGTGCTGATTGAGGGCATGTTGGAGACCGGCTTGCTGTCCAAGGCCAAGCACGGGAAAGTCGACGACGTGCTGGCCTCCGGCGCCTACCGGCAGTTTTACATGCACCGCACCAGCCACTGGATGGGCATGGACGTGCACGACTGCGGCGACTACACCGAACCCACGGGCAAGGCCACGCGGCAAACCGATGCGCTTGGCCAAGAGGTGCTGCGCAAACCGCCCCGCATTTTGCAGCCCGGCATGGTCCTGACCATCGAACCCGGCCTGTATGTGCGGCCCGCCAAAGGCGTGCCGAAAGAGTTTTGGAACATCGGCATCCGGATTGAAGACGATGCGCTGGTGACGGCCAAAGGCTGCGAACTGCTGACCCGCGGTGTGCCGGTGGATGCCGATGAGATTGAAGCCTTGATGCAGGGGTGAGGCCGCTGGCAACCCGCCAGTTAACGCATCAAAAAGTCAAAAGTCACCGAACCCAATTGCAAGGACTTGACCAAAAGGCCTCTCTGACACGGGGCCTACAATCACTTTCCTTACAAGCAATTGACGGCCATTTGACCGTCCCCGCAGGAGACGCTTTACATGCCACACACGCCGGTTGACCACGAGCAAGAAAAACGCGACGAACTGCGCCGCGCCGCACTGGATTACCACGAGTTCCCGACCCCCGGCAAGGTGGCCATCTCGGCCAGCAAGCAGCTGATCAACCAGCGTGACCTGGCGCTGGCTTACACGCCCGGGGTAGCCGCCCCCTGCGAAGAAATTGTCAAAGACCCGAACGCCGCTTACAAGTACACCAGCCGCGGCAATTTGGTCGCCGTCATCACCAACGGCACCGCCGTGCTCGGTCTGGGCAACATCGGCCCACTGGCGTCCAAGCCGGTGATGGAAGGCAAGGCCGTGCTGTTCAAGAAGTTCGCTGGTGTCGATGTGTTTGACCTCGAAATCGACGAGCTCGACCCGGCCAAGTTGGTCGACATTATCGTTTCTTTGGAGCCGACCTTCGGCGCCATCAACCTGGAAGACATCCGCGCACCCGACTGCTTCTTCATCGAGCGCGAATTGCGCAAGCGCATGAAAATTCCGGTCTTTCACGATGATCAGCACGGCACCGCCATCACCGTAGGCGCGGCGATTCTCAACGCCCTGAAAGTTGCCAACAAAGACCCTCAAAAAATCAAGTTGGTGACGTCCGGTGCCGGCGCTGCCGCCTTGGCTTGCCTGAAGCTGTTGGTCAAGCTGGGTATTCCGCGCGACAACATTTTTGTGACCGATCTGGCCGGCGTGGTTTATGAAGGCCGTACCGAACTGATGGACGAAGATAAGATTCAGTTCGCGCAAAAAACTTCGGCGCGCACCTTGGGCGAGATCATCGAAGGGGCCGACATCTTCCTCGGCCTGTCAGCAGGTGGCGTCCTTAAAAAAGACATGGTCAAAAAGATGGCGGCGAACCCGATCATCTTTGCACTGGCCAACCCGAATCCAGAGATCACACCAGAAGACGTCAAGTCAGTGCGCGATGACGCCATTATGGCGACAGGTCGCTCGGATTACCCGAATCAGGTCAACAACGTTCTGTGCTTCCCCTACATTTTCCGCGGTGCGCTGGACGCTGGCGCCTCGACCATCACGGTCGAGATGGAAATTGCGGCTGTGCACGCGATTGCCGAACTGGCCCAAGCGGAACAGAGTGAAGTGGTTGCCGCCGTTTACGTCGGTGAACAGCTGTCATTTGGTCCTGAATACCTGATCCCCAAGCCGTTTGACCCGCGCCTGATGATCAAGATCGCGCCAGCCGTTGCCCAAGCAGCCGCCGACAGCGGCGTCGCGCTACGCCCGATTGAAGACATGGACGCCTACCGCGAAAGGCTGCAAAGCTTTGTCTACGCCTCTGGCACGGTAATGAAACCGATTTATGCGGCCGCCAAAGCCGGCAGCCGCAAGCGTGTGGCCTACGCCGAAGGCGAAGAAGAACGCGTGCTGCGGGCTTGCCAAATCGTCGTCGACGAGGGCTTGGCCCGACCCACATTGATTGGCCGCCCCGCGGTGATTGCCCAGCGCATTGCCAAGTTCGGGCTGCGCCTGAAAGAAGAGCTCGATTACGACGTTGTCAATGTCGAGCAAGACCACCGCTACCGGGATTTCTGGCAGACCTACCACCGCATGATGGAACGCCGCGGTGTGACGGTGCAAATGGCCAAAATCGAAATGCGCCGTCGCCTGACCTTGATCGGCAGCATGTTGCTGCACAAAGGCGACGTCGACGGCTTGATTTGCGGCACTTGGGGCACCACGGCGCATCACCTCGAATACATCGACCAAGTCATCGGCAAGCGCGCCGGCGTCAACACCTACGCCTGCATGAACGGCCTGATTTTGCCGGGACGCCAAGTATTTTTGCTCGATACGCACGTCAACTACGAGCCCACGGCCGAACAACTCGCCGAAATCACCACTTTGGCGGCGGAAGAAATGATGCGCTTTGGCATCAAGCCAAAAGCCGCCTTGCTGTCCCACTCCAATTTTGGCTCCTCAAACCAACCAAGCGCCATCAAGATGCGACAAACGCTGGCCTTGCTACGTGACAAGTCGCCTTGGCTCGAAGTTGACGGCGAGATGCACGGCGATGTGGCATTGGACGCCGATGCGCGCGCACATGTCATGCCGAACAGCACGCTCAGCGGTGAAGCCAACCTGCTGGTGCTGCCGAACATCGATGCCGCAAACATCGCTTACAACCTGCTCAAAACGGCGGCTGGCGGCAATATCGCGGTCGGCCCGGTGTTGCTGGGTGCCGACAAACCGGTGCATATTTTGACGGCCAGCACGACGGTCAGGCGGCTTGTGAACATGACCGCCTTGACGGTAGCGGATGCCAACGCCGGACGTTGACCATTGTTTCGGCTGTTCGCGCTCACTTTTGAGTGAAAAGTTGCGGCGCTGGCTGCCCAATTTATAAGCAGCCTATTGCTATTTTCGTTCACTTGAGTCAAAATATGCGGCTTGAAGTTTCAGGGTTAACCCGGCAACACCGGGTTAACCTGGGGTTTTCGAAAGGCGTTTTTTCATGTTTCGCAGTCGTTTGAGTTTTCCGCGTCGTCAAAGTTATTGGAATTGGAATTGGGCCGCCCAGTGTCGGGCTATCGCTGCGGCACTGTTGGTGCTGTTGGCCTTGTCTGGCATTTTCAGCACCTTCACGGTGCATGCTAAGGGTCCAGCGGCGGGTCCGAATGAACAAATTTCGGTCAGCCAACTGCCAGCGCAAGGGCAGTCCATGATGACCCTGATTTATCAAGGCGGCCCTTTCAGTTACGACAAGGATGGCACGGTGTTTGGCAATCGGGAGCATTTGTTGCCGGCCCGCCAGCGCGGTTATTACCGTGAATACACGGTCAAAACGCCGGGGGAACGTAGCCGCGGTGCGCGGCGTATTGTGTGTGGCGGCGACAAACCGGCTGCCCCAGACGCTTGCTTTTACACCGAGGACCACTACGCCAGTTATCGGCTGATCGTTCGCTGACCTCGCACGATTCAGCCTGTAGGAAGTTTCAGTTTATGTGTTGGTTAACTTGTTATTAGAAAGAGAAACGAAGATGGACACACCACTTCGTACTGTCAGGCCAAATATTGTTCAGTCCATACGCGCATTTCGCGTACCGGAATTGCAAGACGCGGCGACCGAATTAGGCCATCATTTCTTGTACGCCAACCTGGGCAACGCCCAGAGCAAGCAAGATGTGTTGGACATGATCGCGGCCCAGTACACCTTCCCCGCCCATTTTGGCAAAAACTTCGATGCGCTCTATGACTGCATGACCGACTTGGTTCACAAGTCGGGCCAGCAGCCTGGTTTTATCGTGGTGCTGGAGCAAGTTCCTGCCAATGCCAAGTTTGACAAAGAAGCGCGCGAGCAGCTGCTGGACATCTTTCGGGATGCCGCGGACTATTGGGCGGATCGAAAGATACCGTTCCGATGCTTCTATTCTTTTCTGTAGCCCGCTCCCCAGACATCGGCCAAGGGGATCGGGCGAATGAGGCCCAGCAAGCAGTAGACGAAGGCGGCGAAGTGATGCCGACCGACAAACTGATCGACGTGACACCTTTTGCACTTCGCATGAGCAGTCCTTTCAACGCGGGCTATTGGATGGCGGCGGCTTAAAACCGTTTGTCATCTGTGGCGCGTGCGAAAGCACCTCACTTGCACCCAAAAGCCCGCTTCCAGCGGGCTTTTTTGATTGTCGGATGAACAAATCTGGCGCCCCTGAGGGATAAAATCAGCGGAATCCTGGTGTCAAGGCTTCGCTGTCAAGCCTGCCAACGACAAGGCTTGCACCAAGGCAATGTATTCGGCCACCGGAACTTCTTCAGCGCGGCGCTGGACGTTAAACTCACCGCCGAATTCGTGCGCCTCCAACCAGCGACCCAGGGTATGGCGCAGCAGTTTGCGACGCTGGCTGAACGCCACTTGCACCACTTCACTGAGCAACTTGACCTCCAGCACGGCAGGCTCGGCATGCGGCAGCATGCGCACCACGGCACTGTTCACGCGGGGTGGTGGGTCAAAGCTGTGCGGCGGCACCGACAACACATGGGTCATGGCGTAACGCCACTGCAACATGACACTCAAACGGCCGTAGTCGGACGTTGAAGGGCGCGCCACCATGCGGTCAATCACTTCTTTTTGCAGCATGAAGTGCTGGTCTTCGATGACGTCGGCCACCTCCAACAAGTGAAACAAGATGGGCGTGGAGATGTTGTAGGGCAGGTTGCCAACCACTCTGAGCTTGCTGCCCCCAACCGATGGGGCTGAAAGAATTTCAGCAGCAAGGGTGCGGAAATCAACTCTCAGCACATCACTCTCGACCACGGTGAGCTGCGGATGACCACGCAGTTGAATGGCCAGGTCACGGTCCAGCTCAATCACCGTGAGGTGTCCGAGCCTCGCCACCAAGGGCTGCGTCATGGCGGCCAGGCCAGGGCCGATTTCGACCATCGAATCGCCCGGCTTCGGGTCAATCGCCTGAATAATGTCTTCAATGATGCCGCGGTCGGTCAGAAAATGCTGACCA
This sequence comes from Polaromonas sp., assembly GCA_040400815.1. Taxonomy (GTDB): domain Bacteria; phylum Pseudomonadota; class Gammaproteobacteria; order Burkholderiales; family Burkholderiaceae_C; genus Polaromonas. The sequence continues at coordinate 31,213 of JBBAPN010000013.1, read as the reverse complement.
AACCGCTTTCGTGCTATGTGTTTCATTCGATTTTATTTTCTAGAAGGCAGCGTCGTATGCGAAGCGAAAAGGGTGGCCACAGACCGCAGCGCCGGGCCGCCCCAAGCAAGGTCAGCCCCCTCGGGGGGCGGCGAACCACACGCAGTGGGGAGCGTGGGGGCCAACATCGCTCTAGTTTCGAAATTCCACATACGCCCGACCGCGCACATCTTGCACCCACTGGCTGTAAGCCTCGTCTATTTTTCGAGCGCGCACGATGTTGCGCACGGCTTCACGCTGCTCGCGCTCAGTCAGAGCGGTTTCGCGTCGCTCCAACACTTCGATCAGGTGCACGCCGAAGCGGGAAACCAAGGGGTCGGCCACTTGACCGGGCTTGAGCTGGTTCATGACCTGCTCGAATTCTGGCACGAACATACCGGGTGAGGCCCAGCCCAGATCGCCGCCGTCTTTGGCCGATCCGTCTTGGCTGTGGTCGCGCGCCAAGGCCGCAAAGTCAGCCTGACCGGCGGCAATGCGGCGTTTGAAGTCGGCCAGCTTGTCTTTCGCGGCTTGCTCGGTCAGCTCGGGACTGAGCCGGAGCAAGATGTGGCGCGCGTGGGTCTGCGTGACGCTGGCGGTGCCGGTACCGCGTTTTTTCTCGATCAGTTGGAGGATGTGAAAGCCCGCACCGCTGCGCACCGGTCCGGCCAAACCACCGGCCCGAAGGTCGCGGGTGGCCTCGACGAATAAAGTCGGCAAACGCTCGGCCGGCCGCAGCCCCAGTTCGCCGCCGCTGGCCGCTCCCGGTGAATCGGACAGCTCGGCGGCCACACTGGCAAAGGCTTCGCCACCGCGGATGCGCGCCAACACACTTTCGGCTTTGGCCTGCAACACAGCGACTTGTTCGGGCGTGGCCGTTTCCGGCACAGCCACCAAGATTTGAGCGATGTTGAGCTGCTCCGGGCCTGCTTGGGCTTGCACCTCGCGCTCACGCAAGAACTGGTCAATCTCTTGATCGCTGACCTTGACACGGTTATCGACTTCGCGCTCGCGCAGCCGCGCCAGTGCCAACTCGTCTCGCAGGTCGGCGCGAAAACGTGGGTAGTCCGTGCCATCTGCGGCCAGGCGACTTTTCAGCTCCTCTAGCGTCAGCTGATTTTGCCGAGCGACGGTGACGACCGCTTGGTCGACCGCCGCTTCGTCGGGACGCACCTCCAGCGTGCGCGCCAGTTGCAATTGGGCTCGCTCATTGATCAAACGCTCGAGCACCTCCCGCGCCAGCTGCTTGCGCGGCGGCAAATTGCCTTGACGCGAGAGTTGTTGCTCGATCCGGACCAGCCGGTTCTGCACTTCGTTGTGGGTGATGGGCTCGGAATTGACGACCGCAGCGATGAAGTCGCCCGGGCGAGCGTCGGTGTTTTCAAGCGTTGTCACCGGCCTATTGGTCGGCTTGACGGCGTCCGGCAGCCGCAAGGTTTGCGCGCCCACGGGCAGCAGCCACGCGGCCAGTGTCAGTGTCGCAAGCCATCCGCACAGTGCCCTTGGCCAGGCTGGCAAGGTGGCGGCACTCGGGCCTTTCAAGAAAGTCCGGTCAGGGGCGAATGAAGAGAAGTGCTTAGTCATAGTTGGTAAAACGGCTGGGCGGGGCGGTTTGCTCGCGCAGGAGTTGGTATTTCGGAATATTAGCGCGCAGCGCTTGCAAGGGGTTCTCGCCAATGCGGGCAAAGCCGACAAATTCGAGCTGGAACATGATTTGGGTATTGGCAATGGCGATCGCACTTTGCGTGCGCTGCAGCACGACACGGCCGATCCAGCAGCAACTGTCGTATTCAAAACCAAGGACTGAATTGACCAGTATTTTGTCGCGCATGCTGTAGTTCAAACGGCCCACGCTGTACCAACGACCGCCCCCTTGGCCACGCCCGGCGCCGAGGTCTTCACCCCGGTCGCCCCAGAGGTCGTTGACCGGCCATTGCCAGCTGATGCCGCGCTGATCGCTGACCCCTCTTTGTCGCAGGTACGTCGCATTCACCACCCGGTAATTGCTGGGGTTGTAACGCGCACTGACATTGTTACTTTCTGATTGGCCGATTTTTGGGTTGTATTGGGTGGAGCCGTCCAAGGACCAATCGCGCGTCCACTTGACCGAAGCACCCAGCAACAAGTCGCTCAAACGATCGGTCACCGGCAGGTTGGGCGCTGCGGGTGCGATCGTCGGCAGCGTCACCAGCTGGTCGGCAAAGCGAAGCCGCTGGGCGATGCCCAAACGCACCAGCTCGGCGCCGCTGGCGTCGTCCAACAAGCGCGAGGTCACACCGAGCGTCAGCAAGTTAGCGTCTGAGATTCGGTCATTGCCGGCAAACGCATTTTCCGTGTAAATGGTCGCAAAGTTGAAACTGGTGGCACCCGAGTCGTAACTGGGCAAATAGTTTTGATTGCGGTACGGCGTGCGCACATAAAACGCCCGCGGCTCTAAGGTTTGCAGCAGGCTGCGGCCAAAGAAAGAGACATCCCGCTCAAACTGCAGCCCAGCGTCCAAGCTGAAGGTCGGCACCACCACATTGGCCGACATGGCGCCGCCGCTGCCAGCGCTGGTCAAGGCCGCGTCAAACTCGTAGCTGGTGGCCCGCAACAGCAACTTGGGTGTGATGAACCCGGCCGGCCAGAAAAACGGCCGGCTGATCTGGGCCAGTGCGAAAGCCCGTTGGGCGTTGGGCTGCAGAGTGAGCTTGCTGACCGCCGAAAAGCTGGTGAAATCGCCGTCCACCGACCAATTGACGCCACTCACACCACCCAACAGGACATTGTTGCGGGCATAACGGGCGGTGATTTGCGGCAACCGGTCGTAAGGCGGAACGATGGGCGACGCCGGGTCTTGCAGCGTCTGCCATTTTTGCAACTTAAAACCGGTGCTTAGAAAGCCCTGGCCCCAGCTCAGGTTAAGGTCGTTGCTGAGCAGCCGCTGCGTCAAACCGACGCCGCTCAAGCCGACGACACCCAGCGCACTGCCACTCAGACCGGTACCGCTCAGGCTGGTGCCCCCAAAGCCGGCAAAGGCACGCCAGTAGTTGTCGTCACTGACGCGGTTCAAGTTCAGGCCAAGCCCGACATTGCCGATGCTGCTCAAGCCGGTGTTGACGATACCGCTGTGCTGGTAACCCAAGGACCAGCGATCGGCGTTGCGCAACAAGTCACCCGGCAAATAGCTGGTGTGCAGCAGGCCGCGGTAGCTCGGCTCCAGGTAGCGAAATTCACCAGCCAAGTTGATCCCGCGGCTGCTGGCGTAGGTGGGCGTCAGGGTGGCATCCCGATTTGGTGCGATGTCAAAGTAATAAGGCACCGTGATCGCGACACCACTGGTCGTGTCGACCGCAAAGGTCGGCGCCATCGCACCAGACTTGCGCTTGTCACTCAGCGGAAAAGACACCGAGCCGGGCCAGTGCAAGATGGGCACGTCCATGAAGCGCAATGTCGCGCCGGAGGCGACGCCGGTTTCTTTGTCAAAGTCAAAGGTGAAACGCTCGCCGGTCAGCTGCCAGTCGGGTGTCCAGCTGTCTTCGTTACCGCGCTCACAGGTCGTGTAGGTGGCTTGATTGGCCACGAAGTGTTTGTCATCAACAAACAGGATTTGCGCCGCTTGCCCATTCCCACCAGCCAAAAATCGATAGCTCGGCTGGGTGAAAGTGCCCTCGAAGGTGTCAATCTTGAGCGCCAGCTCGGGGCCCCAAAAAAGATTGCCCGCATTGCTGACACGCACATGACCCCGCGTCTTGACCAAGTCATCGGGCTGAAAATACTCCAGCCAGTCGGCACGCAAGGTGGTCTTTCCGCGTCGCAACTCGGCATGGCCGTCGATGGTGGTTTCCAAACTGGTGCGGCCAGTGATCAATTCACCAAAAATAAAAGTCGGCACTTCATTGCCGGGGCCCTCTGGCTGCTTTTCGGCCAGTTTTGGTGAGCTTTTCAGGGTCGGCCGCAACTCGCCTGCTGCCAGACGGGTCGGTAGCGTTTGGGCGTGCAAGGGCGCACCGGTCAGGAGGCCGAACGCGATCAAGTTGAACACGCTGCGGACCGCATGCCCAATGGGCGCGAGAATAAGGGGGATGTGAGATGCTGAACGCATCGTTAATGTGAGATAAACCCGTTTTGTCGATTTCCGACTGATTATCCATGACCCCCTCTTCTTCAAGTACGCCCGAGACCCGCGACGCGGCCATGCCCACTGCCTCAACCATCGGCTGGAGCGATCCAGCACGGTCCGCCGCTTTTACGGCATGGCTGGCCGCCCACAGTGCGGTGCACCAACTCGCCCCGCAGTCGCTGCGCCTAGCCTCGGCTGACGCCAGCTTCAGGCGCTACTTTCGAATTGACCAAGGCGCTGGCAGTTGCATCATCATGGACGCCCCACCGGCGCAAGAAGACTGCGCGCCTTTCGCCAAGGTCGCCGCGCTGATGGCGCAAGCCAGACTGAACGCACCGCGCGTGCTGGCCTGGGATCAGGCTAACGGCTTCATGCTGCTGAGTGACCTCGGCTCACACACCATGATGGAGGTCATCAAGCAACAAGGTTCGCTGGACATCGTGCCGCAAAACGGGCAATTCATTCACCAGCTGTACATGGACGCGGTGGATGCCTTGATTCAATGGCAACTGTCGTCTCGGCCCGACGTCTTGCCGGCCTATGACGATGCCCTGCTGTCGCGCGAACTGGCGCTGTTCCCGGACTGGTACATCGCTCAGCACCGCGGCATTTCTATCGACACGGCAATGCAAACCAAGCTGGCTGGTTTTTTTGCGCAGATCAAAGACAGCAATTTGAATTCACTGGGCGGCGCGCGGGTGTTTGTGCACCGGGATTTCATGCCCAGGAATCTAATGGCCCCCACGCTTGTCGCTTCGCGTACTACGCTGCCACCCGAGGGGGCTGACTTTGCTCGGAGCGGCCCTTCGCTGCAGTCGATGGCCCCCACGCAGGCGCTAGGCGTGTTGGACTTCCAAGATGCCGTCTACGGCCCGATCACGTATGACATCGCCAGTCTGATGCGCGACGCTTTTTTGAGCTGGGACGAAGAGTTCGTCATCGACATCACCATCCGTTACTGGCAGAAAGCCCGCAAAGCCAGCTTGCCGGTGGGCGATGATTTTGGCGAGTTTTACCGAGCGGTGGAATGGATGGGCCTGCAACGGCATTTGAAAATCCTCGGCATTTTTGCACGCCTGACCCTGCGCGACGGCAAGCCGCAGTACTTGGCGGACACGCCGCGCTTCATCAAGTACGCCCGCAGCACTGCCTCGCGCTACCGCTCGCTCGGACCCTTGATGGTCTTGCTCGACGAGATTGAAGGCAACGAAACCCGCATCGGATACACCTTTTAATGGCCGCCCGTTTTTTTGCCGATCTGCCGATGGCGGCAGGCGCCACATTCAGCCTGCCCGACAGCACCGCGCGCCATGTGCAAGTGCTGCGCATGCAACCCGGCCAAAACATCACGCTGTTCAACGGCCTTGGCGGCGAATGGGACGCCAGCATCACGCGGATGGGCCGCAGCGACGTCGATGTTTGCTTGGGCGCGCACCGCACCAGCGAGCGCGAAGCCGATCGCCGCGTGCAACTGGCGCTCGGCATGCCGGCCAACGAACGCATGGACTGGCTGATCGAAAAAGCCGCTGAGCTCGGCGTCAACAGCCTGCAACCGCTGCACACCAGCCGCAGCGTGTTGCGGCTGTCGGGCGAGCGCGCCGAGAAAAAACAAAACCACTGGCAGTCCGTCGCGGTGGCCGCCTGCGAACAATGCGGCGGTAACCGTGTGCCGACGGTGGCCGCGGTGCGCGATTTGGCGGCCTGGCTGAAAGCCTTGCCGGTCGCCACGGCCGAGCAGCCAGTGCTGCGCTGCCTGCTCTCGCTGGCCGAAGGCACGCAGCCGCTGGCCGCTGCGCTGGCCCAGGTGTCAGACACCGCCGACGTGTGCTTTTTGAGTGGCCCCGAAGGCGGTCTGAGCGCAGCCGAAGAAGCCTTGGCGATGGCCAGCGGGTTCACGCCGGTGACCTTGGGCCCACGGGTGCTGCGGGCTGAAACCGCCGCACTGACGGCGCTGGTGCTGGCTTTGAATCTCTGATCGCGATCATTCACCAAAAGACTCGTCGACCGCCCTTTGATCTTCTGTAGAAACCCCAGCTTATGAACCTCAATCTCTGGCTCCTCACGCTCTGCCAAGGTCTGTTTCTGACCAACAACGTGACCTTCATCGCCATCAACGGCTTGGTCGGGCTGAGTTTGGCGCCGCTGGGCTGGATGGCGACCTTGCCAGTGATGGGCTATGTCGTCGGCGGGGCGCTGTCGACCGGGCTGGTGGCAACAACACAAAAACGCTTTGGCCGCAAAACCTCATTTCAGCTGGGTTTGGCGGTGGCTTTAGGCTCGGCACTTTTGTGCGCTTGGGCGGCCTACACCAGCCAGTTCTGGCTGCTGGTCGGCGCCACCTTGGTCGCCGGCTATTACAACGCCAATGCGCAGCTGTACCGTTTTGCGGCGGCCGAATTGGCGCTGCCCGGCTTCAAAGAAAAAGCCATCTCGCTGGTGATGGCCGGCGGCTTGATCGGCGCGGTGGCCGGGCCGAACCTCGCCGCCTACACCCGCAACCTGACCAGCGTGCCCTTCGCCGGCGCTTACCTGGCTTTGGCCGGCGTGGCGCTGCTGGCGATGGTCTTGCTGGCGGGCATCCGCTTTCCGCCCGTACCAGCGCAAACCGCCCATTCAGGTGGCCGACCGCTGGGCGTGATCATGCGCCAGCCAGCCTTCATCGTGGCAGCGTCTGCCGGTGCCTTAGGTTATGGCGTGATGAACTTGCTGATGGCGGCCACGCCGATTGCCATGCAGGTCTGCGGCCTGCCTTTCTCAAGCACCGCGCTGGTCTTGGAATGGCACGTGATCGGCATGTTTGCGCCTGGCTTTTTCACCGGCCACTTGATTCGACGCTTTGGCACCTTGCCCATCATGGGCGTCGGTTTGGGGTTGAACATTTTGTGCGTGATGGTGGCGCTGTCCGGTGTCAGCCTGCATGCGTTTTTGGTCGCGCTTTTTTTACTGGGTGTCGGCTGGAATTTTCTGTTCACCGGCGCCACCACGTTGGCTCTGACGACTTATCGCCCGGAAGAAAAAGACAAGGCTCAGGGGGCGCTGAACTTTTGCGTTTTTGCGGTGCTGGCGATCACCTCGCTGGCCTCCGGCGTGCTGGTCACAACGCAGGGTTGGTGGCTGCTGAACCTCGGTTCACTGCTGCCGCTGGCACTGACCGGCGCAGCCTTGGTCTGGCTGGCTTGGCAGCAGCGGCGACCGGCGCCGGTCTGATGCCGCCGCCGAACTGCGGCACCTGACGCGCTCAATCCGGCATCTGCGCGATCACTTGCGCCACCGCCGCTGTGAGTTTTTTGGCGTAGGGCACATGCAAAAATTCATTTGGCCCATGCGCATTGCTTCTCGGGCCGAGGACACCGCAAACCATCATTTGCGCTTTCGGGAAACCTTGGCTCAGCAGGCTCATGAGCGGGATCGTGCCGCCCTGGCCAATGGTGCCGCAGGAGGCGCCAAAAAACGCCTGCGAGGCGCTGTCCAGCGCCTTGTCAAACCACGGCGTCGACGCCGGTGCGTTCCAGCCCGTCGTGCCGCCGCCGTGAAACGTCACCTTGGCCTGGTAGGGCGCATTGTCTTCGAGCAGCTTCTTGAGTTCTTGCACGGCTTGCGCGGCGTCCACCAGCGGCGGCAAGCGCAGCGAGAGCTTGAAGGCGGTGTAGGGCCGCAGCACATTGCCCGCGTCTTTCAGGGCCGGCAGCCCCTCGGCGCCGGTGACGCTCAAGGTCGGCCGCCAAGTACGGTTCAGCAAAGCTTCAACCGGGTCGGTGGTGGTCGGCAGGGTGAAGACGCTGGCACCTTCGCAGTCGTAGTGGGCCCACGGAAAGCGCTTGTACAACTCGTCGCCCAAAATAGCCGCCGTGGCCTTTGCTTGGGCCAAGCGGTCGGCTGGCACTTCGCAGTGAAAACTGGCCGGCAACAAGCGTCCGGTGGCGCTGTCTTCGAGGCGGTCCAGCACCTGCCGCATGATGCGAAAACTAGACGGCACCAAGCCGCTGGCGTCGCCGGAGTGAATCCCTTCGGTCAGCACTTCGACTTTGAGCGTGCCGGTGGCGTTGCCGCGCAAGCTGGTGGTGAGCCAGAGCTGGTCGTAATTGCCAGCACCCGAGTCGAGGCAAATCACCAGCCCGACATCGCCCAGTCGGCGGCGCAAGGCGTCGACATACGGCAGCAAATCGTAGGAGCCGCTTTCTTCGCAGGTTTCGATCAAACCGACGATGCGCGGATGCCCGATATTTTGGCTTTTCAAGGCCTGAATGGCCGCAATGCTGGCGTAAGTGGCGTAACCATCGTCAGCGCCGCCGCGGCCGTAGAGCTTGCCGTCTTGGTAGACCGGCGTCCATGGGCCGAGGGCGGCGCGCCAGCCGGTGAACTCGGGTTGTTTGTCGAGGTGGCCGTACATCAGCACGGTTTGCGCCGTCTGACCGGGCACCGCTGCGCGCGTGGCCGGCACTTCAAAAAACACCACGGGTGTGCGACCCGGCAAGCGGACGATTTCAAGCGTCAGACCTTCGACTTTTTGGGCTTCGATCCAGGCCGCGGCGTTGCGCACCACGGTCTCAATGAAACCGTGCTGCGCCCAGTCACTGTCAAAGCCCGGCGACTTGGCGGGAATAGCGATGTACTCACTCAGCTGGCCCACGATGTCACCGTCCCATTGGGCGCTGACCTGCCCCAATGCAGCGGCTGAATCAAGAACTGAAGCGGGTAAGCGAGTGTTCATAGCGGACTCCTGAAAATACGAAATTGAATGGCGGGGTTGCGTCAGGGCTTGCGCGCCAAAGGACGCGGCACCAGCGTCACCTTCAAGCCCACTGGCGTGACCGTGATCTCGCCGGGCTCCAGCCCCAAACCGTTGACCAAACGCAGGTCTTTGTCACTGAACTGATGCAGCACACGGTTGTCAAAGAGGCGCTCCGCCAGCCGCGGCGCGTTTCGTGTGATGGCCGTTTGGTAAGGCTCGGGCACACCCGCCAAGCTGACGCGGTTGACGCGCGCGCCCGTCATCCGAATGGTGTTGTCACTCGGCTCAAAACGCAGGCCGAAATCAAAAGAAAAGCTGCCGCTGTAACGGCCGCCCATCAACCGATCGACCAAGCTCAAATCAACGTCGGTGGCCAGTCGATTGCTGGCTGGCAACAAGCTCAGGCGAGGTGGTAGCACCTCCAGCTCCAGCACCTCAGCCACGCGCTGCTTGATCGGAAAGCGCTCGGCAATCGCCTGCTGCAGCCGCTCTGTGGGCACGGTGACACTTTTTGGCGCCATGCTCGCCAGTAAAGGCGCGCTGGTACACGCCAACAGCCAACTGCCCAGCGTGGCGATCAAGGCCCAATGGACAAGTCGTTTCATCAAAATCGTTTCACGGGTAGCGGCGCAATCCAAATCATCACTTTTAAACATTGTGCGCGCTGAGGCAACCCGTCGCGGTGCGGTCTGCGAATGTCCTGCAGGCAATCAAGGCCCCGGCACGCTCTTGCATTCCCAAAAGACACGCGCCGTGCAATGCCGGCAAATCTCCGGGTCGAGCTTGTGGAAGATCGTGGCAATCGCGGTTCGCTTGTCGGGGAACTGATGTTCAGGACCCAGCAAGCGGGTGAAGCCGGTGGTTTTCCACATGCTGATGACTTCAGGGCGCGGTCGGTGAAAGTACAAGTCACCGCCCATCGCGCGGCGCGCATTGAGCTCGGCCTCCCACAACTCGGCACCCGCCAAGTCGATGAAGTTCATGCTTTTGCCCATCACCAGCAAATGTTTTTGCGGCTCCGGCACATGGCGCAGCGCGTGCAGCGTGTCAGCGACATGCTGGGTCGCGCCAAAGTAAACCTCGCCCTCCATGCGCAGCAGTTTGAGCTGCGGGCACTCGGGCATCACATGCGCCTCTACTGGCGCGTCGTCTAACACCACAAACTGCCGGTCAGGGCGGGCGCTGTCAAAGCCCATGGTGCGCATCGCCGGGTGCGAGGTGCGGTACAAAAATGACATCAGCGACAGCAAAGTTCCCAGCAAAATTGCGATCTCAAGGCGAATCGTCACGGTCGCCACCAGAGTCGCCAAAGCCACGCCAAATTCGGTGCGGCTCAGGCGCAGCAACTGACGCCACCGCGACAGGTCGAGCAATGAGATCGCCACCACCACCAACAGCGCCGCCAGCGCCGCCATCGGAATTTTTGCCAGCAGAGACGCGCTCAGCGCCACCAAAGCGAGCAGCAGCAAGGCTGAAAACACCGACGCCAGCGGCGTGCGTGCACCCGCCTGTAAATTAGGCATGGAGCGGTTCATCGAGCCGCAAGACACGTAACTCGAAAAGAAGCCACCCACGATGTTCGACAAACCTTGCCCGCGAAACTCGCGGTTAGCGTCTATCCGCTGACCTGATCGAGCGGCCACAGCCTTGGCGATCGAGATTGACTGACCCAAGGCCACGATCGTCAGCGCGAAGGCCAAGCCGAGCAACTCGGGCAAAGCTGCCCAGCTGATTTGCGGCACTGAAAAGCGCGGCCAAGGCACAGCCACCGTACCGACCATGCGCAAGCTCATCAAAGAAGCACCCTGTGCTTGTCCCGCCGCCACCCAAGCAAACAGCGTGGCACTGACCAAACCCGCCAGCATGTAAGGCCAGTGCGGTCGCCAGCGCCGCAACACCAGCGCCACCGTCATCGTCACCGCCGCCACCGCCAGCGCCGCGGGCTGGGCCGATGCCCACTGATTGGCGACATGCCGCAGCAATGCAGCCGCACCATGTTCACCGGCAGCACCGATGCCCAGCAAATCTGGCAAAGCGTAGACAGCAATCAGCACCGCCGCGCCGGAGGTAAAACCGAACAATGCCGCAGGTGAAATGAAGTTGGCCAAGGTGCCCAGTCGCAACGTGCCAATCAGCCACTGCATGACGCCGACCATCACCGTGACGACCAGCGCCATCTGGATGTAAGCCGGCGTGAAGGCCATGGTCAGCGGCGACAACATGGCGAACAGGGCCAGTGAGTTGGCATTCGTCGGCCCCGACATGACATGCCAGCTGGAACCAAACAGTGCCGCAATGATGCAGGGCACGATGGCGGTGTACAAACCGTACTCCGGCGGCAGCCCGGCCAAGGTGGCAAAAGCGATGCCTTGCGGCAACACCAGCACCGCACCCAACAAACCCGCCATACCGTCCGCGCGCAAGGTACGCGCAGAAACGTCTCGCACCCAAGTGCCGAACAGGCGTTCAAAAAGTTTCAGCATTGGGTCAGGCGCGTTGCACCTTGAAGACCGCGCGGCTGGCGCGTGCATTCGGCCAAAAACGAATTTCTTCACCGTCTTGCAGGCCAAACTGGTCGAGGATTTTCAGCTCATTGTTCAACGCCAAGGCCCGAAAATCCTGCAAGGTGCCGACCCGGATATTGGGCGTGTCGTACCACTGGTAAGGCAAGACCTTGGTGACCGGCATGCGCCCCCTGAGCACCGCCAAGCGATTCGGCCAATGGCCAAAATTAGGAAAAGCCACGATCCCCATGCGACCGACGCGAGCGGTTTCGCGCAACATGATTTCGGCGTTGCGCAGGTGTTGCAGCGTGTCAATTTGCAGCACCACATCGAACGAGCGGTCACCGAACAGCGCCAGCCCTTCTTCCAGGTTGAGCTGAATCACATTGACGCCACGCTCGACGCAGGCCTGCACATTGGCGTCGTCAATCTCGACGCCATAACCCGAGCAGCCACGCTCGCGGATCAAATGCGCCAGCAACTCACCGGTGCCGCAACCGAGGTCGAGCACCCGCGAACCATGCGGCACCAAGCGGGCAATCGACAGCAAATCTGGTGAGCTTTCTTTCAAGACTTTGGATGGCACCTTCATACAGCCACCTTGCTGTTGAAGTAGGAGCGAACCACGCCCAGGTAACGAGCATCTTCCAACAAGAAGGCGTCGTGCCCGTGCGGCGCATCAATCTCAGCGTAGCTGACGTCACGCTGGTTGTCCAGCAACGCCTTGACGATTTCGCGGCTGCGGGCCGGCGAAAAACGCCAGTCCGTGGTGAAGCTGACCAACAAGAATTTTGCGCTGGCCTTGGCCAACGCCAGGCTCAGGTTGCCACCGTGCGCGCTTGCGGGGTCAAAGTAATCCAGCGCGCGGGTGATCAGCAAATAGGTGTTGGCGTCGAAGTACTCGCTGAACTTGTCGCCTTGGTAACGCAAATAGCTTTCAATCTGAAACTCGACGTCTTGGGTTGAATACTTAAAAGGAGTTGGCGCAGCGGGGAGCGTGGGGGCTACTTGCAACCGGCCAAATTTCTCATTCATCACATCGTCGCTGAGATAAGTGATGTGCCCAATCATGCGGGCGATGCGCAGGCCGCGTTTAGGCAACACACCGTAGCGGTAAAAATGCCCAGCGTGAAAGTCCGGATCGGTTGTAATCGCACGACGGGCCACTTCATTGAAGGCGATGTTTTCAGCGTTCAGATTGGGCGCGCTCGCCACCACCACGGCGTGCCGAACGCGGTCGGGGTAGCGCAGCGTCCAAGCCAGTGCCTGCATGCCGCCCAGACTGCCGCCCATCACGGCCGCCAAAGTCTGAATGCCCAAAACATCTAGCAGCCGGGCTTGGGCATCGACCCAGTCTTCGACCGTGACGACCGGGAAATCGGCACCGTAAATGGCTTGCGTGTCAGGGTTGATCTGCATCGGCCCGGTGGAGCCAAAGCAGGAACCAATGTTGTTCACGCCGATGACGAAAAAACGATCCGTGTCGACCGGCTTGCCTGGCCCGATCATGCTGTCCCACCAGCCTTCCGACTTGGCTTTGACTTGGCCCGATGCGTCCAGGTAAACGCCGGCCACATGGTGCGAGGCATTCAGCGCATGGCAAATCAACACGGCATTCGACTGGTCGGCGTTGAGCACGCCATAGGTTTCGTAGCTCAGGTCATAAGTGCGTATCGACGCGCCACTTTGCAGCGGCAAGGCGTCCTTGAAATGCATGGTCAGCGGTGTTGCGACGAAGGTCAAATAATCACCTGCAGAAAAAACAAAAACCCGGTTTCGCCAAAGCGAATCCGGGTTGCTGGAAATCGTCTTTAGCTGTACTTTTTAAGCGCCCGCAAACTGAGTAAATCGGCGCTTGCCAAGTATATCGCTCTGCGATCGGCGAAGTGCTTTGCCGGCGTCTCCTGCCCTGCTGCAGGCAAACGTCTGAATCGCGAGGTTAACAACCAGGTGTTGATTGCGACGGTGGCCGGCCCAGCTGCGCCGCACTGTTTAGGCCCAATTCTTGCTTGAATTTGGTGCATTTCTGGAATAAGACCATAAAATGCACCAAATTAAAACATTTTAGAAAGAAGACAAGCTATGGAAGCACTGAAACAGGGCTCAGACACACTGTTCATTCTGCTGGGGGGCATTATGGTGCTGGCCATGCACGCCGGCTTTGCATTTCTCGAGCTTGGCACGGTTCGCAAAAAGAACCAAGTCAACGCCTTGGTGAAGATTTTGGTTGATTTTTCAGTATCGACGGTTGTTTATTTTGTCATCGGCTACAGCGTGGCTTACGGCACGCATTTCTTTGTAGGGGCCGAACAATTGGCCGTCAAGAATGGTTTTGAGTTGGTTCGATTCTTCTTTTTACTTACCTTCGCCGCCGCCATTCCCGCCATCATTTCGGGCGGCATTGCTGAGCGAGCGCGTTTTTATCCGCAACTTATTGCCACGGCAGTCATCGTGGGGCTGGTTTATCCCTTCTTTGAAGGCATTGTTTGGAACCAACATTTCGGCGTCCAAGCCTGGGTCAAGGCCTTGACGGGCGAGGAATTTCACGACTTTGCAGGCTCCGTGGTGGTTCATGCCATGGGCGGCTGGCTGGCTTTGCCGGCGGTCATCTTGCTGGGCGCGCGCAGCAATCGCTACCGCAAAGACGGCGCGGTCTCAGCGCACCCACCGTCAAACATTCCATTCTTAGCGCTGGGTGCCTGGATACTGACCGTCGGCTGGTTTGGCTTCAACGTCATGAGCGCGCAAACCATTGACAAGATTTCAGGGCTTGTGGCGGTGAATTCTTTGATGGCCATGGTCGGTGGAACCCTGACGGCGTTGGCGCTCGGCAAGAACGATCCCGGCTTTGTTCACAACGGCCCACTCGCTGGCTTGGTGGCCGTTTGCGCTGGCTCAGACCTGATGCACCCGCTGGGTGCTCTGGTGGTCGGCGCGGTTGGCGGTGCTGTGTTCGTCGTCATGTTCACGCTGACTCAAAACAAATGGAAAATTGACGACGTTCTGGGCGTCTGGCCGTTGCATGGGCTGTGCGGCGCTTGGGGCGGCGTGGCCGCCGGCATATTCGGCCTGAAGGCCTTGGGCGGCCTGGGCGGTGTCAGCCTAGCGGCGCAACTCATGGGGACGGCCATGGGCGTGCTGTGGGCGCTTTTTTGTGGCTTTCTGGTCTATGGTTTGATCAAAGCCACGATGGGACTGCGCCTGAGCCAAGAAGAAGAATACGAAGGCGCTGACCTGTCCATCCACCGCATTGGCGCCACACCTGAGCGGGAAGTGACCTGGTAGGCCAGCAAGTCGACCTTTGCGGTTAATCCCGACTGCGATTGAAGGTTTTTAAGTCCGCATGGCCGTTTTGGCGACTTGTCAGTTTCATAACTGTTGGTTGCCGCAACACCGCCATCGAAACAGTTAATACGCGCTGAAATAAGGTGTTATAGGATTTATAAAATGCGCTTCTTTTTTGAAAAACACATCAGTTAGCCTCAAACGCATGGGATTCGCCAAACCGCACAGTGCAGCCATTGTTTCGCAAGCTAAACCGCTTAAATAGGACTGCTTCGTCAAGCCCGGCACTGTAAGAGTCTGAAAAATTTTTGCAAAAAACTAAACTGGCGCATAATCCCGCGAGTGCGGGCAGTTACGCTTGCACCAGTTAGGTGATCGGTCAGTTTCGCGCGCTACATCGGTACGTTTGAAGATTTGTTGTGCTTTCGGGACCCCATCGCTTTTGACCGCTTTTGTTATTGTGTTTTAGAGGAGTCCCACAATGGGCAACAAACTTTACGTCGGCAATCTGCCTTACTCAGTACGTGACGAAGATCTGCAACAATCATTCGGCCAATTCGGTTCTGTCACCAGCGCTAAAGTCATGATGGAGCGCGACACGGGTCGTTCCAAAGGTTTTGGTTTTGTTGAAATGGGCAACGATGCTGAAGCCCAAGCCGCTATCGGCGGCATGAACGGTCAGCCTTTGGGCGGCCGCAGCGTTGTGGTGAATGAAGCCCGACCCATGGAAGCACGCCCACCCCGCACAGGCGGCGGCTTTGGCGGCGGCGGTGGCGGTGGTGGCTACGGCGGTGGTGGCGATCGCTCCGGCGGTGGCGGCGGTGGCGGCGGTGGCGATCGCTCCGGCGGTTACGGTGGCGGTGGCGATCGCTCCGGCGGTGGCGGTTACGGTGGCGGCGGTGATCGCTCCGGTGGCGGCGGCCGTTCAGGTGGCGGCGGATACGGCG
>JBBAPN010000013.1:0-15525 GCA_040400815.1 Polaromonas sp. | reverse complement strand
CGGCGGTGGCGGCGGCGGTGGACGGGGCGGCTACTAATTCCTTGTTCTCAGTTATTGGCTCCGGCTGACCCTTCCGTGTCGAACGGATGGTCTGCTCAAAAGGCTTTGAAACTTTGGTTTCAAAGCCTTTTTTCATGCCCAGCATACTGAATGCGCTGTGATTGCGCGATTTTGCAAGCCGCAGCTTCGGGTTTATCTGGCTGTTTGGATGGTCGTAACGCCCGCCACAGTTCGGGGCACCAACAAGCCTTTCACCCGGCCTTTCAGGTCTGCAACTTGGCCCAGGTTGTCAAAGGCAAATGTGTCACCACTGAAAACGTCTGAGCCGCGTTTCAACACCACCGGCAAATGCGATTGAACGCGGTCTTCGTTCAAAAAAACATGCAAAAACTCGCCCTTGAACTCCAGTCGAGGCGAGCTGCTACCGTCTTGGTTTTTCATTGGCTCCCGGACCACAACGGCATTGCCTTTCAACTGAACTTCTGAGCCCGCGTCATTGCTCAGGGCCCGATTCGCGGTCGCCGTGGTGATGCGGCCGTCGGGGCCGGTAGAGCGCAGCCGGGCTTGGTCAATTTCCAGCGTTTCGGTGTCCTGAAAATGACGCGCCTCAACCCCATACATTTCAGTTTTCAAGCGGCCAGCTTCGTCAAAGGTCTTGACGGTAGCGCGGCGCATGAAGTAATCAATCTCATGGCTCACAGGCCGGGCCGGCTCGGCTTCCAACGCAGCCGGCGTGTTGCGCACCAACCAATACGTGCCAACCGCCAGCAAACCCATCATGGCCAACGGCAAATACAGCGACAGCCGCTCCCAAAGACCCGCCATCGTCTGCCCGCAAGTCCTGAGGACGTGCAGCGTGCGGTTCATGCCGAGCATCGGTTGGGGGATCATCACGCGCCGTAGTCAGCCAGCAAATCGACATAGCGGCCACTGCCGGCCAGCAACAAGTCGCAAAACTCTCGGGCTGCACCATGACCACCCGTGGTTTGGGTGATGTAATGCGCCACGGCTTTGACCTCAGCGTGGGCGTTGGCCGGGGCGCAGCTGAACGCCACCCGGCGCAGCACCGGCAAGTCGGGCCAGTCGTCGCCCATGGCGGCCGCCTCAGACCAATCACAAGCCAGCGTTTGGAGCGACAGCTCGGCCGCCGGGCGTTTGTCTTCGGTCCCGAAGTGCGCGTGAACAATGCCCAGTGCCTGCAAGCGTGCGCGCAGCACCCGACTGTCCCGGCCCGTGATGACCACCGGCGTGATGCCAACCTTTTGCAAGAGCTTGAGGCCCTGACCGTCCAGCGTGCTGAAGCGTTTGATAGTTTCACCAACGGCATCCTGCTGGTCAGACCCTGGCGCGCTGTGTGGCTGGCTGTATTCACCAAAGTACAAGCCGCCGTCAGTGAGTACACCGTCAACATCGAAAAAAACCACTTTAATGCCCTGTGCTCGTCGCAGCAATTCAGCCGAAAAGATCAGTGCGGGGGTCAAGGGCGTCATCAAATCACCTTCGCCCGCATCAAGTCGTTGGTGTTCAGCGCGCCACACAAGCGCCCGGCTTCATCGACCACCAGCACGCTGGTGATTTGGTGCTGCTCCATCAGTTCAACCGCCTCCACGGCCAATGCGCTGGAGGCCAGATGGTGCGCCTTGGCGTGCATCACGTCGGCGGCACACATCGCGCGCAAGTCGGCGCCTTTTTCGATCAGGCGCCGCAGATCACCGTCCGTGAAAATGCCCAATACACGTTGCTGCGCATCGACCACCGCCGATGCCCCCAAGCCCTTGGCGCTCATCTCACGCATGAGCTCACTGAGGCTGGCCTCTGGCCGCACGCAAGGCACGGCGGCACCACTGCGCATGACGTCGCTCACATGGGTCAGCAGCTTGCGGCCCAGCGAACCGCCAGGGTGCGAACGCGCAAAGTCTTCCGGTTTGAAGCCGCGGGCATCGAGCAGCGCCACGGCCAGCGCGTCGCCCATGGCCAGCTGCGCGGTGGTGCTGGCAGTTGGCGCCAGATTGAGCGGGCAAGCCTCTTGCGCAACGCTGCTGTCGAGCACCAGGTTGGCGTGTTGCGCCAAGGTCGACTGCACACCCCCGGTGATGGCGATGACCACCACCTGCAAGCGTCTGAGGGTCGGCAAAATCACCGTCAGCTCGGCGCTTTCGCCGCTGTTGGAAATGGCCAGCACCACATCGACGGCGGTGATCATGCCCAGATCCCCGTGGCTGGCTTCGCCCGGATGCACAAACATGGCCGGTGTGCCGGTAGAGGCCAAGGTGGCGGCGATCTTGCGACCGATATGGCCGCTTTTGCCCATGCCCATTACCACCACCCGGCCGGTGCAGTGCAAAACGGCTTCAACGGCCGCGGCAAACTCCGGACCAATGCGCGTCGCCATGCTCAGCACCGCGGCCCCCTCGATCTCAAAAGTGTGACGGGCTAGGGCCACGGCTTGGGCCGGATCAAAGCCGGTGCGGTCATAGTTCATCCCAGCATTCTATCGAGACGCTTGCGGCAGTCTTTTCCGTCAAAGTCTGCGCCCATCAGCTACTATTCTTTGATGAACGGTCTCGAACTCACGCTTTCATACTTGCTGGCGGCGGTGCTGGGCGTGGTCACTTGTCGCTCGCTCAAACTGCCGCCCATGTTGGGCTACTTGACGGCCGGCGTGCTCATCGGTCCGAATGCCTTGGGCCTGGCACAAGACGCAGCCGGGGTTCGCCGGCTGGGCGAGTTTGGCGTGGTTTTCCTGATGTTCGTGATTGGGCTGGAGTTCAACCTGCCCAAACTGCGCTCCATGCGCCGCCACGTGTTCGGTCTTGGGCTGTGCCAAGTGGTGTTGACCATGGGGCTGGTGATGCTCGGGTCTTGTCTGTTGACGTTGGCCGCACCAGACTGGTGGCAGATCAACTGGCAAACTTCGCTGGCTTTGTCGGGTGCGGTCGCCATGAGCAGTACGGCCCTGGTCGTCAAGCTCTTGTCCGAGCGGCTGGAGTTGGCGTCAGAGCATGGCCAACGCGTGATGGGTATTTTGTTGTTTCAGGACCTGGCCGTGGTGCCGTTGTTGGTGCTGATTCCCGCCTTGGGCTCGCCCTCTGAACAGCTGTTCGGTGCCTTGGGGCTGGGTATGCTCAAGGCCGCCCTGCTGATCGCCTTGCTGTTGATGGGCGGGCAGCGCGTGATGCGTTGGTGGCTGACGATTGTGGCGAGGCGTCAAAGCGAGGAGTTGTTCGTCCTCAATTTGCTGCTGGTGACGCTGAGCCTGGCTTGGCTGACCGAGCTGGCGGGGTTGAGCTTGGCGCTGGGTGCTTTCATTGCCGGCATGTTGATCTCCGAAACGGAGTACAAGCACCAGGTCGAAACCGATATCCGACCGTTTCATGACGTCTTGCTGGGCTTGTTTTTCATCAGCATCGGCATGCTGCTGGATTGGCATGCCGTGCTGGCCCACTGGCAGCTGGTACTTTTTCTGCTGGTTTTGCCGGTACTCGTCAAACTGACACTGGTCACGCTGCTGGCCAAGGCTCTCGGCGCCACCCATGGCGTGGCCTTGCGCACCGGCTTGTACATTGCACAGGCCGGCGAATTCGGTTTTGTGTTGCTGACCTTGGCCCAAGACAACCGCCTGGTGCCGGCCAATTTGCTGAACCCGATTCTTGCGGCAATGGTGCTGTCCATGCTGGCGACGCCCTTCATCATCATGAACAGCAACCGCATCGTCATGCGGCTGGTGAGCAGCGAATGGTTGCAACAGTCGCTGCAGATGACGCAGATTGCGCGCAAGGCCATCAACACCAGCCAGCACGTCATCATTTGCGGCTATGGCCGCTGCGGCCAAAATTTAGGTCGTATTTTGGACGCAGAAGGCATCCCCTACATTGCCCTGGACCTCGATCCAGACCGCGTTCGTCAGGCGGCCGCAGCGGGACAGTCGGTGGTTTTTGGCGATGCCGTACGGCTGCAGTCCCTGATGGCGGCCGGCTTGGCACGCGCCAGCGCAGTGGTCGTCACTTACCTCAACACCGCCAGCGCCCTCAAAGTACTGGCCAACGCACGCGCTCATGCACCGGCGGTGCCGGTGATTGTTCGCACCGCGGACGACTTGGACCTTGAGAAACTGCGCTCAGCGGGCGCCACCGAAGTCGTGCCCGAAGCCATAGAAGGAAGTTTGATGCTGGCCAGCCACGCGCTGGCTTTGGTCGGCGTGCCGATGCGCCGGGTGATCCGCGTGGTGCAAGAGCAACGCGATGCGCGCTACAACTTGTTGCGCGGTTACTTTCATGGCGCCGACGACGATTCTGTCAACGAGCTGGCGCTAGACCGGCTCTTAACCGTCACCTTGCCGCCGGCCATCAAAACTGTCGGCGTTTCGCTGGGTGCCATGGCGCTGTCGTCGGTGGGCGTCAAGGTGGTCAGCCTGCGGCGCAGCCTTGGGCAAGCCCAGGCCGTGCAAGATGACACGCTGCTCGAAGGCGGTGATACGCTGGTGCTGTCTGGCAAGCCAGCGGCCTTGGCCCTTGCGGAAGAAAAACTACTGCGTGGCCGAAGTACCTGACCCCCCCGCGCGATCAGCCGGATTGGCCGCAGCAGGCCAAGCGTCATTGCAACTGCAACCTCTTTTTAGGAGACATGACTGTGCCACTTGAAGTCCAAGCGCTGGCTCCCGCCATTGTTGAAAAACTCAAATCTATCGCCACCGCCACACTCACTACCGTGCTGCTTAAAAAAGGCTTGCGAAACGTCTGGCTGCGCGGCACCAAACCTTTGCGAGCCGACCAGCCACGCACGGTCGGCCGGGCTTTCACCCTGCGCTTTGTACCGGCCCGCGAGGATTTGGCCACGCCGGAATCGTGGTCTTCGCCGATATCAACGCGCGCGGCGATCGAAGCCATGCCCGCCGGTTGTGTCTGCGTGGTTGACGCCATGGGTGTGACCGACGCCGGCATTTTTGGCGACATCTTGTGCGCCCGCATGCACAAGCGCGGTGTGGCGGGCCTGGTTTCCGATGGCGTGGTGCGCGACATCGTCGGTGTGCTTGGCACGGGCTTGCCGGTCTGGTGCCAAGGCACAGCCGCACCAGCGTCGGTCACGAGTCTGACCTTCGTCAGTTGGCAAGAGCCGATTGCTTGCGGCGGCGTGGCCGTGTTCCCCAACGACGTGGTGGTCTGCGACGAAGATGGCGCCGTGCTGATTCCGGCCAATTTGCTGGAAAGCGTTATCGAGCTGGCGGTCGAGCAAGAAAAATTGGAGGCCTGGATCATGTCCGAGGTCAATGCCGGCGCGGCCCTGCCAGGGCTTTATCCGCCCAATGTTGCCAACAAGCTGCGCTACGAAGCCAGCCAGACCGGCAAGCCCTGAAGCCAATCTATGCCGATAAATGATACGGCGAGGCTTTTTTTGTCTCCAGCAACACAGCGAAGATCTGCTGCAGCTACTTGCCAATACAAAATTTAGAAAAAATCTCACCCAACAAGTCGTCGGGCGTGAACTCACCGGTGATTTGGCTCAATGCACGCTGAGCTTGCCTCAAGTCTTCTGCCAACAAGTCAAGCGCCGGTTGCGTGGCTGACAATTGTTCGCGTGCCCGTGTCAGTTGGTTGGCCACTGCGTGTAACGCCTGAACATGCCGTTCACGCGCCATGAAGACCCCTTCTGGCGCCGATTGCCAGCCAACCACTTGCAGCAATTGCTGGCGCAAGGCGAGCAAGCCGGCACCGGTTTTAGCGGATATCACAGCCGCTGCATCATCGCCGTCATAGCGCTCAGTCGAAACCTCAGCCGAGACCGAGTCGGACTTGTTCCAAACGTCGATGACCGGTGTCGCTTTGGGCAGTTTTTGGCTCAAAGTTTGGCGGATCAATGCGTCTGCCGCACGGTAAGCCGCGGCTACCTCGGGTTCGGCAACCGACTTTTGGCGCGTCAAGTCGTGTAAAAACAAGACCGCATCGGCGCTTTCAATTTCATCCCAAGCCCGTGTGATGCCAATTTTTTCGACCTCGTCAACGCCCGGCGAATAGCGGTCTCGCAAGCCTGCGGTATCGACCACGTGCAAGGGCACACCGTCGATTTGAATCAGTTGCGAGACCTTGTCACGGGTCGTCCCGGCGATCGGTGTGACGATGGCCAGTTCAGCACCGGCCAAAGCGTTGAGCAGCGAACTTTTACCGGCATTCGGCTGGCCGGCGATCACCACTTTGATGCCTTCGCGCAAGATCGCGCCTTGCGATGCACGCTGCATGACATTGGCAAGCGTTGTCTGCAACCGCTGGAGCTGGCCATTGGCATCGGCTTGCTTCAAAAAGTCGATGTCTTCTTCCGGGAAGTCCAGCGTCGCTTCGACCAGCATGCGCAAGTGCACCAGCTTGACCAGCAGCGCCTGAATTTCGTCGGAAAACTCACCAGACAGCGAGCGAGCCGCTGACCTGGCGGCGGTTTCGGTGCTGGCATCAATCAGGTCGGCTATCGCTTCGGCCTGCGCCAAGTCAATCTTGTCATTCAGGAAAGCTCGCTCGGAGAATTCTCCGGGTTGGGCGACGCGCAAGTTGAGCAAACAGGGTTGCTGGCTCGCTGGGTCAGTTTCAAGCGCCGCCTGCAGGCAGCGCGTTAACAGCAATTGCAGCACCACCGGCCCGCCGTGGGCCTGCATTTCAAACACGTCTTCGCCGGTGAAGGAATGAGGTGTCGGGAAATAAAGCGCCAAGCCTTGATCGATCACCCGTCCTTGTGCGTCTTTGAATGGCAAATAGCTGGCTTGCCGAGGCTGCAAGCTGCGACCGCACAGCGCTTGAATGATGGGTCCCAGTGCTTTGCCCGAAATTCGGACAATGCCGATGGCACCACGGCCTGGCGCTGTGGCAATAGCAACGATCGGGTCCAGGTGACGAGTCAACATGGTGTCTTTGTCAAAGAAAAAGGCCGCAAAGCGGCCCTTTTTTATTTGAACTTGGGCAAGTTGAACTGCGGCGGCACGCCCATTCGGGTGTTAATCACCCACTGCTGCGTGATCGACAAAATATTGTTGGTGATCCAGTACATCACCAAACCGGCCGGGAAGAAGAAGAACATCACACTGAAAATCAGCGGCATGAACCACATCAACTTGGCTTGCATCGGATCGGGTGGCGTTGGGTTCAGCGCTGTTTGCAGCATTGTCGTCAAAGTCATCACCACCGGCAGAATGAAGTAAGGATCCGGTGCTGACAGGTCATGGATCCAAAGTATCCAAGGCGCGTTGCGCATTTCTACGCTCGACAACAGCACCCAGTACAAAGCAATGAACACCGGGATCTGAATCATGATCGGGAAGCAGCCGCCCATTGGGTTGACTTTTTCCTCTTTGTAAATCCGCATCATGGCCTGTTGCATTTCTTGCGGCTTGTCTTTGAGGCGCTCACGCATTTCCATGATTTTCGGGTTGACTGCTTTCATCTTGGCCATGCTGGCGTAGGCTTTGGCATTGAGCCAGTAAAAGGCAATTTTCAACAGCAACACCAAGGCCACAATCGACCAGCCCCAGTTCTGAATGAATTCGTGCAAGCGGAACAGCAGCCAATACAAAGGCTTCGCCAAAATAGTCAACCAACCGTAGTCTTTGACAAGTTCAAGACCCGGAGCCAAAGACTCCAGAATTTTTTCTTCTTGGGGGCCCACGTAAAACTTGCTGTCGATGACCTTGCTGGCGCCCGGCGCAAGGCTTTCAAGCGGCATGATCATGCCGGCGGCATACAGGTTGGTGTCAACTTTGCGCAAGAACAAGTCACGCGGCAAACCGTCCGGTAAAATCCAAGCGGACGCAAAGTAGTGCTGAACCATCGCAACATAGCCGTTGCTGGCCTTTTTCTCGACATCCACTTTGTTGTTTTCGATGTCTTTGAATTCGACTTTCTGGTATTTTTTGGCCTCGGTGTAAATTGCCGGCCCGGTGAAGGTTGAGTAGAAAGAAGACTCGCCCAGCGGTTTGTTGCCATCACGCACGAGTTGCAGATACAGCTGCGGCGTCACAGGCGCACTGCCCACGTTGATGATTTCGTGGCGCACCGCAATGTCGTACTCGCCGCGCTTGACGGTGTAGGTTTTGACCAACTTGACGCCGCCCACTGCTGGCGATTCGAACTTGATTTCAAATTGATTTTTGCCGTCTTTCAGTGTCCGATCGCCGGGCAACACACTCATGAGCGTTTTGTGGGTCGGTAAATTCGTGCCCGTGGCACCGATCAAGCCAGATTGAGCGACATAAACGCGGCTGTTGCTTTCGTCCAGCAACACAAAACCGCTTTTTTTGTCCGTCGTGTCGGCGTATTTGGTAAAGACCGAGCGCACCAAAGTGCCGCCTTCTGTGTCAAACGTCAAATTCAGCACATCATTGCTGACCTCCACCCGCTCTTTTTTAGATACCGCAACGATTTGCTCGGTCGGGCTTGTTGACCCCAAGCCTGGGACGGAAGAAGCCATGGCCACGGAAGCGGGAATAGCCGTACTGGGCGCTGCCGAGGCCGCTGTCAAATCAACGGCCGCTGCCGGCGTCTTTGCGTTTTGTGCGATGGTTGATGGGAAAAAGGTAGGCTTTTGACCGTTGTGTATTTGCCATTGGTCCCACAGCAAGACCATAGAGAAACCGAATATCACCCACAAAATGGTGCGCCGAATGTCGTTCATGACGTTTTCTTTTTAGAGGAAGAGACGGTCACAGGCGTGACCAAAGAGGAAAAAAGTCCTCGCTTTGTCTTGTTTTTGTCGGCCAAGCGACTCAAACCAAACCAGGAGAACAATGCAAAATTGTAGGGCCAGACGACAGGGTCAAACCCACCATCGCACCAGGGATGGCACCGAACCAAGCGCCCCAGCGTGAGGTAAGTTCCAGCAATTGCGCCATGCTGCAATGCTTGCAGCGAATAAGCCGAGCAAGTGGGCTCAAAACGGCAACTTGACCCCAGTGATGGACTGAGCAAAAACCGGTAGGCTTTCACCAACATGATGAGAAAAACCTGCGGCCCCCGCAGAGCACCGTGTAACAAGTACTGCAGCGACGAAGCAACTGTCATGACTGACGCTCGCCGGCTTGCATCAGCGTCAACAATTCTGTCCGCACTGCCTGCTTCAGTTGGTCTGAGCTGGCGCTCAAATAAACTTTGCGTGAAAAATCACGCCGAAGCCTAACCACAAAAGCGGCTTGTCGATGCTGGGGAGTGAAGTCAGCTGTCACGGTGTAAATTTGCCTTTTGATGGCATTGCGCGTGACGGACCGTTTGGCCCAACGTTTGGGCACCATCGCACCCAACCAAAGGTCTAAAACAGGGAACAACAGGCGCACGTGCTGATCATGCGAAGGTGCCTTGGGTGCGATTTCAGATGCACTGACACCCTCATCGCCAGATTTTCTCTGGGAGAGATCAGACCTGTGCAAGGCAAAGTGCTCACTTCTGGCAACAGTTGCGCCCGCCAATACGGCCTGGAACTGGGCTCTTGTTTGAAGCCGCTGCAAAGACTGCGCCTGGTGGTCTTGAGACCTGCCTGCGAGCTGAAAGCTTAGACAGCCAGGCGTTTACGGCCCTTGGCGCGGCGAGCGGCGATCACGGCGCGGCCGCCGCGTGTTTTCATACGGGTTAGAAAACCGTGCGTGCGTGCGCGTTTGACTTTAGATGGCTGGTACGTGCGTTTCATGATCAATCCTACTGGCTAGAGAACTTCCCTTGCATGATTCTTGTGAGCTTGGTGGCAGCAGGGTACTGCCAGCTTTGCAAGGTCCGCCGGGTCGGCACGCTTGACGCATGCAGACCCCCTGTGAATCAGGGAAACCGATGATTATGGCAAATTAAATCTGTGCTGGCAAGACATTGCGAACCGCTCTTTGCGTAAAAGTTAGGGCAGCCCGGTATCGAGGTGGCGCTGAGAGCTGCCAACAACCGCTTTCGGAAAGATAAAAACGCCTGCTTCAGCTTGTGGATAACTGCCCCGCCAGACTACAATGATGAGTGCCGAAAAAAGACCTTATCCACAAGCGCCAACCTGTTTTAGCGCAACCAATTTGTTTAGCGATTCGTGGCCAGGGCGAAGGTTCATGAGTGAACTTATCCGTTCTATGCTGAGCCATGATTTGTGGCAAAGCTGCGTCGATCAACTTGCTCAAGAACTTCCCGAGCAACAGTTCAACACCTGGATCAAACCTCTGGTGGCTGACGTTGCAATCGACCTCAGTAAAGTTACCATCCAAGTCGGAAATCGTTTTAAGCTGGACTGGGTTCGCACCCAATACGCTGCCCGAATCGTGGCCTTGCTTGAAAAAGTTGCCGGTCAAGCGGTTATCCTTGAGCTGGCGTTGGCGCCGCGGGAAGCGCCGATAAAAATAGCTGTCACACCGCAAGCCTTGAGAATTGTGGGCGCGGCCGAAACCATCGTTCAAAGCACTGCACAAGCGCCTGCGGTTATCCCTTTCAAAAGTCGCTTGAACACAGCCCTGACATTTGAAACATTGATTGAAGGCACAGCCAACCGCATGGGGCGTGCAGCTGCCATGCACGTTGCAAGCAGTTTGGGGCAGTTGTACAACCCCCTTTTTATCTACGGTGGCGTAGGTCTTGGCAAAACACATTTGGTTCACGCTATTGGCAACAAATTGCTGGCAGACAACCCAGCGGCCAAAATTCTTTACATCCATGCAGAGCAATTTGTCTCAGATGTCGTCAAGGCCTACCAGCGCAAGACTTTTGATGAGTTCAAAGAGCGCTACCACTCGCTGGACCTGCTGCTGATCGATGATGTTCAATTCTTTGCCAACAAAGACCGCACCCAAGAAGAATTTTTCAACGCTTTTGAAGCTTTGTTAACCAAGAAATCACACATTGTGATGACCAGCGACACCTATCCAAAAGGTTTGACCGACATTCACGAGCGGCTTGTCTCGCGTTTCGATTCTGGTCTGACGGTGGCCATTGAACCGCCTGAATTGGAAATGCGCGTGGCCATTTTGATTCGGAAATCGGAGGCCGAGGGAACGGTCATGCCCGAAGAAGTGGCTTTTTTTGTAGCCAAAAACGTCCGTTCCAACGTGCGTGAGCTTGAAGGCGCTCTGCGCAAAATCTTGGCTTATTCGCGCTTTAACCAAAAGGAAATCACCATCCAACTGGCACGTGAGGCATTGCGTGACTTGTTGTCGATTCAAAATCGTCAGATTTCAGTCGAGAACATACAGAAAACTGTCGCCGATTACTACAAGATCAAAGTGGCTGACATGTACTCCAAGAAACGCCCTGCCAGCATCGCCAGGCCGCGCCAAATCGCCATGTACTTGGCCAAAGAGCTGACACAAAAAAGTTTGCCTGAAATCGGTGAGCTGTTTGGTGGCCGAGATCACACCACTGTGCTACACGCAGTTCGAAAGATGTCAGCTGAGCGCCAACAAATGACCGAGCTCAATCAACAGCTGCATGTTTTAGAACAAACACTCAAAGGGTGATCAAACACACACTTACAAGCAACTCGTGCATGAAAAGCTGGGGATAATTTTTGAACAACCCATGACTTATCCACAGAAAAAAGCATTTTGTACAAGTTGTTCACATTGACTAGCAGCATTGACAGGGTCCTCAACACAGACTTAAACAGTCTGTAAGTTGTTGATAAAAAAGGGGAAAATAGCGATGTACACAGAAATTCGCGACCCTTACTACTACTACTAATTTGAATCAAAGAATTTTGAAGATAAGAAAGCACAAGACATGATCGTTCTCAAAACAAGCCAAGACAAGGTCTTGTCCGCGTTCCAATCGGTTGCAGGCATCGTCGAACGCCGAAACACCATGCCTGTACTTGCTAATGTGTTGATTCGTAAAATAGGTGCGTCAATTCAGCTGACCACCAGCGATTTGGAAATTCAAATTCGGATCAACGCTGATCTTGGCGGTGACGAAGGCAATTTTTCAACCACCGTTGGTGCTCGCAAGCTGATTGATATTTTGCGCACCATGCCGAGCGAGCAATCAGTCTCACTGGAGGCGAATCAAAACAAATTGATCCTCAAAGGTGGAAAAAGTCGCTTCACACTGCAGACTCTCCCTGCAGAAGACTTCCCCTTGGTACAAGATGCTGTCAATTTTGGCCCTGTTTTTTCGGTCCCCCAAAAAACACTCAAAGAACTTTTAAGTCAAGTCTCGTTTGCCATGGCCGTGCATGACATTCGCTACTACTTGAATGGTATTTTGTTTGTTGCAGAGGGCCAGCGTCTCAGTCTGGTTGCCACCGACGGCCACCGCTTGGCTTTTTCTTCTGCCACTCTGGATGTTGAAGTGCCGCGGCAAGAAGTGATCTTGCCGCGCAAGACGGTGCTTGAACTGCAGCGTCTTTTGAGTGACAAAGAAGGCGCGATTGAGATGCAATTCGCGGGTAATCAGGCAAAGTTCAACTTTGATGGCATGGAATTTGTCACTAAATTGGTCGAAGGT
This sequence comes from Polaromonas sp., assembly GCA_040400815.1. Lineage (GTDB taxonomy): Bacteria > Pseudomonadota > Gammaproteobacteria > Burkholderiales > Burkholderiaceae_C > Polaromonas. The sequence goes on along the minus strand of JBBAPN010000013.1, from coordinate 3,094 downwards.
AAGTTCCCCGATTACAACCGTGTGATTCCTAAAAATCACAAAAACATCATCACTTTGGGTCGTGCGCCACTGCTGGCCAGTTTGCAACGCACAGCTATCTTGACCAGTGAAAAATTCAAAGGTGTTCGGCTCAACATTGAGCCAGGAACACTGCGTGTGGCTTCTAACAATGCCGAGCAAGAAGAAGCGGTTGACGAGCTCGACATTGACTACGGTGGCGATTCGATCGAGATTGGCTTCAACGTGACCTATTTGATCGATGCTTTGACCAACATGAGCCAAGACATAGTGAAAATTGAGCTTTCCGACTCCAATAGTTCCGCGTTGCTCACGATTCCCGATGATGTCGCTTTCAAGTACGTTGTGATGCCCATGCGTATTTAGACTTCATTGGCTGGGTTGACCACCGCCCTATCGACCCGCCCGCGCCTTTTTGCGCGGGTTTGGTTTTTCAAGAGTTAAGCGAAAGTTAGTTATGACCGAACAAAACAAGCCCAACGAAGACGCATCCAGCTTGCCAGTCCCTTCTGCTGAGGTTCATTCCGGTGCGGGTGAAGAGGGCAGCTCCAACTTTCAACCGGTTATTGACGCCAATCAAGCAGGCGCATCTGAAGGCTACGGTGAGGGCGCAATTCAAATTCTTGAAGGCTTGGAAGCGGTGCGTAAACGACCTGGTATGTACATCGGTGACACGTCTGACGGCACAGGTTTGCACCATTTGGTGTTCGAGGTGGTTGACAACTCTATCGACGAATCGTTGGCAGGTCATTGCGATGACATCATGGTCACCATTCACACTGATAATTCGGTCAGTGTTGTTGACAATGGCCGCGGCATTCCGACCGGTGTCAAGATGGACGATAAGCACGAGCCCAAACGTTCCGCTGCTGAAATCGCATTGACTGAACTTCATGCAGGAGGCAAGTTCAACCAAAACAGCTACAAGGTTTCAGGCGGCTTGCACGGTGTGGGTGTCAGTTGTGTGAATGCTTTGTCGAAAATGTTGCGTTTGACGATTCGCCGTGACGGAAAAGTTCATGCGATGGAATTTTCAAGAGGTTTTGTTCAAAATCGAATTGTCAACACTGTCAACGGTGTGGATGTTTCGCCTATGAAAATAACAGGTGATACGGACAAACGTGGGACTGAAGTTCACTTTTTGCCAGACACCGATATTTTCAAAGAGAACAACGATTTTCATTATGAAATTTTGAGCAAACGATTGCGTGAGCTCAGCTTTTTGAACAACGGTGTGAAGATTCGTTTGAAGGATGAACGCACAGGCAAAGAAGATGACTTTGCAGGTGCAGGCGGTGTCAAAGGCTTTGTTAATTTTGCCAACAAGGGCAAAACAGTTTTGCATCCCAACATCTTCCACGCCATGGGCGATCGGCAAAGCGATCAAGCCACCAACATTGGCGTTGAGGTCGCGATGCAGTGGAACAGCGGCTACAGTGAACAGGTGCTGTGCTTTACCAACAACATTCCACAGCGCGACGGTGGCACGCACTTGACGGGTCTGCGCGCAGCCATGACACGCGTGATCAATAAATACATCGATGACAGCGAATTGGCCAAAAAAGCCAAAGTTGAAGTCACTGGGGACGACATGCGCGAAGGTTTGTGCTGCGTTTTGTCAGTCAAGGTGCCAGAACCCAAGTTTTCTAGTCAGACCAAAGACAAACTGGTGTCAAGCGAGGTTCGGGGACCGGTCGAAGATATTGTCAGCAAACTGTTGTTTGATTATTTGCAAGAACGTCCGAACGACGCGAAGATTATTGTTGGCAAAATCATTGAAGCTGCGAGGGCACGCGAAGCGGCCCGTAAAGCACGTGACATGACGCGCCGAAAGGGTGTTCTGGACGGTATGGGTTTGCCTGGAAAATTGGCCGATTGCCAAGAAAAAGACCCAGCGCTTTGTGAAATCTATATCGTCGAGGGTGACTCCGCTGGTGGCTCAGCCAAGCAAGGACGCGATCGTAAATTTCAAGCCATCTTGCCGTTACGCGGCAAAATTCTCAACGTTGAAAAAGCCCGCTATGAAAAGCTGCTGACCAGCAATGAGATTTTGACTTTGATCACAGCGCTGGGCACTGGCATTGGTAAAGCCGGCGGGACGACGGGCAATGATGATTTTAACGTGGCTAAATTGCGCTACCACCGGATCATTATCATGACCGATGCTGACGTTGATGGCGCCCACATTCGAACCTTGCTGCTCACCTTCTTCTACCGCCAAATGCCAGAGTTGGTAGAACGCGGCCACATTTACATTGCCCAACCGCCGCTCTACAAAGTTAAAGCCGGCAAGGAAGAGTTGTACTTGAAAGACGCCAGTGCGCTCGACGGCTTTTTATTGCGCATTGCCATGAAAGACGCCAGTATTTTTACTGGTGGTCCGAATGGCGTCACACTCCACGGCGAAACACTGTCGGAACTGGCTCGAAAACACCAGTTCGCACAGGCTGTTATTGCGCGTTTAGGTGGGTTCATGGACGCAGAAGCCCTGCGTTCTGTCGCCGACGGTGTAGCGCTCGACTTGGATACCTTGGAATCCGCTGAACTCTCAGCGGCTGCGTTGCAAGCGCGATTACCAGACGCTGAAGTCGCTGGAGTGTTTGACGAACGGACCGATAAACCTATTTTGCGCATCAGCCGCCGCCACCATGGCAACATCAAAAGCAGTGTCATCACACAAGACTTTGTGCACGGGTCTGACTATGCTGCGCTAGCTGAAGCAGCCCAAACCTTCAGATCGTTGCTCAATGAAGGCGCTCGCGTGATGCGCGGTGAAGGTGAACGGCAAAAAGAAGAAAAAGTCAGCGATTTTCGCCAAGCTATGCGCTGGCTGCTTATTCAGGCAGAAAACGCAACCGCCCGTCAGCGTTACAAAGGGCTGGGCGAAATGAACCCAGCGCAATTGTGGGAAACCACCATGGACCCCACCGTGCGCCGCTTACTGAGAGTGCAAATCGACGACGCAATTGAAGCCGATCACGTCTTCACCATGCTGATGGGCGACGATGTTGAGCCGCGTCGAGAGTTCATTGAAGCGAATGCGCTGCGCGCAGGGAATATTGATGTTTGAGTGTTT
>JBBAPN010000012.1:55857-59088 GCA_040400815.1 Polaromonas sp. | reverse complement strand
CCAGCGGGGTGTCGAAATGCACCACCTGCATCAGACCGTGAACGCCGGCGTCGGTACGGCCAGCGCACATCACCCGCAGCGGTTGCTGGGTGAATTTGGCCAAGGCGCTTTCAAGCTGGTCTTGAATGGTGTTGCCCGAGAGTTGGCTCTGCCAGCCTTGGTAGGCGCTGCCGTTGTAGCTGATGCCTAACGCGACTCTCAAGACTTGGTCCGGGGCGGGGCCTTGTCCGGTGCATCGAGGCCGAGTTCCAGATCAAAGTCCAACTTGTCAAATGGCGGCGCGGCTGCTGAGCTATCTGTTGCGGTGGCTGGCTGGTAGAGCGGATTGGTCGGATCCAAAGCCCTGCCGTTTTTACAAATTTGGCCCCAGTCGGCACCTTGCCCGGCCGTCAGGGTCAGCGCTGCGCTGGCTAATTTTTCAAAGCTGCTGGCATCACTGCGACGGTTGTAAATGCCCATCAGTTCAAGGTGCAGCGCCAGCCGTTGAGGGGTGATGCTGAGGGCCTCGCGCAGCAGGCTTTCGGCTTCAGCCTCACGGCCGAAGTCCAGGGCGGTTTGCGCCTGTTTCAGTGCATCGGCTTCAAACGGCGGCAGGCTTGCCTTGTCAAGGCTGGATTGGGCGGGGCTTGCAGCATCCAGCCGCGGCTCAACAGCGGTTCGGGCCAGACTGTCGTCGTCTGGGACGGCGCCCAGAAGATCGCTTTTGTGGCTGACCGCATTGCGGCGCCAGCGAATCCAGCCCCAGGCCAGCAGCAAGCCTAAAAAGCCAGCGGCTGCGGGCAATACCAGAGGGTTCGTGGCCAGTCGGTCGATCAAGCCAGACCGTCCTTGGTCAGTAGTTCTGGCGGCTGCGGCGACTGCCGGTGGCGCGACCACAGCCAAAGTTGGCGCAGCTGGGCTGGCGGTGGCGGGTGTCGGCTCGCTGGCTGGCCCAGCAGGCGCAGGCGGCGTGACGCTCAGTTTGTTCAAGTCGCTGATATTTTTGGCCAGTTCTGACAAGCGCTCGGCGGCCTCTTTGGCTTGACTTTCTTGCGCGAGTTTTTCTTCGGCGTTGGCTGCCCCTGCAGGTGTTCCGGTTCCTTTGAGCGCGCCCTTGGACAGGGTCAGCTTGTCGGCGGCGCTTGCCACGGGTGTTTTTTCGGTCACCGAGCTTTGGACTTGACCGGTGGCTTCGCGGCCCGATGGCGTGACTTGTGCTGGCTGCGCGTTGCTGCCGAGCTGTTGGCGAAAGGCGTTGAAGTCGCGGCTCTGGGCTGTGATGATTTGGCGCGCCTCAGCACGTGCAACGCTGGTGGCGTCAGCGGCTGTCGGTATCGCCAAGACCGCGCCGGTTTTCAGCCGGTTGACGTTGCCCGCTACAAAAGCGTCCGGGCTGCTGCGCAACATAGCCAGCAGCATTTGGTCGAGTGACACATTGACCGGCAAGCTTTTCATGGCCAATTGGCCTGCCGTGTCGCCGCGTACCACGCTGACACGTTTTTTAGCTGCGGGCGCGGCAACGGGTTCTGCTGGCGAAGCGGCGGTTGCCATCGGCAGCACTGGCGCCACTGGTGCCGTCACGCTGTCGCTTGTCGGTGGCGTCAATAAAAGTGTGAAGTTGCGGGTGACTTTTCCAGAAGCCCAGCTGACCTCTAGCACGATGTCGACAAACACCGAAGTGACCGGTTGGCTGTTGCTGAGTTGCAGCACCGCGCGGCCATCTGGCGACCGCTCCAAGTTGAACTGCATGGTCTCGAAGTCAGGGTTGTAGTCAAGCCCCATGGACGCATAGGCCTCAGACTTTCCGAGTGAGGGCCAAAAACTGTTGGCTTCAGCCTCGGTCAGGTCGATCAGATTGACCTCAGCCCGCAGCGGTTCACCCAGCGATGACAGCACGCGAACAGCACCCAGGCTGAGCGCCTGCGCGTCAAAGCAGGTCAAGCTTAAAAACCCTAGCAGGACCAGCAGGCTGGTCAATCCTGTGCTGGGGTTTGCAAGCCAGCGCGGCTTGGCAGGTGCGCGATGGCTTGGCATTTTTAAGCTTCCAGAAGGACGCGCAGCATGCGGCGCAGTGGTTCGGCTGCACCCCATAAAAGCTGGTCGCCGACGGTGAAGGCGCCAACATAGTCGTCGCCCATGGCCAACTTGCGGATGCGGCCGACCGGAATCCGCATGGTGCCGGTGACGGCCACCGGGGTCAGGTCGCGGATGCTGGCTTCGCGCGTGTTGGGCACCACTTGGACCCACTGGTTGTCAGCGGCGATCATGGCTTCGATATCGGCCAGTGGCACGTTTTTCTTCAGCTTGAAGGTCAAGGCCTGGCTGTGGCAGCGCATGGCGCCGATGCGCACACAAAAGCCATCGACCGGCACGGCCGGGCTGTCAAAACCTGCGCCTTGGGCGAGGATCTTGTTGGTCTCGGCCATGCCCTTCCATTCTTCTTTGGACATGCCGTCACCCAGGTCTTTGTCGATCCAGGGAATCAGCGAGCCGCCCAGCGGCACGCCGAAGTTGGCGGTCTCAGCGGCACTCAAGCTGCGCTGTTTGGCAATGACCTTGCGGTCGATCTCTAAGATCGCGCTTTTCGGGTCGTCCAGCAGGTCTTTGACTTCGGCGTTCAGCGTGCCGTATTGCGTCAGCAACTCGCGCATGTGCTGGGCACCGCCGCCCGAGGCCGCTTGGTAGGTTTGGGTGCTCATCCACTCGACCAGACCGGCTTTGTACAGCGCGCCGACGCCCATCAGCATGCAGCTGACGGTGCAATTGCCGCCCACCCAGTTCTTACCGCCGCGTTGCAAGGCGTTTTGGATCACCGGCAAATTGACCGGGTCGAGCACGATGACGGTGTCGTCGTTCATGCGCAGCGTCGAGGCAGCGTCAATCCAGTGGCCGGTCCAGCCCGCCGCGCGCAGTTTTGGGAACACCTCAGCGGTGTAGTCGCCGCCTTGGGCGGTCAGGATGATGTCGCATTTTTTCAGCGCATCGATGTCGAAAGCGTCTTTGAGTGTGGTTTCGTTTTTCGCCTGCGCTGGGGCTTTGCCACCGGCATTGGACGTGGAGAAAAACATTGGCTCAATCAGGGCAAAGTCGCCCTCGGCCTGCATGCGGTCAATCAACACCGAACCGACCATGCCGCGCCAGCCGACCAAACCCACTAAATTACCTGTCAATTTCACTGGATGCCCTTCAATTAATTCTCAAATTCAGCGTTCAACCGAGCGCTTTGACCACCGCGTCGCCCATCTCAACGGT
>JBBAPN010000012.1:51469-55757 GCA_040400815.1 Polaromonas sp. | reverse complement strand
CCAAAGTAAATGTCACCGGTCAGCTCACGGATGATCAGGATGTCGAGGCCCGAGACCAGTTCGCGCTTCAGGCTGGAGGCGTCCACCAGTTGCGGGTAGCAAATGGCCGGGCGAAAGTTGGCAAACAGCCCTAGGCTTTTGCGCAGACCCAAGATGGCTTGTTCAGGCCGCAGCGGCCGGTCCAGCGTGTCGTATTTCCAGTCGCCGACAGCGCCAAACAAAATCGCATCCGAGGCCTTGGCCAGGGCCAGTGTGGCCTCTGGCAAGGGGTGGCCGTGGGCGTCGAAAGCAGCACCACCGACGAGCGCGGTTTCCAGCGTCATGTCGAGGTCTAAAACCTTCAAGACCTTGACGGCCTCGGCGACGATTTCGGTGCCAATGCCGTCGCCCGGGAGTACTGCAATTTTCATCATTTAGCCATTCATGCGTTGCGGGCTGAGCCGCGAATTAAGGGGACGAAAAGTCGCACATGGTCGCGCGAAATCGCGAAAAATCAAGCTTGGTGTGTGTGGGCCAACCAAGGTTTGCTGGCCAGGCGCTCGGCCTCAAAAGCTTTGATCTTGTCGGCTTTTTGCAAGGTCAGGCCGATGTCGTCCAAGCCGCCCAGCAGGCAAAACTTGCGAAACGGCTGAACCTCAAACGGCAGCTCTTCGCCCTGCGGCTTGATCACCACTTGGCGCTCTAAATCGATGGTCAACTGGTAACCGGGAAACGCGAGGGCGTCGGCAAACAGCTGGCTCACCTGGGCCCCCGGTAAGACGATCGGCAGCAAGCCGTTCTTGAAGCTGTTGTTGAAAAAGATGTCGGCGTAGCTGGGCGCAATGATGGCCCGAAAACCATATTGGTCGAGCGCCCAAGGCGCGTGTTCCCGCGAGGAACCGCAGCCAAAGTTTTTGCGCGCCAGCAAGACCGACGCGCCTGTGTAGCGGGTTTGGTTCAGCACGAAGTCTGGGTTGGGCTTGCGTGAGGCTGGGTCTTGCCCGGGAAAGCCGGCGTCGAGGTAGCGCCAAGCGTCAAACAGATTCGGGCCGAAGCCGGTCTTCTTGATCGACTTGAGGAATTGCTTCGGAATGATGGCGTCCGTGTCCACGTTTTCGCGGTCCATGGGGGCCACCAGGCCTTGGTGTACGGTGAATTTTTGCATGGCTGTGGGGGTTATTTCTTGGCCGCGTTTTCAACGGCGGCACCGGCTTTTTGCACGTCTTGGCCGAGACCGCGCAGCGTGTTGCAGCCTGACAGAAGCAGGCAAAGAGCAGCGAAGACGAAGGTTTTTTTGAACATGGTGTGCAGAGTCAAGCGAATTTACGGATGTCAACGAAGTGGCCGTGGACAGCGGCCGCAGCCGCCATCGCCGGGCTGACCAGATGGGTGCGTCCACCGGCGCCTTGACGGCCTTCGAAGTTGCGGTTGCTGGTCGAGGCACAGCGCTCGCCTGGTTCAAGTCGGTCGGCGTTCATGGCCAGGCACATCGAGCAACCGGGCTCGCGCCATTCGAAACCGGCAGCGACAAAAATCTTGTCGAGGCCTTCGCGTTCGGCTTGTTCCTTGACCAAGCCAGAACCCGGCACGACCATGGCGAGCTTGACGTTTTTGGCGACTTTCTGGCCGATCTTTTTGACAATGGCCGCGGCTTCGCGGATGTCTTCAATGCGGCTGTTGGTGCAGGAACCAATGAAAACTTTGTCGATCATGATGTCGTTGATGGCTTTGCCGGGCGTTAAGCCCATGTAGGTCAAAGCGCGTTCGATGGCATCGCGTTTGTTGGCGTCTTTTTCTTTGTCTGGATCGGGCAAGCTGTCTTCGATCGACAGCACCATTTCTGGCGAGGTGCCCCAAGTGACTTGCGGCCGGATGCTGGCCGCGTCGAGCTCGACCACAGCGTCAAATTTGGCGCCGGCGTCAGAGCGCAAGGTGTTCCAGTACTGCACCGCCATGTCCCACTCGGGACCGCCGACAAACTGGCCGGTTTTGGGGTCGGTGCCGGGCGCGAGCAAACGGCCCTTGAGGTAGTCGATGGTTTTTTGGTCGACCGCCACCAACCCGGCGCGCGCGCCGGCTTCGATCGCCATGTTGCAAACCGTCATGCGGCCTTCCATGCTCAAGGCACGGATCGCCGCGCCGCCAAACTCGATGGTGTAGCCGGTACCGCCCGCCGTGCCAATCTTGCCGATGATGGCCAGTACGATGTCTTTGCCGGTCAGGCCGGGCGCCAAGCTGCCTTCGACTTTGATCAGCAGGTTTTTGGCTTTTTTGGCCAGCAGCGTTTGCGTCGCCATGACGTGCTCGACTTCGCTGGTGCCAATGCCGTGCGCCAGTGCGCCAAAGGCACCGTGGGTGGATGTGTGCGAGTCGCCGCAGACGACGGTCATGCCGGGCAGCGTGGCACCATTCTCAGGCCCCATGACGTGGATGATGCCTTGCCGCTTGGAGAGAAACGGGAAGTAGGCGGCAGCGCCGAACTCCGCGATATTGCTGTCCAGTGCCAGAACTTGTTCTTTGCCGACCGCGTCGGTCAGGCCGTCGTAACCCAGCTCCCAGCCGGTTGTCGGCGTGTTGTGGTCGGCGGTGGCGACGATGGAGCTGATGCGCCAGACTTTGCGGCCGGCTTCACGCAGGCCTTCAAAGGCTTGTGGGCTGGTCACTTCATGGACCAGATGGCGGTCGATGTAGAGGATGGCCGTGCCATCTTCTTCGGTGTGGACGACGTGTTCGTCCCAAATCTTGTCGTAGAGGGTGCGCATTTGTTTCCTTCTGAGCTGGGTATTTTAAAGCTACGGGCGGGTTGCTTCAGGCCAAAGCAGCTGACGACCGCTGCTTTGGCGTAATTTCTCAATGTCTTCGGGTGTGTCAAGGTCCTGCACAAAATGCAGGTTGTCGCAATCGAAGGGCTGAACTTGCTGCGTGTGCTGCTGCCGCCATTGCTTGCAGCCGACCTCGGCCGGACAAGCCAGCATGGCCTTGCGAACCGCCGCCGTGAAGATCACCGGGTTGCCCGGCTGTCCTTGCACGCGCGGGAAAAGCAAGGTCGTGCCGTCAGGGCGATGTTGAAAGGCGTCGATCAGTTGCAGCAGATCCTGCCCATCGATCAGGGGCTGGTCAGCCAGCGCCATCAGCACGGCGTTGGCACGGCCACTCAGGCTGTGCAAGCCCAGCCGCTGCGACGAGATCGGGCTGGCTTCTGGGTTGGGGTTGGCCACCAGCGTGACGGTCAAGTCTTTTAACAGTGGCGCAATCTGGCTTGCATGGTGGCCCAGCACGACCACCAGTTCAGTCACGCCGGCGCTCTGCAAGGCCATGACTTGGCGGCGAATCAAGGGCACACCATCGAGTTCTAGTAGTGACTTGGGCTTGTAGCCCATGCGTGTCCCGGCGCCGGCTGCCAGCAGCACTGCTGCCAGACTGAACCCATGGGCCGCCTCCAGCGGCTGCTGGCGGGCCTCGTTGTCAGGCGCAGTTGTCATGCGGCCTCAGCCGATGAGGTTGACAGCGTCGAGCAGTCGCACCCGCGGGTCGACGTTGTAGCCACCGAATTCGGTGTAGCGCAACAGGTGCCGGTCGCAGCGCTGACAGTGCCAGACGTCACATTGGTTGTAGGGGAAAAAAGCTGGCGCGATGGGCGCATTGGGCGAGTCGTAGCGCGTTCCTTGCGGGTGGCATTCTTCGAGGGTCGGCTCCTCAATCACTGGGTCGCGCAGGGTACCGATCGCGGTCATTTGGGCGGCTTCCCAGCGGTATTCAGCCAAGCTTTCCCAGGCGGTGCAGGCCCCTAGCGCGCAATCGCAAGCCCGCGCTGTCTCAGTTTCGGCCAAGGCCAAACGCAGCGCTGAAGTGTTGGGGATGTGTTTCACGGTGGGTTGTTCAATTGGCCGATTGATCAAATGGTGACAGCGTTGAAGCCCCTGAATTTTGCATGCAAAAAGCCCGCCAACACAAGGCAGGCAGGCTTTTCGAGCTCATCTATTCAAGAAGGGTTTTTCAACCAGTTCGCGCTATTTCAGCGTTGGCCGATAGGCTTGACGTCGCGTGGCGTCGAACCCGTGAACAGCTGGCGCGGACGGCCGATCTTGTACTCAGGGTCGCCGATCATTTCGTTCAGTTGCGCGATCCAGCCGACCGTGCGCGCCAAGGCGAAGACGGCGGTGAACAGTGGCACCGGAATACCGATGGCGCGCTGGACGATGCCCGAGTAGAAGTCGACGTTCGGGTAGAGCTTGCGGGAGACAAAGTAGTCGTCTTCGAGGGCAATCTTTTCGAGCGTCATGGCCAACTTGAACAACGGGTCGTTTTC
>JBBAPN010000012.1:47156-51369 GCA_040400815.1 Polaromonas sp. | reverse complement strand
CTTCGAGGGCAATCTTTTCGAGCGTCATGGCCAACTTGAACAACGGGTCGTTTTCGAGGCCCATCTCTTGCAGCACTTCTTTGCAGGTTTCCTGCATCAGCTTGGCGCGTGGGTCGTAGTTCTTGTAAACGCGGTGACCAAAACCCATCAGCTTGACGGTGGAGTTCTTGTCTTTGACTTGCTTGATGAACTCACCGATGTTTTCGACACCACCATTTTTTTGAATGTCGGTCAGCATGTTCAAGGCCGCTTCGTTGGCGCCGCCGTGGGCCGGACCCCAGAGGCAGGCCACGCCAGCAGCAATCGCTGCAAACGGGTTGGTGCCCGACGAGCCGCACAAGCGCACGGTGGAGGTCGAGGCGTTTTGCTCGTGGTCAGCGTGCAAGATAAAAATACGGTCGAGCGCGCGTTCGAGCACCGGATTGACCTGGTACTCCTCGCAGGGTGTGGCAAACATCGAGTGCAGAAAGTTACCGGCGTAGCTCAAGTCGTTGCGTGGGTAGACATAAGGCTGACCGACGGTGTATTTGTAGGCCATGGCCACCAGCGTTGGCATCTTGGCAATCAGGCGAATCGCTGCAATTTCGCGGTGCTCAGGATTGTTGATGTCGGTGCTGTCATGGTAGAAGGCCGACAAGGCGCCGACCAGACCGGTCATGATGGCCATCGGATGGGCGTCACGGCGGAAGCCGCGCATGAAAAACTGCATCTGCTCGTGCACCATGGTGTGGTTGGTCACGCGCCCGACGAAATCTGTTTTTTGGTTGGCGTCAGGCAGCTCGCCGTACAGCAGCAGGTGGCAAGTTTCGAGGTAGTCGCAGTTGGTGGCGAGTTGCTCGATCGGGTAGCCGCGGTACAACAATTCGCCTTTGTCGCCGTCGATGTAGGTGATGGCCGACTGGGTTGCTGCGGTCGACAAAAAGCCGGGGTCGTAAGTGAACATGCCGGTTTGGGCGTACAGCTTGCGAATGTCCACCACGTCCGGGCCGACAGAGCCTTGGTAAACAGGCATCTCAATGCTGGGCGTGCCGTTGCTGAAAGAGAGGGTGGCTTTGTTGTCGGCTAGTTTCATGTCGCGTTCCTTTTTTTTAAGTGTGGTGGCCGATGTCCCGAGAACACCCGACCCATGTGTTGTTTTAAGTGGGCAGGGGCTGTTGGGTCGTTTGAACGATCAACAGTGCCAGCACTTCGCGGGCTTCGTCGGTCGATGCGCTGACGGCTTCGAGCTCACCGGGCAGCTTTCGTTGTAAAAACAGATCGAGCAGATCATTGTCTGGCAAATCCATTAAATCATCTAAGCCTTTGGCTTGTCTGACGGTTAGCGTGGCTTCATGGCGAGTAAAAAAACGCTCTATGAACAAGTCGTTTTCAAGCAAACCCCGTCGGCAACCCCAACGCAGCCGACTGAGCGAACGCTCGTCCAGCAACGGCGATGGTGCAGCCGTAGAGGTTTCAGGCAGAGCCGTGGTCACTATGGGTCGTTCAGGTCAAGAAGTAGCTGACAGCGTACTCAGACGGTGCGCATCACCATCATCTCTTTGATCTTGCCAATGGCCCGGGTCGGGTTCAAACCCTTGGGGCAGACATCGACGCAATTCATGATGGTGTGGCAGCGGAACAGGCGGTACGGGTCTTCCAGGTTGTCGAGGCGGGCAGCGGTGTCTTCGTCGCGGCTGTCGGCGATGAAGCGGTAAGCCTGCAACAAGCCGGCCGGGCCGACGAACTTGTCTGGGTTCCACCAGAAGCTCGGGCAGCTGGTCGAGCAGCTGGCGCACAAGATGCACTCGTACAAGCCGTTCAGTTCGTCGCGCTCTTCGGGGCTTTGTAGACGCTCTTTTTCAGGCGGCACGTTGTCATTGACCAAGTACGGCTTGATCGAGTTGTACTGCTTGAAGAACTGCGTCATGTCGACGATCAAGTCGCGCACGACTGGCAAACCTGGCAGCGGCTTGAGGACAATCGTGCCCTTCAGCGTCAGCATGTTGGTCAGGCAGGCGAGGCCGTTTTTGCCATTGATGTTCATGGCGTCCGAGCCGCAAACGCCTTCGCGACAAGAGCGACGGAAGGTGATGGTCGGGTCTTGCGCCTTGAGTTTCATCAGGGCGTCGAGCAGCATGCGTTCGCTGCCATCGAGTTCAACCACGATGGTCTGCATGTACGGCTTGGCGTCTTGGTCTGGGTCGTAGCGGTAAATCTGGAAAGTGCGTTGGGTCATGGTTTGCTCGCTAAACGGTAATTAGTCAGTTGGGGACAGAGCTGAAGATATGTCCCGCAAGTTTTTAGAAGCTACGAACAGTCAACGGAATGGAGTCCACCGTCAGCGGTTTCATTTGCACCGGTTTGTAAGTCAGGCGGTTACCTTCGCTGTGCCACAAGGTGTGTTTGTGCCAGTCGGTGTCGTTGCGGCCGTTCGGGTGTTCGGCGGTGTCGCCGTAGTCATCGACCGAGTGCGCGCCGCGGCTTTCGTGGCGAGCAGCGGCAGAAACGATGGTGGCTTCGGCGGCTTCGATCAGGTTTTCGACTTCCAGGGCTTCGATGCGGGCGGTGTTGAAAATCTTTGACTTGTCTTTCAAACCGATGTTTTTGACACGTTCGCGCAAGGCGGCGATCTTGGTCACGCCTTCGTCCATGATGGCTTGGGTACGGAAGACACCCGCATGCTGCTGCATGGCAGCACGGATGTCGTTGGCAACGTCTTGCGCGTACTCGCCTTCGGTGGCGTTGTCGAGGCGCGCGATACGCGCCAGCGTGGCGTCGGCCGCATCGGCTGGCAGCGCCTTGTGGACGGTGCTCTTGCTGAATTCAACGATGTGGTTGCCAGCAGCACGGCCAAAAACCAGCAAGTCAAGCAAGGAGTTGGTGCCCAGTCGATTCGCACCATGGACACTGACGCAGGAGCATTCACCTACCGCGTAAAGACCGGTGACCACTTCGCTCTGGTTGGCTGCGTTTTGCGTCACCACTTGACCGTGGATGTTGGTCGGAATACCGCCCATCTGGTAGTGGATGGTCGGCACCACAGGAATTGGTTCTTTGGTGATGTCGACGTTGGCAAAGTTGTGGCCAATCTCAAACACCGACGGCAGCCGTTTCATGATGGTCTCAGCGCCGAGGTGGGTCATGTCGAGGTTGATGTAGTCCTTGTTGGGACCGCAGCCGCGACCTTCTTTGATCTCTTGGTCCATGCAGCGCGAGACATAGTCACGTGGGGCCAGATCTTTGTATGCTGGGGCATAACGCTCCATGAAGCGCTCACCATTGCTGTTGCGCAAAATAGCGCCTTCGCCGCGGCAGCCTTCGGTCAGCAAGACACCCGCACCAGCCACACCGGTCGGGTGGAACTGCCAGAACTCCATGTCTTCGAGCGGGATGCCGGCGCGCGCCGCCATGCCCAAGCCGTCGCCGGTGTTGATGAAGGCGTTGGTTGAAGCTGCAAAAATACGGCCGGCACCGCCGGTGGCGAGCAGCGTGGTCTTGGCTTCAAAAATATGCACGTCACCGGTTTCCATTTCGATGGCTGTGACGCCAACGACGTCGCCGGCTTCGTCGCGGATCAAGTCCATCGCCAGCCATTCGACGAAGAAGCTGGTTTTTTCTTTGACGTTTTGTTGGTACAGCGTGTGCAGCATGGCGTGGCCGGTGCGGTCGGCTGCGGCGCAGGCGCGCTGCACAGCTTTTTCGCCGTAATTGGCGGTGTGGCCGCCGAATGGGCGCTGGTAAATCGTGCCGTCTGGGTTGCGGTCGAACGGCATCCCCATGTGCTCCAAGTCATAGACGACTTTGGGTGCTTCACGGCACATGTACTCGATCGCATCTTGGTCGCCGAGCCAGTCGGAACCTTTGACGGTGTCGTAAAAATGGTAGTGCCAGTTGTCTTCAGACATGTTGCCGAGCGAAGCACCAATGCCGCCTTGCGCTGCCACGGTGTGCGAACGGGTTGGGAAGACTTTGGACAACACAGCGACGTTCAGGCCGGCTTTGGCCAGCTGCAGCGAGGCACGCATGCCGGAGCCGCCGGCACCGACGATGACGACGTCAAATTTGCGCTTTGGGAGTTTCGATGTGAGGGTCATGATTTCTTAGAGTCTCCACAAGACTTGAACAGCCCAACCGGAACATGCCGTGAGCCAAACAATGGTAAATACGTGAAGCGACAAGCGCAGCGCCACGGGCTTGATGTAGTCCATGTAGATGTCGCGCATGCCGACCCAGA
>JBBAPN010000012.1:45193-47056 GCA_040400815.1 Polaromonas sp. | reverse complement strand
CGCAGCGCCACGGGCTTGATGTAGTCCATGTAGATGTCGCGCATGCCGACCCAGACGTGCCAGAGCAGGCACAAGATGACCACGAAGGTCAGCATTTTCATGGGTTGCGAGGCGAAGATGCCAGCCCATTTGTCGTAGCTGATTGGGCCCTTGCTGAGCAACACCTGGGCCAGCACCACCAGGGTGAAAAGCGCCATCAGCGCGGCGGTCACACGCTGGCTGAGCCAGTCGCGCAAGCCGTAGTGGGCACCGACAACGATGCGTTTGGAGCCGTAATTGACAGACATGCGGGGTTGTTCCTGTGACTTAATTAATAGAGGCCGAACAGCTTGGCGCCAAGCACCACTGCCAGGGTCAAGCTGATGACCAAGACTGTTTTGGCTGAGTTTTTGCCGAATTGCAGCTCGACTGCCTTGTGGCTGTAGTCCATCCAGAGATGGCGCAAACCTGCCATGAAATGATGCAAGAAAGCCCAGATCAGGGCCAGTGCGACCAGTTTCCACAAGAAACCTGGCAGGCCAAGCATGCCAACGTTGAACGCGCTAGTGAAACGCGAAAACGAGATTTCTGAAGAGATGGAAGCGTCAAACATCCAAATGATGAAGGGCATCAGCGCAAACATCAGGGCGCCGCTGACGCGGTGCAAGATGGAGACCCAACCGGCCGCCGGCAAGCGGTAACTGGGCAGGTCAGTGAAGGCGTTGATATTGCGGAATTCGGGCCGCTTTTTGGCAGAGGTGGACGCTGATTCGGACATGCTGTGCTTTCTTTATTTTTGTGAGTAACTGGTTGGTAACAAAAACTGCCCAGGCGGAAATTCTATTGCAATGCAGCATGAATCTTGACCTTGGACAGGATTGGTCGCGGTATTTTCGGGGATTTTGAGCATTAAAAGGGCTTGTCCGGGTTTCGCCGGCCTTCGTTGGGCCGCTGGCGCAGGGCCGACGAGACCCAGCTGGCGCAGCGATCACAAGTCATTCAAGTTCTCCAGCATTTCTGCCGCACGTTGACGGATGGCTTGACGCTCTTCGGGGGCGATACGCTGTAAATTTTTGACCATCAAGGCGGTTCGGGGGTTGCTGCCAAAAGTCGCTTCATGCTGGTCTAAAAAATTCCAGTACAGCGTGGTCATCGGGCAGGCGTCGGCGCCGCTGCGCGTTTCTGGTTGGTAGCGGCAGCCGCTGCAGTAGTTGCTCATGCGCTTGACGTAAGCGCCGCTGGCAATGTAGGGCTTGGAGGTGAAGCGCCCGCCATTGGCAAACAGCGCCATGCCGGCGGTGTTCGGCAATTCGACCCATTCGACGGCGTCAATGTAAACCGCCAAATACCAGTCGCACAATTGCTGCGGCGTGATCTGCGCTGTGACGCCGAACATGCCGGTCAGCATCAGACGCTGAATGTGGTGCGAGTAGCCATTGGCCAGCGTCTGGCCGATAGATTGGCGCATGCAGTTCATCTGCGTTTCCCCGGTCCAATACCAGGCTGGCAGCTGGTTTTGGTGGCCGAAATGGTTGGCTTCTTTGAGGCCTGGCATGTCTAAAAAATAGACGCCGCGAATGAATTCGCGCCAGCCCAGCACTTGGCGAATAAAGCCTTCGACGCCGGCCAGTGGCAAAGCGCGTTCGTGGTAGGCCCGCTCGGCGGCAAGAATCACTTCCAATGGGTGCAACAGTTTCAAATTGAGCGAGCTCGACAGCAGGGCGTGCCAGCCGAAATCAAGACCGGTCCACATGGCGTCTTGGTGTGCGCCAAAAGAGGGCAAGCGCTGGTCTATGAAGTCTTGCAAGGCCAGCAGCGCCTGCTCGCGCGTGACCGGCCAATTGAAGTTTGACAGCGTGCCAGGGTGCTCGGCAAAGTGTTGCG
>JBBAPN010000012.1:41644-45093 GCA_040400815.1 Polaromonas sp. | reverse complement strand
GTGACCGGCCAATTGAAGTTTGACAGCGTGCCAGGGTGCTCGGCAAAGTGTTGCGCCACCAGCTGCAACACGTCTTGGGTGATGCGGTCTCGCGCAAACACCAGCGGCTTTGGCACGTCTTTCGGTCCCGCTTTGCCAAAACCTTTGCGGTTTTCAGCGTCTAAGTTCCATTGGCCGCCTATCGGCTGATCGCCGTCCATCAGCACTTTGTACTGCTGGCGCATTTTTCGGTAGAAAAACTCCATGCGCAAGCTGGTCGAAGAACCGGCCCATTGGCGAAACTGCGGCAAGCTGCAAAGAAAGTGCTTGTCTTCGCGCCATTCAAGCGGCGTGGCTTGCGTTCCGGCTGGTTTGCAAGTCGCCTCGATCAGCGCCCGAACGCGCATGTCGCCGGGCTCGACACCGATCACGCGCTCCGGCTGAAAGGCTTTCAGCGCCGCCTGCAAGCCGTCGGCCAGCGTGGCGTCGCCCTCTAGGTCTAAGGCGCGGTAATGGACCTGAAATTGCCGCTGCCGCAGCGCTTCAGCAAAGTGCCGCATGGCTGATAAAAACAGCGCTGTACGAGCTTTGTGCGACCAAACATGGGTTGATTCTTCAAAGGCTTCAACCATCAAAACGACATCTTGCACCGGGTCGATGCCGTCGAAAACAGCAGAATCGGGGTCGAGCTGGTCGCCTAAGATCAGCAGCAGGTGGCGGCATTTTTGCGTCATTCGGCTCAGCTTTCAGCTCAAAGAATTTTGATAGTGGTGCGTGTCGGTGCGGTACAGGCCGCGGCGCAACTCTATCGGTAAATCGTTGTAGGTGTAGGCGATCCGTTCGACGCTGAGCAGCGGCGTGCCGGCGGGGACGTTCAGCATGTCGGTGGCCGGTGCGGTCGCAGAGAGGGCCCGGATTTTTTCTTCGGCACGCACCATGCGCACGCCAAACTCGGTTTCAAACAGCGCATACATTGGGCCGTGGTAGCTGTCGAGCCGTTCAGCGGTCAGCCCTTTGAAGGGGGCGGCCGGCAGCCAGAGATCTTCCAAAATGGTCGGCACGCCCTGAAACGCTAGCACCCGCCGCACTTGCAGCACGGCGTCGCCAGTCCGCAAGCCCAGCGCACGGGCAATGTCGGCGGGCGCACGCAGGCGTTTGCAGTCAATGATGCTGCGTTCGGCTGGGCCTTCGCTGGTGGTGTCGCCGCTGTCGGGCTGCAGCCGCAAAAAACGGTATTGCACATGCTGCGCCGCGTGGGTGGCGACAAACGTGCCTTTGCCTTGACGCCGCACCAACAGGTTGTCAGCCGCCAGCTCGTCGATGGCTTTGCGCACCGTGCCTTGGCTGACGCGAAAGCGCGCCGCCAAGTCCATTTCGCTGGGGATGGCTTCGCCGGGCTTCCATTCGCCGCCTTGCAGACTTTGCAAAATCAGCACCTTGATCTGCTGGTACAGCGGGCTGAAGGCCGGCGTGCCAGCCAAGCTGGTGCTGGCCTCAGGTGGCGAGGCCAGGGTGTCGGTGGGGGCGTTAAAGGTGGTCTGCATGGCGGGCTTGAAACAAGCCTGAATGATATCTTATATAAGACATAAGACAAATTGACGGGCAGGGGTTTTCCCGCGTAAACTCCAAGGCTGCGCCAAACCTTGGCCCTGTCAAGGCGGCAGTTTCCCCAAAAATTGATTCACAACCTTCCTGGAGTTTCGTCATGAGCAAAAAACCCGTCCGTGTTGCCGTCACTGGTGCTGCCGGCCAAATCGGTTACGCCTTGTTGTTCCGCATTGCCTCTGGTGAGATGCTGGGCAAAGACCAGCCGGTCATTTTGCAATTGCTCGAAGTGCCGGTTGAAGGCCCCCAAAAAGCGCTCAAGGGCGTCATGATGGAACTCGAAGACTGCGCCTTCCCGTTGTTGGTCGGCATGGAAGCCCACAGCGACCCGATGACCGCCTTCAAAGACACTGATTACGCTTTGCTGGTCGGCTCCATGCCGCGCAAGGCCGGCATGGAACGCGCTGAACTGCTGGCCATCAACGGCCAAATTTTTACCGCTCAGGGCAAAGCCTTGAACGCGGTGGCCAGCCGCAATGTCAAGGTGCTGGTGGTCGGCAACCCGGCCAACACCAACGCTTACATCGCCATGAAGAGCGCGCCAGACCTGCCACGCAAAAACTTCACCGCCATGCTGCGCTTGGACCACAACCGCGCATTGACCCAGATCGCGGCTAAAACCGGCACCCAAGTGGCTGATATCGAAAAACTCACCGTCTGGGGCAACCACTCGCCGACCATGTACGCGGACTACCGTTTCGCCACGGTCAACGGCAAGGCGGTCAAAGACCTGATCAACGACCAAGTCTGGAACGCTGAAGTCTTTTTGCCGACGGTTGGTAAGCGCGGCGCTGCCATCATTGAAGCGCGTGGCCTGTCGTCTGCCGCTTCGGCCGCCAATGCAGCGATTGACCACATGCGCGATTGGGCGCTGGGCAGCAACGGCAAATGGGTGACCATGGGCATCCCATCGGACGGCCAGTACGGCGTCCCGAAAGATACGATGTTTGGCTTCCCGGTCACCACCGCCAACGGCGAATACACGTTGGTTGAAGGTCTGGCGATTGACGAATTCAGCCAAGCCTGCATCAACAAAACGCTCAAAGAACTGCAAGACGAACAAGCCGGCGTTGCTCACCTGTTGTGAACCGGCTGAGCGCCTCACTATGCAACATCCGCGCGACGTTCTTTTAGGCGCTCAGGCAGCAGCCGGCACCTTGCCGGTCTGCGATCACTACAGCGGCGTCGAGCCGCGCATGCGCAAAAGTCTGCAATTGCAGGCCGACATGCATGCGGAGTTTGGCGCCTGCGTTTTTGACGTGACGTTGGACTGTGAAGATGGCGCGCCGGTGGGCGGTGAGGTTGACCACGCCGCCCTGGTGGTGTCTTTGTTGTTGGCTGCGGCTCCCGAAGCGCGGGTGGCGGTTCGCGTGCACGCGCTGGACCACCCGGCTTTTGAAGCCGACATCGCCAGCATCGTCGGTCAAGCCGGGCATCGGCTGAGTCATCTGATGATTCCGAAGGTCGAGTCGGCGGCTGATCTGCTGAAGGTGGAACAAGCGCTGGCGGCCATCGGTGGTGCTGCATTGACGCTGCCGCTGCATGTGCTGGTCGAGTCGCCGCGGGCAGTGCACAATGCCTTTGAATTGGCTGCGCATCCGCGGGTTCAATCGATCAGCTTTGGCTTGATGGATTTTGTCTCTAGCCACAACGGCGCTGTTCCGGTGGATGCCATGGGCAGCAGCGGACAGTTCAGCCATCCCCTGGTACTGCGTGCCAAGCTTGAGATTGCGTCGGCTTGCCATGCTTACGGCAAAGTGCCGTCGCATTGCGTCGTCACCGAATTCAGTGACCTGGTCGCCATGCAAAGTGCCGCGACGCGGGCCAGCCGCGAGTTGGGCTACACCCGCATGTGGAGCATTCAC
>JBBAPN010000012.1:37901-41544 GCA_040400815.1 Polaromonas sp. | reverse complement strand
TGCCGCGACGCGGGCCAGCCGCGAGTTGGGCTACACCCGCATGTGGAGCATTCACCCGAGCCAGATTCGACCGATTTTGGCGGCTTTCGCGCCACAGCAGGCCGAGATTGAGTTGGCGGCCGAATTGATTGCTGCCGCCGACAAGGCGCAATGGGCGCCCATCAGTTTCCAGGGGAAACTACACGACCGCGCCAGTTACCGCTATTACTGGCAAGTGCTGGAGCGCGGCCACCAGACGGGCGTTGCCTTGCCCCTTGAGACGCAGGGGTATTTCATGAAACCCATGCCTGGCCACAAGGTGTAGGCTGCTACAGATGAACCAACAACACTTGCCCCCTTTCATGGTCACGCTCTTGGCCAGCAGTTGCTGGCTGACCGCGCCTGCCGTGTGGGCGCAGTCAGCGCCGACGCACAGCCGGACAGAGATCAAAAGCACCGCCAAACAAGTGGCGGCGGGTATTGCTGCGGCGGAAGCGGCGCTTGACCCGCTCGAGTTGAGCCTTGCTGAACAAGTTCATACCGGTGTCCTGCGCTGTGAGCTGGGCGCTACTGTGACCTTGCTCCACGACCCGAAGGCGTCAGGTTATTTCAATGTGTTTGGCAAGAACTTTCGCTACCGCATGGTCCCCGTCATCACCACCACCGGCGCTGTCCGGCTAGAAGACCACAAAGCCGGTGCAGTTTGGTTGCAGTTGTCAAACAAGTCGATGCTGATGAACCAAAAAATTGGTCAACGCATCGCCGATGGCTGCATGAGCCCAGCGCAAATGACAGTTGCCCAGACCCTGAAGGACAAGCCGGTTCGTGGCTTGTTGGATTGACTACCAGTTTCCTTTTTCAAGCCCCTCTTTATTTTTGTACGACAGGAGAAAAACAGTGTCTGAGTTTTTAACAACCTACCGCACCCATGTTGCCGAGCGTTCCGCTTTGGGCATCCCCCCTTTGCCCTTGTCGGCCAAGCAAACCGGTGAACTCATCGAACTGCTGAAAAATCCGCCTCAAGGCGAAGAGAAAACATTGGTCGACCTGATCACTTACCGCGTTCCGGCGGGTGTCGATGATGCCGCCAAAGTCAAGGCGAGCTATTTGGCTGCGGTGGCCTACGGCACGGAAAAATGCGCATTGATCTCGCGCGTACACGCGACCCAATTGCTGGGCACGATGCTCGGCGGTTTCAATATCAGCCCGATGATCGACTTACTGGACGACGCTGATGCAGCTGTTGCAGAACAGGCCGCGACCGGCCTGAAGTCGACGCTGCTGATGTTCGACCAGTTCCATGACGTGCAAGAAAAAGCCGAAAAAGGCAACACCTTCGCTAAAGCCGTGCTGCAAAGCTGGGCCGATGCCGAGTGGTTCACCAGCCGCCCAGAAGTGGCCAAGTCGATCCAGCTGACGGTTTTCAAATGCGCCGGCGAGATCAACACCGACGACCTGTCGCCTGCCCCGGACGCTTGGAGCCGCCCCGACATTCCGCTGCATGCCTTGGTCATGCACAAAAATGCGCGGCCCGGCATCGTGCCTGAAGAGGACGGCAAGCGTGGTCCGGTCAAGTTCATTGAAGAACTCAAGACCAAGGGTCATTTGGTGGCCTATGTCGGTGACGTCGTCGGCACCGGCTCTTCGCGCAAATCGGCCACCAACTCGGTGCTGTGGTGGACCGGCCAAGACATTCCGTTTGTGCCAAACAAACGGTTTGGTGGGGTCTGTCTGGGCGGCAAAATCGCCCCGATTTTCTACAACACGATGGAAGATTCGGGCGCCTTGCCGATCGAAGTCGACGTCAGCCAAATGGCCATGGGCGATGTGATTGAGCTGCGCCCTTACGACGGCAAAGTCCTCAAAGACGGGCAAGCAATTGGCGAGTTCAGCTTCAAAAGCGATGTGCTGTTTGACGAAGTGCGCGCCGGCGGCCGCATTCCCTTGATCGTCGGTCGTGGCCTGACAGCCAAAGCCCGCGCTGCGTTGGGCCTGCCAGCGTCGACCGTGTTCCGCTTGCCGCAAGACCCTGTCGACAGCGGCCTTGGTTACACGCTGGCGCAAAAAATGGTCGGCCGCTCGGTCGGTTTGCCAGAAGGCAAGGGCGTTCGCCCTGGCACTTATTGCGAGCCCAAAATGACCTCGGTTGGCACGCAGGACACCACCGGTCCGATGACCCGCGACGAACTCAAAGATCTGGCTTGCCTGGGCTTCAGCTCTGACCTCGTCATGCAATCGTTTTGCCACACGGCGGCTTACCCCAAGCCGGTTGACGTCAAGATGCACCATGAGCTGCCTGAGTTCATCACCACACGCGGCGGCATCTCGCTGCGCCCGGGTGACGGCATTATTCACAGCTGGTTGAACCGCATGTTGCTGCCTGACACGGTCGGCACCGGCGGCGACAGCCACACGCGTTTCCCGATCGGTATCAGCTTTCCGGCGGGTTCCGGTTTGGTCGCTTTTGGTGCGGCCACCGGCGTAATGCCGCTCGACATGCCTGAGAGCGTGCTGGTGCGCTTCAAAGGCAAGATGCAGCCCGGCGTCACGCTGCGTGATCTGGTCAACGCGATCCCGCTGTACGCCATCAAGGCCGGTTTGTTGACGGTGGCCAAACAAGGCAAAGTCAATGTCTTCTCCGGTCGCATTCTGGAGATCGAAGGCTTGCCTGATTTGAAAGTCGAGCAGGCGTTTGAGTTGAGCGACGCTTCGGCCGAACGCAGTGCCGGTGGTTGCACTGTGCACCTGAACAAAGAGCCGATCATCGAGTACATCAACAGCAACATCACCATGTTGAAGTGGATGATCGCGACGGGTTATTCGGATGTTCGCACCATCAAGCGCCGTATCGTCGCCATGCAAGCTTGGCTGGCCGACCCGCAGCTCTTGAAGGCCGACCCGGATGCGGCGTACGCTGCGGTAATCGAGATTGATCTGGCTGACATCCACGAGCCTATCGTGGCCTGCCCGAACGATCCCGATGACGTGAAAACGCTGTCAGACGTTGCCGGCGCCAAGATCGACGAAGTCTTCATCGGCAGCTGCATGACCAACATCGGCCATTTCCGCGCAGCCTCCAAGCTGCTCGAAAACAAGCGTGATATCCCGGTCAAGCTGTGGATGGCGCCGCCGACCAAAATGGACGCCAAGCAACTCAGCGAAGAAGGCCATTACGGCGTGCTCGGCGCTGCCGGCGCCCGCATGGAAATGCCCGGCTGCAGCCTGTGCATGGGCAACCAAGCGCAGGTCAAAGAAGGCGCCACCGTGATGTCGACCTCGACGCGTAACTTCCCGAACCGTCTGGGCAAAAACACCTTTGTGTATTTGGGCTCAGCCGAACTTGCCGCCATCACCTCCAAGCTTGGTCGGATTCCGACCAAAGCCGAATACATGGCCGACATGGGCGTGCTGACGGATGCGGGTAGCACGGTCTACAAATACCTGAACTTCGACCAGGTCAAGGACTACACCGACATCGCTGCATCAGTCGAGTGAATTGACTGACCTTTGCCGGCTCGGCTGATGCTGAGTCAGCAGCCAGCCTTCGTTGAAAAACGGAGGCTTTTTTGTTCACGCTCATAATGTCGAACTCTACTGTGAAGACCCGCATGACCCTCTTAAATATCAGCTGCGCCGCCTTGTTGGCGCTCACCACGGCGCTGTC
>JBBAPN010000012.1:26080-37801 GCA_040400815.1 Polaromonas sp. | reverse complement strand
TGACCCTCTTAAATATCAGCTGCGCCGCCTTGTTGGCGCTCACCACGGCGCTGTCTGCAGCGCAGACTTTTCCGAGCAAACCTGTGCGCATCGTGGTGCCGCAAACACCGGGCGGTGCGTCAGACGCTTTGGCGCGTATCGTCGGTCAGAAGTTGTCGGAGAAGTGGGGTCAGCCGGTGGTGGTTGACAACCGCGCCGGTGCGGGGGGCAACATCGGCATGGACCTGGTCGCCAAAGCGCCCGGCGACGGCTACACCTTGCTGATGTCGTACGTCGGTTCGCACGCCATCAATGTCAGCATTTACAAAAAGCTGCCGTTTGACCCAGAAGCCGATTTCACCCCGGTCGCGACCCTGGCCAATGTGCCTTTCGTGGCGGCCGTGACGGGTTCACTGCCGGTCAACAACATCCGTGAACTGGCTGCCTACGCGGCAAAAAACCCGATTTCTTTCGGTTCTGCGGGCAACGGTTCGGTGAACCATCTGCTGGGTGAAATGTTCAGCGTCGCCGTGCAGACCAAAATGCAGCATGTGCCCTACAAAGGTGCCGCACCGGCCTTGACCGATTTGTTGTCGGGTCAAATTCAGCTGGTCTTCACCAGCCTGCCATCGGTGGCACAGCACATTCGGGCTGGCACCATCAAAGGCTTGGGCGTGACAGGCTCGAAGCGCGCACAAGCGTTCAAAGACATGCCGACGATCTCTGAGTCCGGTTACCCGAATTTCGTTATCAACCCCTGGTTTGGGTTGTTTGGGCCGAAGGGCATGCCGCCAGCGGTGGTGCGTCAAATCAATGCCGACGTCAACAAAATCTTGCAAGAAAAAGACACCCTCGACAAGTTTGCCGCCTTGGGCGCAGAGCCCTACGAAAGCACGCCGCAGGCGTTTGGCGCCGTCTTGCACGCCGACATTCAGCGCTGGGCGGCGGTTGTCAAGACCTCTGGCGCCACAGCGGATTGAATGAGTTGAGAGCCAGCGACAGTCTGCTTGCCGTGCTTTTGCTCTGGGGCCCTTCTCGTTGGCTCGGCGCTGGGAATTTTCAAAATACCTGCGACCCTGATTGGCCAAGGTTTTCTGCAGCAGCAACATTTCAATGACCACTGACAACAACAATATTCCGAAGTTTCAGTTGCGCGGCAAGCGCTTTGCGCCGCTCACTTGGCCTGAGATGACGCCGGCCCAGCAGCAGATGACGCAGAGCGTGCTCGGCGGCAAACGCGGCTCTATGCAGGGGCCTTACAACGTCTTGTTGCGCAGTCCCGCGTTGGGGCAATTGGCGCAGCAGTTTGGCGTGCACACGCGCTTCGAATCGTCGTTGCCCTTGATGCTCAACGAGTTGGCGATTTTGATGATCGCGCGCTTTTGGAGCAGCCAATTTGTCTGGTGGGCGCACCGCACAATGGCGCTCGACGCCGGCCTCGATGAAGGCCTGATCCAAGCCATTGCGCTGGGCCAGCCGCCTGCGCCGCTGCCTCAACCGCTGGCGGCAGTGCACGCGTTTTGTCATGAGCTGATTCAGACGCGGCAAGTGAGTGACGCCACCTATGCGGCGCTGTCTCAGCAGGTTGGTGAGCAGGGCGTGGTCGATCTGATGGCCGCCATGAGTTACTTCACGCTGGTCAGCATGTGTTTGAACGTTGATCAATATCCTTTGCCTGACGGCGTTTTGCCGGAGCTGCTACCTTTAGTTTACATTCAGTAAAACACAGGTTTGAAGGGTCATTGACCCACAAAAGGAGCCCTTTGGAATCACTGTTATCGATCCTGGCCGATCTGTCCTGGCCCTTTGCGATCGCCGCTGCTTGGGTCGCCGGCGAGTTCGGTCACCGCTGGACCGGCTTGCCCAGAATCAGCTTTTACGGCCTGGTCGGCTTCGTGTTGGCTCAAAGCCCCATTGGCGTGCTGCCGCCAACTGGCAGCCCGCCAATGCTGTTGATGGCCGACGTCGCGTTCGGTCTGATCTTGTTCGAAATGGGATACCGGATCAATTTGCGCTGGTTGCGCAACAACCCGTGGCTGCTTGTGACGGGACTGGTCGAAGCGGTCAGCACCTTTGCTGTGGTCTACCTGACCGCCGACCAGTTCGGCGTGACCACCATGAACGCACTGCTGCTGGCGTCGCTGGCGATGTCCTCGTCGCCGGCCACGGTGCTGCGGGTCATCAACGAAGAGCGCAGTTCTGGCCAAGTGACCGAGCGCGTGCTGCACCTGACGGCGATCAATTGCGTGCTTGCGGTGGTCACCTTCAATGCCATTCTCGGGTTCTGGATCTTTCACAGCTCGGGCGACTTGCTCGACGCCACTGGCAGCAGCCTGATCGTGTTGCTGGCGTCGGCCGGCGTTGGCGCGCTGTTCGGCGTCGGCGTGCCGGCGATGCTGCGCAAACTTGGCAATTTGACGCAAGACGCTACCGTCGCGTTCGCGCTGTCAGTGATCTTGTTGGTCGCCCTGACTTACAGCATCAGCTTGTCGCCGTTGCTGGCCACGCTGGCGTTTGGCTTGGTGGCGCGTCATCGGCGCGTCGCTTTCAGCAAGACGCAGCGCAATTTTGGCGCGCTGGGTGAATTGCTGACGGTGCTGCTGTTTGTCTTCGTCGCCTCGACGATGCAATGGCCGACGCTTGCTACTGGCACCGGCCTGGCGCTGCTGGTGATCGTCGTGCGATTGATCACCAAGGTCGCCAGCGTGACCGCGTTGTCGCACGTCAGCGGTATGTCTTGGCGCAAGGGCGCGCTGACCGGCATTGCGCTGACGCCGGTATCGGCTTTTATTATTTTATTGCTCGAACATGCGCGGCAAAGTGGTGTCGACTTGGGCCACGAAGTGACGGCGCTGGCAGTCGTGACGCTGATCCTTGAAATCTTCGGGCCGATCGTCTTTCAACGTGCCCTGATCTGGGCTCGGGAAACTCAGCAAAGAGGGGAGCATTGAATGCCACTTGAAGCCTTTGGCCCGTCGGCCGCGCTGACTTTCGGCGTCGAGCTCGAACTGCAACTGGTCAATCTGTCTGATTTCGACCTGACCGATGCGAGCCCGGACCTGTTGCATTTGCTGGACCGCAAACCGTTCCCCGGCAACGTCACGCCGGAGATCACCGAGAGCATGATCGAAATCAATTCGAGCGTGCACACCGGCTACCTCCCGCTGCTGGCCCAATTGCAGGAAATCCGCGACACCTTGGTGCAAGCGGGCGACCGACTCAATATCGGCATTTGCGGCGGCGGCACCCATCCGTTTCAGCAATGGGCCTCGCAGAAAATTTTTTCCAAACCGCGCTTTCAGGAGCTGTCGGCGCTTTACGGCTACCTGGCCAAACAATTCACGATTTTCGGCCAGCACGTCCATATCGGTTGTAGCTCGGGCGACGATGCGATGTTCTTGCTGCATGCGCTGAACCGCTACGTGCCGCATTTCATCGCGCTGTCGGCGTCTTCACCGTTCGTGCAGGGTCGCGACACGCTGTTTGACTCGGCCCGGCTCAATTCAGTGTTTGCGTTCCCGATGAGCGGGCGCGCGCCCTTCACGCTGCACTGGGACGAGTTTTCCGACGTCTATTTCGCCAAAATGGAAAAGACCGGCATCGTCAAAAGCATGAAGGATTTTTACTGGGATATCCGGCCCAAGCCGGAGTTCGGCACTATCGAGTTGCGTGTCT
This sequence comes from Polaromonas sp., assembly GCA_040400815.1. Classification (GTDB taxonomy): domain Bacteria; phylum Pseudomonadota; class Gammaproteobacteria; order Burkholderiales; family Burkholderiaceae_C; genus Polaromonas. The sequence goes on along the minus strand of JBBAPN010000012.1, from coordinate 34,147 downwards.
GCGACACGCCCTTGACGGTCGAGCGCGCTGCCGCCTTGGCGGCGTATCTGCAAGCGCTGTGTCGCCACTTGCTGGAGCGACGCGAGGCGCCGCCGGTCGAGGATGACTACCTGGTCTACAACTACAACCGTTTCCAAGCTTGCCGCTTCGGCCTCGATGGCGCGATCACACACCCGAAAACCTATGAAACGATGTCGCTGCGTGAAGACATCATCACGACGCTGCGCAAGATGGCGCCGCACGGCGAAGCGCTCGGCGGCAGCGTTGGCCTGCAGCACCTGACAGACGCGGCAACGCTGGGCAGCCATTCACACTACCTGCGGAACCAATACCAACGCCAAGGCAGCGCCGAAGGCATGGTCGATGCGGCTATTCGGAGTTTTCGCGGAGAAGCGATGGCCTAGTGTTTAAAACCGTGTTTCACGCGCAGCCCGCAAAAACTGGTCCAAGATCGGCGTGCAGTCGAGCAATCCTGGGCTGCCGGCTGAATGGAATTCGGGGTGCCACTGCAAGCCCATGACGAAATTGGCGCGCTGGTAGCGAATCGCTTCGATGATGTTGTCGCCATCCGAGCGCGCTTCGACCGTGATGTTGCGGCCCAGATCTTTGACTGCCTGGTGGTGGATTGAATTGACCAGCGCCTCGCCGTGCTTTGGAAACAGCGCTGCCAGCGATGAGCCTTTGGCAAAGCGGATCGGATGGTGCAGTTGGTCATATTGCGCGTTGACATGCGCGCTGGCGGCCGGCGCTTCGGTCGCGATATCTTGGTACAGCGTGCCGCCAAAGGCGACATTGATCAACTGGCAGCCGCGGCAAATGCCGAGCACCGGCTTGCCTGCATCGACGAATTCGTGCAACAACTCCAGCTCATAGACATCGCGTGCGCGGTCGCCGCCCCACTCCGGCTGCGTCGGCGACTGTGAATACGACTGCGGTGAAACGTCGGCCCCGCCTTGCAACACCAAGCCGTCTAAGTGGCGCGCGTAATGGCGCAGCGTGATATTGCTGGGGTGCAACAAGCCGCCGGTGTTGACAGTCGGAATCATGAAGACCAGCACGTCGCGCGACATGACCCATTGCGCGATCGACTCTTCCAGGTACTGCAAGTTCTTACTGCGCAGCCCGACGCCGCCCGGCTCTGGATGAAAAATACGGGCAGAAATACCGATGCGCAAAGTGCGGCGCATGAAATTTCGGCTGGCCTTGTCGCAGATGGCGCGGTAGCGTCCGGCAATGACGCGCCATGCCAAAGCAATGGCCGTGTCGTTTTCTTTCAGGTAGCGCGGCGCTTTGTCTTCAGCCTGCGGTGGTTCGGCCAGGTCCGAAGATTCGGGCTTAAAAGGTTCGGGCTTAGAGACAGTTTGGGGGGTGTCGTTCAAAGGCATCGGTGTTGCTTGCCGTTCAAAGTGAAAGACCCCAATATAAGCCCATCGACTTGACTCAGTCGGTTTGGCATTGATCGGCCATGCCGCTGCCATGCCCGTTGCAAAATGAAGCAGATTTAAATCCTCAAAGTCGTGCCAAACTCGTGGACCCACGAGCCGATGGTTCGCAACCTACATTGGAATTGATTTTGCGCATGGACAACCCTGTTGATTTGAACTGTTCGCGCCATGGCGGCGTCCTTGTTTTCGTTCTTTGGGAACTGCAAACAGCATGAATCGGTGCGTACAAACATGATCCGACAAGCCCTGATCGCTGGCGGCGGTGTTGGCGCTTTGGCAGCGGCGTTAGCGGCTGCTCGGGCCGGCTGGGAAGTTCGGGTGTATGAGCAGGCCGACGCTTTTTCTGAAGTCGGTGCCGGTATTCAGCTGGGGCCGAATGCGACGCGCCTGCTGCATGGCTGGGGCTTGGGTCGGGCACTCAGCCAAGTCGCGACCTTCCCAGAGCAGCTCAGTGTGCGCAGTGCGTCCGGCGGCCATGAACTCGGTAGCTTGGCGCTGGGCAGTCGCTGTGTCGAACGCTACGGCGCTCCCTACGCCACGCTGCACCGCGGCGACTTGCACGCCCTGCTGTTGGCCAGCGTGGCCGGTCGCGGCGAGGTGCATCTGAACCTGAACGCACCTGTGGCCGGTTTCACCAACACCCCTGAAGGCGTGCAAGTCGCTTGGGCAGATGGCCACCGCGTTGAAGGCGATGTGCTGATTGGTGCCGATGGTTTGTGGAGCGCGGTGCGCAAGCAGGTCTTGGCCGATGGCGCGCCGCAGCCGACCGGCCATCTGGCTTATCGTGCACTGGTGCGCCAAACTGATTTGCCGTTGGCGCTTCGCAGCCAGCAAGTCACCGTCTGGCTGGGGCCGCGTTTGCACGTGGTGAGCTACCCGGTGCGGGCTGGCGAGATGCTGAATCTGGTGGTCATCTTGCACGGCGAGCCACCGGTCGATATAGAAGACTGGGACCACGCTGGTTTGGCGGCGGATGTGCAGGCCGGTCTGGCGGGTCAGTGCGCCGAACTGTTGGCCTTGATTGAAGCCATGCCGGATTGGCGCTTGTGGGCGCTGTGCGAACGGCCGCCACTGCACAGCGCAGACCAAATGGCCAGCGGCCGGGTGGCTTTGCTGGGCGATGCCGCGCACCCGATGCGGCCATATTTGGCGCAAGGCGCAGGGATGGCGATTGAAGACGCAGCCGAACTTGGTCGTTGTTTGGCAGGCGTGGTCAGGCCGTTGGCTGATGTGCCGCTGGCGCTGCGCCACTATGCCTTGCAGCGCTGGCAACGCAATGCCCGCGTTCAGGCCCGAGCCGTGCGCAACGGCAAGCTGTTCCATGCCACGGGCCCGCTGCGTGTGGCTCGCGACTTGTCGTTGCGGCTGCTCGGTCAGCGCTTGCTGGATGTGCCTTGGTTGTACGGCGACTCTGCTTCAAGCAGCCCGATCCATGCGCCCAGAGCGACCCGCTGACTGCATTGCGGGCCGCTAAGATTGCGGCAGCTGTGCACAAAAAATCAACCCCTCAACATCAGGAGACAAAATGAGTTCAAACAACCAAGTCGCAGTGGTCACAGGCGCGGGCACCGGCATCGGTCGGGCGGTGTCGCTGGCCTTGATCAAGGCGGGTTACAGCGTGGCGCTGGCCGGTCGTCGCAGCGAGCCGCTTGAGGCTGTCGCGGCTGAAGCCAAGGCGCTGGGTTTCGATCGCGTACTGGCCGTTCCGACCGACGTCTCCCAACCTGATTCTGTGACGGCACTGTTTGAGCAGACGCGCCAGACCTTTGGTCGCGTAGACGTGCTGTTCAACAACGCCGGTGTGGGTTTGCCATCGGTCGGTTTTGAAGAGTTGTCTTATGAGCAGTGGCAAAACACCGTCAACATCAATCTGACCGGTTCTTTCTTGTGCGCGCAAGCAGCGTTTCGGGTGATGAAAGCGCAAAGTCCGCAAGGCGGCCGGATCATCAACAACGGCTCGATCTCAGCGCATGCGCCTAGGCCAAACTCGGCGCCCTACACGGCCACTAAGCACGCCATCACCGGACTGACCAAATCGATCTCTTTGGACGGTCGCAAGTACAACATCGCTTGCGGTCAGATCGACATTGGCAATGCCATAACGGAGTTGTCACAACGCATGTCCACGGGCGTGATGCAGGCCAACGGCGAGATCGCCATTGAAGCCATGATGGATGTTGCAAATGTGGCCAATTCGGTGGTCTACATGGCCAGTTTGCCGTCTGAAGCGAACGTGCAGTTCATGACCGTGATGGCCACCAAGATGCCGTTTGTCGGGCGCGGCTAAAAATTAATTCAGCCGGCCCAGCAGCAAAAATTCCATCAAGGCTTTTTGCACGTGCATGCGGTTTTCGGCTTCGTCCCAGACCACGGACTGCGGCCCGTCGATGACGTCGGCGTCGACCTCTTCGCCGCGGTGCGCGGGCAGGCAGTGCATGAACAGCGCGTCGGGTTTGGCGGCGGCCATCATGTCGCGGTCGACGCACCAGTCGGCGAAGGCTGTTTTACGGGCTTCGTTTTCGGCTTCGTAGCCCATGCTGGTCCAAACATCGGTGGTCACCAGATCGGCACCAGCGCAGGCTTGCATCGGGTCTTTGAAGACGGTGTAGCTGTCGGCTGAACGGATGCCGGCTATCGACTGGTCGACTTCGTAACCGCCCGGTGTGCTCAGGTGCACTTTGAAACCGAGGATTTCGCTGGCCTGCAACCAGGTGTTGGCCATGTTGTTGCCGTCGCCGACCCAAGCCACCGTTTTGCCTTGGATCGAACCGCGGTGTTCGATGTAGGTGAAGATGTCAGCCAAAATTTGGCAGGGATGAAACTCATTCGTCAAGCCGTTGATGACGGGCACGCGCGAGTGCTCGGCAAAGCGTTCAATCTTGGTTTGCTCGAAGGTCCGGATCATCACCAAGTCCACCATGCGGCTGATGACTTTGGCGCTGTCTTCAATTGGCTCAGCGCGCCCCAGTTGGCTGCCTTCGGTGGTCAGGTTGACGACCGTGCCGCCGAGCTGGTACATGCCTGCTTCAAAGCTCACGCGAGTCCGGGTCGAGGCTTTTTCAAAAATCATCACCAGCGTGCGGTCAATCAAGGGCTGGTGCTTCTCGTAAGCCTTGAACTTTTTCTTGATCAGGGCGGCGCGCTCAAACAAGTAGGCGTAGTCGCTGGCGTTCAGGTCGCTGAATTGCAGATAGTGTTTCAGCGGCGCTGCGGTGCTCATGCTTTTTCCTTCAGCAGCTGATGAACAAGCGGGCACAAAATGCCGACCACTTCGTCGGCTTCGGCGATCGTCATGATCAGCGATGGCACCAAGCGGATGACGCTGTCAGCGGTGACGCTGATGAGCAGGCCGTTGGCGGCGCAGCGCTCCACCAGCTCGCTGCACGGCTGGGTCAATTCAACACCCAGCATCAAGCCGCGACCCCGAATTTCTTTCAAACCGGGCAGGCCGCCAAGCTCACGCGACAGTGCGGCTTTCAGGTGGTCGCCGACCGCCACAGCGTTGGCCAACAAACCGTCTTCTTCCATGATGCGGATGGTTTCTACACCGGCACGCATGGCCAGCGGGTTGCCGCCAAAGGTGCTGCCGTGGTTGCCGGGTGCAAAAATATGCGCCGCCTTGGGGCCCGCCACGACGGCGCCAATCGGCACGCCTGAACCCAAGCCTTTGGCCAGCGGCATCACGTCTGGCTTGATGCCGGCCCATTGGTGCGCAAACCATTTGCCAGTGCGGCCCATACCGCACTGGACCTCGTCGATCATCAGCAGCCAATCTTGTTCGTCGCACAGCTGACGCAATTGCTGCAAGTAGGGCGTCTCAACAGGATTGACGCCGCCTTCACCTTGGATGGCTTCCAAAAATACCGCCACCACATTCGGGTTGCCAGCGGTGGCCTTTTTCAGGGCCTCGATGTCGTTCAGCGGCACGCGTACGAAGCCTTCGACCAGCGGGCCAAAACCGGCCTGCACTTTGGCGTTGCCGGTGGCGCTCAGCGTGGCGATGCTGCGGCCGTGAAAAGCTTTGTCATAAACCACAATTTCTGGCTTGTCGATGCCTTTGTCATGGCCGAATTTACGGGCCAGCTTGAGCGCTGCTTCATTGGCCTCCAGCCCGGTCGAGCAGAAGAACACATTGGTCAGCCCGGACAGCTCTACCAGCTTCGCCGCCAGTGCTTCTTGCAAGGGGATGTGGTAATAATTCGAGGTGTGGATCAGCTTGCCGATCTGCTCTTGCAAGGCAGGCACCAGCTTGGCGTGGTTGTGGCCGAGCGTGTTGACGGCAATGCCGCCGAGGGCATCCAGATAAGCCTTGCCGTTGACGTCCCAAACCCTGCAGCCCTGGCCATGTGAGAGGGCCAGCGGCAGACGGCCGTAGGTGTTCATGACATGCGGGGAGGCGGCTTCGACAGCAGCGTTCGTGGCGGCGGAAATCGTGACAGGAGAAGCAGCGTTCATGGCAGGCGGGACTTTCGCTTAAAACTGGACTTTTGATTTTAGGCGCAGTCTGTGACGGTTCATGGCCTGTGGATTAACGCTGCATGCGTGGCAGCCTCAGTCTTATATAAGATAGAATTGTTGTGCAGTGCAGCATGGCCCGGCCACCCCGGTTTTGTGTTGCGTTAACCGGTCCTTCAAGCAGCCTCTACCGATGGTCTCCAGCAGCGCCAAAGAAATCTTCATACAAGGTTTGACCCTCGAGGGTAAGACCTTTCGCCCCAGCGACTGGGCAGACCGCTTGTGTGGCGTGATGAGCCAATTCAGGCCCGGCGGGCCGCAACCTGGCAGCCACCTGACTTACTCGCCTTGGTGCGTTCCTACCTTGCTCAACGGCGTCAAATGCGTCGTTGTCAACAGCGAATTGCGAGAATTCGAACCCATGGCCTGGGACTTCGCCCTGAATTTTGCCAAAGACAATCGCTTACAGGTCGCAGAGGCGTGTCTCTTGCCTGACGTGCCTGTAGCCAAAACTTGACCCTGGGCCTGGAAAATGCGGACATGAAAAAACCGCCTTGAGGCGGTTTTTTCACTTTGCTGCAGCGCACCCTACAAAACGGCGGATGTCACTTGCGCGGCATCCGGGCGATTTGCCTAATGAATTAGGCGGCTTTCAGGGCCAGGGCTTTCACCTTGGCGGACAGACGGCTCTTGTCACGAGCAGCCTTGTTTTTGTGGAAGATGCCCTTGTCGGCGATCGTGTCCACAATGCTCTGCGCCTTAGCGAAAAGTTCTGCAGCTTTGATTTTGTCACCGGTCAAAACGGCTTTTTCAACGTTTTTAACGGCAGTGCGGTATTTGGAGCGCAGCGAGGTGTTCGCAGCATTCAGTTTGACGTCTTGACGAACGCGTTTACGGCCGGAAGCAAGGCGGGGGTTTTTTTTCTTGGGTTTGGCGGTGGCCATATATAAGTTCCTTTAATCCTGGTGAGGAGTCTGTGGATGATGCAGCAAAGCCCACGATTATATGCCACGGTGGTTTGTTCCCCCTTAAACTCCTGCTGTGTCACTTTTCAAAGCCGCCTCTACCGTCTCCCTGCTCACGCTGGTGTCTCGCATCACGGGGTTGGCGCGTGAGCTGCTGATCGCCTCGACTTTTGGCGCCAGTGCCATGACGGACGCATTCAATGTGGCGTTCCGCATTCCGAATTTGTTCAGGCGCCTGTTTGCCGAAGGCGCTTTCAGTCAGGCTTTTGTGCCGGTGCTGGCTGCTACCAAGGCAAGTCAGGGGGAGGACGCCACGCGTTTGCTGGTCGACCGAGTCGCCAGTTTGCTGGTCTGGGTGTTGTTGTTGACCTGTGTGCTGGGTGTGGCGGCTGCGCCGCTGCTGGTCTGGGCGATGGCCAGTGGTTTGCAGCAAGACCCGCGCGGATTCGACGCAGCTGTCGTCATGACGCGCTGGATGTTTCCTTACATCGGCTTCATGTCGCTGGTGGCCTTGTCGGCCGGCGTGCTCAACACCTGGAAGCGCTTTGCTGTGCCCGCCGCCACACCGGTGTTGTTGAATCTGAGCATGATTGCCGCCGCTTGGTTCGGCGCGCCTTGGTTGAAAACGCAAGGGATTGAGCCCGTCTATGCGTTGGGTGCTGGCGTCATGGTCGGCGGCATGCTGCAGCTCGCCGTGCAGATTCCGGCGCTGCTTCGGCTGGGTTTGCTGCCCAAGCTCCGGCTGGGCGCCAAAGGTGTGCGCGAAGCTTGGAGCGATCCGGCCACGCGCAGCATTGCCAAGCTGATGCTGCCGGCCTTGTTGGGCGTCAGCGTGGCGCAAATCTCGCTGCTCATCAACACCCAAATTGCCTCGCATTTGCAGGCCGGTAGCGTCAGTTGGCTGACTTATGCCGACCGCTTGATGGAATTTCCGACGGCCTTGCTCGGTGTCGCCTTGGGTGTCGTGTTGATGCCGCAACTCGCCGGTGCCCGCGCCGCGAATGACACGCAAAAATACTCCGCCATGCTCGACTGGGGTTTGCGTTTGGTTGTCTTGCTGGCCGTCCCCAGCGCGGTGGCCTTGCTGACCTTTGCACAGCCCTTGGTGGCCACGCTGTACCACTACGGCGCATTCACGGACGGTGACGTGCTGCAGACCACGCGCGCACTGATGGGCTACGGCTTGGGCCTGCTCGGGCTGG
>JBBAPN010000012.1:0-25980 GCA_040400815.1 Polaromonas sp. | reverse complement strand
GTGCTGCAGACCACGCGCGCACTGATGGGCTACGGCTTGGGCCTGCTCGGGCTGGTGGCGATCAAGGTCTTGGCCCCCGGGTTTTACGCCAATCAAGACATCAAGACGCCGGTGCGCATCGCCGTTTTTGTGCTGATCCTCACGCAATTGCTGAATCTCGTGCTGGTGCCGTATTTCCAACACGCCGGCTTGGCTCTGGCGATTGGCATTGGCGCGCTGGTCAATGCGGGCTGGCTGTTGATCGGCTTGATCCGCCGCGGCAGTTACCAGCCGCTGCCGGGCTGGGGCCGTTTTGGGCTGCAGGTTGTTTTTGCCAGTGCATTGTTGGCCGGCTTTTTATGGTGGGCGGCGAGCGCTGTGAGCTGGACAGGCCTGCGCAGTCTTTACGGACAGCGCATTGGCTTGTTGGCACTGGTTGTGGTGGGCTCGGTCCTGCTTTATTTCAGCACTTTGCGGCTCACCGGCCTGAAAGTGCGGCAGTTGTTGGGGCGCTGAGCGACCGGACCTGACTGAAAACTAAAAAGCCGGTGCCTGCGTGCTGGCCGATCTTGTGACAAAGTAGCACCATGCCATTGAAATTAGAAGTCCCGTCTCCATTGCAATATTTTTCCAGTTTGGTGCAAAGTGACGAGCATTTTCCGCTGCTCGAAGCCGCTGTCAGCTTGGCCCAAGACGAATACCCCGAGCTCGACGTTGAGCATGTGCTGGGCGAGGTTGATCAGTTGCTGGCCCGTCTGAAACGGCGCCTGCCGCCCGACGCTTCAGCCATGCAAAAACTGCGGGTGCTGAACCAGTTCTTCTTTCGTGACCTGCACTTCGGCGGCAACGTCAATGACTACCATGACCCGGAGAATAGTTACCTGCATGCGGTGCTGCGAACCCGCCGCGGTATACCCATCACCCTGGCCTTGCTCTGGTTGGAACTGGCAGTTGGCTTGGACTTGAATGCGCGTGGTGTGGCTTTTCCAGGCCACTTCATGGTCAAGGTGAACTTGCCTAAAGGGCAGGTCGTGATCGACCCGTTCACCGGACAGTCGTTGAGCCGTGAAGAGCTGGCTGAACGGCTGGAGCCGTTTCGCCAGCGCAATGCACTGGCCGATGATTTCCAAGTGCCTATCGGTCTTTACCTGCAAGCCGCCGCACCACGGGACATCATCGAGCGCATGCTGCGCAATCTCAAAGAGATTCACAAAACGCAGGAGGACTGGCAGCGATTGATCGCAGTTTTAGACCGCTTGCTGGTGTTGCATCCGACGGCTTGGTCAGAGCACCGCGACCGGGGCTTGGCCTTGGCCCAGCAGGGCGAGTCGGCGCGCGCGTTGGTAGATCTGGAAATCTATTTGGCGCATGCCGAAGACGCTCTTGATGCAGAGGAAGTCGCTGATCGGCTGGCTGATTTACGCCGAGCCTGCGGTTGAGATCTTAGCTGACGACGACCGCCGCGCCTTCACCGCGTGCGGCGATAACGCCAATCTCAAAGACTTGCTCACCGGCTTCGCGCAGCATCTGCGCGGTGGCTGCGGCGTTGGCGGCGTCGACCACCACCACCATGCCGATGCCGTTGTTGAAGGTGCGGTTCATTTCAAAGTCGGAAATGGCGGCCGTTGTTTGCAGCCAGGCAAACAGCTCGGTTTGTGGCCAGCTGCCTTGGCGCAAGTGGGCCGCCAAGCCGTCAGGCAACACGCGGGGAATGTTTTCTAGCAAGCCGCCGCCGGTAATGTGGGCCAGCGCCTTGATCGGGTGCGCGGCCAATGCTGCCAGCACGTTTTTAACGTACAGACGCGTCGGTTCCATCAGCGCTTCTTTAAAGGGTTTGCCGTCCAGCGTGGCGGGCAGCTGCTCGCCAGCGCGCTCAATGCACTTGCGCACCAAGCTGAAGCCGTTCGAGTGCACGCCGCTGGAAGCCAAACCAAGCACCACATCGCCTGCAGCAATGTTTTGGCCGGTCAAGATTTTGGATTTTTCAACCGCACCGACCGCGAAGCCGGCCAAGTCGTATTCGCCGTCCGGGTACATGCCTGGCATTTCAGCGGTTTCACCGCCGATCAAGGCGCAACCCGACAACTCGCAACCGCGTGCAATGCCGCCGACCACCGCAGCAGCGGTGTCGATGTCGAGCTTGCCGCAGGCAAAGTAGTCCAGAAAAAACAGCGGCTCGGCGCCTTGCACCAGCACGTCATTGACGCTCATGGCCACCAAGTCAATGCCGACGGTGTCGTGCATTTGCCATTCAAAGGCGAGCCGGAGCTTGGTGCCAACGCCGTCGGTGCCGCTGACCAGCACCGGTTCTTTGTAGCGCTTGGGCACTTCAAACAGCGCGCCAAAGCCGCCAATACCGGCCAAAACGCCTTCGCGCATGGTCTTTTTGGCCAGCGGTTTGATGCGTTCGACCAAGGCGTCGCCGGCGTCGATGTCAACGCCAGCGTCTTTGTAGGAGAGTGGGGATGCGGGGGATTGGCTCATGCTGATGAAATTGGTTGTGGCCGACCCGGGTGGCGGCGTGGCGGTTGGCAAAGGTCTGACCGGTTAAATACAGTAACAAGCCCGATAGAATCGAAGACAAGATTCTAAGGGCTTCCCCTTTTTCGACTTTATGCAGCTCATACCCTCATTCAAACCCGCCGCTGCCGCCCGACTGGCATGAAGCAGATCGCCTTGGACATTGGCTTGGCTTCGGCGCCATCCTTCGGCAATTTTTTCGCTGGCCCTAATGAAGCGGCTCTCAAGCACCTGCAGCTCTGGTCGGGCAGCAGTCTGCGCTCGCCGGTGCCCACTTATTTGTGGGGCGAAGCGGGCAGTGGCAAAAGCCATTTGCTGAAAGCCTTTGCCGGCGTGCTCTGCGAGCAGGGCGCTGCGGTTGGCTGGCTCGATGCGTCGGTCTGGGAGCCGCCCGAGTTTGACGAGCGCTGGGTCGCTGTCCTGATGGACGATTGCCATCTTTACACCGCTGTGCAGCAGCAGGCCGCCTTCAATTGGTTCGTCAATGCCATCAGCGCGGCCGATGGCCAACCGCGCTGCGTGCTGGCGGCGGGCGGCCTGCCGCCGGCTGATTTGGCGTTGCGCGAAGACCTGCGCACCCGGCTCGGCTGGGGTCATGTGTTTGGTCTGCACGCTTTGACCGACGTTGAGCGCCGCGCCGTATTGCGCCAAGAAGCCGATGCCCGCGGTGTTTTTCTGGGCGATGAGGTGATGGATTTCATCCTCAGGCGCTTCTCCCGCGACCTCGGCAACCTGATGCAACTGCTTGACCAGCTCGACGGCTACTCGTTGCAAACCCAGCGCGCCATCACCATTCCGCTGATCAAATCGATGCTCGACAACCCATGAAAAAAATAGCGCTGTTTGACCTCGACCACACGTTGATTCCGATGGATTCGGACTTCCAGTGGGGGGAATTCACGTTGGCCTTGGGCTGGTGCGACAGCACCGAGTTCAAGCTGCGCAACACCGAGTTCTACGAACACTACAAGGCCGGCACGCTGGACATCCATGCCTATGTGCGTTTTGCCACGCAGGCCATGCGCCAGCAGGGTGCAGCCAAGTCGGCCGAGGCGCACGCCGCCTTCATGCAGACGGTGGTGCAGGCGGCCATTCAGCCGCAAGCGTTGGCGCTCGTGCGGGCGCATCAGGCCGCCGGTGACCTGGTGGTCATCGTCACCGCCACCAACGAATTCGTCACCCGACCGATTGCGGATGCCTTTGGTGTACCTGACCTGATCGCCGTGCAATTGGCGCGCGATGCAGCGGGCGAATTGACCGGTGAAATCCAGGGTACGCCGTCGTTTCGCGAAGGCAAAGTCACGCGGGTCGAGGCTTGGCTGACCGCGCATCAGCTCGATTGGCAGCGCACTGAGACGGTTTTTTACTCCGACTCGATCAACGATCTGGCGCTGCTTGAAAAGGTCACCTGTCCGGTGGCCACCAACCCTGACGCGGCCTTGCGGGCCGTCGCCACTGAGCGCCAATGGCGCATACTTGAGCTGTTCACTTAGTATTGCATGATCAAAAAATTCATTGAGAAGCTGTTTGGCAAGACGGCCAAAACACCCGCAGCCACCCCGCGCGCCAAGAAATCGCCCTACGGCAAACGCCTTGAAGTCGGCCCCAAAGAGCACGGTATTGACACCGCGCTGGTTGACGAACGGGCCATGGACGTGGTGCGCACACTCAAGGCCGCCGGTTACCAAGCCTACATCGTCGGCGGCGCTGTGCGTGACTTGCTGGTCGGCTTGCGGCCCAAAGACTTCGACGTCGCCACCGACGCCACGCCTGAACAGGTCAAAACGCTGTTTCGCCGAGCCTTCATCATTGGCCGCCGCTTTCGCATTGTTCATGTCATTTACGGCCGTGGCCGCGAGCATGAAGTGATTGAGGTCTCGACTTTTCGGGCCAATCTCGACAGCAGCCAGGCCGAGCAGGTTGGCGGCAACGAGCGCACCAGCAAGAGCGAACTCGCCGGCATGAAGCACGCCGTCGATGCGTCAGGCCGGGTGCTGCGTGACAACGTTTGGGGCTCGATGGAGCATGACGCGGCACGCCGCGACTTCACCATCAACGCCATGTATTACGACCCCGAAACGCAGGTGGTGGTCGACTACCACAACGGCATTCGCGACTCTAAAAAACGCGTGCTGCGCATGATCGGCGACCCGGCCACGCGCTACCGCGAAGACCCGGTGCGGATCATCCGCGCCGTGCGTTTTTCGGCCAAACTCAGCGCACTAGGCTTCAAGTTTGAAGACAAAACTGTTGCCCCGCTGCGTGACATGTGCGCCTTGTTGGCCGACGTGCCGCAGTCCCGTTTGTTCGACGAAATGCTCAAGCTGTTGCAGACCGGCCATTCGCTGGCCAGCATTGAGCAGCTGAAATTTTTAGGTTTGGGCACCGGCATTTACCCGCTGCTCGACATCGTGGTCGAGAGCGCCGAAGAGCCTTTTTTGAAACTGGCACTGCAAGACACCGACCGCCGCGTCGGCGAAGGCAAACCGGTGGCGCCGAGCTTCTTGCTGGCCTGCGTCCTCTGGACCGATGTGCGCGAAGGCTGGGCCCGCCGCTGCAAGCGTGGTGAGCATGTGATGCCCGCGCTGCAAGACGCGATTGACGACGCCTTTAACGCCAAGATCGGCGATGTCTCGGGGCGGGGCAAGCTGGGCATCGACATGCGCGAGATCTGGAGCATGCAGCCGCGCTTTGAAAAGCGCAGTGGCAGCTCACCCTATTCGATGCTGGAGCAGCCGCGTTTTCGCGCTGGCTTCGACTTTTTGCGGCTGCGCGCGCAGACCGGCGAGATCGACACCGAGTTGTCCGAGTGGTGGGAAAAGTTCAGCACCGCCTACGACGATGAGCGCCACGAGATGGTCGAGCAGGTGCGGCTGGTCCAGCAGCAAAAGCCGCAGACACCGCGCAGTCGCGTCCGGCGGGTGGACACCGATCGACCAGCCCCAGCCACCGCCCACGAACGTGAATCTTTGCTTAAATTGGAGCCAAGCGAAGACCCTGAATTCGGCGAACAGGGTGATGCTGCACCGGCGAAGAAACGCCGCCGTCGCCGCAAGCCAGTGAGCCGCGATGGCGGTCTGGCCAGCCCCACTCCCGACAGCTCGACGGACCCTTGACCTTGCAGCTTCTTTGACTTCCGAGATGAGCACTGAGCTGGCAGAGGTCGTGGCTTACATCGCTGTCGGCGCGAACTTGGGTCCAGCCCAAGGCAGCGTGCAACAGGCCATGCAGGCCTTGGGCCAATTGCCGTTGACGCGCTTGTTGGTCTGTTCCAGCCTGTACCGCAGCGCACCGATCGTCCGTGCTTGCGACGCAAATCCATTGGCTGGTTCAACTTCATCTACTGGCCCTGATTACATCAATGCCGTCGTCGCAGTGGCCACTGGCTTGACTGCGCCTGATCTTCTGCTGCACTTGCAGGCGCTTGAATTGGCTGCTGGCCGCGAACGCCCGTACCAAGATGCACCGCGCACGCTGGACCTTGACATCTTGTTGTACGGCAGCGCCAGCGTCGACTCAGCCCAATTGGTGATTCCGCATCCGCGCATGGCGCAACGTGCTTTTGTGTTGCTGCCCTTGGCGGAAATTGCACCTGAGTTGGTGTCGGCTGCACAGTTGCTGGCAGTCGCTCAGCAGGCGATTGAGAAGCTGCTGTCGACGGCTTCTTGACGGCGCATTAGCGTCGCAAGTAGCGTCGCAATTAGCGCGCGCTCAAGTCGCGGACATTCAGGGTGCCAGTCGCTCGCGCAACCAACCGCCGTTTTGCGGCGTGTAACGCAGTCGGTCATGCAAACGGCTGGGCCGCCCTTGCCAAAATTCCCAACGCTCAGGCAGCAGCCGATAGCCACCCCAATGCGGTGGCCGCGGTGGTTGCAGTGAAAACTTGGCGGCGTAATGGGCCGCTTGGTCGACCAACTCAGCCCGCCCCGAAATCACCTGGCTTTGCGGGCTGGCCCAGGCGCCTATCCGCGAGTCCAGCGGCCGGCTGTGAAAGTAGGCGTCACTCTCAGCGTCCGCTATTTTTTCAACCCGGCCTTCAATGCGCACCACCCGCTCCAATTCGACCCAATGAAACTGCAAAGCCGCGTGCGGATTGCCCGCCAGCTCTTGGCCTTTGCGGCTGTCGAAATTGCTGAACCAGACAAGGCCGCGCGGGTCCAAGCCTTTGATCAAGACAATCCGCGTGGACGGTCGCTGCTGGCTGTCGACGGTGGCCAGGGTCATGGCGTTGGGCTCCGGCACTTGCATGCTGATGGCTTGGTCTAGCCATTGGCTGAACTGTTGCAGCGGGTCGGCATGCGAAGCGGTTTCATGCAGTTCAGCGCTGTCGTAGCTTTTCCGCAGGTCGGCCAAAGAAGGGTTGATTGAAGTCATAAACACAATTGTGCCGGCTTCACCCAAACCAGCTCGAAAGTCCAGTCAAGGCCCGGGTTTGTTGCTTGGTACACAGGCAATCCAGGGGTCAAAAAGTTATTCTTAAAGATGTACTTAAAAGCATTTATTGTTTGTACTTTTTGCTATGACGATTGGCGTTGCTCACAACGGTTTGATTCCAGTCATGGTTTTTTCAGGTCCGCGATCTGATCAGCATTTTTTTAAAAAGGACACTTTCGATGGTCATCACAGTCAATATCAACGGCAAAGACACCCCGGTCAATGCCGACGCTTCCACGCCAATCTTGTGGGCGCTGCGGGACACCCTCGGCATGACCGGCACCAAGTTCGGTTGCGGCATTGCCATGTGCGGTGCCTGCACCGTGCACCTGAATGGCTCGGCCATTCGTTCTTGCGTGACGCCGCTGTCGGCGGCGGTGGGTCAAAAAATCACCACCATCGAAGCACTGGCCAGCGACCGTACTGGCAAGGCCGTGCAAGCCGCCTGGGTCAAGCACGACGTCGCCCAGTGCGGGTACTGCCAAAGTGGTCAAGTCATGAGTGCTACCGCCTTGCTCCAAACCAACACGAAACCCACAGACGCTGACATCGACGCGGCCATGGCCGGCAACATTTGCCGCTGCGGTACTTACGTGCGAATTCGCGCCGCCATCAAAGACGCCGCAGTGGCACTGGCTTGAAAGAAACCCATATGTACATTCCTACGAACCCAGCCAGCTTGACCGATCAATTGCAACAAAGCATGCCGCAGGGCCTGCGAAATATGTTGCGCAAAGCGCAGGGCACAACTGACGCCGAAGCCAATTCAGGCGTGCCGCGCCGCAGCTTTTTGAAGCTGGCCAGTGCCAGCGGTTTTTCACTCGGCGTTTTCCCGGTGCTGGCGCAAGCGCATAGCACGGCTTCCCCAGCCGCGGCAGTGAGCAACCTGAAGCCGACACAACAACCCTCTGCCTTTGTCAGCATTGCCCGTGACGGCGCTGTCATGGTCACCCTTAACCGACTCGATTTCGGGCAGGGCGTGCAAACCGGTTTGCCGATGATCTTGGCCGAAGAACTGGACGCCGATTGGGCCATGGTGCGCAGCCAGCACGGCAATGCCGACCCGGCGTATGTCGATGCAACCATGGGCATTCACATCACCGGTGGTTCGAGTTCGACGAAAAATTCCTACACCCAGTACCGTGAACTCGGTGCGCGCACACGCGCCATGCTGGTTTCGGCGGCGGCCGCCCAATGGGGTGTGCCAGCCAGTGACTTGCGCACACAAAAGGGCGTCGTGATCGGCCCCGGTGGCAAGCGCCTGAGCTATGGCGAATTGGCGCAAGCCGCGATGGCCTTGCCAGTGCCTGAAAAAGTCACGCTGAAAGACCCGCGTCAATTCCGCATCATTGGTCAGCCCACCGGCCGGCTCGACGCGCGGGCAAAGTCCACCGGCACGCAGGCCTACGGCATCGACGTGCGTCTGCCCGGCATGCTGACGGCGGTGATCGCGCGTCCGCCGGTGTTTGGCGGCAAAGTCGCTTCTGTCGACGACGCAGCCGCTCGCGCCATCGCGGGTGTCAAGGCCGTGCTGCGCGTGCCACTGGACCGCGGCGGCGAGGGCGTTGCCGTGGTGGCCGACGGTTACTGGGCGGCCAAGCAAGGCCGTGATGCGCTGAAGGTCACTTGGAACACTGAAAAGCTTGGCAAAGTCGACAGCGTGAAACAGCTCGCCGACTACCGCGCGCTGGCGAAAAAGACCGGGGCGATTCATTGGGATGCAGACGTTAGCCCGCTGGCCACGGCGCCTCAAAAAATCAGCGCAGAGTTTGTCTTTCCTTACCTCGCGCACGCGCCCATGGAGCCGCTGAATTGCACTGTGCAAGTCAGCGGCCAAGGTGCTAACGCCAAGGCTGAACTCTGGGTCGGCACGCAGATGCCGGGCTTTGACGCCTTGGCTGCGGCCAAAGTCTTGGGCTTAGCGCCGCAAAACGTCACCATGCATGTGCAAATGGCTGGCGGTGGTTTTGGTCGCCGCGCTATCCCGAGCAGCGAATATGTTTTTGAAGCCTGCGGCATTGCCAAAGCGGCCCAAGCTGCTGGTTTGAACGCAGCGGTGCGCACGTTATGGAGTCGCGAGGACGACATCAAAGGCGGCTATTACCGTCCGATGCATGTGCACCACGCCGAACTCGGCTTTGATGCGCAAGGCAAAATTTTGGCCTGGGATCACGTCATCGTCGGTCAATCGATCGCCGCGGGCACGCCGTTTGAAGGCTTCATGATCAAGAACGGCGTTGACAGCACCATGGTCGAAGGCATGAAAGGGCCGTACGACATTCCGATGCGTCTGTCAGGCCATCACCCGGCTGACAACGTGCCGGTTTTATGGTGGCGCAGTGTCGGCTCGACCCACACCGCTTACGTGATGGAGACCTTGGTTGACGAGGTCGCCCGCAGCACCGGCCAAGACCCGGTGGCTTACCGCATGGCGCAGTTCGGCACCAAGCACCCGCGCCATGCCAGCGCGCTGCAGTTGGCCGTCAGCAAGTCCGGTTACTCCAAGCGCAAGCTGGCAGCCGGCCGCGCTTGGGGCGTGGCGGTGCACGAGTCGTTTGACACCGTGGTGGCTTACGTGGTCGAAGCCTCGGTCAAAGACAACACACCCGTGCTGCACAGCGTTACCGCTGGCGTGCATTGCAACCTGGCCATCAACCCGACCAGCATCGAGGCGCAAATTCAAGGCGCCGCCTTGATGGGCTTGTCGATGTGCTTGCCCGGTGCGGCGATTACTTTGAAGGACGGTGTGGTAGAGCAAAGCAACTTCGGTGACTACCCAGTGCCGCGCATCACGGACATGCCTTTGATGGCTGTTTTCATCGTGCCGAGCGCTGATGCGCCGACCGGCTTGGGCGAGCCCGGTTTGCCGCCCTTGGCACCGGCCTTTGCCAATGCCATCGCAGTGTTGACTGGCAAGACCCAGCGCGAGTTGCCTTTCAAATTGACTTGAGCAATTTGGCCAACGCGGCGTCTCTGATGCCGATGCGCTGCAAGCTTTCCAGGGTCTGCAGCGCATAGTCGCGCGTGCTGCCGTAGCGGCCTGTCGCATCGGCAAAAATCTGTTGGTAATGCGCTAGGCTCAACTCGCCCGTGTAGTTGGGGTTGCGCCTCGACAGCGTGAAAGCCAGCGCTTGGACCGGCCCTTGGGCTGTCTGACAGTGCAGCATGCGTGGGTCGTACACGCCGGTCATCATTTCGCGCAGCCAGAGCTTGCTGAGCACCGCATTGACCTGTTGGCGGGGCACACGGTAGACCACGCCCCGGCAGCTGCCGCCCGACAACAGGGCGAACACCAGTCCTGGCACAGCGGGCGTGCCTCGGTTGACGCGACTCCACATTTTCAACGCCCGGTGCCAGCCATGCAACTTGGTCGGACGTTGTTCAGAAAATTCAAAATCGGGTCGCCAGATCAAGGAGGCGTAGGCAAAAATCCACAGATCGCCTTGGTTGCCCCACTGCTGCAAAAAATTAGCCAGCATCGGGGCTGGGTCGCGTGTGAGTTGGTAGTTTGAATTTGGGGAGGTCGCCACGCGTCAACTTTACAGCGAATGGCCGTCAGTTCTGGGGCTTTTTCAGCTTAGTTTGGTAACCAGTTTGTTCCCCATGGGTGCCCAGCGAGGGCTGAAACAAGTAGGATCGAAGAAGTCATAAAGTTACCGATCCAAAACCTCACACTTTGAAATCCATGACTCTCCATTCAGCCGTCGCCGACGTTACCGAGCAGATCCGCGAACGCAGCCGCGTTTCCCGCAGCGCCTACTTGAAGCGGCTCGACAGCGCCGCCACACGCGCCGTCAACGCTGAGCGCATGGGGTGCAGCAATGTGGCGCACGCCGTGGCCGGCATGCCGCTGGACGACCGTTTCAAGGTGGTGACCGAGCGCCGCCCCAACATCGGCATCGTCACCGCTTACAACGACATGTTGTCGGCCCACACGCCGATGCAAAGCTACCCAGACTTGATCAAACGCGAGGCGCGTTTGCATGGCGCCACGGCGCAAGTGGCCGGTGGCGTGCCGGCCATGTGCGACGGCGTGACCCAAGGCACCAGCGGCATGGAACTGAGTCTGTTCAGCCGCGACGTCATCGCGATGGCCACTGCCGTCGCTTTGAGCCACGACATGTTTGACGGCGCGCTGATGCTCGGCGTGTGCGACAAGATCGTGCCGGGCCTGTTGATCGGTGCGCTGCACTTTGGTCATTTGCCGACGGTGTTTGTGCCTGCCGGCCCGATGCCATCGGGTCTGCCGAACAAAGAAAAAGTCCGCGTCCGCGAACTGGTGGCGCAAGGTCTGGCGGGTCGCGACGTGCTGATGGATGCAGAGCTCAAGTCTTACCACAGCCCCGGCACCTGCACGTTCTATGGCACGGCCAACAGCAACCAGATGTTGTTGGAGGCGATGGGCCTGCACGTGCCCGGCACCTCGTTCGTGGCCCCCGGCGGCGATTTGCGTGACGAGCTGACGCGCGAAGCTGCGCGCACGGTGCTGGGTATCGTCAAAACATCCAAACGATTTGCACCCATCGGCTGGGTTGTCGATGAACGCGCCATCGTCAACGCGATGGTCGCGCTGCTGGCCACCGGCGGTTCAACCAACCACTTGATTCACTGGGTTGCTGTGGCGCATTCGGCCGGCATCCAGATCAACTGGGACGATTTTTCAAGGCTCTCAGAAGTCGTGCCTTTGCTGACGCATGTTTATCCCAACGGCAGCGCCGATGTGAACCAGTTTCAAGCCGCTGGCGGCACGGGGTTTGTGATCCGTGAACTGCTCAATGGCGGCTTCATGCACGAGGACGTGTTGACCGTGCGGCCCGGTGGGATCCGTGAATTCACCGGTGAACCGGCGCTGGTGGATGGTGCGCTGACTTGGCATCATGTTGACGTCTCCAAAGACGAGACGATTGTTCGGCCGGCCAGTCAGCCCTTCAGCGCGACCGGCGGGCTCAAGCTGCTGCAAGGCAATCTGGGTCGCAGCGTCATCAAGGTCTCGGCGGTCCCCGAAGACCGTCATGTGATCGAAGCACCCGCCCGCGTCTTTGATTCGCAGGAAGCCCTGCACGCGGCCTTCAACGCCGGCGAGCTCGAGCGCGATGTGATTTGCGTGGTGCGCTGGCAGGGGCCGCAAGCCAACGGCATGCCTGAGTTGCACAAGCTGACGCCGCCCTTGTCGGTGTTGCAGGGCAAGGGTTTCAAAGTGGCGCTGGTGACTGACGGCCGCATGAGCGGCGCTTCGGGCAAGGTGCCCGCCGCGATTCATGTTTCTCCCGAGGCCGCTTCGGGTGGCCCGTTGGCCAAAGTGCGCGACGGTGACATGATCTTGCTCAACAGCCTGACCGGCGAGTTGCGCGTCTTGCTGAGTGAGACGGATTGGGCCGCACGGCCGGTTGCCGAGATGCCAGAGGCGCTGCGCGACAGCAATGCCTTGGGCATCGGGCGCGAACTGTTTTCCGGGATGCGCCGACAGGCGCTGACAGCCGAAGAGGGGGCGATGTCATGGTTGTGAGCAAGACTGTACAAAGCCGCCTGACGGCCCTGCAGGTGATGCAAGACGCCGCCGTCATTGCGGTCATCGTGCTGAACGATGTGGCGCACGCTGTGCCGCTGGCACGTGCGCTGGTGGCAGGCGGTATCCGTATGCTGGAAGTCACCCTGCGCACACCGCAGGGCTTGGCTTGCATCGAAGCGATTGCCCGCGAGGTGCCGGAAGCGGTGATCGGTGCTGGCACCGCCCGCAGTGCCGCTGATGTGATGGCTTGCGCCATGGCCGGCGCGCGTTTCATCGTCAGCCCCGGCTACACCCAAGCCTTGGGACAAGCCTGCCGCGACACCGATTTGCCGCTGTTGCCCGGCGTCGCCACCGGCAGTGAGATCATGCTCGCCCAAGAAGACGGCTTCACCGAACTCAAGTTTTTTCCGGCCCTGCAAGCTGGTGGCCCGGCCATGCTGAAAGCCTGGGGTGGTCCTTTTGGCGACGTCAAGTTTTGCCCCACCGGCGGCGTCAGCTTGGCCAATGCGGCTGAGTTTTTAGCCCTCAGCAACGTGGTCTGTGTCGGTGGTTCCTGGCTGACACCTGCCGATGCTGTGGCCCAAGGCGATTGGGCGCGCATCACAGCGCTGGCGCGTCAAGCCAGTCAGCTAAAGCGCGGCAGCTGAGTCAGCTGTGTTTGAATCAGCGCAAGCCACCACCGGCAGCGTTTTCTTGGCGTTCAATCAGCTCAATCTGATAGCCGTCCGGATCGGTCACAAAGGCGATGACCGTGCTGCCGCCTTTGACTGGGCCAGCTTCGCGTGTGACGTTGCCGCCCGCAGCTTTGATCTTGTCGCAGGCCGCGTAGGCGTCGGGCACGCCGAGCGCGATGTGGCCGTAGGCGGTGCCCATGTTGTACTGGTCGACGCCGTGGTTGTAGGTCAGCTCCAACTCGGCATGCTCTGGGTTGTTGCCGTAGCCGAGAAAGGCCAAGCTGTACTTGTAAGCCGTATTTTCGGAGCTGCGCAGCAGTTTCATGCCCAAAACTTCAGTGTAAAAATCAATCGAGCGTTGCAGGTTGCCGACGCGCAGCATGGTGTGAAGAAGTCGCATGAGAAGGTTCCTGTGGGTGATTAAAAATGAATTGTCTGGCAATTTGTTTGAACTTAACATCCGCGCGGGCGTTTTCGCTGCGGCGGTTGGGTTGAAGTCAAGCCCCGCCAGCTCAAGCTGCAAGGCGCTGGCAAGGCAACTCAAGCGTCTGGTGGACCTGGCGGCGGTAACGTTGGATTGCAGCCCCCGGTCGATCTGCGGGTCCGGACGCGGACATTCATGACCAGGTCGAGCTGATGCCCGGACTGGCGGAAGTCGAGGGCCGTATTGTGGCGCTGCGCTGCGCGGCACGGTTTGGCGCGCTGGCACGACAATCGGCCTGAACCCACTCAACCCAGAAAAGTACAAACCATGTCGAACTTCACCAAAACCATTCTCTTCACCGACACCGATGGCCGCGCCAAATTTCGCGAGGAGAGCATCGCGTTGACCGAAGGTTCTCCTGCGTCGATGCTGTCACCAGTATTTCCCTCTGCGGGTTACCAATTGCGCCAAAGCCCGGTGGGTTTTCGCAGCCAGTTTCATTGCACCGGCCAGCCGCAATGGGTTTTTATCTTGCAGGGCCAGATGGAAATCGGTCTGCAAGGCGGTGTCTCACGCATCTTCAAAGCCGGCGAGCATTTTTACTCTGCCGATGTGTTGCCTGCAGGCGCGGTGTTTGACGCTGCGGTGCACGGGCACTGGAGCCAGCAAGTCGGCAGCGACCCGTTGGTGACCTTGTTCGTCAAAGATTCAAGCGGTCACAGCTGACACAGCTTCTGAATCGTTGAGCCCAAAACAAAGTGGCCTGCTGTTCCCTTGACGGGCGCAGCAGGCCGCTTTGTTAACGAGGGCTGTTAGCGCTCGTAACGCACCAATCGATTATCGACCGTTGAACGAGCCGAAGTTGCCGGAACGGCCTTGACCGCCACCGCCACCGCCACCGCCACCACCGCCACCCGAACGTCCGCCACCGCCAGAGCGGCCTTGGCCGCCACCGCCACCACCGCGGTAGTTACCGCGGTTGCCGCCGGTAGGCTGGCCGGAAGACGGGAAGCCTGAGGAGACATGGCTGGCCGGTTGGGCATCTTCGTCAAACGACTGTGGGCGCTGGCGCGGCGCCTGCGCTTGCTGCATGCGTGGCTGAGCAGGCTGACCGCCGCCTTGTGAGTAGCCCGTGTTCTGGCGTGGGCCGCGTCCACCGCCGCCACCGCCACCATTGCCACCGGCGTTTCCGCCGCCGTTGCCAGCGAAGTTACCGCCGCCGGCATTGCCACCGCTGCGACCACGGCCAGCATTGCCACCACCGTTACCAGCACCGTTACCGCCACCACCATGAGCACTGCGGCCAGGCTGTTGCGGTTTGTTCTCGCGGATGCGCGTCATCATTTCTGAGCGTGCGGCTTTGGCTGCAGCCTGCATCACGTCACGGCTTGGTGGCTTGCCGATACCGCCCCAAATCGTTTGGCGACCCATGGCCAACGGCTCGGCGCGTTCGTCTGGATCGGCTTCAAAGCCGGGCACCCTCACCACGTCAATGTTTTGCTTGGTGAAGCGCTCGATGTCTTGCATGAAGCCTTCTTCGTCCAGGCAGACCAGGCTGACGGCTTCGCCGCTGTTGCCAGCGCGGCCAGTGCGGCCAATGCGGTGAACGTAGTCTTCGCTGACGTTCGGAATTTCGTAGTTCACCACGTGTGGCAACTCGTCAATGTCGATACCGCGGGCTGCGATGTCGGTGGCCACCAGCGCGCGAATGTCGCCGCTTTTGAAGCCAGCCAGCGCTTGTGTGCGGGCGGTCTGGCTCTTGTTGCCATGCAGCGCCATGGCGGGAATGCCGTTTTTAGTCAGGTGTTCTGCCACGTTGTTGGCGCCGAACTTGGTGCGCGTGAAGACCAGCACCTGGCTCCATTTTTGCTCAGTGATGATGTGCGTGAGCAAGGCCTTTTTCTTGGCACGACCGACCGGGTGAATGGTCTGTGTGATGCGCTGCACCGTGGTGTTGCGCGGTGTGACTTGAATCGACACCGGGTCACGCAGCAGGCCGTTGGCCAGTTCGCGAATCTCGTCGCTGAAGGTCGCGCTGAACAGCAAGGTTTGCTTTTGCTTAGGAACCAGCGCCAGCACCTTTTTGATGTCATGGATGAAACCCATGTCCAACATGCGGTCGGCTTCGTCCAAAATCAAAATTTGCACTTGGCTCAGGTCCAGCGTGCCTTGGCTGGCGTGGTCCAGCAGGCGGCCGGGGGTGGCCACCAAGATGTCAACGCCGCGGCGGAGTTTTTCAATTTGCGCGCCCATGCCGACGCCGCCGAACATCACCATCGAGGTCAGGTCCAGGTACTTGCCGTAAGTGCGAACGCTTTCTTCGACCTGGGCCGCGAGTTCGCGGGTCGGCGTCATGATCAGCGCGCGCACGGCATTGGCGCCGCGTCGGTTGGTCAGGCGTGGTTCAGACGACAGGCGCTGCAGCAAAGGCAGCGTGAAGGCTGCGGTTTTGCCGGTGCCCGTCTGGGCGCCGCCCAGCAAGTCCGTGCCGGCCAGAACCGCAGGAATAGCCTGGGCCTGAATCGGGGTGGGTGTGTCATAGCCTTGCTCAAGCACGGCTTTCAGAATGGCCGGGGCCAAATTCAATTCTTCAAATGTCATGTGTTTGCGTCCTTGGGACGCTTTAGATCGGCCTGTGGGTGCCTTGTTTGAAGCAACCCGCCAGTCAAAGGCAGATGGGGTCAGGAGTTGGGCTAAAAACACAACTCTGTCAGAGAAGGTATGCCCAAATGCCGCAGGGTACTGGAGCCCAGCGACCTGTGTATTGTGGCACGGAACGATAATCTCTCATGTCGAATTAATTCAGCCCTGCGGTTTGGCATGTCGCTTGGCTTTTATTTGCGTCCTTTTTGCATTCCTATTTTTGAGAAGTAATCCCTGATGGCCCAGTACGTTTTCACCATGAACAAGGTCTCTAAGACCGTGCCGCCCAAACGGCAAATCCTGAAGAATGTGTCGCTGAGTTTTTTCCCGGGCGCCAAGATCGGCGTGCTGGGCACCAACGGTTCCGGCAAGTCGACGCTGCTCAAAATCATGGCGGGTCTTGACACCGAGATCGACGGCGAAGCTGTCGCCATGCCGAATCTGAACATCGGCTACTTGCCGCAAGAACCCAAGCTGAATGACGCGCACACCGTGCGCGAAAGCGTTGAAGCGGGCATGGGCGCGGTGTTCGCTGCCAAGGCCCGACTTGACGCCGTCTACACCGCTTACGGCGAACCCGATGCTGACTTTGACGCGCTGGCCGCCGAACAAGCCGAGCTAGAAGCCATCATCGCCTCCGGCGGTTCGGACTCCGAGCACCAGCTCGAAATCGCTGCTGACGCGCTGCGCCTGCCGCCGTGGGACGCCGTGATTGGCGTGCTCTCTGGCGGTGAAAAACGCCGCGTGGCCTTGTGCAGCTTGCTGCTGTCCAAGCCCGACATGCTGCTGCTGGACGAGCCGACCAACCACTTGGACGCCGAATCGGTCGACTGGCTGGAGCAGTTTTTGCAACGCTTCCCCGGCACCGTGGTGGCCATCACCCACGATCGTTACTTTCTGGACAACGCCGCTGAATGGATTCTGGAGCTGGACCGCGGTCACGGCATCCCTTGGAAAGGCAACTACAGCAGCTGGCTAGACCAAAAAGGCGAGCGTCTGGCGCAAGAGCAAAAGGGCGAAGAAGCCCGCGCCAAGGCGCTGAAGAAAGAGCTGGAATGGTCACGCCAGAACCCCAAAGCGCGTCAAGCCAAGAGCAAGTCGCGGCTGGCCCGCTTTGAAGAACTGTCGGATTTCGAGTACCAACAGCGTAACGAAACCCAAGAACTGTTCATTCCCGTGGCCGAGCGCTTGGGCAATGAAGTCATTGAGTTCAAAGGCGTCAGCAAGTCCTTCGGCGACCGCTTGTTGATCGACAACCTGAGCTTCAAAATTCCGGCGGGCGCGATCGTCGGCATCATCGGCCCCAACGGCGCGGGTAAATCCACGCTGTTCAAATTGATTGCCGGCAAAGAGCAGCCAGACAGCGGTGAAGTGGCGATTGGCAAAACCGCGCGCATGGCTTTTGTGGACCAGCACCGCGACGACTTGGCCAACGAGAAAACTGTGTGGGAAGACATCTCCGGCGGCCTCGACATGCTCACCGTCGGCAAGTTCACCATGCCGAGTCGCGCTTACGCCGGCCGCTTCAACTTCAACGGCGCCGACCAGCAAAAACGCGTCGGCATGCTCTCGGGCGGTGAACGCGGACGCCTGCATTTGGCCAAGACCTTGATCGCTGGCGGCAACGTGTTGATGCTAGATGAACCCTCGAACGACTTGGACGTTGAAACCCTGCGCTCACTCGAAGACGCGCTGCTTGAGTTCGCCGGCTCTGTCATGGTCATCAGCCACGATCGCTGGTTCTTGGACCGCATCGCCACCCACATCTTGGCCGCCGAAGGCGACAGCCAGTGGACCTTCTTTGACGGCAACTACCAAGAGTACGAAGCCGACAAACGCAAGCGTCTGGGTGAAGAGGGTGCCAAGCCTAAGCGGATGCGTTTCAAAGCGCTGAAGTGATGCCCCCACGGTCGCGCACTTCGTGTCGCTCCCTGCCCCCCGAGGGGGCCGCTGCGCCTGCGGTCTGGCTAAGCCAGTCCCGCGGCCCTTACTTGGTTGGACGGAGTTCAGAGAGGTTTTCTTCATGACTGAAGTGGAAATTCTGGCGGCTACGCGTCATTGGCTTGAGTCGGCTGTGATCGGGTTGAATTTGTGCCCGTTTGCTAAGGCGGTTTACGTTAAAAATCAGGTTCGCTTGGTGGTGAGTCGGGCGCGTCATGCTGATGATTTGCTGGAGGAATTGGACCGTGAGTTGGACTTGCTGGTGGCCACGCCTGCTGACGAGATTGACACCACGTTGCTGATTCACGCGAGCTTGTTTGAGGACTTTTTGGACTTCAATGACTTCCTGGAAGTGGCCGACGACGTGGTCGCAGAGCACGACCTTGATGGCGTGATTCAGCTGGCCAGTTTCCACCCTAAGTTTCAGTTCGACGGCACCGAGCCCGACGACATCGGCAACTACACCAACCGCGCACCCTTCGCCATATTGCATTTGCTGCGCGAAGAGAGTGTTGAGCGGGCTGTGGCGGCTTTCCCTGAAGCCGAAGCGATCTTTGAAGAAAACATCAAGACGCTGGAAAAACTCGGCCACGCTGGGTGGGAAAAATTGGGCTTGTAGCCTCGTCTTTGCGAGCTAAAAACGCCATGGTGAAGGATCACCTAGACCCGCGCCACCTGCATGCAAGCCGTCACTTGCCCCAGCCGTCCTTCAAGCCCACCGCCAAATTGAACACTGGCTTGGCGGCAGTGTGGTCGACCCGGTCGGCCACAAAGTAGCCGTGGCGTTCAAACTGAAACTTGTCATCGGCCTGGGCCGCAATGGCGCCACCGGCGGCCAGCGACGGCTCGACGTAAGCGGTGATGACTTGGATGCTGTCGGGGTTGAGTTGCGTCAAGAAGTCTGCGTCGCCGGTACCCGGGTGCGCTTCGCTAAAGAGGCGCTCGTAAAGGCGCACTTCGGCTTGCACCGCGTCGGCCACACCCACCCAAGTGATGACGCCTTTGACTTTGACGGCGTCGCTGCCGGGCGTGCCACTTTTGGTGTCGGGGATCAAACGGGCATGGACTTCCGTGACCTGGCCTGCGGCGTCAAAGGTCGCTCCGGTGCACTCAATCACGTGGCCGTATTTGAGCCGCACTTTGTTGCCCGGCGTCATGCTGCCATCAGCTGCAGGCTGCGGCGGGTAAAGCCTGAAAAAGCCTTTTGGCGGCGTGGCTTCAAAGTCGCTGCGGTCAATCCAGACGTCTTGGCCAATCTTGAAGCTGCGCTTGCCGAGTTCGGGCTGGTGCGGGTGAATCGGGGCGCTGCAGTCGTCCAGCGTGCCTGCGCCCATGAGCTCGTCCCAGTTGCTCAGCACCAGCTTGACGGGGTCTAGCACGGCCATGGCGCGCGCAGCCGAGCCGTCCAGCGTTTCGCGCAGGCAACCCTCCAGTGTGCTGTAGTCAATCCAGCTGTCGCTTTTGGTGACGCCGATGCGTTCGGCAAAAAGTTGCAGCGCTTCAGCGGTGTAGCCACGGCGGCGCAGGCCGACGAGGGTTGGCATGCGCGGATCGTCCCAACCCTTGACGCGTTTTTCAGTCACCAGTTGCGCCAGCTTGCGTTTGCTGGTCATCACGTACGTGAGATTCAGGCGGGCAAATTCGTATTGGTGTGGGTGCGGCGTGGCGATCAGACCGCCTTCGGCCAGTTTGTCCAACAGCCAGTCATAAAACGGCCGCTGGTCTTCAAACTCCAACGTGCAAATGCTGTGCGTGATCTGTTCCAGCGCGTCTTCAATCGGGTGCGCAAAGGTGTACATCGGGTAGATGCACCAAGTGTCGCCGGTGTGGTGGTGGGTGGCTCGGCGAATGCGGTAGATGGCCGGGTCGCGCAGGTTGATGTTGGGCGAGGCCATGTCGATCTTGGCGCGCAACACGGCAGCGCCATCGGCCAGTTCGCCGTCGCGCATTTGCCGCAAGCGCGTCAGGTTCTGCGCTGGTGTGCGGCTGCGAAAAGGGCTGTCTGTGCCGGGGTGGCTGAAGTCCCCGCGGTGCAGGCGCATGTCTTCCGCGCTTTGCTCGTCGACATAGGCCAAGCCGGCTTGCACCAGGTGTTCGGCGGCGCGGTACATGAAGTCAAAGTAGTCGCTGGCTTGGTACAAATGCGTGTTGCCAGACCCGTCATGCGCCTGCCAGTCAAAGCCCAACCACTTGACCGAATCAATGATGGCGTTGACGTATTCGGTGTCTTCTTTTTCGGGGTTGGTGTCGTCAAAGCGCAAGTGGCAAACGCCGCCGTAGTCGCGCGCCAAGCCGAAGTTCAGGCAAATACTTTTGGCGTGGCCGATGTGCAGGTAGCCGTTCGGCTCCGGCGGAAAGCGCAGCCTGACCTTGGCCGGATCGAGGGGGCCGGCGGCGTGGTGCGCAGCGTCACCGGGCGAGCCGGCCCAGTGGCGCTTGGCGTAGGTGCCTTCGGCCAAGTCCTTCTCGATGATCTGGCGCAAGAAGTTGCTGGGTTTGACAACTTCGTTGGCAGATGTGTTGGCGGAATGGGGGGCAGAAGGCTTAGAAGGAGGCGTAGAACTCATGGCCGCTATTTTAGACGGCGCAGTTTGCGCCGGCCGTGAAGCGCATTTGCAGTCTGCAGCTACGCTTATTGACTGTGCCTATGAGACCTGCGTATCAAGCATAATCATGCCAACTTTTGGGGAACGTGAGTTGGATATTGCACTGCTGATCAAAGCCGCCGTGATGGGTGTCGTCGAAGGACTGACTGAGTTCTTGCCCATTTCTTCCACTGGCCATCTGATTTTGGCGGGCGCCTTGCTCGACATGAACGACGCCAAAGCCAAGGTTTTTGACATCGCGATTCAGACGGGTGCTATTTTTGCGGTGATCCTGGTTTATTGGCAAAAAATTAGCCACACCGTGCTGGGTTTGCCAGCAGAAAAACCGGCGCAGCGTTTGGCCCTGAACGTGTTGGTGGCGTTTATGCCGGCGGTGGTTTTAGGCCTGTTGTTTGGCGCGGTCATCAAGACCCATTTGTTCAACCCCATCGTCGTTGCCACCGCCTTCATCGTCGGTGGCTTCATCATTTTGTGGGCTGAAAAGCGCCACAAAAACAACCCTGCAGCGGTGCGCGTTGAAGACGCTGACACGATGACGCTGATGGACGCGCTGAAGGTCGGCTTGGTGCAGTGTTTTGCCATGATCCCGGGCACCAGTCGCAGCGGCGCCACCATCATTGGCGGCATGTTGCTGGGGCTGTCGCGCAAAGCTTCGACTGACTTTTCGTTTTACTTGGCGATCCCGACGCTGATTGGCGCAGGCGTCTATAGCCTTTACAAAGAACGGGCGCTGTTGTCGCTGGCGGACATGCCGATGTTCGGGGTCGGCTTGGTGTTCTCGTTTTTAAGCGCCTGGCTGTGTATTCGTTGGTTGCTGGGTTACATCGCCACGCACAGCTTTGTGGTCTTTGCTTGGTACCGCATTGTCTTTGGCTTGCTGGTTTTGCTGACCGCGCAGATGGGCTGGGTGAGTTGGGTTCACTGAATCCGGACGGCTGCGGCCGTCACCGTTCAGCTGAATAAATTCAGCAGTGACGCTTCAACAGCGGCCGCACTGGCGATGGGTTTTTCCATTGGAAACAGATGACTGCCATCGAGCATCATGATGCGGCCTTTGGTGATTTTCTGCGTCAGCGCCATGCCGACTTGGCGCATTTCGACTGACTGCCGTCCACCCACATAACTCACCTGGCATTTCAGCGGATGCCGTTTTAGCAGAGCTTCTAGGTTGTCGGGCAAGGTGTTGTAAACACTGGTTTCGACATCGCGCTCAAAGCTCAGGACACGTTGGCCCATTTGCGGGCTGGTGGCCAAAGCGGCTGGACTGGCGTCTTGCGTGCCGTGCTCAATGTAGTCTTTCAAGACCTGTGAATCCCAGCGTGAAAATACTTTTTTGCTGGCAAAGTGGGCCAGCGCCTCGTCTTGGTTTGGCCAAGATTGCCTGCGCTTACGGCTGATCGCACCAGGGGAAATGGAGCCCAGCAGACGCGCTCGTTTGGCCACGCTGAGCGCGGCGGCGCGCCAGCCACCGACAACCGGTGAGTCCATCAGCACCACGCCCCTGACCGGCAAGCCGCCCAGGATCGGGTGGCGTGCAGCACACATGAGACTTAAAAAACCGCCCAGCGAATGGCCCACCAAAAAGGCCGCTTGGCCTGATTTTTCAACCTCGTGCGCTGTGAAGTCTGCCAGTTGTTGCACCAACGCCGGCCAATTGCTGGTGACCGGGTAACGCGGGTCGTGGCCGAATTTTTCAATCGCCTCCACTTGAAATCCGCGTACCTTCAAGCTGTTCAATAAAACGCCATAAGTGCTGGCTGGAAAACTGTTGGCGTGCGAAAAAATCAGCAAAGGTTGGGTGGGTGTGGTCAAGTGAGGTCGATCAATTTTTATTCGGATTCAAATCAGCTTGTCTTCAGGGGTGCGAATTTTTTTCAGCGCAAGATGCCGATCGGTTGGCATTTTCAGAGGGGTGTTGCAGTGGCTGTCGTCCCACACCGGGTCTTCGATGCTGTCAAACACCTCGCGCAATTTGGCGCCCCAGCTGTTGTGCATCATTTGGTAGTACGGGTTGCTTTGGTCGATGCAGATCAGCTTGTCGCTCTCCAACTTGTCGACTTCGTAAACGGCCAAATCAAGCGGAAAACCGACCGACAGATTCGACTTGATGGTGGAATCCATCGACACCAACGCACATTTGGCGGCTTCTTTCAGCGGCGTTTCAGGCGTGATAACGCGGTCTAGCACCGGCTTGCCGTACTTCGATTCGCCGACCTGAAAGTACGGTGTTTCGCTGGTCGCTTCAATGAAGTTGCCGGCCGAATATATCTGAAACAGACGCATGCCTTCGCCCTTGATCTGGCCACCAAACAGCATCGACACATTGAAGTCCACATCGGCCTGTTTGAGGGAAGCTGCATCGCGCTCATAGACCCGGCGCACCGCCGAACCCAGGACACGGGCAGCGTCAAACATGCTCTTGGCGTTCCAGATGGTGATCGGCTCGCCGCCGTCCGGGTCTGGCAGTTGTTCGATCTGCAAGATCTCGCGGATGGACTGCGAAATTGACAAATTTCCGGCCGACAGCAAGACCATGAAACGATCGCCGGGGCGTTCGTAAACAATCATTTTCCTGAAAGTGCTGATGTGGTCCAAGCCCGCGTTGGTGCGGGAGTCGGACAAGAAAACCAAGCCGGCGTTGAGTTTGATAGCGACGCAATAAGTCATGAGAGAAGGATAGTTTCAGGTTGAAGCGGAAAGCAATTTTTTGAGCCGGTACAGCGCATCCAGCGCTTCGCGCGGGGTGAGGGCGTCGGGGTCGATATTGTCCATGGCTTTTTCAAGCAGGCTGAGTTCAGCGGCTGGCAGGTCTGGCGGCGGTGCAAAAAGGTCAACCTGTGCACGGGCTTCGGTTTGCTGTGTCTCTAGCGCGCCCAGCGCCAGCCGTGCATGGCTCACCACGGCCGCAGGAACACCCGCCAGTTTGGCCACCGCAATGCCGTAGCTGCGGCTGGCCGGGCCGGGTTCGATGTGGTGCATGAAGACGATGCTCGAGCCTGATTCAACCGCGCTCACATGCACATTCACTGCGCCGTGGTGCTTGGCTGGAAACTCCGTCAGCTCGAAGTAATGCGTGGCAAACAAGGTGAACGCTTGCGACTTGCTGTGCAGGTAAGCCGCAATGCCGCTGGCCAGCGCCAAGCCGTCAAAGGTCGAGGTGCCGCGCCCGATCTCGTCCATCAGCACCAAGGAATGCGGCGTGGCGGCATGCAAAATTTGCGCGGCCTCGGTCATCTCCAGCATGAAGGTGGACTGCGCGTTGGCCACGTCATCGGCTGCGCCAATGCGGGTGTGAATCGCGTCGATCGGCCCGAGCCGGCAGGCCGTGGCGGGCACGTAGGAGCCGACGCAGGCCAGCAGCACAATCAGCGCCACTTGCCGCATGTAGGTGGACTTGCCGCCCATGTTGGGGCCGGTGATGACCTGCATACGGCTCTTGTGGCTCAGCGCAGTGTCGTTGGCGATGAAGCTGCCGCCGCCAGTTTCAGCCAAGCGCGCTTCGACCACCGGATGCCGGCCGCCGGCGATGTCAATGCACGGCTCTTTGGCAAACACTGGCTGCGCCCAGTTCAGGGTCAGCGAGCGTTCGGCCAGCGCGCAGAGCGCGTCAAGCGATGCAATAGCGCGGGCCAACCGACTCAACGCGGGCACAAAATCTTGCAGCTGATCAAGCAACTCTTCATACAAAAACTTCTCGCGTGCCAAGGCCCGTTCTTGCGCCGACAAAGCTTTGTCTTCAAAGGCTTTGAGCTCGGGCGTGATGAAACGCTCGGCATTTTTGAGGGTCTGGCGGCGTCGGTAATCGTCGGGCACTTTGGACGCCTGGCCTTGCGAGACCTCGATGTAAAAACCGTGCACACGGTTGAACTGCACCCGCAAGTTGCTGATGCCGGTGCGGGCTTTTTCGCGGGCTTCGAGGTCGAGCAAAAAGGCGTCGCAATGGGTCTGAATGTCGCGCAACTCGTCCAGGTCGGCGTCGCAGCCGCGGTTGATGACGCCACCGTCGCGGATCAAGGCGGCGGGTTCATCCATCACGTAGCGACTCAGCATCGCAGCGCAAGCGGGCGGGGCTTGCAGGTCTTCAAAGATGCGTTGCAGTAAATCCGGCAACTCAGCTGGCGAGTTTTGGTTCGGGCTCAATTGCTCGGCTTTGTGCAGCGTGTCGCGCAGCGCAATCAGCTCCCGTGGGCGTACTTGGCGCAGCGCAATGCGTGCGGTGATGCGTTCGACGTCGGTGCTGCCTTTCAGGCGCGTACGCAACGTTTGTTGCAAGCCGCTGCGCAGCAGGGTGATGGCGTCTAGGCGCGCGGCCGCTTGAGCGCGGTCGCGCCGGGGCGACAGCAGCCAGCTTTTCAGCAGGCGGCTGCCCATGCCGGTGGTGCAGGTGTCGAGCAAGGAAAAGAGCGTCGGCGAGTCTTCGCCGCGCAGCGTCTGCGTCAGCTCCAAGTTGCGGCGCGTGGTTGGCGGCAACTCGATCATCTCGCCCGAACGAACCACCTGCAGGCTGTGCACATGGCTGAGCGCGCGGCCTTGGGTGTGTTCGGCATAACCCAGCAAAGCAGACGCCGCAGCATGCGCTTCATGGAGTCCTTCGGCGCTGAAAGTGGCGAGCGACGCCACTTGCAGTTGCGCCAGCAGGCGGCGCACGCCCAAGGACGCATCAAACTGCCAAGCCGGGCGGGCCGTTAAGGTGGCGGCATGGCCCGCTTGCCGCAGCGCCGTCAGGCGGGCTTCGAAGGCGGGCGTGACGTCAATGTTGTAGACCAGTTCGCTGGCGCCAATGCGTGCCGCCCAAGCTTCGACTTCATCGCTGGCGCACTGGGCCAGATGAATCTCGCCCTGTGTCACGCTGAACCAAGCCAGCCCGCAGGTGTTGCGGCTGCCTTGGTGGACAGCTAATAAGATGGATTCTGTTTTGTCGTTCAGCAGCGCGCTGTCAGTCAGCGTGCCGGGCGTGACCACGCGCACCACTTTGCGCTCAACCGGGCCCTTGCCCGTGGCCTCGCCCATTTGCTCGCAAATAGCCGCCGACTCGCCCAGCTTGATCAGCTTGGCCAAGTAGCCTTCAACGGAATGAAAAGGCACGCCGCACATGCGAATCGGCTCACCTGCGGATTGCCCGCGAGAGGTCAGTGTGATGTCGAGCAGCCGGGCGGCTTTTTCAGCATCAGCATGAAACAACTCGTAGAAATCACCCATCCGGTAGAACAGCAGCGTGTCCGGATAGTCGGCTTTCAGCAGATGGTACTG
>JBBAPN010000011.1:0-60818 GCA_040400815.1 Polaromonas sp. | reverse complement strand
ATGAATTGTTCTTCGCGCCATTTCTCTTTGGGCAGTGGACAATTCAATGGCGGTGACGCCTTGCCAGCGTTGAATGAAGAGATCGGCTGCGGCGGCCGAAGCCATGGCTTCGGTAGAGGTGCTGGGGGCGTCTTGCATCGATGGATGATAGTGGACGCTCAACGATAATCCCCAGCCATGGATTCTCTCTCTCAAATAGCGTTGGGTGCTGCCGTTTCGGTGGCTGTGATGGGCCGCCGCACGGCGGTGTGGAAAGCCGCATTGTGGGGCGCGGTGGCGGGTACGCTGCCCGACCTGGATGTGCTGATTGACCAAGGCAACGCCATCCTCAACATGGTGTTGCACCGCGGCGAAAGTCATGCACTGCTTTGGCTGACGCTGTTCTCCCTGCCTTTGGCTGCGTTGGTCGCGCGGCTGCATGGCGAATGGGGTTTGCTGCGGCGCTGGTGGCTGGCGCTCTGGCTGGTGTTGGTGACGCACCCGCTGTTAGACGCGATGACGGTCTACGGCACGCAACTGGCGCTGCCGTTTTCTAGCCATCCTTTCGGCGTGGGCAGCATGTTCATCATCGACCCCTTGTACACGCTGCCACTGCTGGTTGGCGTGGTCTGGGCGCTGGCGACGCGTGGCGGGCACCGAGCGCAGATGGGGCAAAAGGCCAATGTCGTGGGATTGCTGCTCAGTACGGCTTATCTGGCTTGGAGTTTTGCCGCGCAGCAGCAGGTGACACAGATGGCCCGTGCCGCGCTGGTTCAGCAAGGCATCGCAGTCGAGCACCTGCTGGTGACACCCACACCGTTCAACACGGTGCTGTGGCGCGTGGTGGCGGTGGCCGGAGACGATTACCACGAGGGCTTTTACTCGCTGCTTGACGCGCAGCCGAAGATTGAGTTTGACCGCTTCCCACGCGGCAACGCGCTGACCGCTGAGTTGCGGGGCATTGACGGTGTGCAGCGCCTGGTGGCGTTCACCAAAGGCTTTTACAAGCTGGAACAACGCGGCAGTCGTTTGCTGATCAGCGACCTGCGCATGGGGCAAGAACCGAACTACTCCTTCACCTTTGCAGTGGCCGAGCGGCACAGCCCGCCGGTGGCCTTGGCCAAACCCGAGCAGATTGCCCCAGCGATGGATATTCCGCGCAGCCTAGACTGGTTGTGGCGGCGGGCGTTGGGGGAGCCGCTGCCGCCCCCGCGCTAGCAACTACCTCAAGGCACCAACCCAAGCGCATGCATGTACGCCGGCTCCAGCATCAAGTCGTCCCACAGCACGGCGGGCTTGGTCGGCAGCAGCGCCAAGCGGCGTTCTTCGCTGGACTCTAACGGCTCCCAAGCGCCTTTGAGTTGGGCTTGCGTCATGCCGTCTAGCAATTCGTCGACCGCCACGCCGCCGTCAACACTTTGGTTGCACAGCAGCACCATGTCGCAGCCGGCGTTCAGTGCGGCCACGGCGGCCTCGGTGTAGCTGACCTCTTTGCCATCAATCAAACGCGCACCGGCCATGCTCAGGTCGTCACTGAACACTGCGCCGCCAAAGCCGAGCTGGCCACGCAAAATGAAGCCCAGCCACTTCTCTGAAAAGCCGGCCGGACGCGCGTCCACCTTGGGGTAAATCACGTGCGCCGGCATGACGCTGCTGAGCGTGGTGTTGAGCCAGTCGTAAGGCGCAGCGTCATCCGCCAGAATGGCTTTGAGGCTGCGGCGGTCGACCGGGATGTCGGTGTGCGAGTCGGCTTTGACGAAACCGTGGCCGGGAAAATGCTTGCCGCAGTTGGCCATGCCGGACTGCAGCAGACCGTGCATCAAGCTCTTGGCGAGCAAGGCGACGATGCGTGGGTCGCGGCTGAAAGCGCGGTCGCCAATCACACCGCTTTCGCCGTGGTCCAAGTCGAGCACCGGCGTGAAGCTGAAGTCAACGCCGCAAGCGCGCAACTCAGCGCCCAGCACATAACCGCAAGCCGTCGCCGCATTGGTAGCGGCCATGGCGCCTGCGCCTTCTGCGTCTTTGCCGTCTTTCAGCCACATCTCGCCCAAGGCGCGCATCGGCGGCAGGTGCGTGAAGCCATCGGTCTTGAAGCGCTGCACGCGGCCGCCTTCATGGTCGACGCAGATCAGCAAATCGCGACGGACCTTTTTCATCTCGGCGCACAGGGCGCTGAGCTGTTGACGGTTTTCCCAGTTGCGAGCGAACAAGATAACGCCGCCGGTCAGCGGGTGTTTGAGCCACTGGCGGTCCGTTTTGGTCAGCTTCAGGCCGGCGATGTCGATGATGAGTGGCGCGTGTTGGCCAGATGTGTGATTGGTCATGTTTGGGGTTTCCTGTGTCTGGGGTCAGTTTGAAATTGAGCTGGAGATGACGTCAGGCTTTCATGGCGTCAGGGCTTGTCCGCCTGCTCGACCACCACAAAACTCACCGCGTAATCGGTCTCATCAGTCACGGTCACGTGCGCACTCAGGCGCTGCGCCTCGAACCAGACTTTCAGCGCGCCATGCAAGACGATGTCGGGCTTGCCGCTGGGCGCTTTGGCGATCTCGCAATGCCGCCACGTCATCGGTATGCGCATGCCCATGCCGATGGCCTTGCTGAAAGCCTCTTTGGCCGAAAAACGGGTCGCCAAATAACGCATGCCGCGCTCAGGCCAGCGGACACTGCGCTGCTGCCAAGTGGCAAATTCAGCCTCGCTCAAGATTTTCAGGGCGAAGCGGTCACCATGGCGCTCAAGGCTGGTGCGGATGCGCCTGACGTCACAAATATCGGTGCCAATGCCGTAAATCATGCGTCGCCGGCTGGGGTGAAGGCGGCGTCGATGCAGTGCAGATAGTCTTTGACGGTGGCGCTGTAGCCCAGCTCCAGCGCGTCGGCCATCAAGGCGTGGCCGATGGACACCTCCAATACGCCCGGCACTTCGCGCAAAAATTCGGTGAGATTGTCGCTATTCAGGTCGTGGCCGGCATTGATGCCCAGACCGTACAAGGCAGCGGCTTGGGCGGCTTCGACAAAGGGCCGCAAGGCTTCGTTTTTGTGCAGACCGGGCCAAGCCCGCGCATAGGTTTCGGTGTAGAACTCCACGCGGTCAGCGCCAACCTGTTGGACGGCTGCCATCGCTTCGGGCAGCGGGTCCATGAACAAGCTGACGCGCACGCCCAGCGCTTGAGCTTCTGCGATGAGCGGCCGCAGGCGCTCAGCATCGGCTGGAAAAGACCAGCCGTGGTCACTGGTTGGCTGGTCTTCGCTGTCGGGCACAAAAGTGCATTGGTGCGGCCGCAACTCTCGCACAAACGGCATCAGGTTCTGAAACGGATTGCCTTCGATGTTGAACTCGCGGCCTGGCCAGTCGGCCATCATGGCGGACAGCTCGTAAACGTCGTGGCGTTTGATGTGGCGCTCGTCGGGCCGCGGATGGACTGTGATGCCGCGAGCACCCGCCATCAAACACACATGCGCAGCGCGCAACACGCTCGGGATGCCGAGTTGCCGCGTGTTGCGCAGCAGCGCGACTTTGTTGACGTTGACCGACAAGGCGGTGCGGCCAGCCGCGTGGCCAGGCAAAGCGGCCAAAGCCAGTGCTGAAGGCGTGGACGGCATCAAGGAAAACTCATTGTTGTTAGGCATACATCTGTCGTGAAAGCAAACCGCTACAGCGCTTGCAGGTCGATCATCATTTGGCGAGTTTTGAGCACCTTCACACCACAATGGTAGTGCAGCAAGGCACGCAGCTGGGACTTGAGCTCGGAAACATTGTTGACACAAGCCTGCACCGTGTCGGCAAAGGTGGCATGGTTTTCCAGCGCCTGCTGCAAACCCAGCCATTCAGCACCTGACAAGCTGGCCCGGTCATCGCCATGGGCCTCACGCAGTCCAGATTCTGCCACCAGCACGTAGCGCGTTTCAAGCGCCAGCGGTAACAAAGTGGCGGTTTCGGTGTCAAGCGTGGGCAGCAAGCCGATGTCGCGCAGCAACCGCAACTCAAAGGCGCGCAAGGCCACTTGCAAGGTGTCGGCGTTCTGGCTGGCCAGCAGTTGCACGGTGGCGGCATAGCCGTCGAACAGCACCGGGTGCGGGTCATCGCGGGCCAGTAAGCGCATCAGCAATTCATTGAGGTAATAGCCCGACAGCAGAGCATCGCCGGTCGGCATGACGTGACCGCCCTGCCATTCGGCGCTTTTGAGGTTGCGGATTTCGGCATCGCCGCCAAACGCCAGATGCAGCAACTGCAGTGGCAGCAACACCGGCCTGAAGCTCGAACTCGGCTTTTTAGCGCCCCGCGCCACCAGCGCCACGCGGCCATGCTGGCGCGTGAAAACATCCAGAATCAGACTCGACTCGCTCCAGTCGTAGCGATGCAACACATAAGCCGGCTCATCCGCAATCCGTTTGGTTGCCACGTGTCAGGTCTACGAAAAAAACAGGAAGGTTTTTCCGCAGGGCCGCCCCAAGGAAAAATGCGCCCCCTCGGGGGGCAGCGCAGTACACGCAGTGACAAGCGTGGGGGCTCTACGTCTACTCATAGCCAAAGGTCTTCACCCGTGCGTCATCATCCGCCCAGCCGGAACGGACCTTGACCCAGATCTCCAGAAAGACTTTGCCGCCGGTCAGGGTCTCCAGCTCATGTCGCGCTTCGGTGCCGATGCGTTTCAGCTTTTCGCCCTTCTCGCCAATGATCATGCCCTTGTGACCGTCGCGCTCAACCACGATGGTGGCAGCCACGCGGCGCAAATTGCCCTCTTCTTCGTACTTGTCGATGATGACGGTCGAGGTGTAAGGCAACTCGTCACCGGTCAAGCGAAAGAGTTTTTCGCGGATGATTTCTGCCGCCATGAAGCGGTCGCTGCGGTCGGTCAGCTCTTCGGCGCCGTACATCCACGGCTGCTCAGGCAGGTACTTGTCGCAAATGCCAAACAGGCGCTCTACGTCACGCGCGTTGTTGGCCGACATCGGCACGAACTCCGCGAAGTTGTGACGCTCCTGCATTTCTTTGAGCCAGGGCGCGATGTCGGCCCGGCGGTGAATCAGGTCAAACTTATTCGCCAGCAAAATGGCCGGCGTGTTCGCCGGCAACAAAGACAGCACCTTGGCATCGGCTTGGTTGAACTGGCCCGCTTCGACCACGAACACAATCAGATCCACGTCGTTGACGGCGCCCACTACGGTGCGGTTGAGGGAGCGGTTCAAGGCATTGCTGTGGCGGGTTTGAAAACCCGGCGTGTCGACAAACACGTACTGCGTCGGCCCGACCGTGCGCATGCCGGTGATGCGGTGCCGCGTGGTTTGCGCCTTGCGCGAGGTGATGCTGATTTTTTGCCCGACCAGCGCATTCAACAAGGTCGATTTGCCAACGTTTGGCTTGCCAACAATGGCGATCAGGCCGCAATGCTGACCGACGGTGGGCACCGCCGGTGCGTTGCTGCCACGGGTCGACATGGCTTGCGTCAGCATGGCTTCGAGGGCATCAGGCGACTGCGCTGACGCGGCAGTCGGGTTTGTCGGGGTGGGGGCTTTTTTGCCGTCAGTCATGTGAGTCCATCTTCAGCCGCCTTCAGGCAGCGAGGTTTAGCGATTTAAGTGTCAAGGGTCTTGAGAAAAGACAGCATGGCAGAGGCCGCAGCTTGTTCACCCGCGCGCCGCGAACCACCGATACCGCGTTCCGCGCGGCCATGCTCAACAATCTCGCACTCCACGTCAAAGGTTTGCTGATGCGCTGCGCCCGAGGTGGCGACAACCCGGTAAATGGGCAAGCTCATTTTGCGACCCTGCAACCATTCTTGCAACTCGGTCTTTGGGTCTTTGCCGATGGCCGGCATGTGCGGCGTGATGTCGACATCCTGAAACAAGCGCCGAACCAAGGCCGAGGCACTGTCAAAACCGGCGTCCAGGTAAACCGCGCCAATCACCGCTTCCAGCGCGTCGGCCAAAATAGAAGGCCGCTTTTGGCCGCCTGATTTGGCTTCGCCTTCGCCCAAGCGCAGCAGCATCGGCAAGCCCAAGGTGATGGCCAGTTGGTGCAGCGTTTCTTGTTTGACAAGATTGGCTCGCGCCCGCGACAAATCGCCTTCCGGCTGGGTCGCCAGTCGTTCGTACAAGAGACCGGCAACAGCCAAGTTAAGCACTGAATCACCCAGAAATTCGAGCCGCTCGTTGTGATCGCCGGAAAAACTCCGGTGGGTCAACGCCAACTGCAACAGTTTGGGGTTGGCGAAAGCATGGGCCAGCCGCTTTTGCAGACCCTGCAATGGCAAACTGAGCTGAACTTGTGAAGCGGCTGGTACGGTCACTGATGGGGCACTCATGACGCTGACTGAACGCAATGCGACAACTTATTCAATGCCGCCAATGCGCTTCAGATTGCCGAAGTTCATCCAGACAAAAAAGGCTTTGCCCACGATATTTTTCTCTGGCACGAAACCCCAATAACGGGAATCCAGCGAGTTGTCGCGGTTGTCGCCCATCATGAAGTAGTGACCCGCGGGAACTTTGCAAACCACGCCTTCGCTGCTGTAGCGGCAATTCTCGCGAAACGGAAAATCAGACGTCGCCTGTATGAATGATGGCCGGTCATCTTCGTTCAAGATACGGTGTTTTCGCTCACCACCAAACGGCGACTCTTCGAACTGCTTGGTGTAGCGCAGGGCATCTTCATCAAAGAACTCGGGCAGCACTTTTTTATCCAACGGTTTGCCGTTGATGGTCAACTTTTTGTTCAGGTAAGCCACCTCGTCGCCCGGAATGCCGACCACCCGCTTGATGTAGTCAAGACTCGGCTGCGGCGGGTAGCGAAAAACCATCACGTCGCCGCGTTCGGGGCTATGGTTGTCGAGAATTTTGGTAAAAATCACCGGCAAACGCACGCCGTAATGAAATTTGTTCACCAAAATCAGGTCGTTGATCATCAAGGTTGGGATCATCGAGCCTGAGGGAATCTTGAAGGGCTCAAACAAAAAAGACCGCAAGATGAAAACCACGATGATGACCGGGAAGAGTCCGGCGGTCCAGTCCAGCCACCAAGGCTGCATCAGCAGGCGCGAAGGTGTTTGCACCGCATCAGGCTGAACGGCTTGCAGGCCCAGCTTGACCAACTCAAGATTTCGCTTGGCAGTGCTTTGTTCCAGCACCAGCACCGCTTGGCGACGCTGCGGCAAAAAGTAAAAACGCTCGGCCAGCCAGTAAATGCCGGTCACCAGCGTGGCCAAAAACAGCAACAGCGAAAAGTTACCTTCCAGCAAACCCATGTACCAAGCGCCACCGTAGCCGACAAAAGCGGCCAACACCAAGGCTGTGATTGAACTCATGACACCCAACATTTAATCTTCCACCTGCAATATGGCCAGGAAGGCCTCTTGGGGCACCTCGACAGAACCGATTTGTTTCATGCGTTTTTTGCCTGCTTTTTGTTTTTCAAGCAGCTTCTTTTTGCGCGAAATATCACCGCCGTAGCACTTGGCGATGACGTTTTTGCGCAGTGCTTTGATTGTCTCACGCGCAATCACGTTGGCCCCAATGGCCGCCTGGATGGCGACGTCGAACTGCTGGCGCGAAATGATCTCGCGCATTTTGGACACCACGGCCCTGCCGCGGTACAGCGACTGGCTGCGGTGAACAATGATCGAGAGCGCATCGACGCGCTCGCCGTTCAACAAAATATCAACCTTGACGACGTCTGACGCACGGAATTCCTTGAACTCGTAGTCCATCGAGGCGTAGCCACGCGAGACCGATTTCAGTTTGTCAAAAAAGTCGAGCACGATCTCACCCAGCGGCATGTCGTAGGTCAGCATGACCTGCTTGCCGTGGTAGGCCATGTTCTGCTGGATGCCGCGCTTGAGGTTGGCCAGCGTCATGACGGCGCCGACATAGTCTTGCGGCATGTACAAATGCACGATGACGATGGGTTCGCGGATTTCTTGAATCCGCCCAGCGTCTGGAATCTTTGATGGGTTTTCCACCATCAAGACTTCGCCGCCGGGCATGACCACTTCATACACCACGCTGGGCGCGGTGGTGATCAGGTCTTGATCGAACTCGCGCTCAAGCCGCTCTTGCACGATCTCCATGTGCAGCAAACCCAAGAAACCGCAGCGAAAACCAAAGCCCAACGCTTGGCTGACTTCAGGCTCGTAGTGCAATGAGGCGTCGTTGAGTTTGAGTTTTTCCAGCGCATCGCGCAGCGAGTCGTATTCGCTGGCTTCGCTTGGGTACAAACCGGCAAACACTTGCGGCTGAATTTCTTTGAAACCCGGCAAGGCCTCGGTTGCCGCGAAAGCCGCACCGCCGGTGCCTGGCTTGATCATGGTCAGCGTGTCGCCGACCTTGGCCGCTTGCAACTCTTTGATGCCCGCGATCACAAAACCGACCTCGCCCGCTTCGAGTGACTGGCGCGCCTCAGTGTGCGGCGTGAAAACACCGAGTTGCTCGGCGTTGTACAGGGCTTCCGTCGCCATTAATTTGATGCGGTCACCCTTGGCCAGTCGCCCGTCGACCACGCGCACCAGCATGACCACGCCGACGTAAGCGTCGTACCAGCTGTCAATGATCATGGCGCGCAGCGGGCCGTCGGGGTTGCCTTGGGGTGGCGGAAAGCGGGCGATGACCGCTTCCAGAATTTCGTCAATGCCCATGCCGGTTTTAGCGCTGCACGGAATTGCATCGGTGGCGTCGATGCCGATCACATCTTCGATTTCTTGCTTCGCATTGTCTGGGTCAGCTTGCGGCAAATCCATCTTGTTGAGCACCGGCAAAACGGTGACCCCGAGGTCTAGCGCGGTGTAGCAATTCGCCACCGTCTGCGCTTCCACACCTTGGCTCGCGTCAACCACCAACAGCGCCCCTTCGCAAGCCGACAGCGAACGACTGACTTCGTAGGAGAAGTCGACGTGGCCCGGCGTGTCGATTAAATTGAGGTTGTAAATCTGTCCATCTGCGGCTTGGTAGCGCAGCGCAGCGGTCTGCGCTTTGATGGTTATCCCACGCTCTTTTTCAATGTCCATGGAGTCCAAAACCTGCGCACTCATCTCACGGTCTTGCAGGCCGCCGCAACGCTGGATGATGCGGTCTGCAAGCGTGGATTTGCCATGGTCAATGTGGGCAATGATCGAGAAATTTCTGATGTGATTCATCAAAGGAAACACCTAAGTACTTGAAAATATTGCGAACAGTGCAGGCCCAGTTCGCATCGAACATAAAAAAGGGCACGTCGGATTGCGACGC
Organism: Polaromonas sp.; assembly: GCA_040400815.1. Lineage (GTDB taxonomy): Bacteria > Pseudomonadota > Gammaproteobacteria > Burkholderiales > Burkholderiaceae_C > Polaromonas. The sequence continues at coordinate 51,620 of JBBAPN010000011.1, read as the reverse complement.
GCCCTGAACCAACAATCTATGGCAACTGCGATAGTTGGAACTTCATTGTAGGGAAAAAGCCGGCCTTGCGTCACTTGAAAAAGGCCAACCAGCTGACGTTGCAGAGCCGCAACAGAAAAGTTATGCACAGCTTACGCACAATTTAAAAAGAACAACTCAAAACATTTTTCAGACGACCACAAGATGAATGCAGCTCGGTGGAATGGGCTCATCATCGGTATTCTCAATGCCCGCATACAGCAGAAAGACCCGAAAAACAACGTCTATTCTACCGAAAGTAATGTAGCGGCTGGACCGCGACCCCTTTCAAAGCTCCGAAATCAGGGATTACCCACAAGCTCCGCAGACCCAAAGCTTTGAAAATAAATATGTTTGGAGCCCTTAAAACCCATTAAAGCCATGAGAAACCCGCTCTTTTGGCGGGTTATAAAGCTCATGGCGCCTCAACGACTGGGACGAATCAGGACATATTGCGCCCACTCACCGCGTCTGAACAAGACATTCACGGGCTTGTTTTTGTCCGATTTGGCCAGCGCTTGCTCGAACGCTTTGACGTTCAACACCTCAGTGTTGGCGATCGCCACGATCACATCATCCTCACGCAGACCAGCGCGCGCTGACGCACCATCGGCCGATTCGACGCGCACGCCACCGCGCAGCTTCAGCTCTTTCTTTTGCGCTTCGGTCATTTCGACGACCGCCAGACCCATTGCTTGAGCGAGGCCAGGAACAACTGGTTTTGGCAGCTCAGCAGCGGCGCGTTGCGCTGGTTTTTCAGCTTCTATTTCGGCGATTTTCACCGTCAGATCACGCGTTGCACCGCGGCGAAATACCGTGATGCTGGCGCTTGTGCCGGGCTTGACGCTGCCGACCAGTCGGGGCAAGTCACTGGATTTCTCAATCACTTTACCGTCAAACTTGGTGATGATGTCGCCCGCTTCGATGCCGGCTTTTTCAGCCGGCGCACCGGCTTCGACACCACGCACCAAGGCACCTTGCGGCTTGCCTAAACCAATTGATTCGGCCACTTCTTTGCTGACCTGGTCGATCTGCACACCAATCCGACCGCGCGTGACACGGCCCGTCGCACGCAGCTGATCCGACACGCGAATCGCCTCGTCAATCGGGATGGCAAATGAAATGCCTTGAAAGCCACCGGAGCGCGAGTAGATCTGGCTGTTGATGCCGACCACCTCACCGCGCATATTGATCAGTGGCCCGCCAGAATTACCTGGATTGATGGCAACGTCGGTTTGAATCAGCGGCAAATAGTCACCGGTGTCGCGCTGCTTGGCGCTGACGATGCCCGCTGTGACGGTGTTTTCAAGGCCAAACGGCGAGCCGATGGCCATCACCCATTCGCCCACCCGCATGCGGTTAGCGTCGCCAATTTTGACGGCAGGCAAACCCGCAGCTTCAATCTTCACGACCGCCACATCGGTGCGTTTGTCGGAGCCAATGATCTTGGCTTTGAACTCCCGTTTGTCAGTCAAGGTGACGATCACCTCGTCTGCCCCTTCGACCACATGGGCGTTGGTCATGACAAAACCATCGGCAGACAAAATAAAGCCCGAACCCACGCCACGCGGCTGATTTTCTTCTGGCTGAGCTTTGTCTGTGCGGGGGGTGCGCGGCGAGCGTGGCGAGTTAGGGGGGACTGGAACCCCGAAGCGGCGAAAGAACTCGAGCATTTGCTCATCGTTGCCAGCGTCGCCGCTGGGTTTGCTTTTTTCAAGCGTGCGTATGTTTACCACGGCAGGCCCGACTTGGTCCACCAGATCGGTGAAGTCGGGCAAAGCCCGGGCTTGCGCCCAGACCGGTTGCAGGGGCAGGACTGCAGCGCTCAGGCCCAAGGCCAGCAAGCCCGCCACCAAATGAGCACGCACAGGGGTTCGATTCAAATGAAGCATCACGGTCCTTCTTAAAACAATCAAAATGAGAAAAAAGTAACAGCACCTGCTGCTGTGGCAACCGGCTTTGGCAAGCCAGCAAAAAAAGATTGGTTTTCATTTGGAGCCACTAGCGTTTGCGTTCAAGGCCAGCGGCAAACAATTTCAGCGTACCCAGCGGAACTTCGCCCATTGCCGTGACCCAGTAAGCGTCGACCCGGCGAGTGATGGTTTGCGTCGCACCGATGGACAAACTCGATGCCTGCTGGTGTTGCTCTTTGGCGTAAGGCTCAACAAACAAAGACACCGACGCCAGGCCGTCCGAAAAAGTCCACTGCATCGGCTCAGCCTGACCGGCCACGGCAAGGCCCGCCACGGGTCGCCGGTAACAGCTGACTTCGTTAAAACCCGCCACAGGCGTCTTCAACAGCCAACCTTGAGCGTCAGCGGTGGTTTTCTGCAACGCGAGTTTTTCAACCCGGTAGCCGTCGGTCTTGGCCATCATTTGCAGCAACTTGTCGATTTTCAAAGGCACGTCGAGTTGCAGCTCTGAAAATGCCGCCTGCTCCAGCACCTGGCCGTCTTCGGCCAGCGTTTGCAACTTCAGCACGAGGCCACTTTGGGATTCGGCCCAAACACGGTAAGCGAAACGCAAATTGTCTTTGGGCCTTAACTCGACAACGTCGGCTTGAATCCCGGCGACCCGTTCGTGACCAACAGCTTTGGCAGCGTAAAAGTCGGCAATTCCGCTGCCTGCAGTTGACAACAGGTCGGAAAACATGCCCAAAGTTTCTCGGCGCTCACTGAGCATGATCTTGCTGTCGAGAAAAAAAGTGTGCACTTGCTGGTTGTGCCGGAACACCGAACGCGGCGGACCGGTCAGCGTCTCCACCCGCTCGACTTGTTGCTCGCCTTGGCAAACATGCCAGATGCGGGCGCTCGACATGGCTGCCGCGGAAGTCACCACAAAGGTGCCAACATAGGAGCGTTTGCGGGAAGCTTCGTGCATGCGCATCAGCCACTCAGTGACGTTGGCCGACTCGGCGGTCGACGTCACCGTCGACGGCGATAAGCGCCCAGAAGGTCGGGCCGACAGAGTGGCTTGCGCGGCTGGTGCAGAAGTCTCGGCAGATGCGAGCGCACTGAACAGGCCCAGCGCCAGCCCAAGCCAAGCGCTCCATCGATGGCGCTCAGCGAGGCGCATTGAGCGAGGTTTCAAACGTGGCATTGCGTAAAAAACCAGACGGCATTTGCAAGGCAGAGTTGCCACTCATTTGCTTGTGGGCGGCCAGCAGTTCTTCCAATCGGGCATCGCGCACCATCGTGCCCTGCGGCGAGGCAACCAGCAGCGGCTCATAGACCCCTTGGGGCTCAATCACCAGATTGACCGCATTCACCGTGGGCCAGCGCAGGTTCTGCGCCAGTTGCAAACCAGTCCATGAGGTTGCCACCGCCACCGCCCAAACCAGTGTTGCCACCGCCACCACACAGGCAAAACCAGCGACTGCTTGCCAGCCAAAAAACGGCTCATTGGCGGCGGCGGGCTGGACTGCTGAAAAAGCCACCGATAAAGAGGTCGGAGCGATCGCTGAAGCGTCTGCCTGGGCCATCGGCTGCAAGGCTTCTTGCGCCAAGCGATTTTGAAGACGCGCTAAAAACGGGCTTGCGCTTCCCACTCTCGCCAAGCCTGGCGAGCGCAACACGTCGCCAATCAAGTGGTAGTCGTGCCAACTGGCGAGCATGAGCGGATCTCGCTCGCAGGCGGCCAGAGTTTGGGCGAATTCATCGCCACGCAACTCACCGTCGGCCATGGCGGACAAAGACTCACCGTCTGCGTCATTCAAAAAACTTGTCTGCATAGAATTCGAAACTGGTTCAAGGCTTCCTGTGAACGGCCCACCATGGCCGATGCTTGGGTACATTTCTCAACGCTCATTTTGGTTCACCAACGCTTTCCCGACTGACTTTCCAGCATCGGTCTGATCTTCAATGAAATCGCTTCCCGAGCCCTGAAAATTCGCGACCGCGCAGTGCCGATCGGACAATCCATCACATCGGCAATTTCTTCATAGCTCAGGCCTTCGATCTCACGCAAGGTGATCGCTTGCCGCAAATCCTCCGACAATGCGTCCATCGCTTGGTTGACCATTTCAGCAATTTCTTTGCTTGCCAAAACAGCTTCTGGTGTTTCTGAACTGGTTAGTTCGTTTTCCACCGAAGAAGTTTCATCGTCATCGCCTGATTTGAAAAAATTTTCAGAAATTGTTGGATGTCGCTTCAAGTCCATCAAGAATTTTTTGGCGGTGTTCACGGCAATCCGGTAAAGCCAGGTGTAAAACTGGGCGTCACCCCTGAATTGGCCCAACGCACGGTAGGCCCGAATGAACGTTTCCTGCGCAATGTCTTCGACCCAATCGACGTCGCGCACCATCCGGCCCACCAGGCGCTGAATGCGGCGTTCGTATTTGACGACCAGCAACTCGAAGGCCTTTTGATCACCCGCGATAGCCTTTTCAACCAGCAGGGCATCGCTGTCGCCTGGGCTGAGGGGGTTGAGGGGGTTGAGGCGCGGGTCGAATTTCATCAAAGATCGTGGGCTGACGCTGAATGAGCGTTCTTCACTGTAGCCGCTCTTTCGCCCATTCCACGATCGGTCGCCTCAGAGTCCTGCAACGGTGCAGGCCTGTGTTTGGCAAAAACAGCACGGCGCAAATCCAGCCAATCGGTGGGCGATGCCGAGCGCTCAGCCCATAACCACCAGACAGCGCCGGCCTGGTTGTTGAGCCGGAGCAAAAGCGAAAACTGAGCATCGAGCGCCACCACTGGCGGCTCCAGCGCTGTTCCGCTGCGGTAAACCTCGCTCTCCCAGCGCCAGCGCTGGCCGTCCCACTGCAGTTGCCCCACCGGCGCTCGACGCCAGCCGGTCGCCATCACCCATCCAGCCAGCAACAAGGCCGCGCAGCCCAGCAGCGAACGCCCATCCGCGGCAGCCGACGCGCGCCACCACCACAGCGTGACACCAGCGGCAAGCAACCAAGCGGCCAGCAAACAGACGCCCAGAAAACGCGAACGCCCCAGCGGGTATAAAACCGCTGGGGCGTTGTGCAGACTCAACTTCAAGGCTTGCTTCAGGCTGTCGTCAGGCCGTCTTCAAACCCGCTGAAACACCAAAGAACCGTTGGTGCCGCCAAAACCAAAGTTGTTTTTGACAGCCACCTCGATCTTCACGTCCCGCGCTGTGTTGGCGCAGTAGTCCAGGTCGCAAGCCGGATCTTGGTTGAAGATGTTGATGGTTGGCGGGATTTTCTGGTGATACAGCGACAACACCGTGAACACCGATTCAACCCCGCCAGCGCCGCCCAGCAAATGGCCGGTCATCGACTTGGTCGAACTCACCACCAATTTTTTGGCATGCGTGCCAAAGGCGGCCTTGATGGCATTGGTTTCGTTCAGGTCACCCAATGGCGTCGAGGTGCCATGCGCATTGAGGTACTGCACCTCATCGGCATTGACGCCGGCGTTTTTCAGCGCCATGGCCATCGATCGGCGTGGGCCGTCCTCGTCTGGCGTGGTCATGTGATAAGCGTCACCGCTCATGCCAAAACCGGTCAGCTCGGCGTAAATTTTGGCACCACGCGCTTTGGCGTGTTCGTACTCTTCAAGCACCAACACACCGCCGCCCTCGCCCAGCACAAAGCCATCGCGGTCTTTGTCCCAAGGCCGGGAAGCGGTTTTGGGGTCTTCATTGCGGGTTGACAGCGCACGGGCCGACGCAAAACCGCCCAGGCCCAAAGGTGAAATCGTCGCTTCAGCGCCGCCAGCCACCATCACATCGCAATCGCCGTACTCAATCATCCGTGCTGACAAGCCAATGGCGTGCAGACCGGTGGTGCAAGCCGTGGCAACCGCAATGTTCGGGCCTTTGAAGCCGAACTTGATCGACACATGACCGGCGATCATGTTGACGATGGACGCGGGCACAAAAAACGGCGAGATCCGCCGCGCACCCCTGTTCGTCAACTCGGTGTGCGTCTGCTCGATCATTGGCAGACCGCCAATGCCCGAGCCGATGTTGCAGCCAATGCGCGTGGCCATCTCATAGCTGAGGTCATCACCGGTTGGCAAACCGCTGTCTGCCACCGCTTGCATGGCAGCCGCCAAGCCGAGGTGAATAAAACGGTCCATGTGGCGGGCTTCTTTTTCAGGGATGTAATCCGTGATGTTGAAGCCTTTGACTTCACCGGCAAATTTGCAAGAAAAAGTGCTCGGATCAAAGTGCGTGATCTGATCAATACCGGATGTTCCGGCCAGCAGGCTGTTCCAGGCGTCTGCCACGGTGTTACCCACCGGGCTGATGCAGCCCAGACCTGTCACGACAACGCGACGACGGCTCATGCGCAAATCCTCAATAAAAACTCAAAAGGCCGCGAACGGCCTTTTGAAGTCAGGGAGAAAGCCAGTTCAGGCTTTTTGGTGGGTGTTGGCGTAATCAATCGCGTTTTGAACGGTCGTGATTTTTTCTGCATCTTCGTCTGGAATTTCGATGCCAAACTCGTCTTCGAGGGCCATCACCAGCTCAACGGTGTCAAGAGAGTCTGCGCCCAGGTCGGCCACAAACGATTTTTCGCTGGTGACTTGGCCTTCTTCAACGCCCAGTTGCTCAGCAATGATTTTCTTAACGCGTGATTCGATATCGCTCATAGTTCCCTCTAAGGGTTGTGAATTAATCCGTGATTTTAGCCGGTAAGAGAGGTGATTCTCAGCTGGCCTGCCGGACGGATGCGAACCGGCTGATTTTCAGGTCTGCACCAAGCTTACATGTACATGCCGCCATTGATGTGAATTTCTTGGCCCGTGATGTAGCTCGCCTCTGGACTCGCCACAAACGCAACGGCGTGCGCGATGTCTTGTGGCTTGCCTAAGTGACCCAGCGGGATCTGACTCAGCAACGCTTTTTGTTGCTCTTCAGGCAGATTAGCCGTCATGTCGGTTTCAATGAAACCAGGTGCGATGCAGTTCACGGTGATGCCGCGTGAGCCCAATTCGCGGGCCAGTGCACGGGTCATGCCGGCGACACCTGCTTTGGCGGCGGCGTAATTGGCTTGCCCCGCATTGCCGGAAGCGCCGACCACCGAGGTGATGCTGATGATGCGGCCGTAACGCTGCTTCATCATGGTCCGCATGACGGCCCGGCTCATGCGAAAGACAGCCTTGAGATTGGTATCGAGCACGGCATCCCAGTCCTCGTCTTTCAAGCGCATGGCCAGCATGTCGCGCGTGATACCGGCGTTGTTGACCAACACGTGCAAGCCGCCATGCTCCTTGACCAAACTGTCGATCAAGGCTTCGATGGCGGGTGCGTCGGTGACGTTCAGGTTTTTGCCAGCGCAGCCCGGAAAGCTCGCCAGCGTGTTGGAGATTTTGGCGGCCCCTTCGTCGGTGGTGGCGGTGCCGATGACCTTCATGCCGCGCTTGGCGAGTTCCAGCGCGATGGCCGCACCAATGCCGCGCGAAGCGCCGGTGACCAGCGCCAACTGGCCTGCTAATTTTTTGTCAGTCATGCTGTCTCGTTCATTAAGAGAGTCTTCACATCCGTGAGGCTCGAAGGGTCATAAAGGGCCGCGCCCGTGAGTTCGGCGTCAATCCGCTTGACCATGCCCGCCAGCACTTTGCCGGGCCCACATTCGACCAGTGTAGTCACACCGCGGGCCTTGATGGCTTGCACGCATTCAACCCAGCGCACCGGGCCAAAAGCCTGCCGGAACAGCGCATCGCGAATCCGATCGAGATCGGTCTCGACCGCCACATCGATGTTGTTGACGACCGGAATCTGCGGCGCGGCCAAGACCACGCTGGCGAGTTTTTCTTTGAGTTTTTCAGCTGCCGGGCGCATCAGGCTGGAGTGAAAAGGCGCTGACACCGACAACAGCAGCGCGCGCTTGGCACCGTTGGCCTTGAGAATTTCGCAAGCCTTGTCGACGGCAGCCTTGCTGCCGGCAATCACGGTCTGCCCGGCGTCATTGAAATTAACCGCCTCGACGACTTCAGCCGACATCGGACCAAAACTGCGCACCGCTTCGGCACAACCGTCGATGACCTTGACGGCCTCCATGCCCAAAATAGCCGCCATCGCGCCGACACCAACGGGCACGGCATGTTGCATGGCTTGCGCGCGAAAGCGCACCAGCGGCGTGGCTTGTGTCAAGGTCAATACACCGGACGCCACCAAGGCCGAGTATTCGCCGAGCGAATGACCAGCCACAGCGGCCGGCAGTGCGCCGGTTTCAGCCAGCCAGACACGATAGGCGGCAACAGCGGCCACCAGCATCACGGGCTGCGTGTTGGTGGTCAGCGCAAGAGCTTCCTTGGGCCCCTCTTTGATCAACAGACCGATGTCTTCGCCCAAGGCATCTGAAGCTTCAGCCAAGGTTTGCGCCACCACCGGATGATCGCCCCAGGCGTCCAGCATGCCAACCGACTGAGAACCTTGGCCGGGAAAAATAAAAGCAAATGATTTCAAAAAATAGGTCTCCGCAAAGTCGTCACACGGGCCGCACTGCGCACGGTCAGTCGGCCTGGGTCTCAGTAATCGAGCAGCACCGCGCCCCAGGTGAAGCCGCCGCCAACGCCCTCCAACAAGAGCGTGTCGCCCGGCTGGACTTTGCCACTGCGCACCGCCACATCGAGGGCCAGCGGGATAGACGCGGCCGAGGTGTTGCCGTGCTGGTCTACCGTGACAATCATTTTGTCAACCGGCAGCTTGAGTTTTTTGGCCGTGTTTTGCATGATGCGAATATTCGCCTGATGCGGGATCAGCCAGTCAATGTCGGCCTGGGTTTTGCCGGCTTTGGCCAGCACCGTTCGGGCCGTGTCCTCGAGCACACCGACGGCCAACTTGAACACCGCTTGACCGTCCATGGTCAGCATCGGGCTGCCGGTGACCTGGCCACCAGAAACATGGCCGGGCACACACAAGATGCCGGCGTACTTGCCGTCGGCATGCAGGTCAGTGGCCAATATGCCGGGCACATCCGAGGCCTCTAGCACCACAGCGCCGGCGCCATCGCCAAACAAGACACAGGTGGTGCGGTCCGAAAAATCAAGAATGCGCGAAAAGACTTCTGCGCCAATCACCAGCGCTTTGGTCGCGGTGCCGGTTTTGATCAGAGAGTCGGCCACGGTCAAGGCGTAAATGAAACCACTGCAGACGGCCTGCACATCAAAGGCCGCAGCGCCGACATTGCCCAGCTTATTTTGCAAAATGCAGGCGGCTGACGGAAACACCATGTCTGGCGTCGAGGTCGCCACGATGATCAGGTCGATTTCGCTGGCGTTGCGGCCAGCGGCTTCGAGCGCACGCTGGCAAGCATGCAAGGCCAGATCACTGACGCAGACACCGGCGTCAGCAAAGTGGCGGGCCCGTATACCGGTGCGTTCAACGATCCATTCATCCGACGTCTCAACACCTTTGGCGGCGAGTTCGGTGGCTAAATCGGCATTGGTCAGACGGCGCGGCGGCAGGTAACTGCCCGTGCCCGTGATGCGGGAAAAACGGCTCATTCAGGACTCACTTGAGAGACGAAGGATCGTCAGTGGACAGGGTTCTGCTGAGCACGTTTCGCCTCAGCAGCCAATACTTCTGGCGCAACAACATCGACCTGGCCCATCGTTGCAGCGTAGGCCAACAAAGGGGCCGCATGGGCGATTCGCTCCTTCACTTTTCCAAGCAGGTTGTTACGGGCTGCATCATAAGCGCGATTCAGCGCCCGCTCAAAAGCGAAAGCGTCGGCTGAGCCGTGACTTTTGAACACCAGACCCCGCAAACCAAGCAAAGCCGCACCGTTGTAACGACGGTGGTCCACACGTTTTCTAAAGGCAGATAGCACCGGATAAGCAAACAATGCCGCCATTTTGGTGAAAATATTTCGGGAAAATTCAGCCTTGATGAAGCCGCCGATCATGCCAGCCAAACCTTCGCTGGCCTTCAGGGCGACGTTACCGACAAAGCCGTCGCACACGACGATGTCGGTGGTGCCCTTGAAAATATCGTTGCCTTCGACGTTGCCGACAAAGTTCAAATCACCCGATTGCGCTGCAGATCGCAGCAGTTCACCGGCCTTTTTGATGACTTCGCTGCCTTTGATCGCCTCTTCGCCAATATTCAGCAAACCAACACTGGGCGCCGACACACCAGACACGGCCGACACCAAGGCCGAACCCATCACGGCAAACTGCAACAGATGCTGCTCGCTGCAATCGACGTTAGCGCCCAAGTCAAGCACGGTGGTCGCGCCGCCTGCGGCATTGGGCAGTTGGGTGGCGATGGCCGGGCGGTCAATGCCGTCCAGCGTTTTCAACACGTAGCGTGAAATCGCCATCAGCGCGCCAGTGTTGCCAGCCGAGACAGCGGCATCGGCAGCCGCCTCTTTAACCTGCTGCACGGCAACACGCATGGAAGAATTTTTTTTGCGCCGCAGCGCCACTTCGATCGAGTCATCCATCGCCACCACCTCAGAGGCGGCAACGATTTGGCAACGCGGGTGCGCCTGCAAGGCCGCAAACTGCGGCTGCACTGACATGACAGAGACCAAGCCGGTGAGCAAAACAACCGCATCCGGATGACTGTCCAGAAAAGCCAAGCTGGCTGGCACCGTCACCGAGGGACCAAAATCCCCTCCCATGGCATCAACAGCGATCCTGATCATGGTGAGACCGGCGCAATCAATAAAGGGGTGTGCAGCAAAACAAAAGCCCGCAGGATGAGTGCGGGCCTGTTGTCAGACGCGTGAATTACGCTTCTGACTTGGTTTTTAAAACCTTGCGGCCACGGTAAAAGCCGGTTGGGCTGATGTGGTGACGCAAATGGATTTCGCCCGTGGTGGGTTCGACGGCAATGCCCGGAACGCTCAAGGCATTGTGCGAGCGGTGCATGCCGCGCTTAGAAGGTGATTTTTTGTTCTGTTGGACGGCCATAATCCGCTCCTGAGAAAATGTAGGGTTGGTAATTACGCACCACAGCAGATCATCCTTGGATGACTGGCCATTTTCATGGGCCTGTCAGGTGGTGCATAAGTACGCGAAGCCTTAGATTATAGCGCGCCGAATTGAGCGCTCAGCTTTTCTTCAATTGTCCGAGCACAGCGAACGGATTCGGCTTGGCTTCGGCCGCCTCGACCGCGGCGTCACCAGCACTGAAAACCGGCGTTACCGGGCAAGTCTCATGCATCGGCACCAGCGGCAAAGCCATCAACAGCTCGTCTTCCAGCAAGGCCATCACATCAAACTGCGGCGCCATCACCAGCAAGTCTTCTTCGGCCTCATCATCTTCCGCCGTGGCGATCTCTTCGCTGTCGACAAAGCGGTACCACTGGTCGACCGCCACCGGCGTCGCCACCAGCGTCAGACAACGCTGACACGTCAGAGACACACTGGCCTCGGCCGTCAAATGCAGCCAAACTTGGTCTTCGGCACCGGCTTGTGGGCGCAACTCACCGGTCACCTGCCACTGAACCGCATCGGTGGCATTCAAGCCCTGCGCCTCGGCAGCCAGGCGCTGCAGATCTTGGATGGAAGTGGTCTCGGACCACGGCTGACCGTCTTGGGCCAGTTCTTGGAGGTTCAGCCCTTGGGCCTTGAAATTTCTGGACATGTGGGTCAGTGTAAGAGAATCAGGGCATGACCTTCCCCTCTTCTGATGCCGCCACGGCCTTTTTACCCCCGCAGCGAGCCCTCGTTTTGGGCTCCACCTCCCGCTACCGCCAAGAACTTTTGCAGCGTCTGCGCATCCCTTTCAGCGTTGCCGCGCCCGATGTCGACGAGACACCACTGACCGGCGAAGCCCCGGCGGCACTGGCGATGCGCTTGGCCTTAGCCAAAGCCCGCGCGGTGGCGAGCGCTTTTCCGCAAGCGGTGGTGATCGGCTCTGACCAAGTAGCCGACCTGGATGGCGTGCCCCTGGGCAAACCCGGCACGCACGAACGCGCCGTCGCGCAGCTGCGCCAAATGCGCGGCCGCACCGTGATTTTTCAGACCGCCGTCGCCGTGGTCTGCTTGGCCAGCGGCTTTGAGCAAGCGTCATTGGCCGCCGTGAAAGTGCGCTTTCGCCCACTCAGCGACGAAGCCATTGAAAACTATTTACAGGCCGAGCAACCCTATGACTGCGCCGGCAGCGCCAAGAGCGAAGGGCTGGGCATCGCGTTGTTGGAGTCGATTGACAGTGATGACCCGACCGCGCTGATCGGCCTGCCCCTGATCCGCACCTGCCAATTGATCGAAGCTGCCGGCATTCGGCTGCTTGAGACGAAAGCAAGCGCATGAACGACAACCCCAAAACACCCACTAGCAAGGGCAAGCTTTACCTGGTGCCCGCACCGCTGGACTTCGGCTGCGACGACGCCGCACCGCTGCAGCAAGTCATGCCGCAAGGCACGCTGGAGGTCGCCGCCAAACTGGGCTTCTGGGTCTCCGAAAACGCCCGTAGCACCCGTGCTTATTTGAAGCGCGTGAATGAACTGCACCCGCTGAGCCAGCCGATCCAGGCGCTGCAAATTCAGGAACTGCCGCGCGAAGTGCATAAAAAAGGCGACCACAACGGCAATTTTGATGCGCGCCCGCTGCTGCAAGCCGCCCTGCAAGGCCATGACATGGGTTTGGTCAGCGAAGCCGGCATGCCGGCGATTGCCGACCCCGGCTCATCGGTGGTGCGTGCTGCACACGACTTAGGCTTGCAAGTGGTGCCATTGACAGGCCCGATGTCGCTGGTGATGGCGTTGGCCGCCAGCGGGCTGAACGGTCAGAACTTCGCCTTTGTCGGCTACCTGCCGCAAGACGCTGGTGAGCGCTCCCAGCGCATCCGCGAGCTCGAATCCATCGCGCTGAAGACCGGGCAAACCCAAATGTTCATTGAGACGCCTTACCGCAACACGGTGTTGCTGGGCGCCCTGCTGCAAACTTTGAACGGCAACACAAGGCTGGCGCTGAGCTGTGGCCTGACGCTTGAAGCGGCTTGGTCGCGCAGCGCGCAGGTCAGCGTGTGGAAAAGCAAGCGCGATGAAAAGCCGGGCCCACCACTGGCCTTGCCAACGGTGTTTTGCATCGGTCGCTAAAACCCGGATGGCTTACGCCACCGAGCTTTTCAGCGAATGGCCGGCACGCTGCGCAAAGTCGCCTTCATGGCGCCCTCGCCCATCGCCGCACCAAAGCGCTTGGCTAAACGCTCGGCCACGTTTTCGCGGCGGGTGTAGTCAATGATGTCTTCGGTTTTGACGACTTCACGGGCGACGTATTCGAGTGAGCCGAACTGGTCTGCCAAGCCCAAATTAACGGCCTGCTCACCGCTCCAGAAAAGACCGCTGAACATTTCAGGAATCTCCTTCAAGCGATCACCCCGGCCGTTTTTGACCACGGTGATGAACTGCTGGTGGATCTGGTTCAGCATGGTCTGCGCGTAAGTGCGCTGGCGCTCGCTCTGGGCGCTGAAAGGGTCTAAAAATCCTTTGTTTTCGCCCGCCGTCAGCAAGCGCCGCTCGACCCCCAGTTTGTCCATCAGGCCGGTGAAACCAAAACCGTCCATCAACACGCCGATGCTGCCGACAATGCTGGCCTTGTCGACGTAGATTTTGTCCGCCGCCACGGCAACGTAATAGGCCGCCGAAGCGCAAGTTTCTTCGACCACGGCGTAGACTGGTTTTTTGTATTTCGCCTTCAAACGCAAAATTTCGTCGTTCATCATGCCGGCCTGAACCGGGCTGCCGCCAGGGGAATTAATCAGCAGCACCACGGCTTTCGAGCCTTCGTCTTCAAAGGCCGCTTGCAGCGCTGCATTGACGAACTCAGCACTGGCGTCAGCGCCGTCGGCGATCTCCCCCTTGATCTCAACCACCGCCGTGTGCGGGCTGGTGACACTGGATGGCGAAGTGCCGCGGTGCAGCGCCAGCCAGACCAGCACAATCAAAAAAAGCAGCCAGGACAGCCGCACGAAAGTCTTCCAGCGGCGTGACGCTTTTTGCTCCTTCAATGAGGCAAAAGCCAGTTTTTCCAACGTTGCGCGCTCCCAGCCGGTCTCTTGAGGGGCCGCAGCAGCCGATGCAACCGGTTCGCCAGGGTTCAGTGGGTTGTTGTTTTCGTTCATGGTCGGTAGTTTAAAACGCGATAGCTTGGAAGTTGCTCACAGTCGGCTGAAAGACCACGCAGCCGAATTTCAAAATTATTGTTTTCAGAAGTTTGCGCAGGGCGCGGCGAACCCGGCTCGGCTGCCAACCCGTCAGGCATGGGCGCTTAACCAGGTCTGCAACTGGCTCACCGAATGCAGCACCGCGCGCGGTTTGAGCACCTCAAAGGCGTCTGGTTCGTGCGCCCCATAACTGACGCCGACACTGGCACAACCCGCATTCAGGGCCATCTGCAAATCATGCGTGGTGTCGCCGATCATCAAGGTGCGCTCAGGCGGCACACCGAACTCGCGCATCAACTCATGCAGCATGCGCGGATGCGGCTTGCCAGCGGTTTCGTCCGCCGAGCGGGAACCGTCAAAACAACCCTTGAGTTCGACCGCCTGCAAAGCTTTGTCCAGACCGCGCCGGGACTTGCCGGTGGCCACCGTCAAAATGTGGCCGCGTTGTTTGAGTTCGGCCAACAAAGGCAGCACGCCCTCGAACAAACTGACATCGTCTTGACGCAGCATGTAGTGGTGTTTGTAGCGCTGGTTGAGCTCGGGGTAACGCGACTCAGGAACGTCAGGCGCGGCGTGGGCCAGCGCCTGCATCAGGCCGAGACCAATCACATAGGACGCCGCTTCGTCGCTGGGTTTAGCGCCGCCCACATCGACAACCGCGGCCTGGATGCAGCGCACGATGAGCTGGGTCGAGTCGTACAGCGTGCCGTCCCAGTCGAAGGCAATCAAATCAAAATTCAGCGGGCGGGACATGGGCAACCAGTGCGTCAAGTTCGGGTGGAAGTTCGGCTAACAAGGTGATGCGTTTGCCGTTCGAAGGGTGGGTGAACTTCAAAGTCCAGGCGTGCAAAAACATGCGCTTGAGCGCTTGTCCGGCCGGCAACTTTTGCAGGCCTTTGTTCAGCTCAAAGTTGCCGTATTTGTCATCGCCGGCAATCGGATAGCCTTCGGTCGCCAGATGCACGCGGATTTGGTGTGTGCGGCCGGTTTTGATCGTCACTTCGAGCAAGCTGAAATCGCTCAAGGGCTGGTCTTTAGACGCCGGCAGCGCGGCCCGCACCTTCACCAAGGTGACGGCGCGCATGGCGTCCGGATGGTCTTTGTCGACCACCCTGACGCGGCGCTCACCGTCTGGCAGAAGGTATTTTTGCAGCGGCTTGTCGAGCACTTTCAACTTGGGCGGCCAGTTGCCAGCGACCATCGCCAAGTACACCTTGTCGGTTTCGCGCTCACGGAACTGCTCTTGCAAAATTTTCAGCGCCATGCGTTTTTTAGCGATCAACAGCACGCCGCTGGTCTCCCGGTCTAAGCGGTGCACCAGCTCCAAAAAGTCATGGCCCGGCCGGGCCATGCGCATTTGCTCAATCACGCCAAAAGCCACGCCGCTGCCGCCATGCACCGCCACGCCAGCCGGCTTGTCGATGGCCAGCACATGCTCGTCTTCAAACAAAATGGGGAAGTCCCGCGACGGTGCCAGCACGCCCACAGTAGAAGTGGCGCCGTGGCGGGCGATTTCGGTCGCCATCGCCAGCGCTTTTTGGTCAGCGCGGTCGGAGGTGCGCACCGGCGGCAGCCGCACCACATCGCCCGCAGCCACACGCGTGTCAGCCTGCACCCGGCCTTTGTTGATGCGCACTTCGCCGCTGCGAATGATCCGGTACACATGAGTTTTGGGCACGCCCTTGAGCTCGCGAATCAAAAAATTGTCGAGCCGCTGACCGGCGTAGTCTTCCGTCACCGTGATCAAAGTGGCTTGTGGCAAAACCACGGATTCAACCGGTGCATCCGTTTTGCCAGCCACCGGCTGAGAGACGACAACGCGCCTAGGCGCTGCCGCAGACTGCAACTGGGCGGGCGTTGGGTTTCGCCCGGCAGGCCGGGTCCTGGCGGTTGAACCCACAGGTTTTGCGGCACCGCGTGGGGCGTTTTTAGATCGTTTGGCCGGAGGATTTCCTGACCCTATAATGTGTTTCACTAGCGATGCGCTGTAAGTAGTTGATTTGTCTGACAGTTTAGTTCACCACAAATTCACGCTTGCCACAGTGCCGCGCTGGAAGGTCGATGCTGATGACTGTTTTGCCTGAAAAGCCAGGGTGCGCTGCACTCCGCCTAGGGCCAACACAGTCCGATTAGTCGACGTTTTGCGAACACAACAACGGAATACCAAGCACAGAGCCCTGCGGGCTTTGTGCGGATCTTGATGAGATCAAACCTTTTGACGGGTAGCCTCCTGATGACAACACTGGTTGGACTGGTTTTTTTATGCCTGCGGCGCCTTATGGCCCCGCTGTTGGGCATGAACGCCCCTGCAATCCCTGCGTCAAGGACACGCGCTGCTATTTCATTTATAGCAAATACCCGCTTGGCCCCAGCTCATCCCATCCACGCGCCCACGCCCAGACTGCTCGCTTGACCGCTCTTTTTGAGCTGTCCTGCCGAGCACGTCAAAAGCTCTCCGGCCATTCCCCACGTTCGCATCACGTCAGCTTCAGGCATCGTTAGCCCAATTTGGGCAGTTGAATGCCCGAGAAAATTCTCGGGGCAAGAACGATAAGGAATTCCGATGAAACGGATGCTGATTAACGCCACTCAGGCCGAAGAACGCCGCTTGGCCATTGTTGACGGACAAAAACTCCTCGACTACGAAATTGAAATCGAAGGCCGCGAACAGCGCAAGGGCAACATCTACAAGGCCGTCGTCACGCGCGTCGAGCCTTCGCTGGAAGCCTGCTTTGTCGACTACGGCGAAGACCGTCACGGTTTTCTGCCCTTCAAAGAAATTTCACGCAATTACTTTGCCGCCGGTGTTCCCGTCAATCAGGCGCGCATCAACGATGTGATCCGCGAAGGCCAGGAACTGATGGTTCAGGTCGAAAAAGAAGAACGTGGCAACAAGGGCGCGGCCCTCACCACTTTCGTCAGCTTGGCCGGCCGTTACGTCGTGCTGATGCCCAACAACCCACGCGGCGGCGGTGTCAGCCGCCGTATTGAAGGCGACGACCGGGCCGAGCTCAAAGAAGCCATGGACCAGCTGGAATACCCGGCCGGCTCCAGCATCATTGCGCGCACCGCCGGCATTGGCCGCAGCGCGCCAGAGTTGCAGTGGGACCTGAACTACCTGATCAAGCTCTGGACTGCGATCGAGGGCGCCGGCAAAGGCGGCAAAGGCGCTTTCCTGATTTACCAGGAATCGAGTCTGGTGATTCGCGCCATTCGCGACTACTTCAACAACGACATCGGCGACATTCTGTTCGACACCGACGACGTCTACGAGCAAGCCCGCCAGTTCATGGCGCACGTCATGCCTGAGCATGAGCACCGCGTCAAACGCTACCGCGATGACGCACCGCTGTTCTCGCGTTTCCAGATTGAGCACCAAATCGAATCGGCTTACGCACGCACCGTGCAACTGCCGTCCGGCGGCGCCATCGTCATCGACCACACCGAAGCACTGGTGTCAGTTGACGTCAACTCAGCCCGCGCCATCAAGGGCGGCGACATCGAAGAAACCGCCACCCGCACGAACTTAGAAGCCGCTGACGAAGTGGCCCGCCAGATGCGCTTGCGCGACTTGGGCGGCTTGATCGTCATTGACTTCATTGACATGGAAGAAAGCCGCAACCGCCGCGATGTTGAAACTCGCTTGCGCGACGCCCTGCGGCAAGACCGCGCCCGCGTGCAGTTCGGCACCATCAGCAAGTTCGGTTTGATGGAAATGAGCCGTCAGCGGCTGCGCCCGGCCCTCTCCGAAGGCGCGTCGATCCCTTGCCCGCGTTGCGGTGGCTCTGGCCACATCCGCGACACTGAAAGCTCGGCATTGCAAATTTTGCGCATCATCCAAGAAGAGTCGATGAAGGACAGCACGGCCTCGGTTCTGTGCCAAGTGCCGGTCGATGTGGCGTCTTTCCTGCTGAACGAAAAGCGTTCAGAGATTGCCAAGATCGAGATGAAGCAGCGCATCAACGTGCTGTTGGTGCCGAACAAAACGCTTGAGACCCCGAACTACAAGCTAGAGCGCCTGAAGCACGACGACCCGCGTCTGGACAACATCGAAGCCAGCTACAAAATGGCCGAAGAGATGGAAGACCCGACCTTGGTGACGCGCCGCAACCAAGAAAAGCACAACAAGCAAGAGCCGATCATCAAAGGTGTGCTGCCGGACATGCCAGCCCCGATCGCCGTGCCAAAGCCGGAAGCTGCCGCCAAACCCGTGGTTGTCGCCCAACAGCGCTCACCGCTGGCAGCGCGCACCCCTGCGGCACCTGCCGCCGAAAAAGGTTTCTTTGGTTGGCTCAAAAACCTGTTTGCTGGCGATGCCGCAGCACCGGTCACGGCGCCTGAGAAAGATGTGAAAAAAGAAGAACGCGGCGAAGCTCGCCGTGATGAACGCGGTGAGCGTGGCGAGCGCTCAGAGCGCGGTGGCCGTGACGGTCGCCGCGGTGGTCGTGGCGGTCGCAATGAACGCACTGAAGGTCGCCCTGAAGCGCGCCGCGAACGCAGCCCAGAAGTTCGTCCTGAACGCACACCTGGCGAAGGCCGTGCAGAAGCTGGTCGCGGCGCTGATCGCGCTGGCGAAGCGCGTCCAGACTTGCGCACCGAAGGTCGAAATGAAGGCCGCCCTGAGAGCCAGCCCCGCGGCGAAGCGCAAGCTCGTGGCGAAGGCCGGGGCGAACGCAACCGTCGTGATCGTCCAGAGCGCACAGAGCGCAGCGCTGAACGCAACGCTGCACCGCGCGATGCAGCGCAAGAAGAACTGGCACTGGCCAATCAGGCGGCCATGGCCGCCGCCGCCCGCGGTGATGTCGCGGTCGCTGCACCAGAGGCTGGTCGAGAAGAGCGGCAACCCCGTGAACCCCGTGAAGGCCGCAGCGAAGGTCGCCGTGAACGCGGTGGTCGTCGTTCAGAACGCCGCGACGAAGCGCCCACTTCTGAGGCCAGCCAAGCCGCGTTGGCTGACAGCAATACAAGCGACGTCCGCGTCGAGCGTACTGAGCAGACAACCGCAACAGATGCTGCACCGCAAGGCAACGAGCCCGCTGCCGGCCAAGACGAGACGCCAGAACGCGCACCGCGCGAACGCCGCAGCCGTGACCGTTATGGCCGCGAACGCCGCGAACGTGGCGAGCGTGCCGAAACGTCGCCAGAGCAAGGCGCTGACGCCAATCCACCGGCTTTCGCGCCAGTGCCACTGGCCAGCGAAGAGACTCGCCCAGCTGCCGCAGAGATTGTCAGCCCGGTTGCAGCAGTGGCGGAATTGCCTGTAGCACCCGTGCCTACTACAGTGCCTGTAGTGCCTGTTGCAGCTGCCGCGGTCATCGCGCCAACGCCGGCACCAGCAGCCGCGCCAGTGACCAGCACGCGCGCCCTGCCGCAGGTAGCGGCCTATGACTTGCCTTTGCAAGACTTGGCCCAGGTGGCCAGTGCCTCTGGTTTGCAGTGGGTCAATTCGAACACCAGCAAGATTGCTGAAACGCAAGCAGCGATGGCCGCCGAGCCACGCCCAGCCCACGTGCCACGCGAACGGGCGCCTGTGGTGGCCGTTCAAGCCAGCCCGCTGGTGCTGGTCGAAACCAAGCGTGATCTGCGCAACATGACGCTGCCTTTTGAAGACACAACCTCGGAGCAGCCGCGATAAGGCGACCCAGGCGCAAGCCACTGACCCCGACCTTCTGGTTGGGTCTGAAATGAAAAAGGCGACTCATGGAGTCGCCTTTTTTTGCGTCCTCAAAAAACCCCGGTGAGAGTCTCGTTGGCTGGCAGATCTGTGCGGGACAGACTACGAAATGATCCGTTGGTTGGCTGCCGTCAACTCAAGCTTCGGCAGCTTGCCGGTAGGCCTTTTGCTCGGCGACTTCATCGCCCCGCTTCTCGGCCAACGCGGCCAAAGCCAGCCAGGCTTTGCGCTTGAGCGCCGGATCTTGCAAAGTGATGACAGCGTGCGACAACAACTGCTGGGCTTTGCCCCACAACTGGCGCTTCAGGCAGGCCATACCGGCCAAGTATTCGAAATTAGCCTCGCCAGGTCGGGCTTGCAACACGGCTTCGATGCGTGCCAGCCAGACGGCGTCGATCGCTTCCAGGCTGACTTCAAGCGCCAGGATGAATTTCACGCGCAAGTTGTCGCTGAACTCGGAGCGGGGTTTCATCGCCACTTCCCACGCGCCCGCCAGCCAATGGCGAGCCACAGCAGCATCGCCTTGCAGCAGCATCAGACGCGCAGCCGCATGGACAGCAAGTTCGGGCATGGCGCGTTCAGCAGCGTCCAACGAGAACCAAACCAGGCGCAGTTGTTCAGAGTCGTGCGCGGCATTGAGCAATTCAAGCGCCAAACCGCGAATGATGCTTTGGGCCGCCGGCGCTGAAAATGCTCGGTGCTTGATCAGCAGGCGAGCGGTGTCCAGCGCCTCGGCGGTTTGACCCGACAGGCGTGCCGCCCGCAAACGCATCCGCAAAGCCAATGTGCGGCGACCAGCCCCCTGCGGCAGCTGATTCAGCCACACCAACGCTTCGCTTGGCTCGCGATCTTCCAAGGCCCAGCGAGCGGCGCGCAGCTGAATACCTTCTTGGGTCTCCAGCACTGTCCGGTTGCCAGCGCCTTCAAGCGCTTGCTGCAAGTGCAGGTCGCGCAGTTCACGGTTTTGCAAAGCTTGCGCGCTTTCAGCCACCAGCAAATGCGCCAGCGAACGCAGTTGTTGCGAGCGCGCCGGCTGGTGGCCGGAATCGGTGCCGACGTCAGCGATCAGCAGGCTCATGCTTTTTTCTTGCAGCAAGGCGTTCTCTGCGGAGCGCGACGCGCGGATGAAGCGACCGGCCAGCATGTGCGCCAGCGCGTCCATCAAAGCGGCGTACATGGCACGTTCTTTTTGCTGGGCACGCCAACGCCTGGCCTGGCGCGGCAACGACGCCACCACGCTCAGGGCTTTGAGGGCAAAGTGCAGCAGTACGAACGCGCCGATCAACACCAACACCATCAAATTAAAGGACAGATCAACCCGGTACGGCGGCCAAAAGAGCGTCACGACGGCGTGGTTGTTGCCGGCCAATAAGGCCACTGCCACAGCCACTCCAAACAGGGCAACTAACCAAAGGGCGGCGCGCATAAGCTGGTTTTTTATCAGAAGTCTTAACGACCAGCGGCCGCGGTGGCCAAGGCGGCCAAGGTCTCGTCAAAGCGCGGCAACTCAGTCGAGCGGAGTTGCGCCTGCGTCTGCTGCAGCAAAGCTTTAGCAACTTGCGTCTTGCGCGATGAAGCGTCGAAATAACGCACCAAAGTGGCCTGTACGCTGGCCAGGTCAGAGCGGGCCGCTTCGGTTTGCCTGGACAGCAAAGCCAAGCGGGCATTGAGCAATTTGAGCTTGACGTTTTCGCGCAGAAAATAGGACTGCTCAGGCGCCAGCAAGGCGGCCTCAGGCTGTTCAAGTCGGCTCACACGGAGCAGGCTTTTGGCCTCATCGCGCAGGCCATGAAAAATCAAACCCAGCCAGTCAGTCAAGGCCTGGGTGTCCGAAAACTGAGCCCAACCGGTGCGTGCAGCCAGTGCAGCCGCAGCTGTTGGAGCGGCCGTTGCTGATCGCGGTGAGTCCAGCGCAGTCAGCGCAGAAGTCGGCTGAATCGCCCCCCGTACGACATCGTTGGCCATCGGCAACTCATCGACCTGACGGACCAGTTCGTCGAGCTTGAGCAGGATCGCCGGCACATCGGTCAGGGCAGCATTTTTGATGCGCTCGGTGTCTTTGACAATGGCCCGTTGCACGGCGCTCAAGCGGGGTTGGGCCGCACGCGCCAGGCGTTGTTCGGCCGATTTAAGGGCCGCCAGCAAAGGCTCGGCGCTGCCCGTCAACTGCGCCTGTTGCTGCGCCAGCCGCAGGTTGGCTTCCAGCTCGATCACCAAATTGTCATCCCGCGTGCGCGTTAATCGCTGCATCAGATCTTCGAGCTGACCGCGCTGCAAGCTGACTTCGCTAAGCCGGTTGTCTGTCACGGCCAGACGGGCCGACAGCTCGCGGTTGCTTTCTTGGGCTTGCCGGGCCAGGGTTCGGGCTTCAATGACTTGGGTCCCGGTGTCGGTGCTGCGGCGCGCCAGTTCTTCTTGAACATGGCCGAGCTTTTGCCACAACAACAAACTGCCCAAGGCGCCAGCCAACGCCAGCAGCAAGACAAACAAGGCCCAACTGCGCGAATGCCACCAAGGACTGGCGACCGCGACAACAAGCTGCGGGCTTGACTCAGGCAGGGCCGAGAAATTGGGCCGCTGAGCCAAGGCCTCTGCACTGATGTCAGCCGCATCGGGATTGGCAGCGGCAGCAGAAGTTGATGCGGGTGGAATGTCACTCATAGATTCAGCAATTCTATCGACGCCACGATGTCCTCTAATGCCGGGCGTGACTCGATTACAACACCCCAACCCGCCGCCTGTGCGGCGTCGGCAATTCTGCTGTGGGTGGCGATGGCGCTGGCCTGCGACCAGTCCGCTGACGGCGGTAAGTGCGCCAAGGCTTCCGAGCTGCTGAAAAGCCAGACCGAGCCATCGCGCTGACTGGCGACCATGCGTTGCAGCTGCAGTGCCGTGAAAATCGGTGCCCGGCGTTCATAAACCACCACAAAATCAACGCCAGCACCGGCGTTTTCAAACTGCCGCGCCAGCCATTCACGACCAGGCGCAGCGGTGTCCACGACGGCGTCTGAGACCACACTTCGGCCGCGCACAATCAACACGCGCTCCCCCGCCCAAGCCCGCTGACCGATCACTTGCCACAAGGCTTCGGAGTCGAACTGGGCGGCGTCCGGGGGCGGCGTGTCGATCTGCGCCGCTGGCACACCCTGCGCCGCCAACACCAGCGCAGTGCCCGGGCCGGGGGCCATGAAGCGAACCGACGTCAAATACGCCAAGTCTGCCGCGTTTGACGCAGCAGCTGAACGCCGAGCCGCAAAAAAATGCTCAACCGCATTGCCACTGACAAACATCACGCCAGCGTAATCGTCCAAATGCAGCCACGCAGCACGCGCCGCTGACAGATCAGCCACGCAGGCAATTTCAATCAAGGGCAAGGCTTCGGCGCGAATACCGCGCTGCTGCAGTTGGTCTGCCCAGCGCTGAGCATCCGGCGCTGGTCGGGTGACGATGACGCGGCCAACGCGGTCGGCGCTGTCAGTGCGCTCAAGTGCTGGCATCTGCGCTTTTGTCTAAGCTGGCATTGCCAGCCCAAACCGCACCACCGGCACGCAGCAGCGCGGCCACATGCTCCCCGAGCGCTTCGGCCTCGGCGAAATCGCGCACCAACGCTTGGTGTTGCACCCGCACCAAGGGTGCGGTCAGCGTCGGCGCTGCGCTTGGCACGACATCAGGCCCCGCAGAGCCGATATCCCCCCACGCCGCCTCCAGCAGCATGCCATCAGCCGTCGGCCCGCGCGTGAAGGCGGCCAGCGGCATCGAGCAACTGCCGCCCATGGCGCGCGACACCGTGCGCTCAGCGGTGACGGCCAGCCAAGTCGGTGGGTGCGCCAGCAAGGCCAAGGCGTCGATCAAGTCTTGCCGATCGGCTCGCACTTCAATCCCCAGCGCGCCCTGTCCGGCCGCGGGCAGCATGGTGTCAGGCTCAAAGGTGGCGCGAATGCGGCTGTCCAGCCCCAAGCGCTTGAGGCCAGCAGCGGCCAGCACGATTGCATCGTAATGGCCTTCGTCGAGCTTGCGCAGGCGGGTGTCGAGGTTGCCGCGCAAGGGCTCAATCCGCAGGTCAGGCCGCAAGGACTTCAAAATCACCCAACGACGCAAGCTGGACGTGCCGACCACCGCGCCCACCGGCAAGGCGGCCAGCGAGGCATGGTGATTCGAGACAAACGCATCGCGCGGGTCTTCGCGCTCCAGCACGCAAGCCAAGGCAAAGCCAGCCGGCAAGTCCATCGGCACGTCTTTCAGGGAATGCACGGCGAGGTCAGCCCGGCCGTCCAGCAAGGCCGTTTCCAGCTCCTTGACGAACAAGCCCTTGCCGCCGACTTTGCTCAATGAGCGGTCCAGAATTTGGTCGCCCAGCGTGGTCATGCCAAGCAGCTCAACTTGCCAACCCAAGCGGATTTCAAGCAAGGTCTTGACGTGCTCGGCCTGCCACAGCGCCAAACGGCTTTCGCGGGTGGCGATCACCACTTTTTTGAGACCTGCTGTGCCGGATGCTTTGGCTGCTGAATTTGGATGTTCGACCACGGGTAACTGCCTTGTAAACTTTCAATTGAGTGAATGCTAGCATGCACCCTTTCGTACACCAGGGCAGCGACATGGCGACTTCAGCACGGGCAAAAACCTCTTCAACGCCAGCCGCACCCAGTGCCCGTAGCAAGGACAACGAGCGACCACTGGTTGAAGACATCCGCCAGCTCGGGCGTATTTTGGGCGATGTCATCCGCGAACAAGAAGGCGTGGCCGCCTACGAGCTGATCGAGCAGGTCCGCAAACTCTCCGTCAGTTTCCGACGTGACGCCGATGCAGAGGCTGACAAGGCGCTGAAAAAATTGCTCAAAGGCTTGAGCAGCGACCAAACCGTCAGCGTCATCCGCGCCTTCACTTATTTCAGCCATCTGGCGAATCTGGCCGAAGACCGGCACCACATTCGCCGCCGCGCCATCCACGAGCGCGCTGGTGACACGCAAGAAGGCAGCATCGACGTCGCCCTGGCGCGGCTGCGCTGGGCCGGCATTTCGACCCAAACGATTGCTCAAACCCTGGCCAAAAGCTTTGTCTCACCGGTGCTGACGGCGCACCCGACGGAGGTCCAGCGCAAGAGCATTTTGGACGCCGAGCGCGGCATTGCCGTGCTGCTCACGGGGCGCGACGAAATCAAAGCCCGCGCCGCTGCCGTCAACGCCGCCAAAGACCAGCTCAGCCCACGCGAACTCGCGGCCAATGAAGCGCAGCTGCGGGCCCGCGTGATGCAGCTCTGGCAAACGCGGCTGCTGCGCTTTTCCAAGCTCACAGTGGCCGACGAAATAGACAACGCCCTGAGTTATTACGAGGCCACTTTTCTGCGCGAAATCCCCAAGCTCTACGCCGACCTAGAGCGCGAATTGGGCAACCAAGCCGTGCACAGCTTTTTACGCATGGGCCAGTGGATTGGCGGCGACCGCGATGGCAACCCGAACGTCAGCGCCGAAACCCTCGAATACGCTCTGCGCAGGCAAGCCGAGATGGCACTGCGCCACTACCTCACCGAAGTGCATTTTTTAGGCAGCGAGTTGTCGGTGTCGGCGATGCTGGTGCAGGTCAGCCCGGCGATGCAAGCGCTGGCCGAAAGCTCGCCCGACACCAACGAACACCGGGTCGACGAACCCTACCGCCGCGCCCTCACTGGCATCTACGCCCGCCTTGCCGCCACGCTCAAAGAACTGACCGGCGGAGACGCCGCGCGCCATGCCGTGGCACCGCAAAACCCATACCGCCAAGCCGACGATTTTTTAGCCGAACTGCGCACCATCGAAGCCTCGCTGCTGGCCCACCACGGTGCCGCGCTGGTCACGCAGCGCCTGCATCCGCTGATCCGTGCGGTCCAGGTCTTTGGTTTTCATCTGGCCACCATCGACTTACGCCAAAGCTCAGACAAGCATGAAGAAGTCGTAGCAGAACTGTTGGCCACGGCACGCCTTGAGCCGAATTACGCGGCATTGAGCGAAGCCGACAAGCGCACGCTGCTGCTGAAACTGCTGGGGGACGCCCGCGCCCTGCGCGTCATCGGCGCTGACTATTCAGACTTGGCGCGCGGCGAATTGGCGATTTTCGAAGCCGCTTTAACGGCCCGCCAACGCTACGGCCCTGAGGCGATTCGGCACTACATCATCAGCCACACCGAAACCGTCAGCGACCTGCTTGAAGTGCTGCTGCTGCAAAAAGAAGTCGGCCTGATGCACGGCACGCTGAACGCCACGCATGACCTGATCGTGGTGCCGCTGTTTGAAACCATTGAGGACCTGCGCAACGCGGCGCCCATCATGCGCGAGTTTTACAGCTTGCCCGGCATCGCCAAGCAAGTGCAGCGCAGCGGCGCTGAGCAAGACATCATGCTTGGCTACTCCGACAGCAACAAAGACGGCGGCATTTTCACCAGCAACTGGGAGCTCTACCGGGCCGAAATGGCGCTGGTTGAACTCTTCGACGAACTGGCTGCATCGCACGCCATTCAGCTGCGCATGTTTCATGGTCGGGGCGGCACGGTCGGCCGAGGTGGCGGCCCCAGCTACGAGGCTATTTTGGCGCAGCCGCCGGGCACGGTGCGCGGCCAAATTCGCCTGACCGAACAAGGTGAAGTGATTGGCTCCAAATACGCCAACCCCGAAATCGGCCGTCGCAACCTCGAAACCTTGGTCGCCGCCACCTTAGAGGCGACGCTGCTGCAACCGACCAAGTCGGCCAGTCAAGCGTTTTTGGACACCGCCAGTTGGCTGTCTGACGCCAGCATGGCCGCCTACCGCGCGCTGGTCTATGAAACACCCGGCTTCAACGATTACTTTTTCAGCGCCACACCGATCCGCGAAATCGCCGAACTCAACATCGGCTCTCGCCCGGCATCGCGCAAAGCCACGCAAAAGATTGAAGACCTGCGCGCCATTCCTTGGGGCTTCAGTTGGGGCCAGTGCCGCTTGGCCTTGCCCGGCTGGTACGGTTTTGGCTCGGCGGTCGAACAATGGCTGGGCGACAAGCCCAAAAAACGCCCAGAAAACCTCGCCGTGCTGCAAAAAATGTACAAGCAATGGCCGTTCTTTCGAACCCTGCTCAGCAACATGGACATGGTGCTGGCCAAGAGCGACTTGGCATTGGCATCGCGCTACGCCGAACTGGTCAGTGATGCGCGGCTGCGCAAAAAAATCTTCTCCGCCATTGAAGCCGAGTGGCAACGCACCGCCGAAGCCCTCAGCCAGATCACCGGCGACAAGCAGCGGCTGGCCGGCAACACGGCGCTGCAGCGCTCTATTCGGCACCGCTTCCCCTACATTGACCCGCTGCACCATTTGCAGGTCGAATTGATTCGGCGCTACCGCGATGGCCAAGCCGACGAACGCGTGCAGCGCGGCATCCATATTTCGATCAACGGCATTGCGGCGGGCTTGCGCAACACCGGCTGATGCGGGGCCAGATAAAATCAGCGGCTTGAATTTGTACTCGCTCGTTCCGGCTTGTCTGTGCAAGGCTCCCATGTCACCGCTCCCGCCCGCTCACCACACCCTGGAAGCGCGGCCTTGAAAGTTCTTTCGTGAATCAATTCGACAAAAAATCCGAAGCTTGGTCGGCCCTGTTTTCAGAGCCCATGAGCGACCTCGTCAAGCGCTACACCTCCAGCGTCTTTTTTGACAAACGCCTGTGGCAGGCCGACATCACCGGCTCACTGGCGCATGCCGACATGCTGGCGGTGCAAGGCATCATCGCCGCAGCGGATCTCGCCGCCATCCAAAACGGCATGGCGCAGATCACGGCTGAAATCGAGTCGGGCGCATTCGAATGGAAACTGGATCTTGAAGACGTTCACCTGAACATCGAAGCCCGCTTGACGCAGCTGCTGGGTGACGCCGGAAAACGCCTGCACACCGGCCGCAGCCGCAACGACCAGGTCGCCACCGACGTGCGGCTGTGGTTGCGCGGTGAGATTGATTTGATCGGTGAGTTGCTGATCGAGCTGCAAACCGCCTTGGTCAACATCGCCGAGAAAAATGTCGAGGTCATTCTGCCCGGCTTCACGCATTTGCAAGTCGCCCAGCCGGTCAGCTTTGGCCACCACCTGCTGGCCTATGTCGAGATGTTTGCGCGCGACGCCGAACGCATGCTCGACGTGCGCAAGCGCGTCAATCGCCTGCCGCTGGGTGCGGCGGCGCTGGCCGGCACCAGCTACCCACTGGACCGTGAACACGTGGCACGCGCGCTCGGCATGGTCGACGCGCAAGGCCAGCCTGCCGTTTGCCAAAACAGCTTAGATGCGGTCAGCGACCGTGACTTCGCCATCGAGTTCACGGCAGCCGCCACGTTGGCGATGGTGCACACCAGCCGCCTCAGCGAAGAGCTGATTTTGTGGATGAGCCAGAGCTTTGGTTTCATCGACTTGGCCGACCGTTTTTGCACCGGCTCGTCGATCATGCCGCAGAAGAAAAACCCAGACGTGCCCGAACTCGCCCGCGGCAAAACCGGCCGCGTGGTCGGCCATTTGATGGGCTTGGTGACCCTGATGAAAGGCCAACCACTGGCCTACAACAAAGACAACCAAGAAGACAAAGAGCCGCTGTTCGACACCGTCGACACGCTGAAAGACACGCTGCGTATTTTTGCCGAGATGGTCGGCGGCATCAGCGTCAAACCTGAAGCCATGGAACGCGCCGCCCTGAAAGGCTACGCCACTGCGACCGACTTGGCTGACTACATGGTCAAGAAAGGCCTGCCTTTCCGTGACGCCCACGAAGCCGTCGCCCACGCGGTCAAAACCGCCATCGGTCAAGGCGTCGATCTGTCAGAGTTGCCTCTGGCCACACTGCAAAGATTCAACCCCAAGATCGAGGCAGACGTTCACGAAGTGCTCAGCCTGCGCGGCTCACTGAACGCCCGCAACACCTTGGGCGGGACTGCGCCGGCCCAAGTGCGGGCGCAAATTGCGCGGCATCGCGGGCGTTTGCAATAACGCAAGAAAAATAGCATCTAC
Organism: Polaromonas sp.; assembly: GCA_040400815.1. Classification (GTDB taxonomy): domain Bacteria; phylum Pseudomonadota; class Gammaproteobacteria; order Burkholderiales; family Burkholderiaceae_C; genus Polaromonas. The sequence continues at coordinate 22,896 of JBBAPN010000011.1, read as the reverse complement.
GACTCACACAAGGAAAGCAGAACCATGCCCGTGATCACCAACATTGAAGACCTGCGCGTGCTGGCCGAAAAGCGCGTGCCGCGCATGTTTTACGACTACGCCGACTCGGGCTCGTGGACAGAAAGCACCTACCGCGCCAACGAAACCGACTTCCAAAAGATCAAGCTGCGCCAGCGCGTCGCCGTCAACATGGAAAACCGCAGCACCGCCACCCAAATGGTCGGCATCAACGTCAAAATGCCGGTGGCAATTGCGCCGGTCGGACTGACCGGCATGCAGCATGCCGATGGCGAAATCAAAGCCGCCAAGGCGGCTGAGAAATTCGGCATTCCGTTCATTTTGTCGACCATGAGCATTTGCTCAATCGAAGACATTGCGGCCAACACCCAAGCGCCTTTTTGGTACCAGCTGTACATGATGCGCGACCGCGAAGCCATGGCCGCCATGATTGAGCGCACCCGCAAAGCCGGTTGCACCGCCTTGGTCTTGACGCTGGATTTGCAGGTCATCGGCCAGCGCCACAAAGACTTGAAAAACGGCCTCACCGCGCCACCCAAACCAACGCTCGCCAACATCATCAACCTGATGACCAAGCCGCGTTGGTGCCTTGGCATGGCGGGCACGCGCCGGCACACGTTTGGCAACTTGGTCGGCCATGTCAAAGGCGTGAGCGACATGCGTTCGCTGTCGGCTTGGACCAACGAACAGTTCGACCCGAGCTTGTCTTGGGCCGACGTCGCCTGGGTCAAAGAACGCTGGGGCGGCAAGCTAATTTTGAAGGGCATTCAAGACGTTGAAGACGCCAAGCTCGCGGTGCAAAGCGGTGCCGACGCCATCGTCGTCAGCAACCATGGCGGGCGCCAACTCGACGGCGCGCAGTCCAGCATCGAGGCGCTGCCCGCCATCGTGGCGGCGGTCGGCTCCGACATCGAAGTCTGGATGGACGGCGGCATCCGCTCCGGTCAAGACGTCCTCAAGGCCTGGGCCTTGGGCGCGCGCGGCACCTTGATCGGCCGCGCCATGGTCTACGGTCTGGGCGCGATGGGCGAAGCCGGCGTCACCAAAGCGCTGCAAATCATCCACAAAGAGCTCGACATCACGATGGCTTTTTGCGGCCGCACCGACATCCAAACCGTCGACAAAAGTATTTTGTTGCCGGGGACATTTCCGACCGCGTAAAGTCTGTTCTTCGTCTGCAATAACGCCCCTACGGCCCGAACACCCATGCTGTTTCTTCTTTCCCCGGCCAAGGCCCTCGACTACGACACGCCGGCGCATGTGGCGAGCCACACACAGCCGCTTTTCACGCGGCAATCGGCCGAGTTGATCGAGGTCTTGAAGACGCAGTCACCGCAGCAAATCAGCAACTTGATGAAGCTCTCTGACAAGTTGTCCGGCCTGAATGTGGCGCGCTACGAGGCGTGGTCGCCGAAGTTCACCGCCAACAACTCAAAGCAGGCGGCACTGGCCTTCAACGGCGATGTCTACGAAGGGCTGAATGCCAAGACCTTGAACGAGCCGGATTTGCAGTGGGCGCAAGCGCATGTTTGCATATTGAGCGGGCTCTATGGCGTGCTGCGGCCGTTGGACTGGATGCAGCCTTACCGGCTTGAAATGGGCACCGCCCTGGCCACTGCGCGGGGCAAAAATCTGTACCAGTTTTGGGGCAGCGAAATTGCCAATTACCTGAATGAACGCGCGGCAGCCGACACCTCGCCGGTCGTCGTCAATCTGGCCAGCGAAGAGTATTTCAAGGTGGTTGACCGCAAAACCTTGAAACCCCGCGTGGTGACTTGCGTGTTTCAAGAACTCAAAGCCGGCCATTACAAGATCATCAGCTTCATGGCCAAGCGCGCACGCGGTTTGATGGTGCGCTACGCGATAGAAAACAAGCTGGGCAGTGTGAAAAAGCTGGAATCCTTTAACCTTGAGGGCTATGACTATTCGCCCGACGTGTCCGAGCCCGACCGTCTGGTGTTTCGTCGTCAGTCGGCTTGAGCCTCAAGCGTCTTCAGGAGGTTCTCCGTGAGCACACCCAACGCCTTCGCCGACAAGACCTTTGATCAAGACATCACACCCGCCGTGAGCGCGTGGCTGCTCGAGCAGCGAGCCGCTGGCTTTGGCACAGGCCAATTGTTGAAGTCGCTGACCGACGCCGGTTGGGGCGACGCTGTGGCGCGACATCTGCTGGCCATGCCCGCATCAGCAGGAGCCGACCCCTTAATCTTGCCGCTGCCGCTGCCGGTACCTTGGCCAGCGCATGCCGGCGAGCGCTTGGCGCTGGACGCTGGCGACCGCCAAGTCAACGCCACCACGGTGCTGCAAGACCCGCCGCTGTTGGTGCTGGAAGGGCTGCTGAGCCGCGAAGAGTGTCAGGCGCTGATCGATGCAGCGGCACCGCGCATGTCTCGCTCGCTGACGGTCGACATGAAGACCGGCGGCGAAGAAACCAACCAAGGGCGGACCAGCGAAGGCATGTTTTTTGAGCGTGGCGAGAGCGCGCTCATCAGCCGCATTGAAACGCGCATTGGCGCGCTGCTGGGCTGGCCGGTGCACAACGGCGAAGGCTTGCAAGTGCTGCACTACGGCCCCGGCACAGAGTACAAACCGCACTATGATTTTTTTGACCCGGCCGAGCCCGGCACAGCCAGCATTTTGCAGCGCGGCGGCCAGCGCGTGGCCACCTTGGTGATCTACCTGAACGAGCCCGAAGCCGGCGGTGCCACGGTTTTTCCTGACGCCGCTTTGACGGTGGTGCCCAAATGTGGCAATGCCGTGTTTTTCACCTACAGCCAAGCGCACCCCGTCAGCCGAACCCTGCATGGTGGCGCGCCGGTGCTCAGCGGCAACAAGTGGATCGCCACCAAATGGCTGCGCGAACGCGAATTTATTTGAAGCTTTGATTGAACTCACACCATGAACTCGCCTGAACAATCCCAGCTGGGCAAAGCCTCTGCTTATGCTGATGAATACGACGCATCGCCGCTGTTTCCGATCGCCCGTGCGGGCAAACGAGAAGAAATCGACGTCAGCGCGCAGGCCCCTTTTTTTGGCGCCGACATGTGGACCGCCTATGAACTCAGCTGGCTCAACTTGCGCGGCAAGCCGCAGGTCGCGCTGGCGCAAGTGGTGGTGCCCTGCGAAACGCCCAACATCATTGAGAGCAAGTCCTTCAAGCTGTACCTGAACAGCTTCAACAACAGCCGCTTTGCCGATGCCAGTGCGGTGCTGGCGTTGCTCAGGCGCGACCTCAGCGAAGCCGCTTGGCGCGGTGCGGTACTGCCAGCAACCGCAAGCGCACCCCCCTCTATTGGCGTCAAGCTGCTGTTGCCCGATATGTTTGACCGCGAGCCCTTGCAAGAACTCGACGGCTTGAGTCTCGACCGGCTCGACATTGAGTGCACCCGCTACACGCCAGCGCCTGACCTGCTGAGCGCCAACGCAGACGAGGCATCCGTCACCGAAGTGCTGACCAGCCATTTGCTGAAAAGCAATTGCTTGGTGACCGGCCAGCCGGACTGGGGCAGCGTGCAAATCAGCTACACCGGCCCGCAAATTGACCAAGAAGGTCTGCTGCAATACCTGGTCAGTTTTCGCAACCACAACGAGTTTCATGAGCAGTGCGTCGAGCGGATTTTCATGGACATTTGGCGCCGCTGCAAACCGGCCAAACTGGCCGTCTATGCCCGCTACACACGGCGCGGTGGGCTGGACATCAACCCTTTTCGCACCAGTTATCCGCAAGCGCTGCCGCCGGCGGTGCGCACCGCGCGGCAATGAACCGGCTTTAAAAAAGCTGATCCATGTAGGGCGGCAGAGGCTCTTCAGCGGTCGCACCCGCTAAATCCGTCAGATCCTTTAAAGCCGACAACTTCTGCAGCGCGGAAGCTTCTTCTGCCTTCAACAAAGCGCCAACGCGCACGCCCAGCAGCCGCAGTTTTTGAGTCAAAGGCACGCGCTTGAGGGCCAAACCAGCGGTCTGCCGGATGGTTGTGGCATCGGCCGTGTAGTGTGTCAGCGTCTGGTCGCGCGTGACACTTTGGAAGTTGTCATAGCGCAGCTTGATGCCGATGGTCTTGCCCACGTAACCCTTGCGTTGCAGGTCTTCGGCCACCTTTGCACACAGCCGGGTGAAGACAGCACCCAGCTCGACTTTGTCGCGCACCGCGTGCAGGTCACGCTCAAACGTCGTCTCGCGGCTCATCGACACCGGCTCGCTGTCAGTCACCACCGGCCGGCTGTCGCGGCCCCAAGCCGCGTCGTGCATCCAAGCCCCAGTGGCTTGGCCAAAGTGGTCAATCAGCCAATCGATCTCTTGCGCCGCCATCTCACCAATCGTGCGGATGTTCAGCGCCGCCAGCTTGGCATCTGACTTAGGCCCGATGCCGTTGATCTTGCGACAGGCCAGCGGCCAGATCAGCGTTTGCAGGTCGGCTTCCTGAACAATCGAAATGCCATTTGGCTTGTTGAACTCGCTGGCCATTTTGGCGATGAGTTTGTTCGGTGCGACGCCGATCGAGCACGTCAGTCCGGTCTTCTCAAGGATGCTGCGTTGAAGCAGCCGCGCCAGCGAACGGCCGCCGTCACGCTGACCGCCGGGCACGTCGGTGAAGTCGATGTAAACCTCGTCGACGCCGCGATCCTCCACCAAGGGCGCGACGTCCCGAATCGCTTCCTTGAAGGCCCGCGAGTATTTGCGCACCTCGTCAAAATCCACCGGCAAGACGATCGCGTCAGGGCAGAGCTTGGCGGCTTTCATCATGCCCATGGCCGAGCCAACCCCAAACTGCCGGGCGGCATAGGTCGCGGTGGTGATGACGCCGCGCCCCACATAGTCTTTGAGTCGGGGAAAGTCGTCGATTGGAATGAAGCGCAGCGCCCGTTCGCCCGGGGCTGCATCTGAGGCGTCTAGCAAGGCTTCATCTGCCCGGCGGCGACCGCCGCCGATGACCACCGGCAGGCCCTTGAGTTGGGGGTAGCGCAGCAACTCGATGGACGCGAAGAAGGCGTCCATGTCGAGATGCGCAATGCGGCGAGTCACGGCGGATCACGGCCTTTACAAAAACCGATCCAGCAATTTGCGGGAATGCCGGTCCATTTGGGCTACATCGCGGATCAAAAACTGCACGCCGTGGCTGTCTGTGACGAGCATGGCTGTGCCCGACAAACGGCGAATGTCCTCCTCGCCTTTCAGCATCAAGCTGGTCTCACCCCGGTCGGTTTCGACGTCCCAGTTGCAGGGCGCGACCAAGCGGCTGACGCTGCGGAGTTTCAAAATCTGCGGCATGAACTCGCGCTGCGTCAAGGCTTTCAGCACCTTGGCACGCATGGCCGCAGACAAGTCGGCCAAGGCAGGAATCCAAAGCAGTTCATGGCCGTCGGCGTCTACCAAGGCCGCGCCTTCGTCAGGCGCGGCAACCGGAAAGGCTCTGACAACGGTGACTTGTGGGTGCCTGATGCCTTGGCTTGAAACATAAAACCAGTGACCGGCTGGATCGCAGTCAAATTCGAAATTCAGCAGGCTCACAAAATATCCTTTGCGCTGTATTGCAGCGCCACAGGCAGGCTCATCAGAGCTGGCTGAGCGGCTGGCGACTCGCGCAAAACAGCGCCTTCCGCTTCGGCTTGGCGCTGCTGTGCTTCGTACAAACGCCAGTAAGCACCTTGCGCCGCGATCAGCACGTCGTGCGGGCCGACCTCAACGATCTGGCCCTTGTCCATCACCACCAAACGGTCGGCTTTGCGCAAGGTCGACAAGCGGTGGGCAATCGCAATGGTGGTGCGTCCACGGACCAAATTGTCCAAGGCATTTTGAATTTCTTTCTCGGTTTCGGTGTCCACCGAGGAGGTGGCTTCGTCCAAAATCAAAATCCGTGGGTTGATCAGCAAAGCCCTGGCAATCGAGATGCGCTGGCGTTCACCGCCTGACAAGCCTTGACCGCGTTCACCGACCAACGAGTCGTAGCCTTGCGGCATGCGCAAAATAAATTCGTGGGCATGGGCAGCCCGCGCCGCCGCCACAATCTCCTGCCGTGACGCATTCGGTTTGCCATAGGCAATGTTGTCGGACACCGTGCCAAAAAACAAAAACGGCTCTTGCAGCACCAGCCCGATGTGGCGGCGGTAGTCACTCACGCTGAACTGCCGAATGTCAATGCCGTCCAGCGCTATGCGGCCCTCAGTGACATCGTAAAAACGACACATCAAATTCACCAGGGTGCTCTTGCCCGAACCGCTGTGACCGACCAAACCGATCATTTCACCGGGTGCAATGTCGAGACTCAAGTTGCGAATCACAGCACGGTTGCCGTACCTGAAATCGGCATTTATCAAGGTCAAGCGCCCTTGCACCACGGGCATGGGCAACGGATTTTTCGGTTCCGGCACACTGGAAACATGGTCGAGGATTTCAAAAATCCGCTTGGCCCCCGCAGCGGCTTTTTGAGTGCTTGAAACAATCCGGCTCATCGAATCCAGGCGCGCATAAAAACGCCCGATATAGGCCAAAAACGCCGTCAGCACACCGACCGTGATTTGGTCTTTGGAGACCAGCCAAATACCAAACGCCCAGACCACCAGCAAACCAATTTCGGTGACAAAAGTGATGGTCGGGCCAAACAAAGACCAGACCCGGTTCAGGCGGTCGTTGACCGCCAAGTTGTGTTTGTTGGCGTCATTGAAGCGCTGGGCTTCGCGCTCTTCTTGGGCAAAGGCCTTGACCACACGGATGCCGGGAATGGTGTCGGCCAAGACGTTGGTGACCTCGGACCAAACCCGGTCAATTTTTTCAAAACCGGTGCGCAAACGTTCCCGCACCACATGAATCAACCAGCCGATGAAAGGCAAGGGCAGCAGCGTGACCAGGGCCAAGCCGGGGTTGATGATGAACAAAATCACAGCCGTCATCAAAATCATGAGCACGTCGGTGGCGAAGTCCAGCAAGTGCAAAGACAAAAAGACGTTGATGCGGTCGGTCTCGCTGCCAATCCGGGCGATCAAATCGCCGGTGCGTCTGCCGCCAAAGTACTCCAGTGACAACTTCATCAAGTGCTCGTAAGTGGTGGTTCGCAGATCGGCGCCGATCCGCTCGGAGACCAAGGACAGGATGTAGGTTTTGATCCAGCCCAAGCTCCAAGCCACAAACGCCGAGCCCAACAGACCCAACAGATACCAAGCCACCGTGACCGGGTCAATGTGCGCGCCGTTTTGGTAAGGAATCAGCACATCGTCCATCAAGGGCATGGTCAGGTACGGCGGCACCAAGGTGGCGGCAGTGGCGGCCAAAGTCAACACAAAGCCGAGCAGCAACTGGCCTTGGTAGGGTTTGGCAAAACGCCACAACTTGAACAGCGTCAAGGTCGATGTCGGGCGGCGTTCTGATTCGGCGCAAACCAGGCAACTGTCATCGGCAACGTCCATTGGGGTTTGGCAAACCGGGCAGACATCCTCTGGAAAAACGCCTTGCACCGGCTCGCCATGGGTGCTTTCGGCGCCATTCAAGTCGTTTTGGCTGTTTAACTGCCGCGTTTTGAGCAGCGCTTCAAACTGGCTTTTAAAGCGCAATACCGCCGCCAAACGACCCAAAGTGAAGCGCCAAACAGCCAACCGCTGACCGTCTGCGTGCAAAGCCAAGCTGCCAACGCCTGCGTAATCACTCAAAACCAGGCTTTGCTTGGGCTTAATTGACCAAGAATGCCAGTTTTTTTGTGCCTGCTCGCCGAATATGACCCGTTGATCGGTCAGAATCAAAAACGTTTTGACAAAATTTAAATTGTCATTCAGGTCAACTTCTAACCAGGCTGAAACGTTTTCATCGGCATGAACTTGCAAAGCACCACACTCACGCCAGTCAAAAGGCAACCCAAGCAAACTGTTGGACGAAAGGGCTTTGGGGGTCATAAAGTTTCAAAAAACGAGAGTCAGCATGTGTTGGCGGCTAAGAAAAAAAGCGATCAAGACACCGTCCAGTCGCCTTGCTTATCGGAAGAATTTTGCTCGTGCCGCAATCATCAAGATATTCTATCGTTACCCGTCAGCGTCTCCAGAGTGCTACCGCCCATGCTTGCTAAAGAGATCAAATTCTTGCGCATGACGCATTTGCGAGGGCCCAACATCTGGACCTACCGCCCTGTACTGGAAGCCTGGATCGACATTGGTGCGCTAGAAGACTGCCCCTCCAACACTCTGCCCGGCTTCAACCAGCGCCTGCAAGACATGCTGCCCGGTTTGGTCGAGCACCGTTGCAGCGTGGGTGAGCGGGGTGGTTTTTTGAAGCGCCTCGAAGAAGGCACTTGGCCCGGCCACATCATGGAGCACGTGGCCCTGGAGCTGCAAAACCGTGCTGGCATGCAGACGGGCTTTGGCAAAGCCCGTGAAGCCGGTGTTCGCGGTATTTACAAGGTAGTGATCCGAACCCGGCATGAAGCTGTCAGCCGTGCCGCCTTGTTGGCCGCGCGTGACTTGCTGATCGCCGCCATCGAAGGCCGCGACTACCCGGTGGCCCAAACCCTTGCCAAATTAACCCACATGGTGGACACCCTGTGCATAGGACCCAGCACAGCGTGCATCGTCAGTGCAGCGGCCGAACGCGGGATTCCTGCCATCCGCTTGAACCAAGGCAACTTGGTTCAGCTCGGCTACGGCGCCAACCAACGCCGCATTTGGACCGCCGAAACTGACCAAACCAGTGCCATTGCCGAAGGCATTTCCAAAGACAAAGACCTGACAAAAAGTTTGCTCGCCAACTGCGGCGTGCCAGTCCCCGAAGGCCGCAACGTGGCCTCTCCCCAGGAGGCTTGGGAGGCCGCTCAAGAGATCGGCTTGCCAGTTTGCATCAAGCCCGTCGACGGCAACCATGCCCGCGGCGTGTCGCTCGAGTTGTACACCCAAGCCGAGGTCGAAGCCGCTTTCCACTTGGCCGAAGCCGAGGGCAGCGAAGTCTTGGTCGAGCGCCACATATTGGGCGACGAACACCGCTTGCTGGTGGTCGGCGGCAAAGTCGTCGCAGCCAACAAGGGCGAAGCGGCTTGCATTGTGGGCGACGGCCTTCACACGGTGCAAGACTTGATCGAAAGCCAACTCAACTCAGATCCTCGGCGCGGCGAAGAAGAAGATTTTCCGCTCGACACCATCCGTTTGCATGAGCACCCCACCGCAGTGATGGAATTAAAGCGCCAAGGCTTGACCGGCGAAAGCGTTCCTGCCTTGGGCCGCAGCGTGGTGGTCATGCGCACCGGCAACATGGCCGTGGATGTCACTGACTTGGTGCATCCCGACGTCGCTGAACTCGCCGCCCTGGCCGCCCGAATTGTGGGTCTCGACATCGCCGGGGTTGACTTGGTGGCCCAAGACATTTCCAAGCCCATGAAGGCCCAAGGTGCCGCGATTGTGGAGGTCAACGCCGGTCCTGGCCTGCTGATGCACCTCAAACCAGCCACCGGACCAGCCCGACCCGTCGGCGAAGCCATCGCTCAGCATTTGTTTGCAGAGGGCCGTAACGCCCGCATTCCGGTGGTCGGCTTGCTCGGCCAGGGCGACACCACGGGGACCAGCCACTTGATCGGCTGGCTCTTGCATTTGCAGGGCCTGCGCACCGGTTTGTCCTCGGCCAAAGGTTTGTTTGTCGGCCAACGCTGCCTGCAAGCCGAAGGCGGCATGGTCTGGGAAACTGCACAGCGCTTGCTGGTCAACCGCGCCGTTCAAGCTGCGGTGTTTGAAACCACAGCCCGCCAAGTCTTGACCGAAGGCCTGCCTTATGACCGTTGTCTGGTCGGCGTGGTCACGGCCATGCCCAAGGCCGACGGCTTGCAAGACCTCTACATCCAAAGCGACGACCAAATGCCGAACGTGGCGCGCACGCAAGTCGACGTGGTCTTGCCGGATGGCGTCGCCGTGTTGAATGCCGAGGACGACGGCGTGGCCGCCCTTGCCGACTACTGTGATGGCGAGGTGATTTTTTATGCCTCCTCTGAAGACAACGCCCGCATAGCCCAGCACCGAATCGCCGGCGGACGGGTGGTGTTTTGGCGCCAAGGCCACTTGATCTTGGCCCACGGCGACCACGAAACGGATGCCCTGAACCGCAAACTGCCCGCCATCGACAAGTTCTTTCGCGACCAAATCCTCCGTTGCAACGAGGTTCTGGCCGCCGCCGCCGCCGCTTGGGCCTTGGGCGTGCCAGTTGACTTGATCCGTGCCGGCACCAAAAGCTTTGGCCAAAGTCCGGCATCGCACTGACGCTCACCGAACCCATCTCGAGAAAACCTGCTCATGGAAGTTTCAAGAATTCGCGCACTGCGGGGCCCCAACCTGTGGAGTCGCCACACCAGTATTGAGGCCATCGTGACTTGCACGCCAGCCGAATGCGTGTTGCCGGCGGACAGTTTTTTCGAAAAAGAATTGCGCCGCATTTTCCCGGCCTTGGGTTTGCTGGAAGGCGCTCATCCGGGCCAGCCAGCCAGCATGGCTCATGCCTTGGAAAAAATCTCGTTGGACTTGCAAGCGCACGCCGGCTGCCCAGTCACTTTCAGCCGCACCACAGCGACCGAAGAAACCGGGGTCTTCCAAGTGGTGGCTCAATACACCGAGGAAGCGGTGGGTCGCCTGGCTTTTTCTTGGGCTGAAAAGTTTTGTTTCGCGGCCCAAAATCCAAACCCAGATCAAGCTGCTTTTGACCTGCAGCAAGCTTTGACAGAATTGCGTGAACTGGACGAAGAGGTGCGACTGGGCCCTTCAACTGGCGCCATTGTCGATGCCGCCATTGCCCGCGGCATTCCCTACCGGCGCTTAACCGAAGGCAGCATGGTTCAGTTCGGTTGGGGCTCGCAGCAGCGGCGTATTCAAGCCGCAGAAACCGACAGCACCAGCGCCATTGCCGAAGCCATTGCACAGGACAAAGACTTGACCAAGTCCTTGTTGTTGGCCGTTGGCGTGCCAGTGCCAGTGGGCCGACCCGCCAAAGACTTGGAAGACGCATGGACAATTGCTCAAAACATCGGCTTGCCAGTGGTGCTCAAACCGCTGGATGGCAACCAAGGCAAAGGGGTCACGGTCAATATTTTTGAACGCCCTGCTTTCAACCAAGCCTTTGCAGCCGCCGCACGTTTTGGCGACGTGCTGGTTGAAAAATTCCTGCCAGGTAGCGACTATCGCTTGCTGGTGGTCGGCGACAAGTTAATCGCGGCGGCACGACGTGAACCGCCACTGGTGGTCGGTGACGGCGTGTTGAGCGTGCGCGCATTGGTGGCCGAGGTCAACGCCGATCCCCGCCGCGGCGACGGCCATGCAACCTCGCTGAGCAAAATCAAATTTGACGACATCGCCATTGGCTGTCTGCAGTCCCAAGATCTTGACCCTGACAGCGTGCCCGAACAAGGCCGGCGGGTGGTGTTGCGCAACAACGCCAATTTATCCACTGGCGGCACCGCAACCGACGTCACTGACGATGTGCATGCCGATGTGGCAGCGCGGGTGATCGCTGCCGCTCAAATGGTCGGCGTCGACGTCTGCGGTGTCGATGTGGTCTGCGAGTCTGTACTGCGGCCCCTGGAAGAACAAAACGGCGGCGTGGTGGAAGTCAACGCTGCACCGGGCCTGCGGATGCACATCAGCCCATCGTTTGGCAAGGGCCGCGCGGTCGGCCAAGCCATCATCGACCAGCTGTATCCCGACGGTAAAAACGGTCGAATTCCGGTCATCGCGGTCACGGGCACCAACGGCAAAACCACCACCGTGCGCCTGACGGCGCATTTGCTCAAGGCCCACCAACTGCGGGTTGGCATGACCAACACCGATGGTGTTTTTGTGAACGGCCGACAAATTGACGACGGCGATTGCAGCGGCCCCCGCAGTGCCCGCAACGTGCTGATGCACCCCGACGTCGACGCCGCTGTCTTTGAAACGGCGCGCGGCGGTTTGCTGCGCGAAGGCCTGGCTTTTGACCGCTGTCAAGTGGCCGTCGTGACCAATCTGGGCTCGGGCGACCACCTTGGCTTGAACTACATCACCACGCTGGAAGACCTGTCGGTGCTGAAGCGGGTGGTGGTCTTGAATGTGGCGCCCAATGGCATGGCCGTTTTGAATGCGGCCGACCCTTCGGTGGCCATGATGGCCAAGCTGTGCCCCGGCAAGGTGACCTTTTTTGCACTCGATCCGCACTTGTCTGTGCTGGCCACACACCGAGCCCAAGGCAAGCGCGTGGTTTACACCGAAAATGGCCATGTGGTGGCGCAAGAAGGCAAGAAAATTTTCCGCATCCCGCTGACCGAAGTGCCGTTGACACGGCAAGGTCAAATCGAGTTTCAAACCGAAAATGTCATGGCCGCTGTGGCTGCGGCTTGGGCTATCAATGTGCCATGGGAAACCATCGCATTGGGACTGTCGACCTTCATCAGCGACATCCAAGGTGTGCCGGGCCGCTTCAACGTGTTTGACTACCGAGGTGCGACCTTGATTGCCGACTACGGCCACAACCCGGACGCGATTCAAGCCTTGGTCCAAGCAGTGGGCAACATGGCCGCTCAAAAACGCGTGGTGGTGATCAGCGGCGCTGGCGACCGACGCGACCAAGACATTCGAGACCAGACCCAGATTCTGGGCGGCGCCTTTGATGAAGTGCTGTTGTACGAGGACGCCTGCCAACGCGGTCGCAACGACGGTGAGGTGTTGAAACTCTTGCGGCAAGGTTTGGACGGCGCCACCCGGACGCGCCATGTGCAAGAAATTCACGGCGAGTTCAAGGCCATCGACATCGCCTTGGCGCGCTTGGCGCCGGGCGACTTGTGCCTCATTTTGGTAGACCAAGTTGACGCTGCGCTTGCCTACATCGAGCAACAGGTCAGCGACAGTCAGGGTGAGCTCGTCGACACAAAAGCCTGACGCCGGCACGCTTGACGGGCCTTGGCCCGGACCCACTGAAACACTGCACATCAGCCCCGGCATATCGGCGACCCGTTACCCGTTGATTGACGTTTTGAAAGCCTTGGCGGTTCAATTCATCGTCGTGCTGTGCTCGGTCGGCGTTCGGCCTTGGCTCATCCCCGACTTGGCAGCGCCACTGCCAGCCCGTTGCCGCAAACCGCAAGCCATGGTTCAGGCCATGAGCCTGCATTCATATACGCTATTTTTGGTCCATTTCCCGGTGCTGTTGCTGGTCAACGCAGCCTTCACGCGGCTGGGCTTCAGGCCAGAAACAGCGTCGCAGGCCAGCGCTTTGGGCTGGGGTATTGCCGGATGGGCAGCCAGTCTTTGGGCCGCTAAAATTTTCTACTGCTGGACAGAGTCCCCAACGGCCGCATGGCGCAGTGTGCTCAGGTTGGGCTGAAGTCGACGTCTTCGGCCCGTTTTTTTCTTGATGCCTCACGACCCATGACCGTCCTCAATTCGTCCGCTACAGCCCTTCAGATCAGCCGCGGCATCGTCCTCCACAGCACACAACGGCCAGCAGCCGAGGCAGCGCGGCAAACTGTTCAAGCGACTTTGCAAGCGCTGGGTTTGACCGATGACGTAGAAGGCTCTGGTTGCTTGGCAGCCGCTCTCGCCATGCAATGGACTTTGAAGCCAGACCGCGTCGACGCTTGGATGCCTGGCCTGAACACCTTTGGGCTGCAGCAACGCAGAGGCATGCAAGTCACGCTGCATCAAAGTGATTTGGAACGCGAAATCTGGCTCACCTTGCTGGCCAGTCCGCTGGCCTGTGCGTTTCCCAGCGCAGAAGAGTTGATCTCCGCGGTCAGAATGCGCGTGTTCATTGTCCAAGCCGCCCGCAAAACCGCACTGAGCTTTCACACCAGCGAAGCCGAGCGCCCTGTGCATTGCTGGACTTACCAAGAAAAAACCGGCTTCACCGTGCGACCCGGCTCAGCGCTGATTGAGGCGCTGATGGCGGCCACACAACCCAATACCAACAGTGTGACTTACGCATTTTCATGCTACCGCGCAACTGAATACGTCATGCTGCTGGCGATGGCGCAAGAAGCCCAACTCAGCAACCCGGTCTTGTTGGCGAGATTGCAGCAGCAATGGGAAACCAAAGCGATCATGTCAAGCCGCTTTCACGCGGTTTTTTTGCGTGAAACCGGCAGCATCGACGCCCCCTTGCCGATCAGTTATTACGTGCCCGGCGACCGTGTCTGGTTTCGCAACCCGGATGACGCGTCGTCCAACGTGGTCGGTTTTGAAGGGTCCTGGGTGTTTTATTTAGGCGACGGTTTATTTTCCAACTTCTGGCAGCGCGACAAACCTTTCACGCTGGCCGCCAAGTGCGCCGACGTTTACCACTGGCGCCATGGAACCGCCGTCAACGCGCAAGGTGAACTTCAAATGGACGAAGACTTGGTGGCGCAGTTGGTGGCCAAAACCATGAGCGAACCGGCAGAGGTTGCGCGCATCACGCAGCTTATGTTTCGATTGCGCGACCCCCAAGGCGTTTACGCACAGGGCGGCTGCATGGACAGCACCCGCGAATCCCTGCGCCGGGTGCGACCAGGCACCTCAGACATCGAGTTGCCCGGCCTGCGCTGAAGGCTGCCGCGGCCTGTTCAATCCCTGCTAAAGCCAGCGACTGGCGACTCAGCTGGGTTGCTCAATCAGCGTCACTGCGGCTGAAATCCGCTGTTTTGAATGATGCGACGCCATGCTTGGGCGTAAGCATTTTCTTTTTGCTCAAGCTGGCCGGAAGTCATGAAGCCGACCGTCAGGCCCATTTGGCTCAAATGATGGCGCACTTCCGGCTGCGCGAGGACTTTGGCCAAGGCGGCAGAGAAGGTGTCAATGAAACCTTTGGGCGTGCCCGCTGGCGCAAAGATGCCGTAATAAGGCAGGTCTTCCAAGCCGCTCATGCCAAGCTCTGAAAACGTCGGCACATCAGGCAAAGCGACTTGCCGTTTGGCACCGAGCACCGCCACGATGCGAACTTTGCCGGCCTTGTGGTTTTCAATGAAGTCCGGCACTGACGCCACGCCCGCGCCGATCTGGTTGCCCAGCATGTCGGCCATCATCGGCGCGCTGCCGCGGTACGGTGCAGAGACCAAGTCGAGCTTGAATTTGTCAGCGATGACCTTGACCAAAAACTCAGGCGTTGAGGCTGGCGCCGGAATGCCCACCGCGCCCTTGCTGCCCTGCGTTTTAGCCCACGCCAGATACTCAGAAAAGCTCTTGGCCGGCGTGCCACCGGACACCGCAAAGGCATTCACAAACGTGGCAAAACCAGCCACCGGCACAAAGTCTTGTGCGGGCACGTAGCCGGGATTTTTCAGCACCATGGGCAAAATGGTGATGCTGTGGTCGTGCGACAAAAACAAGGTGCTGCCGTCGGCCGCGGCTGCTTTCAGGGCCTGCGCCGCGATCTGTCCGCCGGCACCCGGTTTGTTCTCGACGATCACAGCCACGCCCAACTCGTCTTTGAGCTTTTCAGCCAGGATGCGCGCTGCAGAGTCCGTACCACCGCCTGGCGGGAAGCCCACCAAAATCTTGATGGGCTTGAGCGGTTGCGCTATGGCCACGCCGACGCTGCAGCCCAGGGCGAGGGCAACGGCCACTGCGGCATAACGAACAGGAGAAGCCCAGCCGAGGCAGCGAGAAAAAATCATGGGAAAACTCCAGCGTTTGAAGGTTTGCACGTTTTAAAGAGGACGCGCAATTTTGCTCCTGATTTGGACGAATTAGCCGCGACCCGCCACGGCCTGCCAGCTAGTTAAAATCTCAGCTTCAGTTTCCGCCCTTGACAACGCTTGAGCGCGCTGTCGCAGCGGGACCTTTTCACTTCATAAAGTTTTCATGAGCAACGCCCCTAACCAGCCGGTCGATCAACCCGGCCTGCAATCTCTGTCCAAATCGTTTGAGCCTGCTGCGCTGGAAGCGCATTGGGGGCCGGCGTGGGAACAAAGCGGCCTGTACGAGCCGACGCTGGATGCGGCCAAGCCGTCTTTTGCGGTTCAGCTGCCACCGCCCAACGTGACTGGCACGCTGCACATGGGCCATGCCTTCAACCAGACCATCATGGACTCGTTGACGCGCTACCACCGGATGTCAGGCGACAACACGCTGTGGGTACCTGGCACCGACCACGCGGGCATTGCCACACAGATCGTGGTGGAGCGCAAGCTGGCCGGCGACGGCAAAACACGGCACGACTTAGGCCGCAAAAACTTTGTCGCCAAAGTCTGGGAATGGAAAGAAGAGTCAGGCTCGACCATCACACGGCAAATGCGCCGCATGGGCGACTCGGTCTCATGGAAGCACGAGTACTTCACCATGGACCCGAAAATGTCCAAGGTCGTCACTTCGACCTTTGTGCAGCTCTACGAGCAAGGCTTGATTTACCGCGGCAAACGCCTCGTCAACTGGGACCCGATTTTGAAATCGGCAGTCAGCGACTTGGAAGTTGAAAGCGAAGAAGAAGACGGCTTCATGTGGCACATCCGCTACCCGCTGGCCGACGGCTCGGGCTCGCTGACGGTCGCCACCACCCGACCTGAAACCATGCTCGGCGACGTCGCGGTGATGGTCCACCCAGAAGACCAACGCTACCAACATATGATTGGCCAAGCCGTCAAACTGCCACTCTGCGACCGCGAGATTCCGGTGATTGCGGACGACTACGTCGACATCGCTTTTGGCACGGGCGTGGTCAAGGTCACACCGGCACACGACACCAACGACTATGCCGTCGGCCAGCGCCACAAGCTGCCGATCATCGGCGTGCTGACGCTGGATGCCGCCATCAATGAGAACGCGCCTGAAAAGTACCGCGGTCTAGACCGCTTTGTGGCGCGCAAGGTCGTGGTGGCTGACCTAGAAGCGCAAGGCTTTTTGGTCGAAGTGAAAAAGCACAAGCTGATGGTGCCGCGTTGCGCCCGCACCGGCCAGGTGATCGAGCCGATGTTGACCGACCAATGGTTTGTCGCCATGAACAAGGTCAGCCCGCAAGATCCTACCGGCAAGTCCATCGCGCAAAAAGCCATTGACGCCGTCGACAGCGGTGCGGTGAAGTTCGTGCCCGAGCAATGGGTCAACACCTACAACCAGTGGATGGGCAACATTCAAGACTGGTGCATTTCTCGCCAGCTGTGGTGGGGCCATCAAATCCCGGCTTGGTACGACGAGGACGGCAAAGTCTATGTCGCTGAAAACGAAGCTGCGGCCCAAGCTCAAGCCCCCGGCAAAACACTGCGCCGCGACGAAGACGTGCTCGACACCTGGTATTCATCGGCACTGGTGCCCTTCTCATCTTTAGGCTGGCCGGAAAAAACCAAAGAGCTGGATCTTTTCTTGCCCTCCAGCGTGTTGGTCACTGGCTACGACATCATCTTTTTCTGGGTCGCCCGGATGATCATGATGACGACGCACTTTACCGGCCAAGTGCCTTTTCACCACGTGTACATCCACGGCCTGGTGAAGGATTCACAAGGCAAAAAAATGAGCAAGTCCGAAGGCAATGTGCTGGACCCGGTGGATCTGATTGACGGCATCGAGTTGGCGCCGCTGCTCGACAAACGCTCGCAAGGCCTGCGCAAACCCGAGACCGCGCCGCAAGTACGCAAAAACACCGAGAAAGAATTCCCGGCCGGCATCCCCGGCTACGGTGCTGATGCGCTGCGTTTCACCTTTGCCTCGCTGGCCAGTTTGGGCCGCAGCATCAACTTCGACAGCAAGCGCTGCGAAGGCTACCGCAACTTCTGCAACAAGCTGTGGAACGCCACCCGCTTCACGCTGATGAACTGCGAAGGCCAAGACTGCGGGCTGGAACAGCACACCAAGGCGCAATGCCAACCGGCACGGTTTGACGACGCAGGACGCGAAATCGCGCCGGCGGGCGAGTTCCACAACTACATGAGATTCTCGCAAGCCGACCGCTGGATTGCTTCGACGCTGCAACGCGTAGAGGCTGACGTGGCCAAAGGCTTTGCCGACTACCGGCTCGACAACGTCGCAGGCAGCATTTACCAGTTTGTCTGGGACGAGTTTTGCGACTGGTATTTGGAAATCGCCAAGGTGCAAATTCAAACCGGCACCGAGGCCGAGCAGCGCGCCACGCGCCGCACCTTGATTCGCACGCTGGAAGCTATTTTGCGTTTGGCGCATCCGGTGATTCCCTTCATCACCGAAGAACTGTGGCAAAAAGTCGCACCGGTTGCCGGCTTGGCAGGCCGCTTCATCGGCGAAGCGCACTACCCGACCAGCCAACCGCAAAAGATCGACGCGCAAGCCGAAGCTCACGTGGCCAAGCTGAAGACGCTGGTCGACGCCTGCCGCAATTTGCGCGGTGAAATGAATGTCTCACCCGCCCTGCGTATGCCGCTGCTGGTGCTGGGCGACACGGCGTTCATGCGCAGTTCCGCGCCAGTCATCAAAGCGCTGGCCAAACTCAACGACGTGCAAGTTTTTGAAGACGAAGCCACTTGGGCGACAGCCGCTCAGGGCGCGCCGGTTGCCGTGGTCGGCAATGCGCGCATTTGCTTGTTTGTCGAGGTTGATGTGGCCGCAGAGAAAGCCAGGCTTGGCAAAGAAGCCACCCGGCTTGAGGGCGAATTGGTCAAGGTAAAGGCCAAATTAGCCAACGAAGCCTTCGTCAACAAAGTACCGCCCGCCGTGCTGGAACAAGAGAAAAAGCGACTGACTAATTACACCGACACGCTTGAAAAAATCCGGGGTCAATTGGCACGCTTGAACTGATGCCAACGTTCTGGCGCCAGACGAGGCGTCAAGCCATCAGCTTGTGTCACTGTGGACTCGAAACAACGATCACTTCTTAAAGGAAATCCATGACCCAACCCCCAGCCGTGCGCAAAGCGGTTTTCCCAGTAGCAGGACTTGGCACCCGGTTCTTACCCGCCACAAAAGCCCAGCCCAAAGAGATGCTGCCCATCGTCGACAAGCCGCTGATTCAATACGCTGTCGAAGAAGCTTACGCGGCCGGCATCCGCCACATGATCTTTGTGACCGGTCGCAACAAGCGCGCTATTGAGGACCATTTCGACACGGCTTACGAGCTTGAAAGAGAACTCGAGGCGGCCCACAAAGACGCCCTGCTAAAGCTGCTCCACTCGGTCGTGCCTGACGACATTTTTTGCTCGTACGTGCGCCAACCGCGCTCACTCGGTCTGGGCCACGCCGTGCTGTGCGCCGAACATTTGGTCGGCAACGAGCCGTTTGCCGTGCTGCTGGCTGACGACTTGATGGTCGGCACGCCACCCGTTTTGACGCAAATGGTGACGCAGTTCAAAGAACTCCAGCAGTCCATCATGGCGGTGCAGGAAGTGCCCGAAGCACACACACGGCGCTACGGCATAGTGGCGGGTGATGAAGTTCGGCCAGGGCTCATCAAGGTCGCGCGCATGGTTGAAAAACCAGCACCGGAAGTCGCGCCCTCACGCATGGGTGTGGCGGGCCGCTACATCCTCACGCCTGCGGTCTTTGACCAGATCCGGCAGCAAGCCGGTGGTGTTGGTGGCGAGATTCAGCTCACCGACGGCATTGCCGGGCTGATGCAACACGAGAGCGTTTACGCCTTTCAGTACCAAGGCAAACGCTACGATTGCGGCAGCAAAGAAGGCTTTCTAGAAGCTACCGTCGAACTGGCCTTGCAACACCCCGAAGTGGGTGCGCATTTCAGGGACTATTTGAGCCAGCTACAGCTGTCCGAAAGCTTCAATACAGCAACTCTGCGAGCGGTCTCCTGAAGCAGATTCAGCGCCTTTTCAGCACGTGAATAAAGTCGGTACCCACGCTTTGTTGCTCGACCAAATCATGGCCGGTTTGCTTGGCAAAGGCTTGAAAGTCGCGGGTCGAACCGGCGTCGGTTGACACCACTTTGAGCAGTTGGCCGCTGCTCATGTCGGCCAGCGCCTTCTTGGCCTTCAAGATAGGCAACGGGCAGTTCAACCCGCGGGTATCGAGTTCTTTGTCGATGTTCATGAGAATCTTTCAGCTCGCAGGCTTAATGACTTGACTAGCAAATCCAACTGAGGCTTGTATTGAATTTATTTTAATCAAACAAGCGTTCGCTTAGACCACTCTAAAAATGTCGGCGTATGCCCTCGCGACGTCAGGAAGTCCGCCATCGCATAGCCGGTTCCAGCGGGCCAACACAGCACATCCTCAAACGCATACAGTTTGTAATCCACCAGTTCAGGCGACAGTTTGACGACGCCGCTGCACACCGCGTGGTAAGCGATGATGATTTGGTTCATGCGCTGAAAATCGTAAACGCCAATCAGCTTGAGCGCGCTGGTGCTCAAGTTGGTTTCTTCGGCGATCTCGCGCTCAATGCCGCCTTCTGGCGTCTCGCCAGCCTCCATAAACCCGGTGATCAAAGCGAACTTTTCACCTGACCAAGCGGCGTTTCTTGCCAGCAATATCTTGCCCTCGTACTCGACCACCGCTGCCAGCACGGGGGTTGGATTGTTCCAGTGCGTGTAAGCACAGTTGCTGCAACGCAACCGGTCTTTGGGGCCGCCGTCTTCCATCTCCGTCACCATCGTCAAAGGTGAGGCGCAACTCGGGCAAAATCTAAATTCACTGCTCATGAGATCTCCTGTTCAAGCTGGAAAAACACCGGTCGACAGATAACGATCGCCGCGGTCGCAAACGATGAAGACAATCACAGCGTCACGCACTGTCTTGGCGATGTCCTGCGCCACCCAGCATGCGCCGGCCGCCGAAATGCCAGCAAAAATACCCTCTTCACGGGCCATGCGTCGGCACATGTCTTCGGCGTCCAACTGACTCACCAACACCCATTGGTCGACATGGCTAGGATCGTAAATCTTTGGCATGTAGGCCTCGGGCCATTTGCGGATGCCCGGAATGCGTGAGCCCTCACTTGGCTGCGCACCGACGATTTGAATCGCCGGATTTTGTTCTTTCAGATAGCGCGAAACACCCGTGATGGTGCCCGTGGTGCCCATGGCGCTGACAAAATGCGTTACTTTGCCGGCGGTGTCTTGCCAAATTTCAGGGCCAGTGGTTTCGTAGTGCACGAGCGGGTTGTCTGGGTTGGCGAACTGGTCGAGCACCCTGCCCTTGCCTTCATTCTGCATGCGCTCAGCCAAGTCCCGCGCGTGCTCCATTCCGCCCGACTTGGGCGTGAGAATGAGCTCCGCACCGAAGGCCTTCATGGTCTGCGCGCGTTCAATCGACAGGTCTTCCGGCATGATCAACACCATCCGGTAGCCCTTGATCGCAGCCGCCATGGCCAGCGCAATGCCGGTGTTGCCAGAGGTTGCCTCGATCAACGTGTCCCCTGGTTGAATTTCACCGCGCTCTTCAGCGCGCTTGATCATCGACATCGCCGGCCGGTCTTTGACCGACCCCGCTGGATTATTCCCCTCTAACTTGCCCAGTAAAACGTTGTTGCGTTCACGATTGTCAGCCGCCTGAATGCGTTGCAATGCGACCAGCGGCGTGTTTCCGACAGCATCTTCAATGGTCTTGTAATTCATAGCCCATACTGTGCCATAATTTGAGGCTTGACATCTACTGCCCGGGTGGTGAAATTGGTAGACGCAGGGGACTCAAAATCCCCCGCCGAAAGGCGTGCCGGTTCGATTCCGGCCCCGGGCACCACGTATTTAAAGGCCCCACTGCTGTTAATTCAGTAGCGGGGCCTTTTTACTGTTCGCCGTGTAGCCACTGTTCAGCCAGTACCAATTCTTGTGCTGCGGCGCCATCAAACTGCGCCGCTCTTTGCTGTCATCAAATTCAACTTTACTCAATATCTTCGGCATCAGCGCCTCTCTTTTTAAACCGAAACGGCAGTTCCAATTTGGCCACCCTGACATTGGCCTGCTCAATTGAGCCCCTTAACTAGGCCGCATAATAAGCGCTGAAGGGACGATCTCTTACAACGATGACCGCGCCAATGGCCTCGAGCTTTGCAAATGGCACCGGTGTCAAAGTAGAAGACATCACTGCGAATTTTTGGTTCGCTGACTTAGTCATCGACGATGGTTCCGTACTCGGTGACACCGACGTACCAAGACGCTTTGGGTAGTGCCCGCTTGTGGGGTGTACGCGCTGTCTGCGAATCCGACGGTCGGTTGCAAGCGAGTGATAGTGTCGCTTATTTGGTCTGTATTTCTAATTTGTCTAACTGTCAGAACACGCCATGACTGGCGTGAAAAAATTCAAACCGCACGCATCCAAACAGCTTCCCACATCAGCACCGGCGACTGAGAAATTTCACACGAAGAGGGGCCAACGTGGTGAAGTCGTCAGATCTTTACGGTGACAGTGAAGGCGGGCGCTAGGCCGGGGAAGTGACGGTCAAATGCATAAGACTGTCCAGTTTGGGTCAACCAGCGAGGCCGCTGAAAATCAGCAGAGCTCATCGCTTTAGCGCTGCACTTGATGAGTCGCCCGGCAAGTTGAAAATCCAGCGACGGTCTTGCAACCAGAAACAAAAAAAAACGCTATGAACAAGGCTCAAAGCGTTTTCACGATTCAGCATAAATTTATTACACAGACTGCATCAGTCTCGTTAAAATGGCGTACTTATATTACACAAATTGACTACTTGGCTTTTAATAGCCGCTGGAAGTGCCAGTCGGATCGGTTTACCGAGTATTGGCACGAAGATGTGTTCAAGACGAAAACAATGAATCCGTGATCATCTTCTCACAGAAAAACACAGATTGACCTGCTTAGAAAATCTCTGCGAAACGCCGACAATGTCGGTTGACTGACAGACGTTGAACAATGATGAAACAGTTCAGCCGTACCTGCATCAAAAAATTGATTGTTGAAGGTTCTGCGAGGTCAAAAATTTTCCCAGAAAGAGAGTAGCCGAGGAGTATTTCAGCAACCTATTAAAGGTTGTAGGCAGATAAATTTCCAGCTGTACTCAAGGTTATTTTTAGCACTCATCAAGATGGCACGCACAAACGGGTGTATTCTTAT
>JBBAPN010000010.1:0-69437 GCA_040400815.1 Polaromonas sp. | reverse complement strand
CCAGTCTAGCTTGCGACCGGTTTATGCAACGTCAACTGCCGGAAATAGGATGAATGGCACCTGGCCTTCATCGATCTGTTTCTTCGGCAAGGCACCGGCCTCGGCGTTCTTGACGCCTGCCAAGGTCGTCAGGCCAATCAAAAAGTGATTGTGCTGAGCAATTACGCCACCGCCGACATTCGCCAGCGCTGCGCCCAGTTGGGTGTCGATGCGGTTTTGACAAATCGAATGAAGTTGATGCCTTGGTGAGCTACTGCCTTACGTTGTGCCAAAACACCCCAGGACAGGGCTCTGTTGACGTACCTGCGCAGCCACAACAGCGCCAAAGCGGGGATACTGAGCAGCATGAAAATCAACCACCGTCCACTTCATGAACTCGACGCTTGGCAAGCGGCCCAAGCGCTGGCCCGACGCGACCTAGAGTCGCATGACTTGGTACGGGCGTGCTTAGACAGGATTGGCGAGCGTGACGGTAAAATGCATGCCTTCGTAGAACTGAATGCAGACGCCGCTTTGGCCTTGGCCCACAAGCTGGACGCCGGCCCGGTGCGCGGACTGCTGCACGGGCTGCCGTTTGGGGTCAAGGACTTGCTCGACACCGCCGACCTGCCCACCGCCTATGGCTCACCGATTTATGCCGGCCATCAACCGCTGGCCGATGCTGCCGCTGTCACCTTGTGCCGCGAAGCTGGCGCGGTCTTGCTGGGCAAAACCGTCAGCACCGAGCTGGCCAATATGCACCCCGGCGTCACCCGCAATCCCCACAATAGTCAGCACACGCCCGGTGGTTCTTCCAGCGGCTCAGCCGCTGCTGTGGCCGACGGCATGTTGCCGCTGGCGCTGGGCACGCAAACCGCGGGGTCACTGATCCGACCCGCGGCTTTTTGCGGCATCGTCGGCTACAAACCCAGCCACAACCGTGTCAGCCGAGCCGGGGTTAAAAGTCTGTCAGAGACGCTCGACACGATCGGTGGCTTTGGCCGCAGAGTGCGAGACGTGGCCTTGCTCGGCGCCGTGCTGACCGGCGACACACGGCTGGTAGACCCACGCAATTTCGACGCCTCGGCCATCACGGCGCCGCGCATCGGCTTGTGCGCCACGCCCGACTGGTCCTGGGCTGATGAAGACACGCAGCAAGTGTGGTCGCAGGCTGAAATAGCGCTGGCGGGCTGCGTCCAGCCGGTGGCATTGCCGGCTGAACTGCAAGGCTTGGTGGCGCTGCAGAAAGCCGTGCAGATGTTTGAAACTGCCCGCTCACTTCGTCACGAACACCGTCACCATGCGCAGCAATTGAGCGCCACGCTGCTGGCCCTGCTGGAAGACGGCATGCGCATCAGCGGCGAAACCCATGCGCAAAATTTACAAGCGGTGGTGCATCAACGCCAGGTTGCCGCCACGCTGTTCCGCGATCACGATGTGCTGCTGGCGCCCAGCACCCTCGGTGCAGCACCGACAGGACTGACGACGACCGGCGACCCTTTGTTTTGCCGTGGCTGGACGCTGCTCGGACTGCCGTGCATTCACTTGCCGTTTGGGCGCGGCCGCAATGGCCTGCCAGTGGGACTGCAACTGGTGGGGCGCTTTGCCGACGACCATCGGTTGCTGGCCACCGCCCATTGGGTCCACCAGCGTCTGACGCGCTGAACGGCAATCCCCCCGACGGGTGCAGGGAAATCGAATCAGGCGCATTGTGGATATGCGCATATTCGCACCACTTTTTGGAGCAGCGTCATGCATGCCTCAAGTCTTAGATTCAAGCGTCCGGATTTTTCCTTGGCTTTGGCTGTCGGCTTGAGGCTGGTTCCGATCCTCTTTTGTTGCCTCACCACCGCCCTGCCGGCCCGAGCCGCCACACGCTTACCCAGCCCAGCCCAAACGCAAATAGATGCCCTCAGCAGCGCCAGCGCAGCGGTGGTCGGTGTCCAAGTGACAGCCGCCGAAGGCGCTCGATCAGCCCGCTCGCTGGGCCAACAACGCGCTGGCTCTGGGGTGGTGATTGGCCCAGATGGCTTGGTTTTGACCATCGGTTATTTGATGCTGGAGGCGCAAAAAATTGAAATCGTCACGCAAGACGGCAAAACCCTGCCTGCGGTGGCCGTGGCCTATGACATCGCCACTGGCTTTGGTTTGCTCAGACCGCTGCTGCCGCTGCGCGACATCAAGCCGGTCAACTTGGGCAGCCAGCAAGATCTTAAAACCGGTGAACCCATGATGGTCGTCACAGGGGCGACGTCCGATGGCCAAGACAGCGACGTCAGCATGACCCAGTTGGTCAGCAAGCGGGCTTTTACGGGCACCTGGGAATACCACATCGACAGCGCTCTTTACACCAGCCCGCCAGTGACAGCGGGTGACGGCAACCACAGTGGAGCGCCTTTGTTCAACCAGCGTGGAGAACTGCTCGGCATTGGCTCATTGCTGGTAGTCGATGCGCTGGGTGAAAACAAACGCCTGCCGGGCAATATGTTTGTACCGGTCGATTTACTCAAGCCGATCCTCGCCGAATTGCAGCGTTCAGGCAGCAGTCGGCAAAGCCATCGGCCATGGTTGGGGCTGACGTCGAGTGAACAAAGCGGCCGTGTGCAGATCATCCGAGTCAGTGAAGGCAGTCCGGCCGAAGCCGCTGGCCTGGCGCCCGGCGACGTGGTGTTGGCGGTGGACGACAACCAGGTCGCCACGCTGGAGGGTTTTTACAAAAAACTGTGGGCCCGCGGCGCGCCAGACACGCCGGTCACGCTGACCGTGTTGCAAGGGGCAAACATCAAAACTTTGGTGCTGAAACCGCAAGATCGGATGCTGACACTGAAGCAGCCCGCAGGGATTTAGTGCGCTGGGTCTGATCAACTTTGGCCAACAGCCAAGCCTTGCAGCACGGTCGGGTAACGCAGCGCAACGCGCAGTTCACGCTTGAGACGTTGGTTGTCGAGGCGGCGAGACTCGCCCATGAAACTCAGCAGCATCACCGGCAACTGCTGCTGGGCTGTTTGACGCGACAAGCGCGGCGGTTTTGGCAAACCGTACAAGCCTGCGGCCAGATCAAAATAATCACCCATCTTGAGCTCGGTGTCGTCGCTGACGTTGGTGCTGCGCTGCGGCTTGCCACGCCAAAGTGCGGCGATGCAGGCGCGCGCCAAGTCATCGGCGTGTATGTGGTTGGTGTAAACGTCGTCTTCGGCTTGCAGCACGGCGGTGCCTTTGAGCAGACGGTTGCGCGGCGTGCCGCCTTCCCGATTCGGCGCGTAAATGCCCGGAATCCGCAAACTGTGCACGCGCGTGCCGCTGGCGCGGCCAAAAAATCGCAGTTGCTGCTCGGCATCAACACGGCGCTGCGCACGCGGCGTGGCCGGCTGGAGACTGCGGGTTTCGTTGACCCACTCGCCGGCACAGTCGCCATAAACACCGCTGGTCGAGCCGTAAATCACGGCCTCCGGCAAAGCACGCAGGCGCAAGGCGCGCAGCAAGGCCAAGGTGCGCGGGTCGCGCCGCCAGTCAGGCAAATTGGCGCTGGGCGGTGGGGCCAAATGCAGGACACGCGTGGCGATGCCTGACAGACGACGCAGCGTCTCGGGCTGGTCTAAGTTGCCCAGCAGCGGCGTGATGCGTTGGTGGCGAAAAGCCGCCACTTTGTCAGCCGATGAGGTCAGCGCCAACAACTTGATGCGGGGCGGTAATTGGGCAGCCACGCGCTGACCCACATCGCCGCAACCGACGATGAGAATGCGCGGGCGGCGAAAGTGAAATGGCAGAGCGCCGAGAAGATTGGGCATGAGGCGAAGGCTGAACTACAGCAACAAACAGGGACGGATAAAAGGTGACAGAAAGGGGCGGGCTGACGCAGGGCTTCGGTTTAAAGGCAAAATTCAAGATTTTGCAAAAACACCAGCCCCTTGAACCCTCGGGGCCTTCAATGCAAAAAGAAGCCAAGGATAACAACATGAGTTTCAACGTGACTGTGCAGCCAAGCGGCCGCAGCTTCAGCGTCAACCCCGACGAAGCGATGCTGGCCGCGGCCATTCGCCAAGGCATCGGCCTGCCCTACGGCTGCAAAGACGGCGCCTGTGGCTCGTGCAAATGCAAAATGACCGAAGGCACAGTCAGCCATGGAACGCACCAACTGAAGGCCTTGTCGGCCGAAGAAGAAGCCAACGGCTTTGTACTGACCTGCTGCGGTGTGCCGCTCAGCGACGTGGTACTCGAGTCACGCCAAGTGACCGATGAAAGCGCTTTTCCGATCAAAAAAATGCCGGTCCGTGTCAGCAGTTTGACGCGTTTGTCTGACGATGTCATCGCCCTTCGGCTGCAGTTACCTGCCAGCGACGTCTTCAAGTACCACGCCGGGCAATATGTCGAATTTTTGCTGCGCGACGGTGACCGCCGCAGCTATTCGATGGGCAATGCGCCGCACATGCAAATCGACACACCGGGCATCGACTTGCACATCCGGCACACGCCGGGCGGCAAGTTCACCGACCAGGTGTTCAGCACCCTGAAGGAAAAGGACATCCTGCGCATTGAAGGGCCGTATGGCAGCTTTTTCTTGCGTGAGGACAGCGCCAAGCCAATGGTGCTGCTGGCTTCGGGCACGGGTTTTGCGCCAATCAAAGCGCTGATTGAGCACCTGCAACACAAGAACAACCAACGGCCTGCGGTGCTGTACTGGGGTGGCCGCCGGCCCAGCGATTTGTACATGAACGACTGGGTTTTGGCCAGACTGGCTGAGATGCCGCAGCTGCGCTACGTACCGGTGGTCTCCAACGCCCTGCCTGAAGACGGCTGGGCAGGCCGAACCGGTTTTGTGCACCAAGCCGTGCTGCAAGACTTTCCGGACTTGTCAGGCCATCAGGTCTACGCCTGCGGTGCGCCCATCGTCATTGAATCGGCCAAAACCGACTACACCCAATTGGCGGGCCTGCCTGAAGAAGAATTTTTTGCCGACTCGTTCACGACGGAAGCGGACAAGGCCAAGGCCTTGGCTTGAATGCTGGCTTGAAGCGATCACTCAACATGACAACAAAAACCATGTTGGCTTCAGCCAAACGCTGCTCGCCGGTGCGCCGCGTGTTGGCTGCCAGCTGCATCGCCATGCTGGCCTTTAGCGGCCACAGCGCTCTGGCACAAAACACGCCCAACAAAGTCATGCGCATCATCGTGCCTTACGCGCCGGGCGGGCCGATCGATGTGACCGCACGCCTGATGGCC
Source organism: Polaromonas sp. (assembly GCA_040400815.1). Classification (GTDB taxonomy): domain Bacteria; phylum Pseudomonadota; class Gammaproteobacteria; order Burkholderiales; family Burkholderiaceae_C; genus Polaromonas. Next base: position 64,238 of record JBBAPN010000010.1, on the reverse strand, counting down.
GAACGCGTGAAAGACTCGCTTGGCACGGTCATCATTGAAAACCGGCCGGGCGCTGGTGGCAACATCGGTGTCGACGCGATTGCCAAGGCCGCGCCTGACGGCCTGACCATCGGCATCGCGGCCGTCGCCACGCACGCTATCAACCCGTGGCTTTACAGCAAGATGCCGTACAACGCCGCCATTGATTTCGCGCCCATCACGCAGATGCTGCGCGTGCCGAACGTGCTGGTCATCAACGCCGACACGGCGCGCCGCCTGAACATCAACACGCTGGCGGATTTGATTCGCTACGCCAAGGCGAATCCGGCCAAGCTGAATTACGGCAGCGGCGGCAACGGCAGTGCCGGCCATCTGGCAGGTGAAATGTTCAAGAAAGAAGCCGGCATTTTTGCGCTGCACATTCCCTACAACGGCGGCAACCCGGCACAGTTGGCTTTGCTCAGTGGTCAGGTCGATTTCAATTTCGACAACCTCGCTACAGCCTCGGCCAACATCAAGTCCGGCAAGCTCAAAGCGTTGGCTGTGACCACCGCCCAACGCAGCACCGCCCTGCCCAACGTACCGGCCATTGCAGAAACGCTCAAAGGTTTTGAAATCGACACTTGGTGGGGTTTGGTGGCGCCAGCCGGTACGCCGCCCGAGGTGATTGCCAAGCTCAACCAAGCCTTTGTGGCGGCCCTGAATTCGCCCGAAACCAAAACCCGCTTTGCCAGCCTGATGGCCGAGCCAGTGGCCAACACGCCGGAGCAGTTTGCTGACTTTATGAAAAAGGAATTGGCGAAATACGAACGCGTGGTGAAGGCCTCTGGCGCGCGGGTGGACTGAGCCTCACTGTTCGCCGACTTATTCGCCCAAATAAGCCGCCCTCACCCGCGGGTCCGTCAGCAAGTCTTTGGCTTGGCCGGTCATGGTCACCAGGCCCGACTCCATCACATAGCCACGGTCGGCAATGCCCAGCGCACGGCTGGCGTTTTGCTCGACCAGCAGAACAGTCATCCCGCGCGCAGAGACATCGCGGATGACTTCAAAAATCTTGTCGACCATGATCGGCGACAAGCCCATCGACGGTTCGTCCAGCAGCAACAACTTGGGGCGGCTCATCAACGCGCGCCCCATGGCGAGCATCTGTTGCTCACCACCTGACATTGTTCCGGCCAGCTGATCTTTGCGCTCTTTCAGTCTGGGGAAAATTCCAAAGACCCTCTCCATGTCGTTGGCGATCTCGGCCTTGTCGTTGCGGATGTAGGCGCCCATCTGCAGGTTTTCTGAGATAGACATGCGCGCAAAAACACCGCGCCCCTCGGGCACCATCGCCAAGCCATCCCGCACCAAATCCCACGAACCTTTGCCTTGGATGCTTTGGCCCAGATATTCAATGTCGCCATAGGCCGCTGGCAGCATGCCGGTGATGGCCTTCATGGTGGTGGTTTTGCCGGCGCCGTTGGAGCCGATCAAAGTCACCAGCTCACCTTCCCTGACTTCAAAGTCAACACCCTTGACCGCCTTGATGCCGCCGTAAGCGACCTTCAAGCCGCTGACTTTGAGGAGTGTCTTGCTCGCCTTGTGTGCCGTATTGATTGCCATGTCTTGTGCCATCTATTGCGCCCCTTCAGTGGCCGGTGCCCAAATAGGCAGTGATGACTTTTCCGTTTTTTTGCACGTCAGCCGGCACGCCCTCAGCGATCTGTTTGCCGTAGTCGAGCACCGTCACACGGTCGCACAAACCCATCACCAACTTGACGTCGTGTTCGATCAACAAGATGGTGCGCTGGTCTTTGCGGATCTGGTCGATGAGTTCACGCAGCTGGACTTTTTCAGTGGCGTTCATGCCGGCGGCCGGTTCGTCCAAGGCGATCAGCTGCGGGTCGGTGGCCAAGGCGCGCGCAATCTCCAACCGGCGCTGGTCGCCGTAGCTCAGCGTGCGCGCTTTGAAGTCAGCATATTGAGCAATACCAACGTATTCCAGCAACTCGTGCGAGCGCTTGGCAATTGCCTTTTCTTCGGCCTTGAAACCGGGCGTTTGAAAGATCGCACCGATCAAGCCCGAATGGGTGCGAACATGCCGGCCGACCATGACATTTTCGAGCGCCGTCATCTCGGCAAACAAGCGAATATTCTGGAAAGTCCGGGCGATGCCCGCCTTGGCGACTTCATGCACCGCGTTGGGTTGGTAGGGCTTGCCGGCCAGCTCAAACGTGCCGCTGTCGGGCGTGTACAAACCGGTCAGCACATTGAAAAAAGTGGTCTTGCCGGCACCGTTGGGGCCAATCAGTCCATACACCTGACCCCGTTCGATGTGGATGCCGACATCCGACAGCGCTTGCAAACCGCCAAAGCGCTTGGAGACACCCGCCACTTTGAGAATGGTTTCGCTCATGTCGACCGTCCTTCTGTTGTCTGTTGGCTGAGGGACTTGCCGTGCTCGGGCGCTGGCCACAGGCCGCGTGGCCGCATCAACATGATGCCGATCATGGCCAGCGCAATCAACAACTGCCGCAAAATAGCGGCGTCAATTCGGCCGCCCGTCATGGCCTGCAGCGGCCCGGCCACATGGCGCAACACTTCAGGCAAGGCGGCCAGCAACAGAGCACCCACAATGACGCCGGGCAAATGACCAATGCCGCCCAACACCACCATGGCGACGATCATCACCGACTCCATCAGGCTGAAAGACTCTGGCGAGACAAAACCCTGGAACGCCGCAAACATCGCACCCGAAACACCGCCAAACGTTGCGCCCATGCCGAACGCCAACAGCTTGAGGTTGCGGGTGTTGATGCCCATTGCCTTGGCCGCAATTTCGTCTTCACGCACCGCCATCCAGGCGCGACCGATGCGGGAATTTTCCATCCGGTGGCAGACCACCACCGAGACAATCACCAGCGCCAAAAAGAAGTAGTAATACAGCGACACCGAGGCGATCTCAAAACCGAACACCTCCAACGGTCGGTTCAGCGGGACGCCAAAGATGGTCACGCCGTCAATTTGGCTGATGCCTTTGGGACCGTTGGTCAGATTGATCGGCCGGTCTAGGTTGTTCAAAAACACGCGGATGATCTCGCCGAAACCCAGCGTCACGATGGCCAAGTAGTCGCCGCGCAGTTTCAGCGTCGGCGCGCCCAGCAGCAAGCCAAACAAACCCGCCAGCGCTGCGGCCAAAGGAATCACGATCCAAATAGGCAAATGCAAGCCGTCCGGAAAAGCCAGTGCAATGGCCGGAAAAGCCTCTGCCAAATGCGGTGAACCCAGCAGCGCAAAGAGATAAGCACCGACCGCAAAAAACGCGACGTAACCCAGGTCCAGCAAGCCCGCGTAGCCGACCACAATGTTCAGGCCCAAGGCCAGCAACACATAAAGCAGCGCCATGTCGACGATCCGCACCCAGGCGTTGCCGCCTTGCTGCAACAGCAGCGGCAACACCAACACGGCCAATGCGGCAAGCAGAAAAGAAAGCAGTCGGTGTTTTTTCATGGGGTGCTTTGGCTGTGACTCAGGGCGACTAGGCTCGATCTGCCACACGCTCACCGAGCAGGCCTTGCGGCCTGAGGGTGAGCACCACAATCAGCACAATAAAGGCAAAAATGTCGGAGTATTGGCTGCCCAACACACCGCCCGTCAGCGGGCCGATGTACCCCGCGCCGATCGACTCGATCAGTCCCAGCAAGATGCCGCCGAGCACCGCACCGCCAAGGTTGCCGATACCGCCAAAAACCGCCGCCGTGAAGGCTTTCAAGCCGGGTAAAAAGCCCATGGTGTGCTGCGCGGTGCCGTAGTTGGAGGCGTACATGACGCCAGCCAATGCCGCGAGAATCGCACCGATAACGAAGGTCGCCGAAATCACGGTGTCAGGCCGCACGCCCATCAGACCGGCGACACGCGGGTTTTCGGCGGTGGCCCGCATGGCCCGACCGAGCCGCGTGTAGTTGACGACGTACATCAAGATCGAGAGCGACACCGCTGTCGCGCCCAGAATGAAAATTTGGGTGACGGTGATGACCGCACCGCCGACCGGCAAGGGCTCAGCGGGCAGCAGCGTCGGGAACGACTTGTAGTTGGGTTTCCAAATCATCATGGCCAGCGTTTGCAGCAAGATGGACATGCCGATGGCGGTGATGAGCGTTGCCAATTTGGGGGCGTTACGCAGCGGTCGGTAAGCGATTTTTTCGATCGCAAAGTTCAACGCGCCACAAACGATGAAGGCGATCAGCAGAGAGATCAGCAAGATCAGCCAGCCGGGCGTGCCGGGCATGGCTTCCTGCATCCAAACGATGATGGTCCAGCTGGTGAGCGCGCCTACCATCAGCACCTCGCCATGCGCAAAATTGATCAAGTTGATGATGCCGTAGACCATGGTGTAACCCAAGGCGATCAAGGCGTACATGCTGCCCAACACCAGGCCGTTGATGATCTGCTGGAGAAAAATGTCCATCGCGTGGCTCCGAAAAGGTCAGGTGACCGAGGGCTTGGGTTGCAATTTGGCAGCAGCGTCCAGCGCCCGCAAATGCGCCAACTTGTCGGCGATCTTCGTCTCCAGACCGCGCGGCACCGGCTGATACCAGTCCGGCTCGGGCATGCCGTCTGGCAAATAACTTTCGCCGGCGGCATAGGCTTCGGGCTCGTCATGGGCGTAACGGTATTGCCGGCCGTGCCCGAGCTCTTTCATCAGCTTGGTGGGCGCGTTGCGCAGGTGGTTGGGGACCTCACGTGAGCGGTCCGATTGAATGAAGGCCTTGGCCTGCTTGTAGGCCAGATAACCAGCATTGCTTTTCGGCGCCATGGCCAAATAAATCACGGCTTGGGCGAGGGCAAGATCGCCTTCGGGCGAGCCCAAGCGCTCAAAGGTCGCGGCCGCATCGTTGGCGATCTGCATGGCGCGCGGGTCGGCCAGACCAATGTCTTCCCAAGCCATGCGCACGACGCGGCGCGACAAATAGCGCGCGTCGGCACCGCCATCGAGCATGCGGCACAGCCAGTACAGCGCAGCGTCTGGGTTGGAGCCACGAACCGACTTGTGCAACGCTGAAATTTGGTCGTAAAAGTTGTCACCGCCTTTGTCGAACCGCCGTGCATTCAGGGTCAGCGCGCTCTGCAAGAATTCGGCATCAATGCGCGTGATTCCCGCCACAGCCGCCGCGCTGGCCGACTGTTCCAGCAGATTCAGCAAACGACGGGCGTCACCGTCGGCGTAGCCCACCAGCGTGTTGACGGCGGTGTCGTCCAGCACCAGGTCGGGCAGCTCACTGGCTTGGGCACGGCGCACCAGCGACTGCAACTCATCATCACTGAGCACTTGCAACACATACACCTGCGCCCGCGACAGCAAGGCCGAGTTGACCTCGAACGACGGGTTTTCAGTGGTCGCGCCAATGAACACCACCAAGCCGGACTCGACAAAAGGCAGCAGCCCATCTTGCTGGCTTTTGTTGAAGCGGTGAATCTCATCGACAAACAAAATCGTCTTGCGGCCGAGCGCCAAGTTTTGCTGGGCCAGCTCCATCGAGGCCCGAATGTCTTTGACGCCCGAAAACACCGCCGACAGGGCAATGAATTCATAACCGAAGGCACTGGCCGTGAGACGGGCCAGCGTGGTTTTGCCAACGCCGGGCGGGCCCCACAAAATCATGGAATGCGGCTTGCCGGACTCAAACGCCAAGCGCAGCGGCTTGCCCGGACCGATCAGGTGCGATTGGCCGACCACCTCGTCTAGGTTTTTGGGACGCAGGGCCTCGGCCAGCGGTGCAACAGGGGCCTTGTCAAACAGGTCGACCATGGACTGGTTTATTGACGCAACACGTCAGCGCCAGCCGGTGGCTTGAATTGAAAATGACTGGCGCTGAAAGTTGGATTGGCTTCGAAGCGCGAGAAAGTCATCACCGAGCGTTGACCAAAGCTGTCCAAAATTTCCAGTGACGCCAACTCACTGCCTTGCGCTGTCAACCTGAACCCAACGCTGATGTTTTGCACCTGTCCATCACGCGTTTTGGGGGTCGCTAAGACCCACTGCATGCCGGCTTTATCGGGCAAGGCGCTGAGTGTGAAGTCGGCCTGCAGACCTTTCAGATTGGCCGCCGCAGCGATCACCGCGGCCGGCGTGCCATTGAGGACTTGCGCCAGTTTGCGCGCCGTCACCTGGTTCAAATCGACGTCGTGCAGCCACAACGTTTCGCCATCGGCGACGATGGTTTGCTCGAACGGTTTTTGATAAAAAAACCGGAAGCGATTGGGCCGAGAAAATTCAAACGTGCCGCTTGATTTTTTGACTCTGGGAGCTTCACCTTCGCGGGCAGGAGAAGTCACTGTTTGCACGAAATCAGCACGCCCGCTGCGGGTTTCGCTGACGAACCTTTCGAGGCTGTCCATGCCGCCGTTGATCGCGGATTGCGCAGAAGCACCCAGCGAGGCGGCCAGCAGCAGAGTCGTCAACAAACCCGTTGCAAAGGCTCGCCGAGTGAAGAGGAATCTGGCGCTGAAAATAGCAATTGGGTGGTTTTGCATAGGTTCACTCAGCTCTGGCAGGAACCAGAATTTCACGCTGGCCGCTGCCAGACATGGTGCTGACGAGCCCGGAATTCTCCATCTCTTCGAGCATGCGTGCGGCGCGGTTGTAGCCAATTTTCAGGTGGCGCTGGACCAGTGAAATCGACGCCTTGCGGTTCTTCAGCACAATCTCCACCGCTTGGTCGTACATCGGGTCCTTCTCGCCCGCAGGGTCGCCAGCGCCGAGTGCCTCACCCTCGCCATCGACCGTCCCGCCCTCGAGCACGCCGTCGATGTAGTTGGGTTCGCCCTGCTGCTTGAGATACGCCACCACGCGGTGCACTTCTTCGTCACTGACAAACGCGCCGTGCACACGAATCGGAAAACCCGTGCCGCTGGGCATGTACAGCATGTCGCCCATGCCGAGCAAAGCTTCGGCGCCCATCTGGTCGAGGATAGTCCGGCTGTCGATTTTGCTGGAGACTTGAAAGCTCAAGCGAGTCGGGATGTTGGCCTTGATCAAACCGGTGATGACGTCGACACTCGGGCGCTGGGTGGCCAGCACCAAGTGGATGCCGGCGGCGCGGGCTTTTTGCGCCAGGCGGGCGATCAATTCTTCGATCTTTTTGCCGACCACCATCATCAGGTCGGCCAACTCGTCGATCACCACCACGATGAAGGGCAAACGCTCCAGCGGTTCAGGTTGCTCGGGCGTCAGGCTGAAGGGGTTGTAAATAAACTCCTCGCGCTCGGCGGCTTCGTCAATCTTGACGTTGTAGCCGGCCAGGTTGCGCACGCCGAGCTTGCTCATCAACTTATAGCGGCGCTCCATTTCTGCGACGCACCAGTTCAGGCCGTGGGCCGCTTGGCGCATGTCGGTGACGACAGGTGCCAGCAGGTGTGGAATGCCTTCGTAAACGCTCATTTCGAGCATTTTGGGGTCGATCAGCAGCAAGCGCACATCGCGCGCGTCGGCCTTGTACAACAGGCTCAAAATCATCGCATTGATACCGACCGACTTGCCGGAGCCGGTGGTACCAGCCACCAAGCAATGCGGCATTTTGGCGAGGTCGGCGACCACGGCATTGCCGCCAATGTCTTTGCCCAGGCCGATCGTCAAGAGAGACTTGGCTTCGTTGTAGATTTGCGAGCCGAGGATTTCACTCAGCTTGATCGACTGCCGCTTGGCGTTAGGCAGTTCCAACGCCATGAAATTTTTGCCCGGAATGGTCTCGATCACACGGATCGACACCAGGCTCAGCGCTCGCGCTAAATCTTTCGCCAGGTTGACCACCTGCGAGCCTTTGACGCCGGTGGCCGGCTCGATTTCGTAGCGGGTGATGACCGGGCCTGGCGCCGCCGCCACCACACGCACTTCAACGCCGAAGTCTTTGAGCTTTTTCTCAATCAGCCGCGAGGTCATTTCAAGCGTTTCTTGCGCCACGCTTTCTTGGCGCAGCAGCGCGCCGTCGAGCAAGTCAACTTGCGGCAGCTTGGAGTCCAGCATGTCCGTGAAGAGCGGCTTTTGACGCTCTTTGGCGACCCGCTCGCTCTTCGGAATGTCAACAAAAGTTGGCTCTAACAACAGTGCCACCGGCTGATGGACTTCGATCTCAACACGCTCGTCGTGCAGGATTTCATCGCGCTCACGGGCAGCCGCACGACCCACCGCCAAGTCCTCAGCGATCTCGCGCTTTTCGCGGCGTGAATCGACGCGCTCGTCAACCCAGCCGCCGATGCGCTGAGCTGTATTGGCCCACGAAAAGCCGAAAACCGCCGACACGCTGACGACGCCCAGCGCAATCCAGACCAAGCCTGAACCGGTGAAGCCTAAATATTTAACGCTGACAGGGCCCGCCAAGTAACCCAACACGCCGCCGGCATGGCCTGGCAAGGTCAGCTCGAAACGGTACAAACGCGACCATTCCAGCGCGCTGCTGGCCAACAAAAGCAAGCCAAAGCAGGCCCAAAACTTGACGCGATCTGAAGGCTTAGCGCCGGTGACAGACAGGGACTCACCCCGCAGCCAGCGCGCCAAAGACACCAGCCAAGCGCGCGCGCAAACAGCCAAAATCCACCAAACCGACAAGCCAAACAGAAAATAGCTGCCGTCAGCCAACCAAGCCCCAAAGCGGCCACCCCAGTTACGGGCAAGCACGCTGGCCGCGCTAGACCCAGCTTCGCCCACCACCCCAGTCGTCGACCAAGCCACATCGTTCAGGCTGAAACTCAGCAGAGCGGCAAGCCAAAAAACCAAAGCCAGCAGGCCCAGCATCAAGCCCAGCTCCTGGGCGAAACGGCCAACGCCGACCGCCTCTGTGGCTGACGTTGGATTGCGTGAATTCAGGGTGTCGAGTGAGTAAGTCATGGATCAGTCGAGAGCTTACCGCAGTTGGACACGGCTGTTGGCTGGAATCTGAAGCGCCAAGGCGACGGTAGCTTTGCGTTAAACCTGCTTAAAGCGGCGCTTTGCTTGAGTTCTTACAATCCATTTTTTGCAAAACAGAATCCCCATGACGAAACATTCCAAGGTCCTTATTCTCGGCTCCGGCCCTGCTGGCTACACCGCGGCAGTTTACGCAGCGCGTGCCAACCTGAATCCGGTGCTGGTCACGGGCATCGCCCAAGGTGGCCAACTGATGACCACCACCGACGTCGACAACTGGCCGGCCGACCCCCTCGGCGTGCAAGGCCCTGAATTGATGCAGCGCTTTTTGGAGCATGCCGAACGCTTCAAGACGGAAATTTTGTTTGACCACATCAATAAAGTTGACTTCAGCCAACGCCCTTTCACCCTGACCGGCGACAGCGGCACGTACACCTGCGATTCGTTGATTCTGGCCACTGGCGCGTCCGCCAAATACCTCGGCTTGGAGTCTGAAACAGCCTTCATGGGCCGCGGTGTGTCGGGCTGCGCCACCTGCGACGGTTTTTTCTACCGCGAACAAGAAGTCTGCGTGGTTGGCGGCGGCAACACCGCCGTTGAAGAAGCGCTGTATTTGTCGAACATCGCCAGCAAGGTGTACTTGGTGCACCGCCGCGACAAGTTCAAAGCCGAAGCCATTTTGATTGACAAGCTGAACGAAAAAGTCGCTGCCGGCAAGATCGTTCTGAAAACCCACCGTACGCTGCAAGAAGTGCTGGGCAATGCCGCTGGTGTCAATGGCGTGCGACTGCAAAGCACAGAAGACAACAGCACCGAAGACTTGGCGCTGCAAGGCTGTTTCATCGCCATTGGTCATCACCCGAATACCGACATTTTTGAAGGTCAGCTGGACATGAAAGACGGCTACATCATCACGCGCGGCGGCCTGCAAGGCTTCGCCACCATGACCAGCGTGCCGGGCATTTTTGCCGCTGGCGACGTGCAAGACCACGTGTACCGTCAAGCCATCACCAGCGCCGGAACGGGTTGTATGGCGGCGCTGGACGCACAACGCTTCCTTGAGCAAAACGATTGATCCCCCCCTGAAAAGACTGCATGGATGCCGCTTGCCAAAAGCAGCGCTTTTCAGGCATCTCTTTTCAGGCTATAATCATCGGCTTGGCTAGGCTTTCATGGTGACCATGGGACTAGCATCCGAATTACATTTTTTTATACGGAGAGTGCTCATGGCACGCGTCTGTCAGGTTACGGGCAAAGGCCCGATGGTGGGAAACAATGTTTCTCACGCTAACAACAAAACCAAACGTCGGTTCTTGCCTAATCTGCAATACCGCCGTTTCTGGGTCGAGACCGAGAACCGTTGGGTGCGTTTGCGCATCACCAGCGCTGGCTTGCGTCTCGTTGACAAGCTGGGCATTGACGCGGTCTTGGTTGACCTTCGTGCCCGCGGTGAAATCTAAGGAGAATCATCATGGCTAAAGGCGCACGCGAGAAAATCAAGCTGGAATCAACTGCCGGCACGGGTCACTTTTACACGACCACAAAAAACAAGAAAACCACGCCAGACAAAATGCTGATCATGAAATTTGATCCCAAGGCACGCAAGCACGTGGAATACAAAGAAATCAAGCTGAAGTAATTTAGTGCGTTTCTTGTGCTTCGGCACCGACGAACCAACCCGCCTTTCACGGCGGGTTTTTTTATGGGTGATTGGTTTCCCGTTATAAAGACGTCTGTGCAGATGGAGCGAAGGCCTAGTGGCGTACTGCGGCTGAGTGCAGAGGTTTGGCTTGGGGCTACGGTCTCATACTGGGGCACCAGAAATCGACCCCATCCCCAAGCCAAACCTCTGTAGCGAGATATTGATGAGGGGGAAGAACAGAAAGCAAGAAAAACAAGCCGCCTCGCCTTCCCGCATTTCACCCACCGAGAGACGCCACGAACTCACCGCTGAAGGCTTGGCCCGGGGGTCGATTTCTGGTACCCCAGTATGAGAGCTCCGGGCCAAGCCTTTAGCGGTGCGCAGCAAACAAGCAAGCCATCCCCAAACAAACGCCCACAAAAAAGCCGCTCCAAGGAACGGCTTTTAATGAACAAAGGCAAGCGTCCGAGCAGGTATCAAGCCCGAGCAGAACGCAACTTGAAAGAGAACTCTTTCAATGCCGCAATGCCACTGTCCTCGGCCCGGTGACACCAAGCCTGCAGATCTGCAGCCAATTGCTCGCGTGACGTCGACGTGCTCAGCCACATTTGACGAAGCTCTTCACGCATGGTGACCATTTTATCGAGCACCGGGTGCTCTGCACGAACTTGGGCCAACTGCGTGCGGGCTTCTGCGGGCACCTTGTCGTCGTCGCGGTGCAACCAGCGGTTGGCCAGTTTGAGGGCCGAAACATCTGCGCTGCGCGCTTGCAAAGCCAGAATTTCTGCCTTGCCAGCGCGACGTAATTCACGGGCAAAGCGTGCCATGACTTCGTAACGATGCGCAATCAAGGCCTCTAGCGTTTTTTCATCCGCCACGGGGCGGATACTGCCATGCTGAAGCTTGGGCGGCACCTTCTTGACGCTGGCCAAGCCAACACTTTTCAAGATGGTGATGTACATCCAGCCAATGTCAAACTCGTAAGGCTTGATCGACAACTTGGCTGACGTTGGGTAAGTGTGGTGGTTGTTGTGCAACTCTTCACCGGCAATGATGATGCCCCAGGGCGAAATGTTGGTGCTGGCGTCTGACGCTTCAAAATTACGGTAGCCCCAGTAATGCGCCGCACCGTTGATGATGCCGGCAGCCATGATCGGCGTCCAAGCCATTTGCAAAGCCCAGACAGCCAAACCGCCCGCGCCAAACAGCGCCAAGTCAATGATCATCATCAGGCCGACGCCCTGCCAAGAAAAGCGCGTGTACAGGTTGCGCTCGATCCAGTCGTTCGGCGTGCCGTGGCCAAAACGGGCCATGGTTTCCAAGTTCTTGGATTCTTTACGGTAGAGCTCAGCGCCCTGCGTGAGGACTTTCTTGATGCCGTGCACATGGGGGCTGTGGGGGTCTTCAGCTTGTTCGCATTTGGCGTGGTGCTTGCGGTGAATGGCCGCCCATTCTTTGGTGACTTGACCGGTGGTCAGCCACAACCAAAAACGGAAAAAATGCGAAGCGATCGGGTGCAGGTCTAACGACCGATGGGCCTGGTGGCGGTGCAAGAAAATGGTCACGCTGATCATCGTGATGTGCGTCACAGCCAAGGCAAACAGAACAATCTGCCACCAAGCGATATTCCAAAGGCCGTTGGCCAGCCAATCAAGGCCGGCGTCAAATAAAGTCATAGAAGTCCTTATAAACAGTTCGCAGCGGTCAAACTTGCAAAAGTCAAGCGTTCCGAAGACTCAGCATTGTAGGCCGACAAGCAGAAAACGCCAAGCCCGGGGCTTGAATCTCCCTTCAGTGCTTAAAACGCTAAAAATCGATTTCAAGCAGACAACTATCGCGATCTGCTGCGATCGTCAGATCTCTGCGGGTGAAGATTCAGCTTTTTGCCAGACCGCAGCGAAGAAACCGTCGGTCTGATGCTGGTGCGGCCAGAGCCGCAAAAATGCGCCAGAGCACAATTTAGGCGCATTCTCAACACCGGCTTGCGTCAACACCTCCGCCGCTTGGAGCAAATGAAACCCCGGGTTGGCCGCGCTAAACGCCTCTGCAATGAGCTCGTTTTCTTCTTTCAGCAAGCTGCAAGTGGCATACACCAAACGACCGCCCGGCTTCAGAAGCCGAGCAGCGCTTTGCAAGATCGCCGTTTGCTTGGCCGACAACTCGGCCACCAGCTTCGGGTTTTGCCGCCACTTCAGGTCCGGATTACGCCGCAAAGTTCCCAAGCCGGAACAAGGCGCGTCCACCAGCACACGGTCAATTTTGCCGGCCAACCGCTTGATGCGGTCATCGCGCTCATGCGCGATTGCCACCGGATGCACGTTTGACAGGCCGCTGCGGGCCAGCCGAGGTTTCAGCGCATCCAAACGATGACCCGAGGTGTCGAAGGCGTAAAGCCGGCCGGTGCCGCGCATGCTGGCACCCAAGGCCAGCGTTTTGCCACCCGCGCCAGCACAAAAGTCAACCACCATCTCGCCGCGCTTGGCATCGACCAGCACCGCCAGCAACTGCGAGCCTTCGTCCTGAACCTCGATCGCGCCACGGGTGAAGGTGTCGAGCTTGCCGAGTTGCGTTTTGTCGCGCACGCGCAGGCCCCACGGTGAAAACGGCGTGGCAGTGGTCACGACGCCCGCCTTGGCCAGCTCTTTTTGAACGTCAGCGCGCTTGTCTTTGAGCGTGTTGACGCGCAAGTCCAGGCCAGCCGATGCATTCAAGCTGTCAACCAGTGGCCAAAAATCTGCGCCGAGTTGCTCGCGCAGCGAGTCGACCAGCCACTGCGGCAGGTTGTGGCGATGGAGTTCCATCAGATCCGATGGTTTGACCTGGTCACAACGTGTCAGCCAATCTTTTTCCTGGTCGTTCAAAGCGCCCAACAAAAAATCACGTTCGGCGGCAAAGCCCAAAATCGCCAAGCGGCGCTCAATCGGGCCGCTGCCAGCCTGCGCCAAGTTGGTGAACAAGGACTTCTTGCGCAGCACGGTGTAGATGGTTTCTGCCACGGTGGCGCGCTCTCTGGGGCCGAGGCGCTGCTCTCGAAAATGGCGTGAGACCACCATGTCCGCGGGGTGATCGAATTTAAGAACCTGCTTGATAAGCTCGGAACAACTGTCTAATAGGGCGTTAGGGTGCATGCGAGTATTGTCCCACCGACCTCAACAATTCAAAAAACACCATGTCAGACCCCTTGCCCGCCCTGATCGAAACGCCGAAGGGCCTGTACCGGCACTACAAAGGCCTGATGTATGAAGTCCTCGGCATGGTGCGCCACAGCGAGAGCTTGGAGCCCATGACCTTGTACCGGGCGCTTTACGGGGAACGCGGCATGTGGGTACGGCCAGCCGCCATGTTTGAAGAAGAGGTGGTGATTGACGGGCTGCGTCAACCCCGCTTTGCGCGCCAGCCGGACTGAGGCCTTTGCAGTCGATAATCGCGGGTTATGTCCGACACCATCGAAATCGAAAAACAAGTCAAGCGCCGCCGCACGTTTGCCATCATCTCCCACCCTGACGCGGGTAAAACCACGCTGACTGAAAAGCTCTTGCTGTTTTCAGGCGCGATTCAAATCGCCGGCTCGGTCAAGGCCCGTAAGGCTGCACGCCACGCCACCAGCGACTGGATGGAGATTGAAAAGCAACGCGGTATCTCGGTCGCCAGCTCGGTGATGCAAATGGAATACCGCGACTGCGTCATCAACCTGCTGGACACACCCGGCCACCAAGACTTTTCAGAAGACACCTACCGCGTGCTGACCGCCGTCGACGCCGCGCTGATGGTGATCGACGCGGCCAACGGCGTTGAGCCGCAAACGCGCCGCCTGCTGCAAGTCTGCCGTGCGCGCGGCACCCCGATCCTGACCTTTGTGAACAAGATGGACCGCGAGGTGCAAGACCCGATGAACATCATGGACGAGATCGAGCGCGAACTCGGCATGGCCGTCGTGCCGTTCACTTGGCCGGTCGGTATGGGCAAGCTGTTTCATGGTGTTTACGACCGGCGTGAGCAGCGCATGCGCGTCTTCAGCCCGGGTGAAGACAAGGCCGGCGGAGACGACGAAATTTTGTCGGGTCTGGACAATGCAGAGGCTAAAAAACGCTTCGGCGCCGAGTTCACCCAGGCGCAGGACGAGCTGGAACTGCTGAACGGTGCATCACCAGAATTCAGCAGTGATGAATTTCTCAGCGGCAAACAAACCCCGATGTTTTTCGGCTCCGCCATCAACAACTTTGGCGTGCAAGAAGTGCTGGACGCGCTGGTCGATCTGGCACCCGCCCCAGCCCCCCGGGCGGCCATGCAGCGCACCGTCCAGCCCGAAGAAAAGAAATTCTCTGGCGTGGTCTTCAAGATCCAGGCCAACATGGACCCGGCGCACCGCGACCGGATTGCTTTCTTGCGCGTGACCAGCGGCGAATTCACGCGCGGCATGCGCCTGAAAGTGGTCCGCAGCGGCAAAGAAATTCGGCCTAACACTGTGGTCAGCTTCATGAGCCAGCGCCGCGAATTGCTCGACACCGCGTTTGCTGGCGACATCATCGGCATCCCCAACCATGGCGTGCTGCAACTCGGCGACACGCTGAGCGAAGGCGAAACGCTGTTGTTCACCGGCTTGCCCTTTTTTGCACCGGAAATGTTCCGCGCTGTTGAAGTGGCCGACCCGCTGCGCAGCAAACAGCTGCGCGCTGGCCTCACGCAACTGGGCGAAGAAGGGGCGATTCAGGTCTTTCGCCCGATTTCGGGTTCCTTGCTCTTACTGGGTGCCGTCGGTCAACTGCAGTTTGAAGTGGTCGCCCACCGGCTGGAGCACGAGTACGGCGTCAAAGCCCGCATCATGGCCAGCAACTTCAATTTGGCGCGCTGGGTCACCTGCGAAGACGCCAACGAGTTGAAGAAATTCATGGACGCCAATGCCCACCGCGTCGCCTTGGACGCCGTTGACGCGCCGACGCTCTTGGTCGACCACAGCGCCACGCTGCGCGCCGTCGAACAACAGTGGCCGAAGATCAAGTTTCACGCCCTGCGCGAGCACGCCGGGCTGGTGTTTCAAGCGAAGATGTGAGCTGTCAAGCCGAGTCGGGACTCTCAGTACGACACAGCAACGAAGTTCATATAAGATATTTACTTCGTTAGTACATTTTTGGATTTTTGCCATGACCAAAGAAGCAGTTTTCACCATGAAACTTGAGCCTGATCTGCGTGATGCGTTCATGCGCGAAGCGCAAACGAGCCACCGTTCGGCCTCACAAATCCTGCGCGAGCTGATGCGTGAGTATGTTCAGCGTCAATCACAAGCGCGTGAGTACGATGATTTCCTGGCTCTGAAAGTCCAGACTGCGCGCACCTCCATGCAAACCGGCCTGGGGATTTCCAATGACGAAGTTGAAGCACAGTTTGCAGCCCGCCGCGCTAAAGTGGCAACACACGCTTGAAAGTTGTCTGGACTCCCGAGGCAGTCCAAGACCGTGTTGATATCTGGGACTACATCGCCACCGATAACCCACAGGCCGCAGCGCGCATGGATGAACTTTTCAGCGACTCAGCGAACAGACTGACCGAGCACCCCAAGCTGGGGCGCGCCGGAAAAATTCCAGGGACCCGTGAGCTGGTCGCGCACGAGCATTACCGATTGGTCTACGAGATTGACAACGAAACAGTGTGGGTGCTGACCTTGATCCACACGGCCAGACTATGGCCACGCCAGCGTTCTTGACACTGATCCTAAAGGACTTCCGACTTCAAGACAAACTACCTCACCGGCCCAAAAAAGGCAGCGGCAAAGCCGTCTTGTAGCGCACCTGTTTCAAGGCAAAGCTCGACCTGATTTTTTCAATGCCGGGGATCGGCGTCAGCTGCTCCAGAATAAAGCGCTCAAGGGCGCCAATATCGGCCACCGCAATGCGGATCAGGTAGTCGCTGTCGCCGGTCATCAGATAGCACTCCATCACTTCGTCGTGCTCGACGATGCGCCGCTCGAACTCGCCCAAAGCTTCTTTGCTTTGCGAGCGCAGGCTAATTGAAATGAACACGCTCAAACCCAACCCAAGCGCCGCCGCGCTGGCGATCGCCACGTAGCGGTCAATCACCCGGGCGGCTTCCAGCGCTTTGACGCGCGCCAAGCAAGGCGAGGGGCTCAGGTGCACGCGCCGCGCCAGCTCGACGTTAGACAGCGAGCCGTCGCGTTGAAGCTCATCGAGTATTTTCAAATCTAGACTGTCTAGCTGCATATATCGTCCAAATTAAATTTTTAAGCATTTTATGCCGTACTCAAAGATAAAACCCCTACATTCAAGCAGAAGCTTCTGCGCCGGATTGCGTAAAGTAGACAGGCCATGAACGATCTCACACAAACATCCCTCCTCGCCGCCAGCGCATCCGCAATGGCAACAGAAACTACTGCGCAGACCGACCCCGATCCACAAGAAACCGCCGAATGGCGCGAAGCCTTCTCGGCCTTGGTCACCACGCAAGGCCCGGCACGCGCCCGGCAGATGCTCGGCGAGCTGGCCCGACAGGCGCGCGTGCAGCGTATCGGCTGGCAGCCCGAGTTGGCCACGCCCTACCTCAACACCATCGGCGTCGATGAGCAGCCGGTGTTTCCCGGTGATCTGGCGATGGAAGAACGCCTGGCCTCGCTGATGCGTTGGAACGCGTTGGCCATGGTGGTGCGCGCCAATCAAGTCGAAACCGGCGGTTCGGCTGAGCTTGGCGGCCACATCGCCAGCTACGCCAGCGCGGCCGACTTGTTTGAAACCGGCTTCAACCACTTCTTTCATGCGCGGCAAGGTCTGGGCAAAGGTCAACACCGCGGCGACCTGGTGTTTTTCCAGCCGCACAGCGCGCCGGGTGTCTATGCCCGCGCTTACCTCGAAGGTCGGCTCGATGAACAAACGCTGGGCCGGTATCGGCAAGAAATCTCAGGCCCCGGCCAAGAAGGCCGCGGCTTGAGCAGCTATCCGCACCCGTATTTGATGCCGGATTTTTGGCAATTCCCGACCGGCTCGATGGGCATTGGCCCGATCAGCTCTATCTACCACGCGCGCTTCATGCGCTACCTGACGCACCGCCGTCTGCTCCATTGCGAGGGCCGCAAGGTCTGGGGTGTTTTTGGCGACGGCGAGATGGACGAACCAGAATCCATGAGCGCGTTGACGCTGGCCGCCCGCGAAGGCCTGGACAACATGGTCTGGGTCGTCAACTGCAATCTGCAGCGACTCGACGGCCCGGTGCGCGGCAACGGCCGGATCATCGACGAGCTTGAAAAACTCTTCGCTGGCGCCGGTTGGAACGTCATCAAACTGGTCTGGGGCAGCGACTGGGACGGGCTGTTTGCCCGCGACGTCACGGGCGCCTTGGCCAAGGCTTTTTCAGAAACTGTCGACGGCCAGATGCAGACCTTTGCAGCCAAAGACGGGCGCTTCAACCGCGACACTTTTTTTGGCCAAAACCCGGAACTGGCCCGCTTGGCCCAAGGCATGACCGACGAGCAGATTGACCGCCTCAAACGCGGCGGCCACGACCTCGTGAAAATCCATGCAGCCTACGCTGCCGCAGCCGCGCACAAAGGCCAGCCGACGGTGATTTTGGCGCACACCAAAAAAGGCTACGGCATGGGCAGCGCCGGTCAGGGCAAGATGACCACGCACTCGCAAAAGAAGTTTGACGAAAACGAACTCATCGAATTTCGCAATCGCTTCAACCTGCCGCTGAGCGACGAGCAAGCCAAGCGCATTGACTTTTACCGCCCCCCCGCCGACAGCGCCGAAATGCAATACATGCAGGCCAAGCGCGCAGCGCTAGGCGGCTACTTGCCTAAGCGCGACACCACGGCCGAGCCCATCCCCATCCCCGCGCTGCCCACCTACGGCAGCTTCGCGCTGGCAGCCGACGGCAAGGAAATGAGCACCACCATGGCCTTTGTGCGGCTGCTCGGTGGCTTGCTCAAAGACAGCGCGCTGGGCCCGCGCATCGTGCCCATCGTCGCCGACGAGGCACGCACTTTCGGCATGGCCAATCTGTTCAAGCAAGTTGGCATTTACTCCAGCGTCGGCCAGCGCTACGCGCCCGAAGACATCGGCTCGGTGCTGAGCTACCGGGAAGCCCTCGACGGGCAAATTCTGGAAGAAGGCATCAGCGAAGCCGGCGCATTGGCGAGTTGGACAGCCGCTGCCACCAGCTACAGCGTGCACGGCTTGGCCATGCTGCCCTTCTACATTTATTACTCGATGTTCGGCTTTCAGCGCGTCGGCGACCAAATCTGGGCCGCCGCCGACCAACGCGCCCGAGGCTTCTTGCTCGGCGCTACTTCTGGCCGCACCACGCTCGGTGGCGAAGGCTTGCAACACCAAGACGGCAGCAGCCATTTGGTCGCCTCAACCATCCCGAATTGCAAAGCCTACGACCCGGCCTTCAGCGCCGAACTCGCCGTCATTCTTGACCGCGGCATGCAAGAGATGATGGTCGAACAACAAGACGTTTTTTACTACGTCACCCTGATGAACGAGAACTACGCCCAGCCCGACTTGGTGCCTGGCTCAGAAGGCGAGATCATCCGCGGCTGCTACCGCTTCATAGACTTTCCGGCGGTGTCGGCTGCAACAGCAAACACGGCCCGCGACGTCACGCTGATGGGTTCCGGCGCCATCCTGACCGAAGTCATCAAAGCCGCTGTGTTACTGGCCGAGCAAGGCGTTCACGCCACGGTCTACAGCGTGACCAGTTGGAGCGAGTTGGCGCGCGACGGCGCTGAACGCCAAAAGCACGCATTGAATGGCGAAACCACCTCAGCCGCCTTTGTGGCTGAGCAACTGGCCAGCAGCCGCGGCCCGATCATCGCCGCCACCGACTACGTGCGCGCCGTGCCCGAGAGCGTGCGCGCCTTCTTACCAGCAGGTCGCTCTTACCTGACGCTGGGGACAGACGGCTTTGGCCGCAGCGACACCCGCGCGGCCTTGCGGGCCTTCTTTGGGGTCGATGCCAACAGCATTGTCAAAGCGGCGCTGCACCAGCTGCAGGCTACAGAAGCTTAAGCAAAGCCTTGATGGCTTGCGGGTAAATCAAGTGCTCTTGTACCAGCACCCGGGCCGCCAGCGTCTCTGCGCTGTCGCTCGGTAGCACGGGCACTGCCGCTTGCGCCAAGATCTGTCCGTGGTCAAGGTCGGCGGTGACAAGGTGAACCGTCGCGCCGGCCTCAAGGCAACCCGCGTCAATCGCCCGCTGGTGCGTGTTGAGTCCGGTGAAGGCCGGCAGCAAGGACGGGTGAATATTCACCATCCGACCCGCGTAATGCGCCACAAAACCCGGCGTCAAAATCCGCATGAAACCGGCCAGCACCACCAGCGTCGGACGGTGCGCATCGATCAGCATTTGCAAGGCGGCGTCGAAAGCAGCGCGGGAATCGAAGCCCTTGTGCTCCAGCACCTGCGTCGGCACACCCAAAGCTTGCGCCAGCGCCAGCCCTTCAGCACCAGCTTGGTTGCTGATGACAGCCACCACCCGTGCGCCCAGCAGTTCGTCCCAATTTTCTTGCTGAGCCGCATTTATCAGCGCCGACATGTTGGAGCCGGCGCCAGAAATCAGAATGACAATATTTTTTGCTTTCTCGGTCATGGGGAGTAGTTTATGGCGTGACAGCACGTCCTCGTGCTACAAGTGAGCCCTTGCCAAAAAAGCACCGCTTTGAGAACGGAGACACAAGCACCATGGACTTAGCTTTCACACCTGAAGAACAACAATTTCGAAGTGACATTCGCGACTGGGTCAAGGCGCACTTGCCGTCCGACATCGCCCACAAAGTGCACCACGCGCTGCGCCTGTCACGGGACGACCTGCAGCGCTGGGCCAAAATTTTGGGCCAGCAAGGCTGGCTCGGCCACGGCTGGCCAGTTGAGTTTGGCGGACCCGGCTGGAACGCTGTGCAAAAGCACTTGTTTGAAGAAGAATGTGCGCTGGCGGGCGCACCGCGCGTGGTGCCGTTTGGCCCGGTGATGGTGGCGCCGGTGATCATGGCTTTTGGCAACACCGAGCAACAGCAACGCTTTTTACCCGGCATCGCCAGTGGCGAGGTCTGGTGGAGCCAGGGCTACAGCGAACCAGGCTCTGGTTCGGACTTGGCTTCTGTCCAATGCAAGGCCGAGCGTCACGGCGACAAATTCATTGTTAACGGCCAAAAAACTTGGACTACGCTAGGCCAGTTCGGCGAGTGGATTTTTTGCTTGGTCCGCACCAGCCACGAAGGCAAACCGCAAACCGGTATTTCCTTCCTGCTGATCGACATGGCCTCACCCGGCGTCACAGTGCGCCCGATCGTGTTGATGGACGGCGAGGCTGAAGTCAATGAAGTCTGGTTTGACAACGTCGAAGTACCGGCCAACAACCTGATTGGTGAAGAAAACAAGGGCTGGACGTATGCCAAACACTTGCTCAGCCATGAGCGCACCAACATCGCTGACGTCAACCGCTCCAAACGTGAACTCGAACGCCTGAAGCGCATTGCCAAAGCCGAAGGGCTGTACGGCGACCTTCGCTTCAAAGACG
The DNA here is from genome assembly GCA_040400815.1 of Polaromonas sp. GTDB lineage: Bacteria > Pseudomonadota > Gammaproteobacteria > Burkholderiales > Burkholderiaceae_C > Polaromonas. The sequence continues at coordinate 43,209 of JBBAPN010000010.1, read as the reverse complement.
AGATTGCCAAGCTTGAAGTCGATGTGGTGGCGCTCGAAATGATGGTGCTGCGCGTCTTGTCGGCGCAAACAACCGGTAAAAATTCGCTCGACATCGCTGGCTTGTTGAAGATACGTGGCAGCGAAATCCAGCAGCGCTATGCCGAACTCATGATGTTAGCGGCCGGCCCTTTCAGCCTGCCGTTCATCCAAGAGGCCATGGAAGCGGGCTGGCAAGGTGACCACGCAGCAGCTGGCATGGCAGGTTTTCCGGGCGGCGCCGTGCACTGCGCGCCACTCGCATCGACTTACTTCAACATGCGCAAAACCACTATTTACGGCGGCAGCAACGAAGTGCAACGGAATATTGTTGCGCAAACCGTGCTGGGCTGAGGAGACAAGACCATGGATTTCAACTTTTCTGACGACCAAGAACAACTGCGCGACGCCGTCTGCAAATGGGTCGCCAAAGCCTACCCTTTTGAGCGCCGCCGCAGCATCACCCGTGCCGGTGGTTTTTCACGCGAGGCTTGCACCGAATTGGCCGAACTCGGCTTGAACGGCCTCTACATTCCCGAGGCCTACGGTGGTCTGGCCATGGGTCCGATCGAAGGCATGGTGGTGATGGAAGAGCTGGGCCGCGGCTTGGTACTCGAACCCGTCGGGCAGAGCTTGTTGGCCGGTGCATTGCTCAATGCCTGGGCACCAGAGAGCGTCAAAACGACGTGGCTGCCGAAGATCGCTTCGGGTGAAATGCTGGTGGTGTTGGCGCACCAAGAACGCGCCGCCCGCTACCAACTGGCTATTTGCGATGCCACCGCGCACGAAAATACGGGCAGGGCCAGCGGCTGGACACTGAGCGGTGACAAAAGCATGGTCCCGGCAGGCGACCAGGCTGACGCCTTTTTGGTGCCAGCCATGCTGCGGGGCCAGCAAGCGCTGTTTTGGGTCGAACGCCAAACCAAAGGCGTCAACACTGAGGGGGTCAACACCCGCGGCTACATCACACAAGATGGCAGCCGCGCTGCCGAACTGCAGCTGCGCAACGCCGCCGCAACGCTCATCACACTGGACGGGCTGGCCGCCTTAGAGCACGCAGTCGACATCGGCATTGCTGCCGCCTGCGCCGAAGCCGTCGGCGTGATGGACGCCACGCTGGCCATCACCGTCGACTACATGAACCAACGCATGCAGTTCGGCGTTGTCATCAGCAGTTTTCAAGCGCTGCGCCACCGCGTGGCCGACATGAAAATGCAGCTGGAATTGGCCCGCTCTATGAGTTACTACGCCTCACTCAAGCTCAACGCTCCGGCCGACGAACGCCGCGCCGCCATGGCCCGCGCCAAATACCAGCTTGGCCAATCGATGCGCTTTGTCGGCCAGCAAGCGGTGCAATTGCACGGCGGCATTGGCGTCACAGACGAGTACATCGTCAGCCATTGCTTCAAGAAATTGACGCAACTGGAAATGACCTTTGGGGATTCGCTGCACCAACTGGGTGAAGTCACGGCGCGAATGCAAGACACGGCCGGTGTCTTCGCCTGAGCAAAAAAACCAGGGGTCAAATCCGGCCCCAAGCGCCACGTCAAGTCAGCAGCCGCGAAGAACGCGGCACATACGCGATTAAAAACTCCATCTGGTCGGCCAGAATCCGGCGGTTGCGCAGAATAAAGTCCTCCCAGAGACTCGGCACATAAGGCGTGTAAAGCAGCGGCATGCGCGCCTGTTCAGGCGTGCGGCTGCTTTTTCGGTGGTTGCATGCGCGGCAAGCTGTAACCACGTTCATCCAAGTGTCAACACCATGTTGGGCAAAAGGAATGATGTGCTCGCGCGTCAATTCTTCTTCATGGAAATGACTGCCGCAGTAAGCGCAGACATTGCGGTCGCGCGCAAAAAGCTTGCCGTTGGTCAGGCCGGGTTTGAGGTCAAAGGGATTGATGTTCGGCACGCCGCGGGTGCCGATGATGCTGTTGACCGTGATGGTCGACTGCAAGCCAGTGTGGGCGTTGTGGCCGCCCCGAAACAAGGCCACCTGCGCACCGGCTTCCCAGCGCACTTCCCCGGTAGCGTAGTGCAACACGGCTTGTTCGAGGCTGATCCACGACTGTGGCAACCCCTGAGCGGACAGCTTCAAGACCTTCAAACGAACCTCCATGGAAATGGAAACCGGCATCAATCAACAAGCTCGATCAACGTTTTTTTGCAGCAAAGCGCTATCGGCTGCTTCACAATATACAGTGAATTCATGACATTTGGCTGGTACCTGCCGCTGCCGCCCGCTGGGCAGCAGGCGAGCTCCCCTAAAAAACGATAATTGACAGCATGAAAATCTTTCGCGGCTATCAGCACCCTGCATTGGCTCAGCCCTGCGCGCTGACCATCGGTAATTTTGACGGAGTTCATCGCGGCCATCAGGCCATGCTCGCGGTGCTCAAAAATGAGGCCAACCACCGCGGCTTGCCAGCCCGTGTCATGACCTTTGAGCCGCACCCGCGCGAGTACTTTTCACCGGCCACAGCGCCCACCCGCATCTCAACCTTGCGCGACAAACTCACCGAGCTGGCCCGCTGCGGCATCGACCAAGCGGTGGTGCTGCCGTTCAACGCGCGCCTGGCCGCGCAGAGCGCCGATGCCTTCATCCAGGATGTTTTGGTCAACAACTTGCAGGTGCGCTATGTGTTGGTGGGCGACGATTTTCGTTTTGGCAGACAACGGACCGGCGACTACGCCATGCTCGACGCGGCCGGTATCGCCGGCGGCTTTGAAGTCGCCCGCATGGACAGCTACGAAGTCCATGGCGGGCGAGTCTCGAGCTCAGCGGTGCGCGCAGCACTGGCACACGGCCAGATGGACGACGCGGCGCGCCTGCTTGGCCGGCCCTACAGTATTTCAGGCCACGTGGTACACGGCAAAAAGCTTGGCCGTGAGCTGGGCTTTCGGACGTTGAACGTGGCATTCAGGCACGACAAGCCGGCTGCCAGCGGTATTTTTGTGGTGCGCACGCACGGGCTGGGTGCTGCCGACGACGCGCCGGTCGACGGCGTGGCCAGCTTGGGTAGACGGCCCAGCATCGAAGACGCAGGCCGTGTCTTGCTGGAAGTTCATTGCTTGGATTGGAAAGATATAGCCCCCACGCTTGCCGCTTCGCGTGCTGCGCTGCCCCTCGAGGGGGCTGGCTTGGCTTGGGGCGGCCCTGCGCTGCGCGCCGAAGGGGCTGGTCTCGACAGCGCCTACGGTAAGATCATTCGGGTGGAACTGCTGCACAAACTGCATGACGAGCTGAAATACGAAGGTCTGGAGGCGCTTCAAAAAGGCATCGCCCGTGACTGCGACGACGCCCGCGCTTTTCTCGCAGCACCGCACAAAGAACCTCGCCTCGTTCGAATTTAGACGATCTCGCCACGGCACCCAAGGCCCCACTTTCTGGCCCACCTTTTGGCCCGCCTTGTGCGGCCTACTCCCGCCAAGCTGCCTGTGACAGCCGCCCAGATTTCCCTGTTTGTTCCGAAATAAAACCATGTCCGACACCAAAACCGATTACCGCAGCACCCTGAACTTGCCTGACACGCCTTTCCCGATGCGCGGCGACTTGCCCAAGCGCGAAGCCGGCTGGGTCAAAGAGTGGGAAGACCAAGGGCTCTACAAAAAGCTGCGCGACGTCCGCCAAGGCCGTCCCAAATTTGTGTTGCACGACGGCCCGCCCTACGCCAACGGCAAGATTCACATTGGTCACGCTGTCAACAAAGTATTGAAAGACATGATCGTCAAGGCGCGCCAGCTCAAGGGCATGGACGCGGTCTATGTGCCGGGTTGGGATTGCCACGGCCTGCCGATTGAAAACGCGATTGAAAAACTGCATGGTCGGGCCTTGCCGCGTGACGAAGTGCAGGCCAAAAGCCGGGCTTTCGCCACCGAGCAAATCGCCGGCCAGATGGCCGACTTCAAACGCTTGGGCGTTTTGGGCGAATGGGACAACCCGTACCGGACCATGGATTTCGCCAATGAGGCGAACGAAATCCGGGCCCTCAAACGCATCATGGAACGCGGCTTTGTCTACCGCGGCCTGAAGCCGGTGTACTGGTGTTTTGACTGCGGCTCGTCGCTGGCGGAGTTTGAAATTGAATACGCCGACAAAAAGTCGCAAACGCTGGACGTCGGCTTCAAATGCGCCGAACCTGAAAAGCTCGCCGCCGCCTTTGGCCTGCCAAGTTTAGGCAACTTGTTCAAGGACGCGTTTGCCGTGATCTGGACCACCACCGCGTGGACCATTCCGGCGAACCAAGCGCTGAACCTGAACCCTGCGCTTGAGTACGCGCTGGTGGACACCGAGCGCGGCCTGCTGCTGTTGGCGTCGGTGTTGGTGGAGAAATGCCTGGCTCGTTTTGGCCTCAGCGGCACGGTGCTGGCCACCACGCTGGGCGACAAACTCGCGCTGCTCAACTTCATGCACCCGCTGCACGATGCCGCCGATGACCAAGGCGTCTACGGCTACCGCCGCTTGTCGCCGGTGTACCTGGCCGACTATGCCACTGCTGATGACGGCACTGGCATCGTGCACTCCGCGCCAGCTTACGGCGTAGAAGACTTTAACTCCTGCGTCGCCAACGGCATGGCCTACGACGACATCCTGAACCCGGTGCAAGGCAATGGCCGTTATGTTGACGAACTGCCCTTCTTTGGCGGCCTCAACATCTGGAAAGCCGCGCCGCTGGTGATCGACAAGCTGCGCGAACACGAGCGCCTGTTTGCGACGCAAGACATCGTCCACAGCTACCCGCATTGCTGGCGCCACAAGACACCGGTGATCTACCGTGCCGCCGCCCAGTGGTTCATTCGTATGGACGAAGAAGGCCCGGGCAATGAAGGCTTGTTCGCCAAAGACAAAGCCGCCAAAACCCTGCGCCAACTGGCCTTGAGTGCGATTGAAGAGACGCGGTTTTACCCGGAAAACGGCAAGACCCGTTTGCGCGACATGATCGCAGGCAGGCCGGACTGGTGCATCAGCCGCCAACGCAATTGGGGCGTGCCCCTGCCCTTTTTCATCCACACCGCCACCGGCGAATTGCACCCGCGCACCATGGAGATCATGGACCAAGCCGCCAGCATGGTCGAGGCCGGCGGCATTGAAGCCTGGAGCAAGGCGACGGCCGAATCCATCATCGGCAACGACGCACCGGACTACATCAAGAGCACCGACATTTTGGACGTCTGGTTTGACTCTGGCACCACGCACGACCACGTGTTAAAGCACAGCCATGCAGCGCAATCGACCTGGCCGGCCGACCTGTATTTAGAAGGTCATGACCAACACCGCGGCTGGTTCCATTCCTCCTTGCTCACCGCCTGCGCCATGTACGACCACGCGCCCTACAAAGGGCTGCTGACGCACGGCTTCACCGTCGACGGCAAGGGCCGCAAGATGAGCAAAAGCGAAGGCAACGTGGTGGCGCCACAAGAAGTTTCCGGCAAGCTGGGCGCTGAAATCATTCGCCTTTGGTGCGCCTCGACCGACTACTCGGGCGACCTCGGCATTGACGACAAAATTTTGGCGCGTGTGGTCGATGCCTACCGCCGAATTCGCAACACGCTGCGCTTCTTGCTTGCTAATGTGAGCGACTTTGACCCGGCCACCGACAGCGTTCCCTTGGCTCAAATGCTGGAAATTGACCGCTACGCCTTGAGCCGCGCGGCGCAGTTGCAAGCCGGCATCTTGGCGCATTACGAGGTCTATGAGTTCCAGCCCGTGGTCTCGAAACTGCAGATCTACTGCAGCGAAGATCTGGGCGCGTTCTACCTCGACATCCTGAAAGACCGGCTCTACACCAGCGCCCCTCAATCTTTGGCCCGCCGCAGCGCGCAAACCGCGTTGCACCAGATCACCCACGCCATGCTGCGCTGGATGGCGCCTTTTTTGAGCTTCACCGCCGAAGAGGCATGGACGGTGTTCGGCTCGTCGAAGTCGATCTTCATGGAAACCTATGCAGAGCTTGGCTGGCCTGACGCTGCTTTGCTGACCAAATGGACGCGGATTCGCGAATTGCGCGATCTGGTCAACAAAGACATCGAGGTCTTGCGTGCCGACGGCCAAGTGGGATCGTCCCTGCAGGCCAATGTCACGCTCGGCGTCAACACCAACGACCACGCGCTACTGAACAGCCTGGGCGACGACCTGAAGTTTGTCTTCATCACCTCGGCCATGACGCTGCAAGCGGCTGACGTTTTGAGTGTGAACTCAGCCGCCAGCAGCAGCGCGAAATGCGAGCGCTGCTGGCATTACCAGGGCGACGTCGGCCATGACGCGGCCCACCCGACGATTTGCGGGCGCTGCACCAGCAACCTGTACGGCGCCGGCGAAGACCGAAAGTTTGCGTGATGGCCAAAATCGGTTTTAAAAAATCAAGCAGCGCGGTCTGGCCTTGGCTTGGACTGGCGCTGCTATTGCTCATCGCCGACCAGTTCACCAAGGTGCTGATCCTGGGCTATTACCAGCACGGTGACGCGACCACCGTGACGAGCTTTTTCAACATCGTTCGGGTGCACAACAGTGGCGCGGCCTTCTCGTTCCTAGCCTCGGCCTCGGGCTGGCAGCGTTGGTTTTTCACCGCGGTTGGCGTGGCTGCGGCGCTTTTTATTGTGCACATGCTGCGCTCGCACCCGGGTCAAAAACTCTTTTCGTTCGCCATGGCCTGCATTTTGGGCGGCGCCATCGGCAACGTCATTGACCGCTTGCTGCACGGCTACGTGGTTGACTTTGTCGACCTGCACTACGCCGGCTGGCATTTCCCAGCCTTCAACGTCGCCGACAGCGCCATCTCGATTGGCGCCGTCTGCTTGATTTTGGACGAACTGCTGCGGGTGCGCCGCAGCCGCTAGCAGGCGTTTCGGACTACAGCGTCAGGATCGTGCAGCCCGTGGTTTTGCGGGCTTCCAGCGAGCGATGCGCCTCAGCCACATCGGCCAAAGCAAAGCGCTGGTCAATGGCGATTTTGACCTTGCCGCTGATCACCATCTCGAACAATTCGTCGGCCATGGCTTGCGTGCTGTCGCGGCTGGCCAGGTGCGAGAAGACGGTGGGCCGCGTCACATACAGCGAGCCCTTGCCAGCCAACAAACCGAGGTCCAGCGGCTCGACTTTGCCAGAGGCATTGCCGAAGTTGGCGATCAGACCAAACGGCTGCAAACAATCCAGAGACTTCAGAAAAGTATCTTTGCCGACCGAGTCGTAGACCACCTTGACGCCGGCACCACCGGTGATGTCTTTGACGCGAGCGACAAAATCTTCCTTGGCGTAGTTGATCGCAAAGGCGGCACCGTTTTCCAAAGCCAGCGCGCATTTGGCGTCTGAACCAGCGGTGCCAATCAATTGCAAGCCCATCGCCTTGGCCCATTGGCAAGCGATCAGGCCAACCCCACCCGCAGCAGCGTGGAACAGCACAAAGTCACCCGCCTTGAGGCCGCCTTGGGGCTGGGTCTTGCGCAGCAGGTACTGCACCGTCAGACCCTTGAGCATCATGGCGGCGCCAGTTTCAAACGAAATCGCGTCGGGCAATTTGCAGACGCACTTGGCCGGCATCACGCGCAATTCGCAGTAGCTGCCCGGTGGCTGGCTAGCGTAGGCCGCGCGGTCACCGACTTGCAAGTGCGTCACACCCGCACCAACGGCTTCGATCACGCCCGAAGCTTCCATGCCGAGATGCAGCGGCATCGGCAGCGGATACAAGCCGGCACGCTGGTAAATGTCGATGTAGTTCAGGCCGATGGCTTTGTGGCGAATACGGATTTCGCCCGGACCGGGCTCGCCAACGGTGACGTCGACCAGCTGGAGATTTTCGGGGCCGCCGTGGGCCTCAATGCGGACCGCTTTGGAGGTAAGGGTGTTCATGTCTCTTCCTTTGTTGTTGATTGTTCAGCTGACGTTTTAAAAAGTACCGGGGTAAGAACCGCCATCGGCGAGCACGTTTTGGCCGGTGATGTAGGCCGCGTGCTGGCTGCACAAAAATGCGCAGATGGCACCAAACTCTTGCGGCGTGCCAAAGCGCTTGGCCGGGATGGTTTTGCGTCTGGCCTCGGCCAAGGCTTCTACCGTTTGGCCGGTCTTTTGTGCGGCTCCGGCCATCGTCACCTTCAGGCGATCGGTGTCGAAAGCGCCGGGCAACAAGGAATTGATGGTGACGCCCTGACCGGCGATTTTGCTGCGCGCCACGCCCGCCACAAAACCCGTCAAACCGCTGCGTGCGCCGTTGCTCAAACCCAGAATATCGATCGGTGCCTTGACCGCGCCCGAGGTGATGTTGATGATGCGGCCAAAGCCGCGCTCTGCCATGCCGTCGACGGTGGCTTTGATCAGCTCGATCGGCGTCAGCATGTTGGCGTCCAGTGCCTTGATCCAGGTGTCACGTTCCCAGTCGCGGAAATCGCCCGGTGGTGGACCGCCCGCGTTGGTGATGACGATGTCGAAGTCTTTGCGCAGCGCAAACACGGCCGCCCGGCCTTCGGGCGTGGTGATGTCAGCTGCCAACTGCAGCACTTCAGTGCCGGCTGGGCGAGCCGCATCGGCCAGCAAGCTGGCGGTGGCTGCTTGCAAGGCTTCGGCGCCACGGGCGACGATCAACACATGCACGCCTTCGCGCACCAGCGCCTCGGCACAGCCAAAACCCAAGCCTTTGCTGGCACCACAGACCAGTGCCCATTTACCGTTGATGCCTAAATCCATGCTGCTTCCTTTTGTCGTTGTTAAAGTCGTTGCTGAAGTGCTTGCTGAAATTGAACCAGCTGACGCACCGAGTGCGGCAAGCCCAGGGCATCATCTGGCGGGCCTTGGAGCCCGTGTGAAAACATAAATACCTGTCAATACCAGCAAGGTGCCCGTGGCCAGCCAAAGCGTGAAAGGCTCGCCCAAAATCAGCACGCCCATCAGGATCGTCGAGAGTGGACCGATCATGCCAGTCTGCGCTGTCATGCTCGCGCCAATCCGTTCGATCGCCATCATCACCATCAGCACCGGCACCACCGTACAGACCGTTGCATTCAGCAGCGACAGCCACATCACCTCGGGGGCGACGTGCTCCAGCGTCAAGGGCCGCAGCAGCACAAACTGCAAGATGCAGCACAAACAAGCCACCGTGCTGGCCAACCCGACCAGTCGGATAGAACCCAGGCGCCTGACGATTTCGCCGCTGTAAACAATGTACAGCGCATAGGTGCAAGCACTCACAAATACCAACAACGCGCCCCACGCAGCATGCGTCCCTTGGGCGGTAATTTCGTGGGCAAACGCCAACACCACGCCGCTGTAGCTGATGGCCATGCCCAGCAGCTGGCGCAGGCTGGCCCGCTTACGGTAAAGAAGCAAGCTGAGCAACAGCACCAGCGTCGGGTTCAGGTACAGGATCAAACGCTCCAAGGACGCGCTGATGTACTGCAGCCCGGCAAAGTCCAAAAAGCTCGACAGGTAATAACCGGTGATGCCCAGCCCCACAACACCCAGCCAGTCTTTGCCACTCAAAGACGGTTTGCCGCGACTCGCCCAGCACGCCATGATGAGAAAAATCGGCAGTGCAAACAGCATCCTCAGCATGATCAGAGTGACCGGGTCGACGCCATGCCGGTAAGCCAGCTTGACGATGATCGCTTTGCCGCTGAAGGCCACGGCCCCCACCAAGGCCAGCGCCAAACCAACCGCCAGCTTGGACTTGGCAGCGGCATCTTTGGCCGCATCATCAGACACCACCGAGTCGCTAGAAACCACCTGTTTCTCCGTCAATTAAAAGCCGACCGCTTGGCCATCGCGACGCGCATCGCTGGCCGCCACATAACCTTCGACTTTCGGGTCACCGGCACGCCAAATGAACTGCCCCGCGCCAAAGTCTTGGTACGAATCGTTGATGACTTCGGTGCGGTGGCCGCGTTCCGACAAGGCCTGCACGGTGGCGGCATTCATGGCCGACTCGACGTTGATCTCCAGGCCCTCGTTGTAGCGCCAGCGCGGCGCATCGCAAGCGGCTTGCGGGCTTTGACCGTAGTCGAGCATGCGCACCAGTGTTTGCATGTGGCCTTGCGGCTGCATGTTGGCGCCCATCACACCGTAGCTCATGACTGGCTGGCCGTCTTTGGTCAGGAAGGCCGGGATGATGGTGTGAAACGGCCGCTTGCCGGGCGCGACCTGATTGATGCCCGCATCCAAGCTGAAGCCGTGGCCGCGATTTTGCAGACTGACGCCAAACTCAGGCTCAACGCAGCCCGAGCCAAAGCCCATGTAATTGCTCTGAATGAAGCTCACCATCATGCCGTTTTCATCCGCTGCCGTGAGGTAAATCGTGCCGCCCTTGACCGGGTTGCCGGCGCCAAAATCTTGCGCCTTTTTCATGTCGATCAACTTGGCGCGGCTGGCCAGGTAGGCGTCGTCCAGCATCTGGTCCACCGTGACGTCCATAGCCGACGGCTCGGCGACGTATTTGTAGACGTCGGCAAAGGCCAGCTTCATCGCTTCGATTTGCAAATGCTGCGAATCCACGCCGTCGACCGGCAGGCTGGCGACGTCAAATTTATCCAAGATACCCAGCGCAATCAGCGCGGCAATGCCTTGGCCGTTGGGCGGGATTTCGTGCAGCGTGTAGCCGCGGTAATCCTTGCCAATCGGCTTGACCCACTCGGGCTGGTAATTGGCGAAGTCTTTCACCGTCAAGCTACCGCCGTTTTGCTTTGAAAATTTCTCCAGCGCATGGGCAATTTCACCGCCGTAATAGGCTTGGCCCTGGCTGGCGCCAATCGCCCGCAAGGCCTTGGCCGCCGCCTTGAACTGGAACAACTCACCGACTTGCGGCGCGCGGCCCCAAGGCAAAAACGACTGCGCAAAACCCGGCAAGCCTTGCAGCTCGCTGGTGGCTGCCGCCCACTTTTGCTGCACCACCGGCGACAGCAAATAACCGCGCTCAGCGATCTCAATCGCCGGCTCCATCAAATCCGCGAACGGCAGCTTGCCGAAGCGCTCGCTCAGGCTGACCCAGCTCGCCACAGCGCCGGGCACGGTCACCGAATCCATGCCGCGCTTGGGCGGTGTGTTGGTGTTATCGCCGTATTTGCGCTTGAAGTAATCGGGCGTCCAGGCCTCGGGCGCACGGCCAGACGCATTCAGACCGTGCAGCTCTTTGCCGTCCCACAGGATACAAAAAGAATCACTGCCCAAGCCGTTGCTGACCGGCTCGACGATGGTCATGGCGGCGGCGGCGGCAATGGCGGCATCGACCGCGTTGCCGCCCTTCAGCATCATGCGCAGGCCAGCTTGCGCGGCCAAGGGATGCGAGGTCGACACCACATTGCGGGCAAACAAAGGAATCCGCGTGGAGCTGTAAGGATTGTCGAAGTTGAAGTTCATGGCGTTGACTGGCTTGACGTTGAGTTTTAAAAAACAAAGAGGGACTTGGGATGCAAAAGCCATGCAATACGCAGGCCCACAAAAATTAGGAAATAAACTTCAGAGGCGATGTCAATCCGGCGCTATTTGTCGATCGGCGATGATTTTCTTCCACTTTGCTGTGTCGGACTTGACCATCGCTGCAAAGCGCTGAGGCGTGCCACCCACCGGCTCGGCACCCAGCCGGGCAAAGCGCTCTTTCACCTCGGCCTCGCGCAGCGCCGCGTTCAGCGCCACGTTGATTTTGAGGACCAACTCAGCCGGCATCCCTTTAGGACCGTAGACACCGAACCAAGTGACCGACTCAAAACCGGGCAGCGACTCGGCGACCGTCGGCATGCCGCCGGCCAGCGGCGTCGGAAGCAAGCTGGTAACCGCCAACGCCCGCAATGTGCCATCTTTGACATGCGGCAGACCCGTTACCAAGGAATCGATCAACAGATCGAGCTTGCCGCTGATCAAATCTGGAATGGCGAGCGCCGTACCGCGGTAGGGAATGTGCACGATGAAAGTGCCGGACTCGGCCTTGAAGTACTCGGTCGTCAAGTTGATGATGGTGCCGTTGCCGCTGGAAGCGTAGTTCAGCTTGCCCGGATGCTTGCGGGCGTACTGGATGAACTCGCGCATGCTCTTGGCCGGCGACGACAGCGGCACCAGCACCACATTGGGCGAGGTGGCGACATAGCCAATCGGCGTGAAGTCGGTTTCGGCGTTGTACGGAATTTTGGGGTTGAGGGCCGGTCCGATGCTGTGCGTGCTAGAAGTCGACAACAGCAAGGTGTAGCCGTCCGGCGCGGCTTTCGACGCCGCGTCGGCACCGATCGTGCCGCCTGCGCCGGGACGGTTCTCAACGACCACGGTTTGTCCCAATTTATCGCCCAACTTTTGCGACAAGGCACGCGCCAAAATGTCGGTCGCGCCGCCCGCCGGAAAGGGCACCAGCATGCGGATGGATCGCAGCGGATAAGCAGCTGTTGCCGCAGCGGAGGCTGTGGTTTGAGCCGCCAATGGGACAAGCGTCAACGCCAGCATGGCGGCGCAAGTGGCCAAGGCCAAGCCCCGAAAAGGGGATGTCAGGGTGCTTCTCATCTTTTGATTGTGCAGCGGTTTTTCAAACAGACAGAATCCAAATCTGTGTAGGGGCTTGTGTCAGGGCTTGTGTACGGACTTGCTTCAGACCCAGGCCACAACAAAGTCGATTTTGGCAGCCTCAAAAAAATGGCGCCCAAAGACGCCATTTTTTTTAAAGCCAACGGGCGCTCGTCACTCTTCGACGAAAGCTTCTTCCCGCTTGTTCTTGATCGACGGTAACAGCACGATAGCCAAGAGCAGTACAGCCGCCGCCAGCAAGCCAGCCGACAAAGGACGTGTCACGAACACGCTCCAGTCACCCCGCGACAGCAGCAGCGCACGGCGCAGGTTTTCTTCCATCATCGGGCCGAGAATGAAACCGAGCAGCAATGGTGCTGGTTCAGCCCCGACCTTGACAAAGATGTAACCAATGACGCCAAACAGACCCACCGTCCAGACATCAAATGTGTTGTTGTTGGTGGAGTACACGCCGATCGCGCAGAACAGCACGATGGACGGGAACAGGTAGCGGTAAGGCACCGTCAGCAACTTGATCCACATGCCGATCAGCGGCAAGTTCAAGATGATCAACATCGCATTGCCAATCCACATCGAGGCGATCAGACCCCAGAACAACTCAGGGTTGCTGGTCATGACCTGAGGGCCTGGCTGGATGTTGTGAATCGTCATCGCGCCGACCATCAAAGCCATCACGGCGTTGGGTGGGATGCCCAGCGTCAGCAAGGGAATGAAGGAGGTTTGAGCACCCGCGTTGTTGGCTGACTCAGGGCCGGCCACACCGCGGATGTTGCCTTGACCGAATGGCACTTCGCCCGGCTTCAATTTGATTTTCTTTTCCAGCGCATAAGCTGCAAAAGCGGCCAGCAGCGCACCACCGCCCGGCAAGATGCCGAGCGCCGAGCCCAGGAAAGTACCGCGCAAAACAGCAGGCGCCATGTCCTTGAAGTCTTGCTTGGTCGGGAACAAACCGGTGACGTTGGCGGTGAAGACCTCGCGGTCGTCTTCCGGTTGGGCCAGGTTGCTGATGATCTCGCCGTAACCGAACACACCCATGGCCACCACCACAAAGCCGATGCCGTCGGTGAGTTCAGGAATGTCGAAGCTGAAACGGGCCACGCCAGAGTTCACGTCGGTGCCGACCAAACCCAACAGCAAACCCAGCACGATCATGGCGATGGCCTTGAGCAGCGAGCCCGACGCCAGCACCACAGCGCCGATCAGACCCAGCGTCATCAATGAAAAGTATTCGGCTGGGCCAAACTTGAAGGCCAGCTCTGTCAAGGGCGGTGCAAAGGCCGCCAGAATCAGCGTGCCGACGCAACCCGCAAAGAACGAACCCAAACCAGCCGCCGCCAAGGCCGGCCCCGCTCGACCTTTTCGGGCCATTTGGTAGCCGTCAATACAGGTCACCACCGACGAAGATTCGCCCGGTAAATTGACCAAAATAGCGGTGGTTGAACCACCGTACTGGGCGCCGTAATAAATACCGGCCAGCATGATCAGCGCCGACACCGGTGGCAGCGCGTAAGTGGCTGGCAGCAGCATGGCGATCGTGGCCACGGGGCCAATGCCGGGCAACACGCCAATCAGCGTGCCCAAAATACAGCCGATGAAGGCATACAGCAGGTTGATGGGCGTGAACGCCACACTGAAACCCAGCGACAAGTTCGCAATCAAATCCATTTTTTATCTCCTTAGCCGGTGATGAAGTCAGGCCACACTTGGAACTGCAACTTGAGCACCAGCACGAAAGCCACGTAGCTGATGACGGCCAAAACCGTGGCCAGAATGAAAGTCGCTTTGATCTGCATGCCTTTTTCGGCCAAGCTCGAGACAAAGGTCAGCACGTAGATGCCGAGCATCATGCCGATCGCCGGTACATGCAGGGTTGGCAAACCGCCCAAGCAAACACCAAACAGCAAGTTGGCGGCAATGATGAAAACCAGCGGTTTGAAAGCCCATTTGCCGATTTTGTCGCCACCGACACGCTCCAGCACCAAGGCGTTGAAGGTGATGACGGCGCCCAGCACGGCCAACAACACGCCCAACATCAAGGGAAAGTAGCCCGGACCCATGCGGGCCCCCGTGCCGACTGAGTAAGTGGTCGCACCCCAGGCAAATGCCACACCGACGCCCATGAACATGAGCCCGGAAAAAAAGTCTTTTTGACTTTTGATATTCACGGATTGTCTCCTTGAAAAATTGATTGAAGCGATGAATTGTCCATTCAATCCAGCGCTGTTTTCATGTGGCTTTCACCTACACAAAGTGACTCTGCGAGGATAAAAAAACTCAATCAAATCAATGGCTTAAACAACCTCAACCACTTTCGTGCGGGTAAACCCCAGCGTGACTCCACCAGCTCGGCGCGCTGCAATAACAGCCCGCGCTCGGGCCGGCTCGGCTGGCGCTGGGCAGCGACCACGGTGTTGCCTTCACGGGTCGGCCGAAAAGCCCACACCGCGTCAGCACCAAACGCATCGGAGATCTTGTCCATCGAGCTTTCGAAACTGCCGTCACGGCCAAACAGGTTGACCGTCATCACGCCGTCGTCGGTCAACAAGCGCCGGCAATCGGCATAAAAGGCAGCACTGTCCAACACCGGTGCGGCCGCCTCGTGGTCATACAAATCAACCTGCAACGCATCGACGGTGCCAAGGTGGCAGTCCTTTTTAATCTCGCGCCCAGCGTCGGCCAACAAGACCTGCAAACGAGCGTCCTCGGGCGGCAACTTGAACCACAGCCGGCAAGCCGCCAGCACCTGCGGATTGATCTCGACGGCGGTGGTTTTGGTGCGCAGTTTTTTGTAGCAAAACTTGGTCAGCGCCGCCGACCCCAAACCGAGCTGCATGCTGTGCAAAGTCGGCACCGCCTGCGCCTCGACAAACAGCAGCCAGACCATCATGCGCTGAACGTATTCGAGCTGAATCTCAAACGGCTTGTCGATCAGCATGGAGCCCTGCACCCATTCGGTGCCGAGGTGCAAAAATCGGATGTCGCCGAAGTCGGAAAAATTCACTTCGGGCAGTTGACTGGAGGCCGTAGAGGCGGCGCAATTAGAGACGGTATCGCCTAGGGAAACGGTCTTGCGAGCCATTAAATCAATCCATGTGTGTTGAAAACGGCCTGCCAGGCGGCAAGCTTGTGCTCGAACGAGCAGCTGGCGTTGGCAGCGCTGGTCGATGGCAGCCGGTGAACCGGCAGGCCCAGCGCCGCGCTGTGTTTGGCGTGCTTGAAACTTTCACTGCCATTGTGGGCGATGGCTTGCAGACTCGGGCAAAGCAGCCGCAGGCTGGTCAGGTCGTTCACTTGCGCATGGCGGATTGCGCTGTCAAGACTGCCTTGGCGTTCACAGGCGGCATAGACGTCCCACAAGCCGAGGCCTTTGCCCTGCATCCAACGCGCAGAAGCGGCGTAGTCGCCCGCAGCCACGGCGGCCGGGTGGTCTGGCCACAGGGCACGCAGAATTTTCCAAAAGTGATTTTGCGGATGGCCGTAGTAACGCTGCGTGGCCAGCGAGACAACACCCGGAAAGCTGCCCAGCACCAGCAAACGGGTGTTGGCTGACAACAAGGGCGGCAAGCCGGTCAGCCGTTTGTCGCCCTGCTGATCTTTCTGCGCCGCGTTCACGCCAGCAATCCCCTCAAACGCGGCAAAGCCACCAGTGCATTTTCTGTGCTGGACAACGCCAATGCATCCGCACTGATGCCGCGCAAGTCGGCCAGCACGTGCGCGATACGCGGCAGTTCAGCGGGCTCGTTGCGACCTTGCACGCCGCCCTCTGCCCGGACTTGGGCGGTTTGGTAAAGCCAGTGCGGCGGCATGTCAGGGGCGTCGGTTTCTAGCACCAAGGCGTCCAGCGGCAAGCTGGTGGCCAGCTGCCGAATTTGCCGCGCCGCCTCAAACGTCACAGCGCCGCCAAAGCCCAGCTTGAAGCCCAAACCAATGAAGGCCTCGGCCTGCTGCTGGCTGCCATTGAAAGCATGCGCAATGCCGCGCCAACCCTTAGCTGGCGCCAACTCCCGCAAATATTTAAGCAGCCGGTCAGCCGAGCGCCGCACGTGCAAGATCACCGGCAAGCCGTGTTGGCGCGCCAGTTTGAGCTGCTCACGGTAGAAGAATTCTTGGCGCTCGCGCAGCGGAGTTAACTTGAGTTCCGGGACAAAAAAATCAAGCCCGATTTCCCCGACCGCCAACAAGCGCGGATCATCACGGTAGCGCAGCAACGCGGCGTCCAGCGCGGCCAAATCGGCATCCACTGCACGCCCAACAAACAGCGGATGAATGCCCAGCGCGTAGCCGTCGCCGCCGCTGTGCGCCAAACTTCGAACGCTCTCGAAATGCGCTGCCGCCACCGCCGGAATCACACAGAGGCGAACGCCCGCCTGCTGTGCGCGCTGGCGCACGGCCAGCACATCGGTGCTGAACTCGGGCGCGTCCAAGTGGCAGTGGGTGTCGATCCATGACGTCATGCGGGTCATGCCGTGTTGCTTGATGACGGCGCGTTGCTAACTCAGTTGCCCCAGCACCAGCCGCAGTTGTCGCCCGCAACGCGCTGCCAGTGCTTCGTCATGGGTCACCAAGACAAAAGCAGTGCCGTTTTGCCGAGCCAGTTGCAGCATCAACTCAAACACCCCATCGGCGGTGCTGCGGTCTAAGTTGCCGGTTGGCTCGTCGGCCAACACACAGGCCGGCCGCGTCACCAAGGCCCGGGCCATCGCCACGCGCTGACGCTCGCCGCCCGACAGTTCGGAGGGCCTGTGATTCATGCGGTTTTCTAAGCCGACCGAGGCCAACATCACTGCCGCAGTTTGACCTGCTTCTTCGCGGCTCTGGCGGCGAATCCACAAAGGCATGGCGACGTTGTCGAGCGCGCTGAACTCTGGCAACAAGTGATGAAACTGGTACACAAAACCCAGTTGCAGATTGCGCAAACGGCCTTGTGCAGTGGCCGACAGCGCAGCCATGTCTTGACCTTTGAGGCGCACTGATCCGCTGGTCGGGGCGTCCAGCCCGCCCATCAGGTGCAGCAGCGTGCTTTTGCCCGAACCCGAGGCGCCGACGATGGCCAGCGTTTCGCCGCGGTGCACTTGCAGGTCGACGCCTCGCAGCACGGTGACGTCGAGTGGGCCTTCTTGAAAACGCTTGGTCAAGCCTTTGGCGCTGAGCACCACTTCTGGGTTGAGATCACTCATAACGCAAGGCCTCCGCCGGGTTGACGCGACTGGCGTGCCAGCTCGGGTAAATCGTGGCTAAAAAAGCCAGCACCAGCGACAACACTACGATCGGCATGATGTCGGCGTACTGCGGCTCACTGGGCATGCGGCTGATGAGGTAGATGTCGCGCGGCAAAAAGCTGGCGTGCAACAAGCTTTCAAGTGCCGGCACGATCACATCAATGTTGAAAGCAATGCCCAGCCCCAGCAGCAGTCCCGACAGCGTGCCCACCACACCAACCATCGCGCCCTGCACCATGAAAATGCCCATGATGCTTTTCGGGCTGGCGCCCAGTGTGCGCAAGATGGCGATGTCGGCGCGCTTGTCGGTGACGCTCATCACCAGCGTACTGACCAAATTGAAAGCCGCGACCGCCACGATCAGCGTGAGGATGATGAACATCATGCGTTTTTCCAGCTGCACAGCGGCAAACCAGGTGCGGTTTTGGCGCGTCCAGTCGCGGATCAGTAAATTGCCGCTCAGTGAGCCGGCCAGTTGCTGGGCCACTTCGCGGGCTTGGTGCAAATCACGCAACTTGATGCGGATGCCGGTCGGGCCTTCCAGCCTGAAAATTTTGGCAGCATCGTCTTGGTGCATCAACACCAAAGACGAGTCGTATTCAAAATGGCCCGAGTCAAACGTGCCGACCACCGTCATTTGCTTGAGCCGCGGCACCACGCCCGCTGGGGTGACTTGCCCGCTGGGCGCGATCAAAGTGACGCTGTCGCCCTGACGCACGCCCATTGAACGCGCCAGCTCGATGCCCAGCACGACGCCAAACTCGCCACTCACCAGGCGCTGAAATACGCCGCCTTTGAGCTGCACCCCAAGCTCGGTAACACCGCCTTCGAGCGCTGGGTCAATGCCACGCACCAGAGCGCCCTTCATGTCCTCACCGCGTGCCAGCAGCGCCTGCGCGGCAATGAAAGGGGCGGCACCAATGACCTCTTTGTTGTGCCGAACTTCGGCCAAGGTCTTCGCCATGTCGGGCAAAGCCGCACCACCAGGGGCAAAGACTTCAATGTGCGCGATCACGCCCAACATGCGGTCGCGGACTTCTTTTTGAAAGCCGTTCATCACGCTCAGCACGATGATGAGCGCCGCTACACCCAGCCCAATACCCAGCATGGAGACGCCTGAAATAAAGGAAATGAAGCCGTTGCGCCGGGTGGATCGGCTGGCGCGGGTGTAACGCCAGCCGACGATCAACTCATAGGGAATTTGCATGCGGTTGATTGTGGCATCCCGGACAATAGCGCCATGTCTACCGTTTCCCCGACCCCCACTTCAGCCTCAACGCAGCCCGTACCAGCTGCGCCGCCTGTGCTGCCCCTGCCGCCTGTGCCACCAGTGCCACATTTGCTGCTGCCGTTTGCGGCCTGCGGCGACGCCAGCTGGCTGAGCACCATGTCAGGCCTGCCGCCGGCCGACACCCGCCACTTTGCCGAGCTGCTGCAAGGCATGCACTTGACCGACACCGACACCGACCACGCGTTGTCGCTGTCGGCGCCGCATGAGCGGGCGCTGACTCGGCTTCACGGATGGGCCGGCCAGCCGCCGCAAGACGGCCTGACGCCCTGGGCTGCCTGGGAGCATGCACAACGCGGCCAACGCGAACCCGCCAAACCAACGACCACGCCAAGCTGGGCTCATGTGACACTCTGCCACTGGCTGATGGGCCGCGAACACGCCACCCTGACCGATCCCAACGACTTGGCGCTGAGCGAAACCGATTCACGCGTGCTGATGGCCGCCATGCAGCTTTATTTCGAGTCTGACGGCATTCGCCTGCACTACGCCGCGCCGCAGCGCTGGCTGGCAGAAGGCGACATCTTCAAGCGCTTGCCGACCGCCTCGCTCGACCGTGTGGTTGGCCGCAGCGTCGACCTTTGGCTGCCCGCTGGCAGCAGCGGAAAAACGCTGCGCCGCCTGCAAAACGAGATGCAGATGCTGCTTTACACCCACCCCATCAACGACGCGCGCAGCCAACGGCGGCAATTGCCAGTCAACTCGATCTGGTTCAGCGGCACCGGTGATTTGCCTGACCAAGCCGCCGCCGAACCGCAGCAACTCAACGCCCCACGCACGTTGGCCGACGCCGCCCTGCGCGATGACTGGCAAGCCTACGCAGCCGCTTGGCGCTCACTCAACGCGCTCGAAGCCAAAAACCTCCGGGCCCGGCAAGCTGCCGGCGACACCGTGCGGCTGACCCTGTGCGGCGAGCGCAGTGCCCTGACCTTCGAAAGCGCGCCTCGCAGTCTGCTGAGCCGCCTGAAGCAATTACGCCAACCCAAACCCTTGCTGGGTCTGCTGGAAACCTTATGAAAATCACTGTCAGAGATGCCCCACCGCGCAGCGTTTGGGCGCTGCAACAAGCCGGTCTGCACCCGCTGCTGGCGCAGTTGTATGCAGCCCGCGGCGTGCTCAGCCCAGATGAACTTGACGACGGCTTGGCCCGGCTGCTGCCGCCCAGCGCGCTGCATGGCGCTACTGAAGCTGCGGTGCTGCTGGCCGACAGCATGGCGGCGGGTCGCCACATCTGCATCGTTGCCGACTACGACTGTGACGGTGCGACCGCTTGCGCGGTCGGTGTGCGCGGACTGCGGCTGCTCGGTGCGCCGCTGAATTTTTCGAGTGTGAGTTATTTGGTGCCCGACCGCGTGGTCGACGGCTATGGCCTGACGGCAGCGATCTCTGAGCGCGTCAAGGCCGCTGGCGCAGACCTGCTGTTGACCGTTGACAACGGCATCGCCAGCATCGAGGGCGTGGCCCGGGCCAAGGCGCTGGGCATGCAAGTGCTGGTGACCGACCACCACCTGCCGGCGCTGCTGAATGGCAACATCGTGCTGCCCGACGCCGACGTCATCGTCAACCCAAACCAGCCCGCTTGCACGTTTGAGAGCAAGTCGATCGCCGGTGTCGGCGTGATGTTTTATGTGCTGCTGGCGCTGCGCGCCGAACTGCGGCAGCGCGGCGTGTTTGACGCTGCCAGCCAGCCCAAACTCGACGCCTTGTTGCCGCTGGTAGCCCTTGGCACGGTGGCCGACGTGGTCAAGCTGGATCCGAACAATCGCCGCTTGGTGGCGCAAGGCCTGAAACGCATTCGTGCCGGTGCGCTGCAAGCCGGCATCAGCGGCTTATTTTTAGCGGCCGGCCGCCAAGCCAACCTGGCCACGGCCTTTGACTTCGGCTTTGCCCTCGGCCCGCGCATCAATGCCGCCGGGCGCCTGTCCGACATGACACTGGGCATTGAATGCCTGCTGACCGACGACTTGACACGCGGCGAAGAACTCGCCAAAACGCTTGACAGCATCAACCGCGAACGTCGCAACATTGAAGCCGGCATGCGCGAACAGGCCGAACTGGCAGCGGACGCCATGATCGACGAAGACGAAGCGCCGCCCCCTGCCATCGCGATTTTTGACCCTGATTTTCACGAAGGCGTGGTCGGCATCGTGGCCTCGCGCATCAAAGACAAAATGCACCGTCCGACTTTTGTTTTTGCGGCCAGCCAAGCGCCCGGCAAAGAGCACGAATTGAAAGGCTCAGGCCGCTCGATTCCGGGCTTTCACTTGCGTGACGCCTTGGACTTGGTGGCCAAACGCCATCCGGGCGTGCTGCTGCGCTTTGGCGGCCATGCCATGGCCGCCGGCTGCACCATCGACGAAGAAAACTTCGACACCTTTGAGCAAGCCCTGCAAGCGGTTGCCCATGAATGGCTGGACCGCAGCACCTTGACCCGCGTGCTCGACACCGACGGCCCGTTGGCCCCCGAATACCGGCGCACTGACATGGTCGACATGCTGCACGCAGCAGTTTGGGGACAAGGGTTTGCCGCGCCTACCTTCAGCGAAGAACTCGAAGTGGTGTCGCAGCGGCTGGTCGGCGAAAAGCACCTCGCTCTGAAACTCAAACACCAAGGTCAGCCGGTCGACGGCATCTGGTTCGGCCGGACTGAAACACTGCCGGCCAAAGTCCGGCTGGCGTTTCGGCTGGACGCCGACGAATGGCAGGGCGTGCGGCGGGTGCGCTTTCTGGTCGAAGGTGCTGAGCTTTGACGCTCTCAGGTTTTGCAAAAAGCCTAGAATAAAAACGTGATTTCAAAAAATATCCTCAATGCGGACTTGCATTGCCATTCGGTCGTCTCTGACGGCACACTCACCCCTGAAGCGCTGGCCGAGCGCGCCAAACTCAATGGCGTTGAGTTGTGGGCTTTGACCGACCACGACGAAGTCGGCGGTCAACACCGCGCCGCTGCCGCCGCCAAAGCGCAAGGCCTGCGCTACCTCACCGGCGCTGAAATCTCGGTCACCTTTGCCGGCGAAACCGTGCATATTGTTGGGCTGGGCTTTGACCCGGACAACGTCGCCTTGCAACAAGGCTTGCGCGACACCCGCGGTGGTCGGGGCGCACGCGCCATGGAAATGTCCGACGGTCTGGCCAAAGTCGGTATTCAAGGGGCTTATGCTGGCGCCTTGAAATTTGTTGGCAACCCCGAACTCATTTCACGCACGCACTTTGCTCGCTTTCTGGTCGAGTCCGGCGTTTGCAAAGAAACCTCCGAGGTCTTTCGAAAATACCTTACCGAAGGCAAACCCGGCTACGTGCCACACCGCTGGGCCAGCTTGCAAAACGCCGTCAGCTGGATCACTCAAGCGCAGGGTTTGGCGATCATCGCGCACCCGGCCCGCTACAAGTTCACGCCAAATGAAGAGTACGCACTGTTCACTGAGTTTAAAAACCATGGCGGTCTGGCCGTCGAAGTCGTGACCGGCAGCCACACCGCGCAGGAATACATCAAGTACGCCGACACCGCCCGCGAATTTGGCCTGGCGGCATCCCGCGGCAGTGACTTTCACTGCCCAGTCGAAAGTCGCACCGACTTGGGTGCATTGCCATTTTTACCGGGCGAACTGACACCGGTTTGGGAATTGCTGGAAGACCGCATTCAGTGAAGCACGCACCTTCGGCCGCTGGGGGCATTGCCCTCGTGATCGCGGCGGTGGCCTGTTTTTCGACCCTCGACACCACCACCAAATTGATCAGCACCGCCGGTGTGCCCTTGCTGATGGCCCTGTGGTTTCGCTACTTTTTTCAAGCCGTGGCGACCACCGCCTTGGTGTTGCCAACGCGCGGTTGGCGCTCTTTGCGAACCGACCACCCAAGATTTCAGTTGTTGCGCGGTCTGCTGCTGCTGACCAGCAGTTTGTTTGCTTTTTTGAGCCTCAGCCACATTCCAGTGGCCGAGTTCACCTCGATCGTTGCCATCGCCCCGCTGGTGATCACACTGCTGGCGGCCACCGCGCTGGATGAACGCGTTTCACGGCTGCGTTGGACGCTCATCATTGGCGGTTTCATTGGCACCTTGATCATCATTCGGCCGGGCAGCGAGCACTTTGGCTGGTCGACCCTCTTCCCGCTGGTGGTGGTGGTGACCAATTCATGGTTTCAGGTGCTGACCAGCAAACTGGCGCGCACTGAAGATCCGCTCACCATGCATTTTTATACCGGCTGGGTTGGCACCCTCATCGCGTCGTTGGCGCTGCCCTTTGTTTGGACCACTCTGGCTTCTGGGTGGCTGTGGGGCGGCCTGGTGCTGATGGGCGTGGCCGCTACCGCTGGCCATTGGTTGCTGATCATGGCTTACACCCGAACCACCGCAGCCACGCTGACGCCATTTTTCTATGTCCAGATCGGCTTTGCCATGCTGGGCGGCTGGCTGATCTTTTCACATGTGCCCGACATCTGGTCGCTGGCAGGCATCGGCATGATCGCCATCTGCGGCGCACTTGGCGCTTGGATGACGGCGCGCGAAAGCAAATCGCACAAACAGATCGACCCGCAGCCGGTCGAATCTTGAACTGAACTGAACTGAACCGAACAGTGCGCCCCCTGCGCCACTGAAGCAATAGACTCATGGCCCAATTTTTTGAAATTCACCCTGACAACCCCCAACCGCGCCTTTTGAAGCAAGCCGTCGCGCTGCTGGCCCGCGGCGGTGTGGCGGCAGTGCCGACCGATTCCAGCTATGCGCTGGTCTGCCACCTCGACGACAAAACCGCTGCCGACAGTTTGCGCCGCATCCGCGGGGTGGACGACAAACACCACTTGACGATTCTGTGCCGCGACCTCAGTGAGCTGGCCACCTACGCACGGGTGGACAACCAGCAGTTCCGGCTGATCAAAGCGGCCACGCCCGGGCCGTACACCTTTATCTTGGAGGCCAGCAAAGAAGTGCCGCGTCGGCTCAGCCACCCGTCGCGCAAGACCATTGGCTTGCGTGTGCCCGACCACAAAACCTTGCAAGCCTTGCTCGAATTGCACGGCTCGCCGCTGCTGGCGACCACGCTGATTCCGCGCGGTGAGACCGAGCCGCTGAACGATGCCGAAGAAATTCGGCGTCAATTCGAGCATGAACTGGCCGCTGTTGTCGATGCGGGCGCCTGCCCGCTGGCAGCCACCACCGTGATCGACCTGACCGCCATCAGCGCTGGCGGCGCAGCCGTCATCGTGCGGCAAGGCCGTGGCCACTTGGCCGTCCTTGGTCTGTAAAACCATCAGCCTCTGAGACAATCTGCCCATGGACTTTGCCAACTTGATTCAAACCATCGCGATCTACGCGATTCCGGTGGTTTTCGCCATCACCGTGCACGAAGCGGCCCACGGCTTTGTGGCCCGTCACTTCGGCGACAACACCGCCTGGTCGCTGGGCCGGGTGACCCTGAACCCGTTCAAACACATCGACCCGGTCGGCACCATCGTCATGCCGCTGGTGCTGTACATCGCCACCTCGGGCACTTTCTTGTTCGGTTACGCCAAACCAGTCCCCGTGCAGTTTGGCAACCTGCGCAAACCCAAGCAACACATGGTGTGGGTCGCGCTGGCCGGTCCTGGCGCCAACTTTGTGCAAGCCCTGCTGTGGGGTGCTTTGTTTTACTTCGCAGCGGCCGCGGGCATCACGGAGCGCTTTGTGCTGGAAATGTGCCGCGCCGGCATGCTGGTCAACGTGGTCATGTGTGTCTTTAATTTGTTCCCCTTGCCGCCGCTGGACGGCGGCCGTATTTTGGTCGGCTTGCTGCCGTGGCGGCAAGCCAACATGCTGGCGCGCGTCGAGCCTTGGGGATTTTTCATCGTCATGGGCTTGGTGCTGACCGGCGTGATCAGTTCATTCTGGATGCAACCGCTGATGACGCTGACCTACGACGCGCTGCAAACCCTGCTGTCGCCGCTGGCCTTCTTGCTGCGGTAAAGCAACGTGAAAAACCAACCCCCGGCGTCCCTCTTTTTTGCAGTTCTTGCATCTTTTGAAGTCTGATTTCTCATGAGCCCACTGCGCGTCCTGACCGGCATCACCACTTCGGGCACGCCCCATTTGGGCAACTACGTGGGCGCTATTCGCCCCGCCGTCCGGGCCAGTCTGGCCCCCGGCGCTGAGAGTTTTTACTTCTTAGCCGACTACCACGCGCTGATCAAGGTGGGCGAGCCGGCGCGCATTCAGCGCTCGACGCTGGAGATCGCCGCCTCTTGGCTGGCGGCGGGTTTAGACCCCGAACGCGTGACGTTTTATCGCCAGTCCGACATCCCAGAAATCCCCGAACTCTGCTGGCTGCTGACCTGCGTCACCGGCAAGGGCGTGCTGAACCGCGCCCACGCCTACAAAGCCTCGGTCGACAAAAATACCGCCAGCGGCCATGACGCCGACGCCGATGTGACGGCCGGTCTCTTCATGTACCCGGTGCTTATGGCCGCCGACATTTTGCTGTTCAAGGCGCACAAAGTGCCGGTCGGCCGCGACCAGATTCAGCACATCGAAATGGCCCGCGACATCGCCCAGAGCTTCAACCATTTGTATGGCGAGCAGCTGGTGTTGCCCGAAGCCTTGATCGAAGCCTCGGTGGCCACGCTGCCCGGCTTGGACGGCCGCAAGATGAGCAAGAGCTACGACAACACGATTGCGCTGTTTGCGCCGCGTGAGCAGCTGCGCAAGCAAATCGCCGGCATCGTCACCGACTCCACCGCACCGGGCGAAGCCAAGACCTGCGAAGGCTCGGCGCTGTTCGATATTTACCAGGCCTTTGCCAGCGCCGAAGAAACCACCGCCCTGCGCCAAGCTTATGCCGACGGCATCGCTTGGGGCGACGCCAAGCAAATGCTGTTTGAGCGCATCGACCGCGAGATCGCACCGATGCGCGACAGCTACGCCGCTTTCATCAGCGACCCCGGCCAACTAGAAGCTATTCTGCAAGCCGGCGCCGTCAAAGCACGGGCTTTGGCGACGCCTTTCATGGCCACGCTGCGCCACAACGTCGGCCTGCGAAATCTGCGCACTGGCGCCGACACACAAATTGTCAAAGCAAGCAAAACGGCTCTGCCCACGCTCAAACAGTACCGTGAAAAAGACGGTCTTTTTTACTTTAAACTGCTTGATGCTCGTGGCCGATTGCTATTGCAGAGCCTGAGCTTTGAGTCGCCACGCGAAGCCGCCTTGGCCATTGCACAACTGCAGGCTGGCGGCGCAGCAGAACTGATCACACTACACCACAAGCTGCTGCCCGTCGAAGGCGTTAACACTGAAGCAGTGTCTGCTGCGCTGGCACAGTTGGCCTGATTTTTTAAAAATAATGCCCAAAGAACTAACTGTTACCTGATAAATGACCCGTGATAAGTATTTCTACCCGTTTTTTGTGCTAGTCAACAGTTTAAATTTGCCCTTAAAATTGGCTTGTTTATAAACGCAATTATTTAAATTTCCATGAACACTGAAGCTATTAAGCCCATGAGTATTTTTGTAGTGGACGACCATCCTCTCATGCGAGAAGCCGTTGTGATGCTGGTTCGCCGCCTGAACAGCAAAGCCACAATTGTCGAACTCGACCGAGTTGCTGCAGTGACACCGGCGATCGAAAAACACGGCCTACCGGAACTGATCTGCTTAGACCTCAAGCTGCCCGACACGCATGGCGTGTCCGGTGTTCGGGAACTCAAATTGCAGTACCCCGACGTGCCCCTGGTTGTTTTGTCAGCGGCAACAGCGCTTGACTACGAAGACCTCTCGATCGAAGCCGGTGCTGACGCCTACATTCAGAAGTCTGCCGGCGCCACTGAAATCTCCAATGCGCTGCGTCTTTTTCTGGTTGACGACCCGGACGCTGAAACCGGCGCAGTCCCTGAAAAGTTGTCCAAGAGACAAAAACAGTTGCTGGTCATGCTGGACCGTGGTTTGAGCAACCGCGACATTGCCGAAGAACTGCAAATCAGCGAGCACACTGTCAAAGTGCACTTGTGGCGCCTGTTCCGTCGCCTCAACGTGAAAAGTCGCTCGCAAGCCAGTCACTTGGCGCGCACCAAAGGCCTTCTTTAAAACAGCGCTGACGCCTCCCAAAAAAACCGGTGTGCAAGCCCCCAGCTGATAACGCCGGTTGAGCCAACTACGTCGATGAAAACCGGTCCGGTCTTGAAAAGGCATCCGGTTGAAGATTCTGTCGTCGCCCCTGTACAAGCTCCAAAGTCTGATTGGTTTAACCCAAGCCGGCCCACACAGCGCATCGATAAACGACAAATGAAGCGCCGTAGGCCAAGGCAAACAAATAGCCCGCCGTGAGCAGCGGCAGTCGCCAGCCGCCAGTTTCTCTTTTGATGGTGGCGAGTGTCGACAGACATTGCGGTGCAAAAACAAACCAAGTCAGCAAAGACAGCGCGGTGGCTGTGCTCCACTGCTGCGCAATGATGGGCGTGATCAACTCAGAGGTGTGCTCAGCGGCTGACGACAAAGCGTAGACCGTGCCCAAGGCGCTGACCACCACTTCGCGGGCCGCCATGCCGGGCACCAAAGCCAGGCTGATTTGCCAATTGAACCCAATCGGTGCAAAAACAACGGCCAGCCAATGACCCAACCAACCGGCCATGCTGTACTCGATGGCTTGTCGGGTAGCGCCGTCGGGTGGCGTTGGAAAACTGGCCAAGAACCACAAAGCAATGGTCAACACCAAAATAATGCCGCCCACACGACGCATGAAAATCTTCACTCTTTGCCACAAACCAATGGCTATATTGCGAACCGTCGGCAAGTGGTAGGTTGGCAACTCCATCATCAACGGGCGAACCAGGCGACCGCTGCGGGTCAAGATTTTGAGCAACCATGCCACGGCCATGGCGCCCATAATGCCGGCCACGTAAAGTACAAACATGACCAAGCCTTGCAACTGCAAGCCGCCCCAGACGCGGATCTGAGGAATGAAGGCTGAAATCAGCAGGGTGTAGACCGGCAAGCGGGCTGAGCACGTCATCAATGGCGCGATCAGAATCGTGACCATCCTGTCGCGTGAATTCGAAATGGTGCGAGCGGCCATGATGCCGGGAATGGCACAGGCAAAGCTGGACAGCAGAGGGATGAAAGACCGACCTGACAAACCCACAGAGCCCATGATTCGGTCCAACAAGAAAGCCGCGCGCGGCAAATAGCCGGTTTCTTCAAGCATCAAGATGAAGAAAAAGAGAATCAAGATTTGCGGCAAAAACACCACCACGCCGCCCAGACCGGCGATCACGCCGTCAATCAACAGGCTTCGCCACCAGGCATCAGGCAACCAAGACCGGGCCAAGCCCGCGCTCCAATCGGTGATGCTTTTGATGATGTCCATGGGTGCGGTGGCCCAGCTGAACAAGGCCTGAAAGATCAAAAACAAGACCAAGGTCAAAATCATCGGCCCGAACACCGGATGCAACAGCACGCGGTCCAGCCGGTCGCTCAGAACATCGGGGACCAGTTGGTCCAAGTGCAGCCGCTTCAAAATTCCTTGCACCACAAGGTGGTCTGCGCCGGTTTGAAAGTGCTCGTCAACTACCGAGGACTCCGGGCTGGTCGGCTGTTCGCGCCAGGTCCCCAGCGCCAACCATTCGAGCAGCGCGTCTTCTCCCCCTGTTTTCACACCCACGCTTTTCACAACTGGCAAGCCCAGTTCGAGCGCCAGCGCAGCGGCATCCATCTTCAAGCCGCGACGTTCCGCGACGTCCGACATGTTCAGCACCACCACCGCCGGGATGCCCAGTCGTTTGACGGCCAGCACCAAGCGTAAGTTGCGCCTTAGGTTGGTGGCGTCCAGCACGCAAGCCACCAGATCGGGACGTTTTTCACCCGCGGCCCGGCCTGCCAGCACATTGCAAGTCACGCGCTCGTCCTGCGAGCGGGGATACAGACTGTTCGTTCCGGGCAAGTCCAGCAAGCGGATGAATTTACCGTTGGTTAAATTGACTTTGCCTTCTTTGCGTTCGACCGTCACGCCGGCATAGTTAGCAACTTTTTGGTGACTGCCGGTGAGCAAGTTAAAAAGCGCTGTTTTGCCACAGTTCGGGTTGCCCACCAAGGCCACCAAAGGTCCGCTGGGGTGAAGGTGAACTTTGACTTCACGCATTTTCAGGTGCATCTTTCAATTCCAGCAGAACGCTCAAGGCTTCGTCTCGACGCAAGGCAAAAGTCGACAAACCCACACGCACGACCAACGGGTCATGACCGGGAAAACCACGGGCCAACACGGCCACCAGTTCACCCGGCAGAAAACCAAGCTCTTGCAGGTGGCTGGCCCGCTCGGGGGCCGTCTCAGTGGGTTTGATTCGAAGCACTCGCCAGGTTGTCTTCAGCGGCGCTTCAGCCAGATTCATGATCGGAGGGCTGGAACAGGTCGGCCTCAGATGCAAAAAGGCTGGGTTGTCGATGCTTGTTTTCTGCAACATTTTTTCATTGTAAACGGGAATGATTCCTATTTGTAGGAATGGTCTTCGCAGCCACTTGATCCACATGGCATTCGCCGGCGCACCATCAACCGCGAGAACACCCTGCGCCATTTGTCGGCAGATTGGCGCCCTCGCTGAATTTAGACGCCGCGCTGCGGCGCTGTCATATAGTTGACTTGATCACCGAATAGGATTCGGATTTAATTTCATTCGATAAGCCCACATGCGACAGCTTTTCACTGGTCTTTGGTTTTATTTTTTCTGTGTCGCGGTTTCTGCACAAATCGCACCTGAGCTGCGCTTCAACGAATTCTTCAAGCAACCGATGGGCTCCAGAGGATTGGAGATGAGCGCCAAACTAGGCTCAGTCAACGGCCAGACGGTGCAGATCACAGGCTACATGGTGCAGCAAGAAGTCCCGCATTTGGGCCGTTTCATGCTGTCGCCAAGGCCGGTCCAAATGAGCGAGCATGCCGACGGCGATGCCGATGACCTACCGGCCGCACTGGTCACGGTCTATCTGGATCCTGCCCAAAGCAACTGGCTGATTCCCTACACCCGCGGCCTGGTGGCCATCACCGGCCAGCTGCGTGTGGGCCGCTTAGAAGAAAGCGATGGCCGCGTCTCTTGGGTGCGACTGATGCTGCCCCCACAGGCCACGCGCGGCATGAACAAACTAGAGATGACGGACTATTTACAAGCCCAAGAACACGCGCACTGATGCACTGTCCTCATCACGCCGACCTCATCACGCCGACCTCATCACGCCAGCCTCTCCATCCCTTCAAGTTACCCCATCAACAAACTATAAATCTATGAATTACCCGCTTCCAGCCACTCTGCACCGGCTCGCCGGCATCACCTTGTGTGCCTTGGTCAGCACGGCGGCGCAAGCTGCTCCCAGCGTGACGCGCCTGACGCCGCCCAGCGAGCTGTTCAGCGGCCAAGCCGCAGGGCCGATCGTTGCGCGCTTCTTACCCGGCCAGCGCTTTGACCTGCAAGCCACGGTGCGGCCGGACGACGCCAGCAAAACCATCACCGCAGCGCGCTTCGCCATCGACGGCAAAACGCTGACCGCCAACGTCGCCCTCAAAAACTGCGAAGCACTTTGCAACAAAGGCCTGCCAGCCAACGCCGCCATCGTCTCAAGCCGGGCTGTCAGCATGAGCCAGCCGGGCATTCACACCTTGACGGTGACGGCCACGCAAAGCGACGGCCAGACCGTCAGCGCCAAAGGAAATTTTGAAATCGTGCCGCTGATGGTGGGCGGGCAAAAAATCAAAAACATCATCATCATGCTGGGTGACGGCATGGGCGCAGCGCAGCGCACGGCAGCCCGCATCGTGGCCGGTGGCTATGCCCAGGGCAAGGTCATTCAGCCCTTGGCGATGGACACATTCCCCGTCACCGGCATGGTCAAAACCGCCTCGCTCAACTCGATCGTCACCGACTCTGCCCCCGGTATGAGCGCTTATGCGTTGGGCAACAAGAACAACAACAACGAGCAAGGGGTGTTCCCAGATGACACGCTGGACGCGTTTGACAATCCGCGCATTGAATACCTGAGCGAGTACCTGCACCGGACCCAAGGCAAAGCACTGGGCTTGGTCACCACAGCCGATGTCTTTGATGCGACGCCGGCGGCCAATGCGGTGCACACCAGCAACCGCGGCGCAGGCACCGGCATTGTTGACCAGTACTTTGACGACCGCAAACTCAGTGGCTTGTCGGTGCTGATGGGCGGCGGGCGCAAGTGGTTTTTACCGGCCAGCACGCCCGGCTCCGCCCGTGGCGACAAAACCGACTACGCTTTTTCGGCCACCGACGCGCACACTGCCGACATCGTCAAAGCTTGGGGCGCAGCGCCCGGCAGCCAAGACAAAGACCGCAATCTGCTGGCCGACTTTCAAGCTGCGGGCTTTGCTTACGCTGGCAACAAAACCGAGATGGACGCGATTGACAGCCAAAAGACCGGCCTCTTGCTGGGCCTGTTTTCGCACTCCAACATGAATGTCGCTTTGGACAAAATCGACGGCCGCCGTCAAAAAGGTCAAGGCCTGGGCAATGCCGGTAACAACCGCGTGGTCGACGACTACGGTTTCCCAGACCAACCCATGCTTGACGAAATGACAACCACCGCGTTGCGGGTGTTGGCCAAGAAAAAAGAAGGTTTTGTGCTGATGATCGAAGGCGCGTCGATCGACAAACAAGCCCACGCCATGGACACCGAACGCTGGTTGCTCGACACCATCGAATTTGACCGCGCCGTCAAACTGGCTCAAGCCTTTGCGGCGCAACGCAGCGACACCTTGGTCATCGTCACGGCAGACCATGAATGCGCCGGTGTGGCGCTGATCGGTGGTTCCCTCGTCAGCGACGCCCGACTGCAAGAGCTGGTGCGCGAAGGCGGTCCGGCTTTGCGCGACAAAACCGTCGGCATTTACGAAACCGCCGGCTTCCCTAAATACCGCATCGCGGCCGACGGCTACCCTGAAACCACCGACATTGACCACCGCCTGCTGGTGGCTTACGGCGCCAACTCAGACCGCTATGAAGACTACCGGACGAACCCGCTGCCGGTGCAGGACAGTCAGCAACCGTTCGTCAAAACCCAACCACTGGCGGCTTACCCAGCCGACCCCAGCCAGCGCGATGCACAGGGCAAGTTCATGGTCACCGGCCAGGTTCCCGGTAACAGCGCCGTGCACACCGCCAGCGACATCCCACTGTCAGCTTTCGGCCCGGGCGCCTACTCGTTCACCGGCGTGATGGACAACACCGATGTATTCTTCAAGCTAGCCCAAGCCGCCGTCAAAGGTGTCGTGCTGCCGGTTGGCCTGCAATCCTTCAAGATGAAGTAAAAAAATCAGTGCGCTTTAAAAAAGCATCCTTCGGGATGCTTTTTCGTTTCTGGGGGCAATGCAGTCGAAAATTCAAGCTAGGCGGGGACTCACTACAATTGAAGTACTCCCGAAACCGCCCCATGAAACTTGGTTTTTGGGCACTTTATGAACCGCTGAGACAGCCGCATGGCGGTGGTTGACCAGCAACACGGAACACTCCATGACCTCCTCTATTGTTCGTCGTTTGGCACTTCAATGCGCGTTTGCATGCGGTTTTGCGGCATCGCTTGTGTTTTCAGTGCCGGCGTTTGCCAACGATGGCATCTTGCGCGTTTCGGCCATTCCCGACGAAGCCCCGACCGAGCTGCAACGCAAGTTCGCACCGCTGGGCAATTACCTCGCCGCCCAAACTGGCATGAAAGTCGTCTTCACGCCCGTCACCGACTACGCCGCCGTGGTCGAATCCCTGGCCACCAAAAAGATTGATCTGGCTTGGCTGGGTGGTTTCACTTTCGTACAAGCCAAAATTCGGACCAACGGCACGGCCATCCCGATTGTTCAACGCGAGGAAGATGCCATCTTCACATCCAAGTTCATCACCGCCGACCCCACCATCAAGACGCTCGCCGACTTGAAGGGCAAGACCTTCGCATTCGGCGCGCCGTCGTCTACGTCTGGCAGCCTGATGCCGCGTTTCTTTCTGCAACAGGCCGGACTCAATCCCGAAAAAGACTTCAAAAACATCGCTTACTCTGGTGCCCACGATGCCACTGCCGCT
This sequence comes from Polaromonas sp., assembly GCA_040400815.1. Lineage (GTDB taxonomy): Bacteria > Pseudomonadota > Gammaproteobacteria > Burkholderiales > Burkholderiaceae_C > Polaromonas. The sequence goes on along the minus strand of JBBAPN010000010.1, from coordinate 10,158 downwards.
TTTGTCGCCGCGGGCAGAGCTCAAGCCGGCGTGCTGAACACCTCGGTTTGGGACAAGCTGGTCGAGCAAAAAAAGGTCGACACCGAGAAAGTTCGGGTCTTTGCCAGCACACCGCCTTTTTTCGACTACAACTGGACAGTGCGCGGTGACCTCGAGCCGCAGTTGATCAAAAAACTGACCGACGCCTTTTTAAAGCTCGATCCGGCCAATCCAGAACACAAAGAGATCCTGAACCTGCAACGTGCCGCCAAGTTCATTCCAACCAAAAAGGAAAACTACGACGGTATCGAAAAAGCCGCCCTGTCGGCTGGTCTGATCAAGTAAGCAAGGTGCTTGCAAAACGATTTTTGATGGCTGCTGCAGCAACCCCGGCCGCGTGAACCAACCATGAGCTTTTCGATTGAAGGCGCTGGCTTGACACACGCCAACGGCTACACCGCGTTAACTTCCATTACTCTGAAGGTGAAAGCTGGCGATCGGATCGCCTTGATCGGGCCTTCCGGGGCCGGTAAAACCTCGTTGTTGTCGCTGATCGGCAGCGGGCTGACACCCAGCTCGGGGCGCGTCACAGTGCTGGACTTGCCGCTCCATTCGCTGTCGGTGTCGGCCAGTCGAGCACTGCGCTCGCGCATCGGCACGGTTTACCAAGCGCCACCGATTCCGGGACGTCAGCGCGTTGTCACCGCCGTGCTGGCCGGCCGACTCGGGCAATGGCCACTGTGGAAATCGCTGGTCTCCTTGCTTTACCCTCTCGACATCCCCGGCGCGCTGGCGGCGTTGGAGCGCGTCAGTCTGGCCGACAAATTGTTCGCCCGCAGCGACCAACTCTCTGGCGGCCAATTGCAACGCGTCGGCATTGCCCGCGTGCTGTACCAACAACCCGAACTGGTGTTGGCCGACGAACCGGTGTCGGCCCTCGACCCGGCGCTGGCACTGGCCACCGTGCGGCTGCTGGTCGACGATGCCGCGCTGCGCGGTGCAACGCTGGTGGCCAGCCTGCATGCGGTCGACCTGGCGCTGAAATGCTTCACGCGCATTGTTGGCATCAAGGCCGGGCAAATCGCCTTCGACCTGCCCGCCAAGGAAGTCACTGATTCGCTGTTGCACACCTTGTATGCCAGCGAAGGCGAAGAACTGCCCATGCACAGCCACCAGCTGCGTCTGCCTGAGAGCACTGAAGTCAACGCTTTTGCCTTGCCCACCACATGCCGCTGAAATGTTTTTGACGCACGCTGAGCGCGACCCGAGCGCCGCTGGCCGACTGACTGGCGCGGTTCTCGCCTTGGTCATTTTGTGGCCGCTGTTTCAGACCGCCGAAGTCAGCCCGCAAGCCTTGCTCGATCCGGCCAACCTCAACGTCATCGGGCATTTTTTAGCCGCCTTTTTACCGCCTGAAAGCGGCCCTGAGTTTTTGGGCTACCTCGGCAAAGCCACACTGGAAACGCTGGCCATCGCCACGGCTGGCATGAGCTTGGCTTGCGTCATCGGCATACCGCTGGCCTACCTGGTCAGCACAGCCGGTCGCGTCAAACCCACGCTCAAACCATTCACCCGCAGCTTGCTGACCATCTTGCGCGGCATTCCAGAGCTGGTTTGGGCGCTTATTTTCGTTCGCGTCTTTGGCCTAGGGCCTGCCGCCGGCGTGCTGGCGCTCGGCCTGACCTATGGCGGCATGCTGGCCAAGGTCTACGCCGAAATTCTTGAGTCTGTCGACGCCGCACCAGCGCGGGCGCTGGCCCACAGCGGTGCCAACCGACCGCTGGCGATGCTCTACGGGCTGATTCCACAGGCCTCCAAAGAGCTGGCCTCCTACACGGTTTACCGCTGGGAATGCGCCATCCGAGCCTCCGTGGTGATGGGCTTCGTTGGTGCTGGCGGCCTGGGTCAGTTGATGGACCAGTCGATGAAAATGCTCAACGGCGGCGAAGCGTCGAGTATCTTGCTGGCTTTCATGGGCCTGGTCTTCATCGCCGATGCGCTTTCGAGCTGGCTGCGCCGCTCGCTCGACACGCCGCCGGCCAGCCGGGTCTCGCCATTCGGCTGGCGCAGCATCGTCTTTTTGATGGCTTTGCTGCTGGCGGTTGCCAGCAGTTTTCGCATGTTGCAGATAGACTTCTCGGCGCTGCTTTCGATGGACTCAGCCACCTCCATCGGCCACTTCATTGCCAGTTTTTTTCCGCCAGACCTGAGCGCTGAGTGGCTGCGCCGGGTCGTCACCGGCATTTGGGAAACCTTGGCGATTTCGGTGATTGGAACCCTGTTGGCGGTGGTGCTGGGCTTGCTGCTCGCCCTGCCCCAGTTTCGGCTGCCGTTCAATGTGCTGTTGAATGCGCTGCGTTCAGTGCCCGAACTGGTCTGGGCGACGATCACCGTGCTGGCGGTCGGCCTCGGCCCTTTTGCCGGCGCACTGGCGTTGGCCCTGCACACAACAGGGGTCTTGGGTCGTCTTTTTGCACAGGCGCTGGCCAACACGCCGACCCAGCCAGCGCGTGCGCTGCGGCTGGCCGGCGCAAACCGAGCTGTCACCTTCCTTTACGCAACCCTGCCCGGCGCGGCCCCGCAACTGCTGGCCTACACGCTGTACCGCTGGGAGATGAACATCCGGATGGCCGCCATTCTCGGTTTTGTCGGCGCCGGCGGACTGGGCCAACTGCTGTATGTCGAGTTGTCGCTGTTCCATTACGCGCAAGCCTCCACCGTCATCATCGCCATGCTGGCCTTGTCGATGGCGGTCGATCAAACCAGCGCTTGGTTGAGGCGACGCATGCGGTGACGCATGGCAACTGCCCAACCCCAGCTCCAAACTACGGGCTTCTTCACAGGTCAGCGGGCAAGAGCTTGGGTGTCTGCGCCCGGTACTGACGCTCCAAAGGCGCTATGGCAGCATCGAAATGCTGAGCGATTTAACGGGTGGGCAAACAGCGCTGAGGTACCTCAACCGCTAAGTTCTTCAGTGGCGCCGCTTGGATGGGGTAGGAAATCTTCAGCTGGTCATAGGCCACTTGTTGCAAAGCTTTGATCTGCGGCACCGATAAGCCCAACTCAAAACCGGAGCATTCGTTGCCGCCCAAAGAGCGGGGGTCGTGCAGTGTCAACGCGCCAAACACCACCAAGCCTTTCAGGTAATAGCCCGCCACACTGGCGTGGTAGTTGTCATAAGTCCACAGGTTTAACTTGCCTGCGTCGGTGCCATCCAAAGAATTATTGTCAGCCACGCCCGTGTCCATCGCACGAACCCAGGCTTCGCCGACCGGAATCACCCCCTTGATCACTGGGCTGGACTTGGCCGCCAATTCATACCCTGCCCGAACATCCTTGGCCATGTCGCCGATGGTTTTGCCGTACCAAGCGCCTTTAGGTCCATAGGTTTCATCGGCACGGGGGAACGTCGCCTCGAGGCGCAAGTCTGCTTTGGGATTCTTGGCTTGCAGCGCTTGCGCCAATTGCAAAGCGGTTTGCACCAACTGCTCTGCATTGCCCGGCTTCTTCGCATCCAAGGTGCTGTAGCCATGCGCCACCACAATGTCCCAAGGCTGCTGCGTGATCACTGTCAACCGATTGTCCACATGCCAATCGATTCCGGTTCCGCCGCGGGTCTCAATGGCCACGTCATAGTCCAGCCCCACCTGCTGGGTGAACGACTTGAACAAAGCCGGCACTCCGCCTTGACCTTCACGGTTTAAATCACGAACCGTGTCTGCCCGGTAATAACGAACCGCCGAACCGTGACCATAGGTGAAACTGTTGCCGATGAAAAGCACGCTGGTGACAGCCTTGGCAGAGGGCGCAGCCAAAAGAAATGTGGCAGATAAAACAGCTGAAAGGAGGGGGTTGAATTTCACGAGAAGCTTTCCGTATGGTGCAAAAATGCGTTACAAAGACTGCAAAAATTCGACCACGCTCTTGACCGTTTGGGCCGTTGAACCGGGGTTATGGCCGACATGGGCGCCCAGAGCAACACAGGGATCGCTGTAGCTAAATGGAAGGCCACTTTGGACATTGAACAATTCGCCCTTGGTTTTTTCGATGAACTGACAGTTGCGCGTGCTTTGTGCTGTCGGTACGGCCAGCTTTTCCGGCGCCAGAGGGCTGTCGTAACCATGCTGTGTGTTCGCAAATTCGGTCAAAGTGACGTCAACCCCCTTTGACTTGAGCTCCGCCACAAAAGTCCGACAAGGCACCACGTTCACATAATCGTCTGAGGTTCCATGGAAAAACCGCATCGGCGAACCCGTCACGTCCGTATCGGCCATGAAACGGGTATTGCACGGGGTGTAAAGCCCGATGTGGGAAGCGAATTTAGCAGAACTCCCATGCAGCGCTTTGAATCGGTTGGATGCTGAAAATATCGACGCAACAGCCCCTTTTGAGAAGCCCATGATCGAAATTTTAGAAGCCTCAATTCGCGGGTGATTAGCAAGTAAATCCAAAGCGCGATAGCCGTCCACCATCATCGCCAAACTGTGCAACAAGGTTTGATCTTGCACTGTGCTGGTGATGCCTCGCCCTGAAAAAGTATCCACCACCAAGGTGGCCATACCGGCTTGGTTCAAAGCATGTTCCCAAAGGTCCATGCCACCGCTGACGCCACCACTGCCATGGATCAACACCACCGCTGGAAACTTGGCTTTTTGTCCTTGGGGAATCCGCAGTTCGGCAGCCAGCAAATGAGGCGGCCCTTTTTCTAAACCTTTTAAAAACGCCACACCCGTGAGCGTTTCCGTCGGCAGCGCATGAAGCTCGATTCGGGCAGGTAGAGAAGCACTGACCGCCGTTTGAGATTGCGCTGCAAGGCTCAAAAAGGCTGAGAGTCCTCCGCACAAAACAAATTTCCAAACAGAGTATTTCATTGCAGTTTGCCCTTTTTTAAAGTGACACCAGGCCTCCACAAGCAAGGCCCTTATCCGCTGGGGGTTTGCCTCAACTTACTTTTCAATCGCCGCGTAGACCAGTTGTTTGATCATCCGGCGATAGCCTGGACGGCTGGGACCTGGGGACTGCATCATCATGACAACCGCCAGCTTTTGCTTAGGGTCAATCCAAAAGAAAGTACCGGCAGCGCCAGCCCACATATATTCACCCTCTGAGCCCGGAACGCCTGCCATCCCTGGGCCCTGCCTGACCATGAACCCGAGACCAAAGGTGTAACCGGGCACGCCCATCAGCAACTCTCCGGGTCCTGGGGAGGCCACCACTTTGCTGCCCAAGTGGTCTGACGTCATCAGACTCACGGTCGTAGGGCTCAGAATACGGTGCCCGTCGAGTTCGCCGCCGCGCTGCATCATCACTGCAAAACGCAAGTAGTCGGCAGCGGTTGATACGCCGCCTGCGCCACCTGAAGCGTTGCCGGGTTCAATCGTGACGTCAAGTAATTTATTAGGCAAGCCAGTCGCTGGGTCAATAGACAGTGGTTCTGCCATGCGGCCGAGGTTTTTTTCTGGGATCTTAAAGCCGGTGTCCAGCATCTTAAGAGGCTTGAACAACCTGTCATCTAGAAACACGGCCAAAGGCTTGCCGCTGGCGGCTTCAACAACGCGTCCCAAGATATCAACCGACATGCTGTATTCCCACGTGCTACCCGGCTGCGTTGACAGCGGCGCTTTGGCTATGCCAGTGACTTCTTGCGCCGGCGTGACTCTGCGGTGGTCATAGTCTGTACCGCCAATCTGATAAACACCCGCATCAATATAAGCCTGTTTAATCACCGGATTACTTGTCAGTTCCCCATAGACCAGACCCGAGGTATGGCGCAGCAAATCCTGAACAGTGATGGGTTTAGCGGCAGGAACCACCGTGTAAGTTTTGTTGCCTAACGCATCAGTTTGCACAACGCTGACACCCATCTTCGTGAACTCCGGCAAGAATTTTGAGATCGGATCGGTCAGTTGAATTTTCCCGTCTTCCACCAACATCATGGCACCGACGGAGGCCAAAGGCTTGGTCATTGAGTAAATGCGAAAAATGGCGTCTTTGGTGAGCGGCTTACCAGCAACCTTGTCCTGCTGGCCCACTGCTTCGGAATAAACCAGCTTGCCGTTACGCGCAACCATGACGATGGCACCAGGAAATTTCCCGTTATCGACTTCAGCTTGCAAGGCCGACTTGAGTGCCTTCAGCTTGCTGGACGACATCCCCTGCGCTTCCGGTTTTGAGATCGGCAGGCCTTGGCCCATCGCAACGCTGACAGCGGCCGCCAGAAAGAAAGCAGCAGCGCTTTTGGGTGCTGTAAATTGACTCAGATTCACGCTTATCTCCAATGATTTATTTAAAAACACACATCCGACTTAAAAAAATGCAGTCCACGGCCGCTCTCAGCGCCCTTTTTCAGGAAAAGGAAGCGGCTTGTCTGCCGGTGAAGACTCTTCGCCCAAACTCAACAACATGGCCACAGTGACGTAGGTTCCGCTCACGGCGATCAAGTCAACCAATTGCTGCTCCCCAAGCACCGCTTTGGCTTGGTTGAACAACTCAGCAGTGATTTCGTGCTGCGTGCTCATCGCCATGGCGACGTCGTAGACCGCCGCTTCGTCGGGTTGCATATCACGGGGGCGAATATTCGCTTTCAGATCGTCGGCCACGGATGCCCGTAAGCCAGCCTTCAATGCCAGTGGATAGTGGGCATACCATTCAACTTGTGAAGTCCAAAGACGGCCTTGAATCAAAATCGCAAATTCGTTCAGCCTTTTGGGCAGCGATGTTTCAAAGCGCAAGTAGTCCAGCAGTTTTTTCATGCGGTCCGCAAAAATCGGACTGCGCAACATGATGTTGTACGGACCGGCCAGTCCAACACTTGAAATTGCGACGATCTCCTGCGCCAGGGCGCGCGATGCGGGAGGTATGTTTTCCATCGTCAATTGCGGAAAACGCTTGGGCTTGGCCTCGTTGGTGGTCTGGGCGACCACCAAGTTGCTGACGCCGAATAACAGCAGGGCCGCTACTTTGGTCAATCGGGCCAAGCTTATCATTTTAAAAAATTTCAACACTTTAAGGCTCCAGTGATTTTTTTGAATTTTTCGGAAGGACTCTGCTTAATGCAATCCGATTTATTAATACAAAAGTATATAAAAAACATCGAGGTGCGTACAAAATAATTTGAATAACGACAGTGGCTTATCCAACGGCTAAAAAGGCCGCCATCACGACGTTAAAAGTCTAGCACCGCTGGCCCAATGCTTGGCAGGCTTGCAGGCCGAAAACATGTGCCTTCAACTGAATGACAGCCTTGCGGGTTAGAAATTTGAACAGGTACAGTCTTTTAAAAAATAAAATTTAATAATTATTTAAATGAAACTTTAAAAGTTTTTATTATTCTATTTAACTATTTTTAATAATTACCCACATCAAGTGAAAGCAGGCCGCATGTCCATCCCCAAGAGAATACGACCACACAAAAAAACCTGAAAATAAAGGCCTGCGCCTAGGGTTTTTACGGGTATCGAGGACTGCTTAAAAGGGGAACAGTGAGCCATCGGTTGATTGCAAGTCCTGTTCGTTGTTTTCATCAGCTTCGATGATTAACTTTGGAATGGAAAAACCGATGACAGCCCAAATAATTCAGACATTTTTCAGTGCGAACGGAAATTACATGCAGCCAATCACTGGATTTCTCTCAGCCCTAGGCAGGGCTTTTGGTCCGGCTCTGGGCTGCACATTGATGGGGCTCTGTTTGACTGCCTGTGGCGTGTCTCCAGAAATGAAGCGGACAGCCAAGGGAGGTATCACCCGGATTGAGATTACGTCAGTCGAGTCGCCGACTTTTGGGGGCAAGGTATTCGGCTCCGTCGGTGCTTATGAAAAGCTGCGCGGCAAAGCATTTGGTGAAATCAACCCTGACGATCCGCGTAACGCCGTCATCACCGACCTCAACCTGGCCCCTCGCAATCTGCGCGGCAATGTCGAGTATTCAACCGACATCTACATTCTCAAGCCGATCGACCTCGCCAAAGGAAATCACCAACTGTTTGTCGAAGTCAACAACCGCGGCAGTAAGTTGTTTGGCGCTTTCAATCAATCCGCTGGTGGAAACAACCCGACGACAGCCGATGACGCTGGCGCCGGCTTTTTGATGAACCAGGGCTACACCATGGCATGGAACGGCTGGGATCCTTCAGCCTCGACGGGAAACGACAATCTCAACATTTCATTGCCTACTGTGAAAAACCCTGATGGTTCGTCGATCACGGGGCCAGCCTATGAGTACATCGTGTTTGACAACGCGACATCGCTGTCCTACGCGCTGTCTTACCCTGCAGTCAGTCGGGATACTCACAAAGCCAAACTGACCTCTCGCAGCCGCCTGAGCGATGCGCCAGTGAGGGTTCCGGACGCTGATTGGGAGTTCGTTGACGACACCTCTGTCAGGCTGTTGCCTGCGGGAACGCCGTTCAAACAAAGCGCCATTTACGAGCTTTCATACAGCGCCAAGGATCCGGTCTTGGCGGGCGCAGGGTTTGCGGCAACGCGCGACTTTATTTCTTTTCTGCGCAATGACCCGGGCAACGTTTCGGATAAAAGGAATCCGCTGGTTGGCGATATCAAGCGCGTCCTTGCGTTCGCCGTTTCTCAGCCAGGCCGCTACTTGAACGATTTTGTTTGGCTGGGATTCAATGAGGATCTAATGCAACGCCAAGTCTTTGATGGCATTTTGAACTGGATTGCTGCGGGCACAGGAGACGCTTTGAACTTTCGTTTCGCGCAACCCGGACGGACCGAGCGTAACCGGCAAAACCATCTTTATCCGGAAGCGATATTTCCGTTCGCTTTTGTCAACTTGAGTGATCCATTGAGCAAAAAGACAGACGGTCGCAACTTTCTATGCAGCAAGACCAACACTTGCCCCAAAATCATGGCCGTCAATTCGTCCAATGAGTACTGGGTCAAGGCCGGCTCTTTGGTACACACTGATCTTCTAGGCAAAGACTTGAAGGATCCGGACAACATCAGATTTTATCTGCTCTCGAGCCTTGAGCACACTGTCGCGGGTGCTCCGCCAAACTCGCCCGGCGTGTGTCAACGGCCAAGAAACCCGATCGATCCAAATCCGGCGCTGCGGGCGCTGTTCATGGCGATGGACCAATGGATCGGTGGTGTCGAACCGCCGAGCAGCCGCATTCCGAAAGTCTCTGATGGAACCGCTGTTTTTATCAACCCTCCCGGCAGCGCCCAAAGCTTGGTAGGTCAAGTCCCACAGACCTCTCTCGGTTGGCCCAACATTCCGGGGGTCTTGTATTCGGGTATGGCGACCGTTCGTCACCACTTCGACTTCGGGCCCGGTTTTAACAAGGGCGTACTCGACATTAATCCCCCTGTTGAAACAGGCAATCTTTACCCCTCTTTCGTGCCAAAAGTCGATATTGACGGAAATGAAGTTGCTGGAATCCGTCTGCCTGCGGTCGCTGCGCCTGTGGCCACCTTCACCGGATGGGCGCATCGGGCAGTGGAATTTGGTGGTCCGGACGGCTGCGAACATTTTGGGCAAATCATTCCCTTTGTAAAAACCAAGTCACAGCGTGTCAGTTCAGCAGATCCGAGGCTTTCACTGGCTGAGCGATATACCGACCACGCGGCTTACATCAACGCAGTTACAGCGGCCGCAAACAAGCTGGCTTTCGAAAGATTGCTTCTGCCTGCCGATGTGCAGCGCTACATCACCGATGCCCAAGCCAGCAACGTGCTGAAATAAGGTGCAATCTATGACGCTTTGGCAGTGCAGACAACGTCCTCCGAACAAGATGTGCCAGTTGCAGATGTGGCGGTCGGCGCCAACTATTTTCCAAATTAATGCTGAAATTGTAGCGTTCAGAGAATCGCGGGCGGCTTCCTGAAGCGCGTTTTAAGAGTCTGCAAAACATCTAAAGCACTAGAGGTATGAAAACGCAATTTTTTTCATTTCGTCTTTGTGCCACAACCAGAATGTTCAATGGGTTCTAGATCATTTAAGGCAGCCGGCCACTGAGCCTGAAATTTGCAACGGCAACTCCAAGGTGGCGTCATAAGACATCAGATGAAAAGCCCACTATCTTTTGAATAGCAGGCTTTCTATATCTGACGCGGTGTTGAATGGTAGGGCGTGAGTGACTTGAACACTCGACCAAAGGATTATGAGTCCTCTGCTCTAACCAACTGAGCTAACGCCCCGAACCAGCAGAGATTGTAAGG
>JBBAPN010000009.1:0-75649 GCA_040400815.1 Polaromonas sp. | reverse complement strand
ATAGGTCAATGCCGACTTGATTTTGGATTTCATGGCTTCGGACTTTTCCAAGTAGACAGCCAGCCGGTCTAGCAGTGCGTCCAGAATGCCAGCCGCCTCGCCTGCCGCCACCAAATTGCAATAAAGCGAATTGAAATGGGCTGGGTGATGGCTGAAAGCGGTGCTCAAAGCAGTGCCCGCTTCAACCTCGCTGCGGATGGCGCTCAGCAAGCTGACCATGCGCGGGTGACTTTGACCGCTGCCAACGACGTCAAAGCACTGGAGCAGTGGCACGCCGGCTTTCATCATGACGGCGAGTTGTCGTGTGAAAGCCGCGATGTCGTCCAGCTTGATGGCCCGACCTGCCCGTCCCGCCGTGCGTCCCTGAACCGTTACTTTATGCGGTTGCACGCCTTGGCGACGCAACACCGCCATGGCGTGGTTTTCGCCCATCGCCCGGGTTTGACCGCGCACCGGATTGCCTTGGCGATTGGTGCCTTCCCACTCGAAAACAAGGCCTTGGCGCTGAAGTGATTCTGCAACTGTTGTCATAAGGCGCAAAAAGGCAAACGAAAAAAGCGATCATTCATGGGTGGCGCTCAGAATTTCTTCGAGCGAACTGACTCCCAGTTTAACTTTCAGCAAACCCGACTGGCGCAAACTTCGCACGCCCTCCAACTCAGCCTGAGCGGCAATCTCCATGGCACTGCCGTCTTGAAGAATCAGGCGTTGAATCGCCTCTGACACAGGCATGACTTGGTGCACCCCGACACGGCCCTTGTAGCCCATGCTGCAGACGCTGCAACCTTGCGCCCGATAAGCAGTCCAACTGCCATCGAGTTCCGCCGGTTTGAAGCCCGCTTGGATCAAAGCGACACGCGGTATGTCTGCCGGCACTTTGCAATGGTTGCAGAGCTGCCGCACCAAACGCTGTGCGGTGATCAGCATGACGCTGGAAGCGATGTTGAAGGATGCGATGCCCATGTTTCGCAAACGCGTCAGTGTGGAAGGGCCGTCATTGGTGTGCAGTGTAGAGAGCACCAAATGCCCGGTCTGTGCCGCCTTGATGGCGATGTCGGCAGTTTCCAGATCCCGAATTTCGCCAACCATGATGATGTCGGGGTCCTGCCGCAAAAATGCGCGCAAGGCGACCGCAAAGGTCAACCCTGCCTTGTCGTTGACGTTGACTTGGTTGATGCCTGGCAAATTGATTTCAGAGGGATCTTCCACCGTTGAAATATTAACGCTGGGTTGATTCAGCCAATGAAGACAGGTGTACAGCGACACCGTCTTGCCAGAGCCCGTCGGCCCTGTCACCAACACCATGCCAGTGGGCCGACGCAAAGCAATCAACAAGCGCTCTTTTTCCTCGGACTCAAAACCCAGCGCATCCAGGCCTTTTTGCGCCGCCTGCGGATCGAGTATGCGAATAACAATTTTTTCTCCGAACAGCGTGGGCAAGGTGCTGACTCGAAAATCAATCATTTGACCCGAACCGATGGCCAGCTTCATACGCCCATCTTGGGGCACTCGCTTTTCTGCAATATCCAGTTGCGAAAGTATTTTGATTCTGGACGCCAGCGAGTCTTTCAGTCCAATTGGTGGAGTGGCCATTTCCCGAAGCTCGCCATCGATGCGAAATCGCACGCGGTAATTGGATTCATAAGGCTCGAAATGCAGGTCTGAGGCGTGCATGTTGACCGCTTGGCTCAGCATTTTCTGCAGAAACGTGACCGCCGGCGTGTCGTCACTTAAGGTCGACGCCCGGGTCAGTGCGAAACGCTCCGAAGGATTGTCAGTGGTTGCGATGGACTTCTTTCAAACTCTGAGTCCGATCATCGTTCATGAGCAACCGTCTGTATATCTAAATAATTCACAGACCGAACCATGACCACACAGCCTGCCCGACCTTGTCGCCCGGCACCGTCTGTGGAGGGGGTCGAAGGTGCAGTTGAATGGGTGAATTTTCAGACTCGCTAGCGCTTGTCTTGAATCATTTCATCAACGCAAAATCCACAGTGAACATTTTGTTTTTTTAGCAACAAAAAAGCCCACTGACACAGTGGGCTTTTTAAAAATGAGCAAACAGCAGTTCAGTCAGCGATCAGGTAATCAGCCTTGTTTTTACCAGCCAACCACTTAGGCGCCAGACCACGGCCACTCCAAGTATTGCCGCTCAGAGGGTCGCGGTATTTAGCGGCGACTTTGCCAGTCTTCTTGGCCATAGTTTTACCCTTGCTGACAGGAAAAACATCGCTGGCGCTGAGTTGATACTCTTCAACGAGCGAGCGAATTTTAGAAACTGCTTCGCCAACTTCGCGCTGACGCACTTCAGTCACTTGGTTTTGCAAGGTTTCAATTTGTGACAGCAGATCTTTGAGGGAGCTCATTGGACATCCTTTTATAAAAAACAGATTTTAAACCAAGAATTTAAGAATTCCCGCACCCATACTCAGATAAATTGTTCACCAAAATAAACAGTATCCCAATCGGGGCATTTCAAAATTGAGATGAGCCAACGGCCGGTAAACCTTATCAGTCACTGAGCATCACCAACCGATACTGACGGATACAAAGATTTTTTTCGAAATAAAGCGATTAACTACGCACGCCGCTCAAGCAGTTGTGAAGCCAAGCACATCAATGCCGCCCGGTAATGAGTTTCTGGCAAAGCCTGTAATGCATCCATCGCTCGCTGGGCTTCAGCAGCCGCGCAACGGCGTGTCGCGTCGAGTGCGCCGGTGCGCTGCACGATGGCAATGATTTCGCTCATTTTTTCAGTGCCGCCGGTTTCAATGGCCGAACGCAAGGTGTCACGTTCTGGCGCCGTGCCGCGCTGCATCGCAATGATCAACGGCAGCGTGACTTTGCCCTCACGGAGGTCGTCACCCAAGTTTTTACCCATCTCGGACACCTCGCCGTCGTAATCCAGCACGTCGTCGATGACCTGAAAAGCCGTGCCGAGGGCCTGCCCATACGCCGCACAAGCGGCTTCAACGGCCGGCGTGGCATCCGCCAACAAAGCGGCGATACGCGCACAGGCTTCAAACAGTTTGGCTGTTTTAGAACGAATTACCCGCACATAGTCTTCTTCAGACAAACTCGCGTCGTGCATGTTCATGAGTTGCTGGACTTCGCCCTCAGCAATCACGTTGGTGGCTTCAGCCAGGGTGCGCATGATGCGCATATCGCCGGCGTCCACCATCATCTGAAAGGCCCGCGAATACAAAAAATCGCCGACCAACACGCTGGCCGGATTGCCAAAAGCCTCGTTCGCCGTTTCACGACCCCGCCGCAGGCTTGAGTCGTCCACCACGTCGTCATGCAGCAAGGTGGCGGTGTGGATGAACTCGACCACCGCTGCCAAGTTAAAACGCTGCTCACCCTTGTAGCCAAGGGCGCCGCACATCAACAACAACAAAGCCGGCCGCAGACGCTTGCCGCCTGCCGCGACGATGTAGCGCGCAATTTGACCAATCAAGGCGACGTCTGAACTCAGGCGCTGCTCGACGATCACATCCATGCCGCGCATGTCGTCAGCAATGAGGGCCAAAGCGGCCGCGGTGCTTGAAGGGTTGTGAAGCAAAGGTGAGTCCAGAATAAAATTTGACGTTATTGTAAGAAGGGCCGCCATCAGCAAGATGGCCGCGGCGGCTGCAACTCCAAGGCAGTGTAGGGGTACAGACGGAGAGACCGAAAATTAGGCTGGACAAGCCAGCGAAGCCAAGGCTATAATCTGCGGCTCTGCGGAAATCCGTCTGCAGAACTCAATTAGAAAATTGAAGAGGTCTTACATGTACGCGGTCATAAAAACCGGTGGCAAACAATACAAAGTTGCTACGGGTGAAAAAATTAAAGTAGAACAGATTGCTGCGGACGTAGGCCAAGAGATTGTTATCGATCAGGTATTGGCAGTCGGCGACGGCAGTGATATCAAAGTTGGTACCCCCTTGGTGTCCGGTGCAACAGTTACAGTCACAGTCCTAGCCCATGGTCGGCACGACAAAGTGCGCATCTTCAAGATGCGTCGTCGTAAGCACTACCAAAAGCGCCAAGGTCATCGGCAGAATTTCACTGAATTGCAAATCGGCGTCATCGCCGGTTAAGCCAGTCAGTACCAGGAGTAACGGAAAATGGCACAGAAAAAAGGCGGCGGCTCTACGCGAAATGGGCGTGATTCACAGCCCAAGATGCTCGGTGTCAAGAAGTTCGGCGGCGAAGTCATCAACGCAGGCAGCATCATTGTGCGCCAGCGCGGGACCAAGTTCCACCCGGGCGTCAATGTCGGCATCGGCAAAGACCACACCCTGTTTGCGTTGGTTGGTGGCAAGGTTTCCTTTGCTATCAAGGGCGCTTTGAACAAGCACACCGTCAACGTGACACCAGCTTAAGCTGATCACTTCGATGGCATCGAAGCCCCGCCAGCCGGGGCTTTTTTGTTTCTACCACCCGGTAGATCAGGACATTCACCATGAAATTTGTTGACGAAGCATATATTGACATTGCCGCTGGCGATGGGGGCAACGGCTGCGTCTCATTTAGACATGAGAAGTACAAAGAATTCGGCGGCCCGAACGGTGGCGATGGCGGCCGCGGCGGTCACATTTACGCCATGGCAGACTCCAATCTGAACACCCTGGTTGACTTCCGCTTTTCAAGGCGCCACAACGCACACGGCGGCGAGCATGGCAAGGGTTCAGACATGTTCGGCGCCAAGGGCGACGACATTGTCTTGAAAATGCCGGTTGGCACCATCTTGACCGATGCTGAAACGGGTGACATCTTGTTTGAATTGCTGGTGCCCGGCGAAGAAGTCTTGATTGCCAAAGGCGGCGACGGCGGCTTCGGCAACTTGCGCTTCAAAAGCTCAACCAACCGCGCACCACGCACCAAGACACCTGGCTGGCCAGGCGAGCACAAAAGCCTGAAGCTGGAACTGAAAGTGCTGGCCGACGTCGGCCTGCTCGGCATGCCGAACGCCGGCAAATCAACCTTCATCACCGCTGTGTCGAACGCACGGCCGCGCATTGCAGACTATCCTTTCACCACGCTGCACCCGAATCTGGGTGTGGTGCGGGTCGGCCCTGAGCAAAGCTTTGTGGTCGCCGACTTGCCCGGTTTGATCGAAGGTGCCTCTGAAGGCGCTGGACTGGGTCACCTCTTTTTGCGCCACTTGCAACGCACGCGCTTGCTGCTGCACATTGTCGACATGGCCCCGTTTGACGACAGCGTTGATCCGGTCAAGCAAGCCAAAGCCATTGTTGGCGAGCTGAAAAAGTACGACGAAGAACTGTTCAACAAGCCGCGCTGGCTGGTCTTGAACAAACTCGACATGGTCGAGCCGGACAAGCGTGTGGCCCTCATCAAAGACTTCGTCAAGCGCTTCAAGTTCAAGGGCCCGGTGTTCGAAATATCGGCCTTGACACGCGAAGGCTGCGAGCATTTGGTCAAGGCCATCTACCAGCACGTCAAAGCCGTGCAAAAGAGCGAACAACCGCCGAAAGACATCGATCCCCGTTTTCCCTTGGGCATGCCGCCGGCTGATCACTGAAGAGTCCCGCACATGTCTGCAACCGCTTTGTCGCCCGTCCTGCTGAACGCCAAACGCATCGTGGTGAAAGTCGGCTCCAGCCTGGTCACTGACGAGGGCCGGGGTCTCGATGCCGAAGCGATTGGCTTGTGGTGCAAGCAGCTCGCGCTGCTGGTGCAAGACGGCCGCGAAGTCATCATGGTCAGCAGCGGCGCCATCGCCGAAGGCATGAAGCGCCTGGGTTGGAGCACACGCCCCAAAGCCATCCATGAGCTTCAGGCCGCGGCTGCAGTCGGACAAATGGGTTTGGTGCAAGTCTACGAAAGCAAGCTGCGTGAAAACGGCATTGGCAGCGCCCAAGTGCTGCTGACACATGCAGACCTGGCCGACCGCGAGCGCTATTTAAACGCCCGCTCGACGCTGCTCACCTTGCTGCAGTTGGGCGTGGTGCCGGTCATCAACGAGAACGACACGGTCGTCAACGACGAGATCAAGTTTGGCGACAACGACACCTTGGGCGCGCTGGTCGCCAACTTGGTGGAAGCCGACGTGCTGATTATCCTGACCGACCAACAAGGCCTGTTCACAGCCGACCCGCGCAAGGACGCCAACGCGACGTTGGTGCACGAAGCGCAAGCCGGTGACCCTGCGCTTGAAGCCATGGCCGGTGGTGCCGGCTCCAGCATTGGCAAAGGCGGTATGCTGACCAAGATTTTGGCAGCCAAGCGGGCTGCCGGTTCGGGCGCCTCCACCGTGATCGCTTGGGGCCGTGAGCCGGACGCACTGCTGCGCTTGACGCGCGGCGAGGCCATCGGCACATTGCTGTTAGCGCAAACCCCCAAGAAACACGCACGCAAAACATGGATGGCCGATCACCTGCAAATGCGCGGCTCGGTGCTGATCGATGCCGGTGCGGTGGTCAAAGTCCGCGACGAGGACAAAAGCTTGCTGCCCATCGGCATGACCGCAGTTCAGGGTGAGTTTTCACGCGGCGACGTGATCGCCGTGCGTGACGCAGATGGGCTGGAGATTGCCCGTGGCTTGTCCAACTACTCAAGCGCCGAAGCGCGACTCATTTGCCGCAAGTCATCGGCTGAATTTGAACGTCTGCTGGGCTACACCGGCGAGCCAGAAATGGTCCACAGGACCAATCTGGTGCTGAACCGCTGAAAAACTGCAGCAATTAAGCCTCGCGCTCACCAGAAACGGCTGCAGGCTTGAGGTTGGTTTGCGGGTCCGGGTCAAAGCTGGCACCCGGCGGCAACTCAAAAGACGCTGTCCCACCGTGCGATGTGTAGTGTGAAAACCCATCTGCTCCCTGCATTTGACCGGCTTCGCGCTGGCGAATACCACCGCGCAAATAACGGTTGCGATGGTCGACGCGCGCTTCCTCACGAAAATCCAGACGCGGCACATAACGTGACAGCTCGGTCAAGGCCATTTCATAGACGCCGCGTTTGAATTCGACCACGGCTTCCAGCGGGACCCAGTAATCGTTCCAGCGCCAAGCATCGAATTCGGGGTGGTCGGTGGCACGCAGGTTCAAGTCCCAGTCGTGGCCCACCAATTGCAGCAAAAACCAGATTTGTTTCTGGCCTTTGTAATGTCCGCGCGCATCTCGGCGGATAAACCGGTCGGGTACCTCGTAGCGCAACCAGTCCCGGGTTCGGGCAAGCACTTGCACATGCTGCGGCATCAGTCCCACTTCTTCGTGCAATTCACGAAGCATGGCCTGCTCGGGATTTTCACCCCGGTCAATGCCGCCTTGTGGAAATTGCCACGAGTGGGTACGGATGCGTTTGCCCCAAAATACCTGACTTTTCTGGTTGAGCAAGATGATCCCGACGTTAGGCCTGAAGCCATCGCGGTCGAGCATAATCAAACCTCAAATTTTTTAAACTGAGTCCATTATGCACAGCGAAAGCCCTGGCGCCAAGCCTGCTGCAGACGACAGTGATCCAACCTCAGAAAATACCCCATGAAAGCCTCTCAGTTCTTCATTTCAACGCTCAAAGAAGCGCCTGCTGACGCCGAAGTCGTCAGCCATCAGCTGATGATGCGCGCCGGCATGATCAAAAAGCTGGGTGCCGGCATTTACAACTACATGCCGATGGGTCTGCGCGTGATTCGCAAGGTCGAGGCCATCGTGCGTGAAGAAATGAACCGCGCCGGCGCCATCGAGATGGTCATGCCGGTGATTCAGCCCGCCGAGCTCTGGCAAGAAACCGGACGCTTTGAAAAGATGGGGCCTGAATTGCTGCGCATCCAAGACCGGCATGGCCGCGACTTCGTGGTCCAGCCGACCAGCGAAGAAGTCATCACCGACGTCATGCGCCAAGACATCCGCAGCTACAAGCAGCTGCCGAAAAATCTCTACCAAATTCAAACCAAATTTCGTGACGAACGGCGTCCGCGTTTTGGCCTGATGCGTGGCCGCGAATTCACCATGAAGGATGCCTACAGTTTTGACCGCAACCCGACGGGGGCCAAGCTCAGCTACCAAAACATGGCGCAGGCTTACCGCCAAATTTTCGACCGCTTCGGTTTGCGTTACCGTGCCGTCGCGGCCGACAGCGGCGCCATTGGGGGCGACCTGAGCGAAGAGTTTCAAGTGATCGCCGCCACCGGCGAGGACGCCATCGTTTACTGCCCCAGCAGTGATTACGCGGCCAATCTGGAAAAGGCCGAGTCATTGGCGCCTGCCGGTCCGCGCAAGGCTGCTTCCCAGCCCCTGACACGCAGCTCGACGCCGGACAAAAGCACCTGCGCTGACGTGGCTGCGTTGCTCGGCGTGCCGCTGGCCAGCACCGTCAAATCGCTGGTCTTGGCGACTGATGACATCGGCCCTGCCGGCGAGATCATCAAAACCCGCGTCTGGCTGCTGCTGCTGCGCGGCGACCACGACATGAATGAAGTCAAGGTCGGCAAAATCGAAGGGCTGGCCAATTTTCGCTTCGCCACCTTGGCCGAGATTGAGGACCATTTCGGCTGCCAGCCGGGCTACCTCGGGCCCTTGAATTTGAAGAAGCCGGTCTCGCTGGTGGTGGACCATGAAGTCGCTGTCATGAGCGACTGGATTTGCGGCGCCAACGAAGTGGACCTGCACCTGACCGGCGTCAACTGGGCGCGCGATTTGCCGGAACCGACCGTTGTCGCGGACTTGCGCAACGTCGTGGCAGGCGATGCTTCGCCCGACGGCTTGGGGGTGCTGGCGATTGAGCGTGGCATTGAAGTCGGCCATGTGTTTTACCTGGGCACCAAGTACAGCCAAGCCATGAACGCGACATTTCTGGATGAAAACGGCAAGCCCCAGTTCATGGAAATGGGCTGCTACGGCATCGGCATCACGCGCTTGCCGGCGGCGGCGATTGAGCAAAACCATGACGAGCGCGGCATCATCTGGCCAGATGCGATTGCGCCTTTTACCGTGGTGATTTGCCCGATCAGCCCGGACCGTTTCCCCGCGGTGCAAGCGGCTGCCGACAAGCTGCACACCGAGCTGCTGACGGCCGGCGTCGATGTGATTCTGGACGACCGGGGCGAGCGACCCGGCGCCATGTTTGCCGACTGGGAACTCATTGGCGTGCCGCACCGCGTGACGATTGGTGACCGCGGCCTGAAAGAAGGACAAGTTGAATACCAGCATCGCCGTGATGCAGCATCAACCCAGGTCGACGTCGTCGATGTGTTCAATTTCCTCAAGGGCCAACTGGCGCCATGAAGCAGCCGCCAGGGCGCTTGACACCGCCACTGGAACCCGCCGTCCTCTCGCGCCGGCGTTGCTTGCAGCGCGGCGCAGCCACCGGTCTTCTGCACCTCTTGGGAAGTCTGGGCAGCGTGGGCACAGTGGCTCTGTTTGCCGAGACGGCCCAAGCAGGCAGTCAATTGGAAGAACCGCTGGTCGACTCAGTGCGCACGGCCTTGACCTCGGCAGTTTCGAATCGTGCGCCGCCCGTGCCGCAATTCAGCGACGCTGACAACCGCCAGGCTTACCAACGCTGGTCGAGCCTCATGGCAACCCGGCTTGTTCGATTGATTCCTGAGGCGCAAAACCGTCAGGAGTTTTCACAAACCGTTTGGTATGAAAGCAAGCGCGCCGGTCTGGATCTGCCCTTGGTGCTGGGACTGATCGAAGTCGAGAGCCACTTCCGCAAGTTCGCCGTGTCGCCGGTGGGTGCGCGTGGCTTCATGCAGGTCATGCCTTTTTGGGCCAGACTGATTGGCGACGGCGATGTCAGCAAGCTTTTTCACTTGCAGACCAATTTGCGCTTTGGTTGCGTCATTTTGCGGCATTATCTGGACCGTGAACAAGGCGATGTGTTCATGGGTTTAGGCCGTTACAACGGATCGCGCGGCCAAGCGCCCTACCCCAACGCGGTGCTCGCAGCACGTAAAAAATGGCAGCTCGAGGTCTAGCAACCGCGGCCCGCAGCGCTCAGACAGGCGCGTGTGTCGCCGCCAGAAAACCACGCTCTTCGGCAAACCACGCCAACACCGGCACGGTGCCAGGCAGCACCGGGTGGACTTGCACTGGCAGTGTCTGCCAAGCGAATGACTGGCCTTCGCGCATGTGCAAATCGCCGGTCCAGTCAAAGACCTTGCAAAAATTCAG
Organism: Polaromonas sp.; assembly: GCA_040400815.1. Classification (GTDB taxonomy): domain Bacteria; phylum Pseudomonadota; class Gammaproteobacteria; order Burkholderiales; family Burkholderiaceae_C; genus Polaromonas. The sequence goes on along the minus strand of JBBAPN010000009.1, from coordinate 65,528 downwards.
CCGCACCAGTGCGTGCGGATAGTCGACCAGTTCAGTGCGCCAAGTGTGTACAGCACGGATCGTGATGCCGAGCTCTTCTTCAAGCTCGCGGCGCAAAGCCCGCTCGACGTTTTCACCGGCTTCAAGCTTACCGCCAGGGAATTCCCAGTAACCTTCATACACCTTGCCGGGTGGGCGCGAGGTCAACAAAAACTCACCACCGGCGCGCAGCAGCACGCCAACAGCAACTTCTACCGTGGGACGATCAACACCGCCTTCGCGCGGGCAGTCTTTGTCGGCCACCAACAGCGGCAAGGTCATGCCGCGGCTTGACCTGCGTAGTCGCGGGCGAACTGGAAAGCCACCCGACCGCTGCGTGAACCGCGCTCCAAGGCCCAGACCAATGACGCCGGTTGCGCCGCTTTGATGGCCTCAGCCGTCACGCCAAACGAGGTCAGCCACTGCGCCACAATGGTCAGGTATTCGTCTTGGCTGAAAGGGTAAAAACTGACCCACAAACCAAAACGTTCAGACAGCGAGATTTTTTCTTCGACCACTTCACCCGGATGCACTTCACCATCGGCCGTGTGCGTGTAAGTGAGGTTTTCGGTCATGTACTCGGGCAGCAAATGACGCCGGTTGCTGGTGGCGTAAATCAGCACATTCGGCGTGGCCGCAGCGATAGAGCCATCGAGGATGGACTTGAGGGCTTTGTAGCCCGACTCACCTTCTTCAAAGCTCAAGTCATCGCAAAAGATGATGAATTTTTCAGGCAAGCCAAAGACCAGATCAACAATGTCGGGCAAGTCGACCAAGTCGGCTTTGTCCACTTCAATCAGGCGCAAACCTTGCGCCGAATACTCGTTCAGACAGGCCTTGATCAAGGACGATTTGCCGGTACCGCGGGAACCCGTCAACAACACGTTGTTGGCCGGCACACCCTTGACGAACTGCTCGGTGTTGCGCTTGATTTTGTCCTTTTGGTCTTCGATTTCTTTCAAGTCCTTCAGGCGCATGTCACCCAGGTGCTTCACCGGCTCCAGCGAACCATGGCCGGAACTGCGCTTGCGGTAACGGTAAGCCACCGAGGCTTGCCAGTCGGGTGCGCTCAAAGGCTGCGGCAAGACCGACTCAATGCGGGTCACCAAGGATTCAACACGCGCCACCAGGCGTTCAAAGGACTCGTTCATAGGGGCTTTAACTTCTGTAATCGGCGTTGATCTTGACGTAATCGTAGGAGAGGTCGCAGGTCCAAACGGTGTCGACGGCCTCACCGCGGCCCAACACCACGCGAACCAAAATCTCACTTTGCTTCATCACGCGTTGGCCATTGGCTTCTACGTAGTCGACGTATCGGCCACCGTTTTTGGCCACCAACACATCGTCCAAATACAAATCTATCAGCGTCTGGTCTAAATCATCAACGCCGGCGTACCCGACGGCGGCCAGAATGCGACCGAGGTTCGGGTCGCTGGCAAAGAAAGCCGTTTTCACCAGCGGTGAATGGGCAATGGCGTAAGCCACTTTGCGGCACTCATCGCCTGTGCTCCCGCCTTCGACGCGGATGGTGATGAACTTGGTGGCGCCTTCGCCATCACGCACGATCGCCTGCGCCAGCTTCTGGGCAATCTCCAGCATCGCCGCTTGGAGGGCGCGGCCGTCAGCGCTGTCTAGCGAGGTAATTGGCGTGTGCTTGGCGTGATGCGTCGCCACGATCATGAAAGAGTCGTTGGTCGAGGTGTCGCCATCGACCGTGACACGGTTGAAGGAAGCGTCCGCCAGCTCACGTGCCAATTGCGCCATGATAGCCTGCGGTACGCAAGCATCCGTGGCCATGAAGCCGAGCATAGTTGCCATGTTCGGACGGATCATGCCCGAACCTTTGCTGATCCCGGTGATGGTGACGCTGACCCCGCCCAGTGTGATGCGCTTGGAAAATGCCTTGGCCACGGTGTCGGTGGTCATGATAGCTTCAGCGGCACTGCCCCAGTTGTCTGGCCGGGCATCTGCCAACGCAGCCGGCAAGCCAGCCTCGATACGATCATGCGGCAGCGGCTCCATGATGACGCCGGTCGAAAATGGCAATATCTGCTCAGGCGACAGATTGAGTTCACGGGCCAGCGCGATGCAACTGGCACGCGCGCGCATCAAACCATCCGAACCGGTTCCAGCATTGGCATTGCCCGTGTTGATCAGCATGGCGCGAATGCCATGCGAGGCACCAGCGTTCAGGGCCAAGTTCTCGCGGCAGATTTGCACGGGTGCAGCACAAAAACGGTTTTGCGTGAAAACGGCACCAACCGCGCAGCCCTCGTCCAACAAGAACACCGCCAGATCTTTGCGACCCACTTTGCGGATGCCGGCCTCGGCAATCCCCCAGCGCACGCCGGACACGGCATGAAGTTCAGCGGCAGGCGTAGCAACCAGATTCACAGGCATGAGGAGTCTCCAGAGTTCATGGGCTGCGGACCCAAGGACTGGGCCCGCAGCAGGCGCGGCTGATCAGACCAGCTTGCCGTGACAGGCTTTGTATTTTTTACCCGACCCGCAAGGGCAAGCGTCGTTCCGGCCAACGCGCGGAACATAGTCACCGACCATGCGCTGGCGCTGCTCGTCGGTGACCGCAAGAACCTCGGGCTCGCCCGACTCAGTCGGTGCGGTGTAGGTGATGTTGCTGATGTTTTCGGCGCTGTTTTCAATCGCTTGCGCAGCTTCACCGAGCTGCTCAGAGGATTGAATTTTGACCGTCATCAAGACCTTGGTAACGTCGTTCTTCACGCTGTCCAGCAACTGCGCAAACAGCTCGAACGCCTCGCGTTTGTACTCTTGCTTGGGCTGCTTTTGCGCGTAGCCGCGCAAGTGAATGCCCTGTCGCAAATAGTCCAAAGCGCTCAGATGCTCACGCCAGTGCGTGTCGATGCTTTGCAGCAGCACCATGCGCTCGAACTGGATCAGGCTGTCTTCGCCGATCGGCTCGACCTTGGCATTGAACTCCGTGTTCGCGGCCGTGATGATTTTTTCGAGCACGTCGTCGTCGGTGATGGCTGTGGCGGCAGCAATCTCAGCTTGCAGCGGCACACTGAGTTGCCATTCGTCGTGCAAGACTCGCTCAAGCACCGGGATATCCCACTGTTCTTCAACGCTTTGCACCGGCACATACTGCCGCGTCAGGTCGGTGAAGCAGCCTTCGCGCAGCGAGGTGATCTGGCCCTGCAAACTGGACGCATCCATGATGTCGTTGCGCTGCTGGTAAATCACTTTGCGTTGGTCGTTCGACACATCGTCGTATTCCAGCAATTGCTTGCGAACATCGAAATTGCGGGCTTCGACTTTGCGCTGCGCCGACTCAATGCTGCGCGTCACGATGCCCGCCTCGATGGCCTCGCCGTCGGGCATTTTGAGGCGCTCCATGATCGACCGCACGCGGTCGCCCGCGAAGATGCGCATCAGCGGGTCATCCAGGCTCAGGTAAAAACGCGAAGAGCCCGGATCGCCTTGACGGCCCGAACGGCCGCGCAGCTGGTTGTCAATCCGGCGCGACTCATGCCGCTCGGTGGCGATGATGCGCAAGCCACCCAGCGCTTTGACTTTTTCATGCTCGGCCTGCCATTGCGCGCGCAGACGGACGATTTCAGCGGCTTTGGCGCTGGCGTCCAGACCCTCATCGGCTTCGACCGCTTCGATCAATTTCTCGACGTTGCCGCCCAACACGATGTCGGTGCCACGGCCCGCCATGTTGGTGGCGATGGTGATCATGCCGGAACGACCGGCCTGCGCCACGATCTCGGCTTCACGCGCGTGCTGCTTGGCGTTCAGCACTTGGTGCGGGAGCTTTTCTTTGTCCAACAACTGGTCAATGATTTCCGAATTCTCAATCGACGTTGTACCCACCAGCACCGGTTGCCCGCGCTCGTAGCATTCACGAATGTCTTTGATGGCGGCTTCGTATTTCTCGCGGGTGGTTTTGTAAACCCGGTCCAGTTGGTCTTCACGTTGGCTGCGCCGGTTCGGCGGAATCACGGTGGTTTCCAAGCCGTAAATCTCTTGAAACTCGTATGCCTCGGTGTCGGCCGTGCCGGTCATGCCGGCCAGCTTGCTGTAAAGGCGGAAATAGTTCTGGAACGTGATCGATGCCATGGTCTGGTTTTCAGCTTGAATGGCTGCGCCTTCCTTGGCCTCAACCGCTTGGTGCAAGCCATCGCTCCAGCGACGCCCCGACATCAAGCGACCGGTGAATTCATCGACGATCACCACTTCACCGTCTTGCACCACATAGTGCTGATCCCGGTGGTAAATGTGCTTGGCGCGCAGCGCGGCGTAAAGGTGATGCACCAGCGCAATATTCGCCGGATCGTACAGCGTGGCGCCTTCTGGGATCAGACCCATGCCAAACAAAATACGCTCGGCGTTTTCGTGGCCTTGCTCAGTCAAAAAGACCTGATGGGTTTTTTCGTCCACCGTGAAATCGCCCGGCGTGATGATGCCCTCACCGGTGCGCGGGTCGGCTTCGCCTTCTTGGCGCGTCATCAAAGGAACCACTTGATTCATGGCCAAATACATGGCGGTGTGGTCTTCAGCTTGGCCGCTGATGATCAGCGGCGTGCGGGCTTCATCGATCAAAATCGAGTCAACTTCGTCGACGATGGCGAAGTTCAAGCCACGTTGCACGCGGTCGCTGACTTCATACACCATGTTGTCACGCAAATAATCAAAGCCGTATTCGTTGTTGGTGCCGTAGGTGATGTCGGCGGCATAAGCGGCCTGCTTTTCTTCGCGCGACATGTTCGGCAAATTGATGCCGACCGTCAAACCAAGAAAGTTGTAGAGCTTGCCCATCCAGCGCGCATCGCGATTGGCCAAGTAGTCATTGACTGTCACCACGTGAACGCCTTTGCCGGCCAAGGCGTTCAGGTAGACCGGCAAAGTCGCGGTCAAGGTTTTGCCTTCGCCCGTGCCCATTTCAGAAATCTTGCAGTTGTGCAGCGACATACCGCCCAACATTTGCACATCAAAGTGCCGCATTTTCATGACGCGTTTGCTGCCTTCACGCACCACGGCAAAGGCTTCGACCATCAAGCCGTCCAGCGCTTCACCAGCGGCGACGCGGTCCTTGAATTCCTGCGTCTTGTTGCGCAGTTGCTCGTCGCTGAGTTGTTCGAACTGCCCTTCCAGGGCGCTGATACGGTCAACCGTTTTGCGGTAGGTTTTCATCAACCGGTCGTTGCGGCTACCGAAGAGTTTTGTCAGAGGATTGAAAGCCATAGATACGAAGCCCTTTACCAGCACCAGCAGCTGTTAAAAACGGCCGAAACCTTTATTGATTGCAACTTGGGAGATGACGCCTTTGATCAGTCAACCAGCCGGTTAGCCAGATGAACTGTGCGCAAACCTCTGATTTTACCTCTGCTCTGTGACCGTTTGTTCTTGCAGCAGCGCGCGCGAATTTTTGCTGCCTTGCGAGCGCTTTCGTTGATAATTAAATCCTGAGAGTCCAGTCACCGCGACTCTTTCACCCGCGCCATTACCCCTCTATGCACGAACCGCACCGCCAACTCCGTGCTGTCAGCTTCAACCAAGCGATCGAGAACTCTCCTTCACTGGCCAGGTTGGCGGGAATGGTGCGCGAGTCCAACGATTTGCTCAAAAGCGTTGAGTTGCTGCTACCGACGGCAATGCGCGCGGCGGTCAAAGCCGGCCCAATCGACGGTGAGTCCTGGTGTTTGCTGATCTCCAGCAACGCTGCAGCCGCCAAACTGCGACAGTTGCTGCCGTCGCTGCTGACCCGCTTACAAGCTGACGGCCACAAGATCACCGCGATTCGTCTGAAGCTATTGATCGGACAGACGCTGCGCTAGCTGCTTTAAAAAGCTAATTTGCCAACAAAAAAGGCCCTCAAGAATTTCTCCTTGAAGGCCTTTGTACTGTCTGATGGTGCCGCTTGTCGGATTCGAACTGACGACCTACCGCTTACAAGGCGGTTGCTCTACCAACTGAGCTAAAGCGGCAAGCCTCATATTCTACTTCACCCGCGTTAGGGCTGGCCGTTTTCCTGCGGGTGTTTTGGGTGGTTCTGGTGGCGCACCACCGTCAGCATCAACAATTTGAGGCGGTGCGGCTTCTGGCACCAACTGAAACGGCTTGTTGCCGTCAACAACAGTGGGTGAAGTCGCCAACGCAATTTCTGTTGAAACACTGGCGGCGGCAGACGGCTTCAATCCTTTGCCTGTCGGTGAAGCACCGGGCGCAGGAAATGCCATGCCTTGCCCATTTTCACGGGCGTAGATGGCGATCACGCGGCCGATCGGAACATGGATTTCACGGGCGCTGCCGGCAAAACGAGCTTTGAACTCAATGAAGTCATTGCCCAGCTTGAGCGAGCTGGTCGCACCAAAGCTGATGTTCAAAACGATTTCGTTGTTCTTGACGTATTCACGCGGCACTTGCACGGTGTCGTCAACGAGCACGGCCACATAGGGGGTGAAGCCGTTGTCGGTGCACCATTCGTAAAGCGCCCGTATCAGATACGGACGGGTCGATCCGGCGTCCAGCGCGTTCATGAAATCAGCCAAAGCGTCTTCTTTTGCAATTACTTGCGCATGACTTTTTCAGACGGCGTCAGCGCTTCAATGTAGGCTGGACGCGAAAAAATGCGTTCGGCATACTTGAGCAGCGGCGCCGCGTTTTTCGACAGGTCGATGCCGTAGTAGTCCAGACGCCATAGCAAGGGTGCAATTGCCACGTCGAGCATGGAGAAGTTGTCGCCGAGCATGAACTTGTTTTTCAAGAACACAGGAGCCAATTGCGTCAGACGATCACGCACATGTGCGCGAGCTTTTTCAAGCACTTTCTCATTGCCTTTGGTGGCGCGTGATTCGAGCGTGCCAACGTGAACGAACAGCTCTTTTTCGAAGTTCAACAAAAACAGCCGCACGCGGGCGCGGTCGACCGGGTCGCCGGGCATCAGTTGGGGGTGTGGGAACCGCTCGTCAATGTATTCATTGATGATGTTTGACTCGTACAAAATCAGGTCGCGCTCAACCAGAATAGGCACTTGGCCGTACGGGTTCATGACATTGATGTCTTCCGGCTTGTTGTACAGGTCAACGTCGCGGATTTCAAAGTCCATGCCTTTTTCAAACAACACAAAGCGGCAACGATGGGAGAAAGGGCAGGTTGTGCCTGAATAAAGGACCATCATGGTGGGGGGACTCCTGGGTACAAAAGGAGTGGGAGACCTCAAGTCGAAAAGACCTGGGTCTGCCACTCCATAGGGTGCAAGGCATTGCTGCCCAGCGAAAAAATTACTTGACGTCTTTCCAATACGCGGCGTTCAGACGCCAGGCGACAAAGGTAAACATGCACAAAAACAACAGCACCCAGACGCCAACGCGGACGCGGGTGTTTTGGGCTGGCTCGCCCATCCATTGCAAATAACCCACCAAATCAGAGACTGACTGGTCGTATTGCAAAGGGGTCATGGTGCCAGGGCTGACCTGCTTCCAACCCTTGAAAACCTGAACGTCGTGTTCATGGCTGCTTTGGGTTTCGTACTGCGGTTCACGCACGCCTTGCATTTGCCACAGCACATGCGGCATGGCCACGCCCGGAAAAGCCAAGTTGTTCCAGCCGGTGGCTTTGGTGTCGTCGCGGTAATACGTGCGCAGATAGGTGTAAAGGTAGTCGGCACCCGAACCTTGTGAGCCGGCACGCGAACGGGCGATCACGGTCAAGTCTGGCGGGTTGCCGCCGAACCAGTCCTTGCCCTGCTTGGCGCTCATAGCGACTTTCATGGTTTCGCCGACTTTGTCGGTGGCGAACAGCAGGTTGTCTTTGATCTGCTGCTCGGTCAGGCCAATGTCGGTCAGACGGTTGTAGCGCATGAAGGCCGCTGCATGGCAGTTCAGGCAGTAGTTGACGAACAGCTTGGCGCCGTTTTGCAAGGCGCCCAAGTCGTTGGTCTTGTCGGGCGCTTTGTCCCAGGCAATGCCGGCTGTGTTGGCGTGTGCACCGGTGACAAGCAGCAAGGAAGCCAGGAGACCCAGCGCCAAATGTTTGAATTTATTCATGGTCTGAAACTCCGGCTCAATGGGCAGCAAAGGTCACGCGATCAGGCACGGGCTTGAACGCGCCCAAGCGGCTCCACCAAGGCATCAAGAAGAAAAAGCCAAAGTAAAACAAAGTGCCGATTTGCGAGACGCGTTCATTGACAGGTGACGGTGGCTTGATGCCAAGGTAGCCCAAAACAATGAAATTAATGACAAAAATAGCGTAGAGATATTTATGCCAATCCGGACGGTAACGGATCGACTTGACTTCGCTGTTGTCCAGCCAAGGCAAGAAGAACAAGATGATCACCGCACCACCCATGACCACAACACCCCAGAATTTGGCATCGATCATCATCATGGCGGCCACCAGCAACAAAGCTGCCAGCGCAACCGCCGCTTTGAGGAAGGCAGCGACGCGGCCCTTCAGCACCGTGAAAGCAGCCGCAGCCACCACGCAAGTGACCAAGGCGTACATCATCTCAGCGGTGATGGCGCGCAACATCGAGTAGAACGGCGTGAAATACCAGACCGGCGCAATGTGCAGCGGCGTTTTCAGCGAATCAGCCGGGATGAAGTTGTTGTACTCCAAGAAATAGCCGCCCGCTTCAGGCGCGAAAAAGATCACCGCCGTGAAGATCATCAAGAACACGCTGACGGCAAAAATGTCGTGCACCGTGTAGTACGGATGAAACGGGATGCCGTCCAGCGGGTTGCCCTTGGCGTCTTTGTGTTTTTTGATCTCTACACCGTCGGGGTTGTTTGAGCCGACTTCATGCAGGGCGATCAAATGGGCCACCACCAACCCCAGCAGCACCAGCGGCACAGCAATCACGTGAAAAGCAAAGAAGCGATTCAAGGTGGCGTCGCCAACCACGAAGTCGCCACGGATCAGCAGCGCCAGATCAGGGCCAATGAACGGAATGGCCGCAAACAAGTTGACGATCACCTGAGCGCCCCAGTAGCTCATCTGGCCCCAAGGCAGCAGATAGCCCATGAAGGCTTCAGCCATCAGGGCCAGGAAAATAGCGCAACCAAAAATCCAGATCAACTCACGTGGTTTGCGGTAGCTGCCGTACATCAGACCACGGAACATGTGCATGTAAACCACAATGAAAAACGCGCTGGCGCCGGTCGAGTGCATGTAGCGAATCAGCCAACCCCAAGGCACGTCACGCATGATGTATTCGACCGAACCGAAAGCCAAGGCGGCGTCCGGTTTGTAATGCATCGTCAAAAAGATGCCGGTGACGATTTGCAGCACCAGAATCAGCAGCGCGAGTGAGCCAAAAACGTACCAGAAGTTGAAGTTCTTTGGTGCGTAGTACTCGCCCACGTGCTCGTTGTAAAGCTTGCTGGCGGGGAAGCGGTTATCGACCCAGTTCAGCAACTTGGCGCCTGCGGGCGCGTCGGGGGAAATTTCTTTGAATTCAGCCATAACAATTCCTACTCAGTTACGAGCCTGGTCACGGACATACGCGACAAGGCTCAGACAAGCTTCAGGCCTTTTTATCTTCGCCAATCAGCAACCGGGTTTCTGACAGGTACATGTGGGGAGGCACCTCCAGATTATCAGGGGCGGGCTTGTTTTTGTAGACACGACCGGCCATGTCAAAGGTCGAGCCGTGGCAAGGGCACAAAAATCCGCCATGCCAGTCGTCCGGCACAGAAGGCTGGGCACCGGGCTGAAACTTGTCCACCGGTGAGCAACCCAAGTGCGTGCAAATACCGACCGCCACCATCACTTCAGGCTTGATGGAGCGGTTGTTGTTGCGGGCGTAAACCGGCGTCAACTCGCTCTGCTTGCGCTCAGATTTCGGGTCTGCCAATTGGTCTTCAGCTTGGCTCAATGCGGCCAATTGCTCAGGCGTGCGCCGAAAGATCCAGACCGGCTTGCCGCGCCATTCAACTGTCAGTTTTTCGCCTGGCTTGATGGCAGAGATGTCCACCTCCACCGCAGCCCCGGCGGCTTTGGCGCGCTCGGAGGGCTGAAAGGTACTCACAAAAGGCACTGCTACAGCGGCAACACCGGCGCCGCCTACGGCACAGGTTGCAACCATCCAGTTTCTTTTTTGATGATCGATTGTTGCGCCGGGTGGCGCAACAATGCTTGATTTAACGCTGGCTTGGGTCATGAGATTCCTTCAAGAACTCGCTTGAAAAAGGCTTTTTGTGGTCAACCCGTGATTGTAGCGGAGCAAAGACAGGGGCTTTCGTGCAAGCGCACAATGCATCCCCTGTAAATCAATTGGCCAAGGCTCGCAGCATGCGAATCGCGGCCAGCAGACTGGCAGCATCGGCTTGACCGGTGCCAGCGATGTCGAATGCGGTCCCGTGGTCCGGACTGGTGCGCAGCAATGGCAAACCCAGCGTAACGTTAACGCCCTGCTCGACGCCCATGTACTTGACGGGTATCAAGCCTTGGTCGTGATACATGGCCACCACCACATCGAACTCGCCAACGCGCCCATCTTTGGCGCGAGCCCGCATGAACACCGTGTCAGGAGCGAAAGGCCCGCTGGCCTGAATGCCAGCGGCTTGCGCAGCGGCGATGGCCGGTGCGATGATTTCTATTTCTTCCCGACCAAACAGACCGCCTTCGCCAGCGTGGGGATTCAAGCCAGCCACACCGATCTTCGGCGCCCGGCCCAGCATTTGACTCAAGGCCGTGTGGGTGATTTGCAGTGTCTCGAGCACCGTCTCAAAGCGCACCGCGGCAATCGCCTCGCGCAAGGACAAATGGATGCTGACCAGCACGGTTTTGAGCTCTGGATTGGCCAGCATCATGCGCACCGGCACTTGGGCAATAGGTTGGCCGAGAAATGCCGCCGCTTGTGCTTGCAGCATTTCTGTGTGCCCCGGAAAACGCGCATACGCGCCCCCCGCGGCGGCCAGTGCCTCTTTGTGGATGGGCGCGGTGACCATGCCGCGTGCCTGACCCGTCAGCACAGCTTGCGCAGCAGCAACAATGCATTCCGCTGCCGCACGACCCGACTCGGCGCTGATCTGGCCTTGAGCAGGCGGCGTCAGCAGCCTGCAGCCTTGCCACACACCGATGCAATGCGGCGGGACACTCGCCCCGTCGGCCAGCTGGGCCAGTTCGGCGACCGCCAATGACGGCTGCACCGCTGGCGCATGTGAATTGTGTTGTCGCCAATCGGCCACCCATTGCACCGCCCGCCGCATCACCGCAACATCACCCACCACAGTGCAGTCAGCCAGCTCCTCAGGCGCTTCTAAAAATGCTTTGGCAATGATTTCGGGGCCGATGCCCGCGGCATCGCCCATGCTGATTAAAAATGGCAGTGCGGTGGTCATGGGTTTCTGGGCTGTCCCTATCGGCGAATTTTCCAATGCAAGCAAGGGCTTGTGCATGCGACTTTGGCGGGCCAGCGCCCTTTCAAGCCATGGAATTATCAACGCGATCTGACGCAGGACGCGGCTTTCGAACTCAACGGACCAGCTGGCCACGGGCATTTTGCCGCCAGGCAGGGCTGCCTGCGGCCAATCGGTCAAAATAAGTCTTTCAGAAGCCGGTTCGAATTCTCTTGCGGTCGGCTTTTTCACGGTAATTTGTTTTGGCGATCACCACCATGCGCAGATCTTGGCTTTTGTTTTCACAGACTGTGACTGTTCTGTTGGCGCTTTACTTCGTGCTTCTTAGCCTCAAGCCCCAATGGCTGGAGCGTGGCAGCGGTTTGGCTTCGCTGACGGTGATCGAAGCACCCGCCGGCAGCACGGGCAAAATTGCGGGCGGCGCGCCCGGCAGTTTCAGCACAGCCGCAAAAGCCGCCTCAGGTGCTGTGGTAAGCATCATTGCCAGCAAAGCGGCCAGCCGCACCGCCCAAACAGAAGACCCTTGGTTTCGCTTTTTCTTTGGTGATCAGGTCCGCAACGAAGCACAAGTTGGTCTTGGCAGCGGCGTCATTGTCAGCACCAGCGGCTACATTCTGACCAACAACCATGTCGTCGAAGGCGCGGACGACATCGAAGTCATCTTGATTGACTCCCGCAAAGCCAAGGCCAAAGTCATCGGCACCGACCCAGAAACCGACCTGGCCATTTTGAAGATCGAACTCAACAAGTTACCCGTGATTGTGCTGGGCAGTTCCGAGTCGCTTGAAATCGGCGACCAAGTGCTGGCCATTGGCAACCCGTTCGGCGTTGGGCAAACTGTGACCAGCGGCATCATCAGCGCACTGGGCCGCAGCCAACTCGGCATCAATGTGTTTGAGAACTTCATCCAGACCGACGCCGCCATCAATCCGGGCAATTCGGGGGGTGCGCTGGTGGACACACAAGGCCGTCTGGTGGGCATCAACACCGCCATTTATTCACGCTCAGGCGGCTCCATGGGCATCGGCTTTGCGATCCCCGTCTTGACCGCCCGCCAAGTGCTGGAGAGCATCGTCAAAGACGGGCAGGTGACGCGCGGCTGGATTGGCGTTGAGCCCCAAGAGCTGAATGCAGAGCTGGCACAAAGCTTTAACGTCTCAGCCAAAAGCGGCGTCATCATCACTGGGGTCTTGCAAAATGGCCCCGCCTCAGTTGCCGGCATTCGGCCTGGCGATGTGATCACCGCAGTGGCGGAAAAACCGGTGGCCAATGTTGCTGAATTGCTCAGTGCTGTGGCAGTCTTGAAACCCGGTACCAGCGCCTTGTTCAAGGTGCAGCGCCGCGACAGCAGTCTGGCCGTGGCAGTGACACCGAGTAAGCGGCAGCGGCCAGCGCTGCCGAAGTAAGACCACCCAAGCCGCTCAGCAGAGTGCTGAACGGTCAATCGACCGCGTCAGCCGTTTCTGGTGCTTTGGTGTGCTTGACAAACATTTGAGCCGCCAGAATGCCAATTTCGTACAGGCCACCCACAACGCCCAACAGCATCACCATCGAGCCAGCGTCAGGCGGCGTCACCAGCGCCGTGCCCACGGCGGCCAGCACCCAAAAGTAGCCACGGTATTCGCGCAACTGGGCCACCGAGAGAATGCCCATGCGAACCAGCAGAATGACCGCAATCGGCACCTCAAAAGCCAGCCCAAAAGCCATGAACATGCCGATGACAAAGTTGAGGTATTCCTCGATGTCAGGTGCCGCAGTGATTGACTTGGGTGCAAAACTTTGGATGAATGCGAAAACCTGCCCAAAGACAAAAAAGTAGCAAAAAGCCACCCCGGTGAAAAACAGCAAGGTGCTCGACACCACCAGCGGCATCACCAATTTTTTTTCGTGGGTATAAAGTCCTGGCGCGACAAAAGCCCAAACTTGGTAAAGTACCACCGGCAAAGCGATCATGAAGGCCGACATGAACATGATCTTGATCGGCACCACGAACGGCGAGATGACATTGGTGGCAATTAACGTGGCACCCTTGGGGAGGCTGGCAATCAAGGGCGCCGCCATGATGTCATACAGCGCACCAGGGCCCGGAAACAGGGCCAGCACAGCGGCAGCCACACCAATCGCCACGACGGCCTTGATCATTCGGTCGCGCAATTCCTTCAGGTGCTGTACAAAAGGTTGTTCGGTGCCTGCGAGTTCGTCAGGTTTGTCGGATTTCGAATCGCTCATGAAAAATCAAGCCCTGCAAGTCAGACGTGACACCCAGGACCAAGAAGCCCCTGCTTGGGTCACAAAAAAAGAAAAACCTTTGATGCGGCGCTGGGCGACTGTGCTGCTGCCCCCACTCTGGCTAGCCATGAGAAATAGCGCGCGACTTGGGCCGGTAACGTGCCACCCTGGCAGCACCCGACAGCGCTTTGGTGCGCACGCCGGAGCGGGCCTTGAACCATTGCGGGGTAGCGCCCTGCTTGAGTCGCCAATTTTTGCGGGGATGTTTGTATTCCGGGAAACTGACCATGCCCGGCAACTCACTGGCGTAGCTGCTGTCGCCAGCCAAACTGGTGGTTTCAGCCCAGGTTTTTTCGAAATCACTGGCGCTGGACTGCATCGAGCTTTCGACATCCCGGGCCGCGCCTTCGAACGTGTCTTTCATTTTCTTCAGCTCGTCGAGTTCCATCGAGCGACTGACTTCGCTTTTAACGTCGGCCACGTAACGCTGCGCTTTGCCCAGCAAAGTGCCAACGGTGCGCGCCAGACGTGGCAGCTTTTCGGGGCCGATGACGATGAGCGCGACCGCACCGATCAGCGCAATTTTAGAAATGCCGAGATCGATCACGTCAGCTCACTCGGGCGAACAGCACCCGTATGCCTTGGAAGCTCAAGGTTGGCCTGATCAGGATTTTTGACGCGCTTGAACGTCAATGGTGTTTTTGTCGTCAACCGGCGACGCTGTGGCCGCTGTGGCTGCCGTGACCTGCGCCGGCGGCATGGCGGCGGCGGCATCAGCTGCCGGTTGGCCGCCTTCTTTCATGCCGTCTTTGAAACCCTTCACTGCGCCACCGAGGTCACCGCCCATGTTTCTCAGCTTCTTGGTGCCGAACACCATGACCACGATCAGCAAAACGATCAGCCAATGCCAAATGGAAAATCCACCCATGTTTCTCTCCTCAACTTGTATGCCGACCATTCCAGCCGACGTGAATGAATGAATCTGATTCTAAGGTGCTTACGGCGCCACCGAAGATTGATGCCGCATTGACCTCATCAACCCCGCAACCACGGACGCGGACCGCCCATCACATGAATGTGCAAGTGATGCACCTCTTGGCCGCCCTCGGCGCCGGTGTTGGTGACGATGCGATAGCCGCCGTCCGGATACGGCCTGCAACCCTGCTCCAGCGCCAACCGCGGCGCCAGCACCATCATGCGGCCCAGCAGCAATTCGTGCTCCGGCCCAATCTGCGCCATCGAGGCGATATGGACTTTCGGGATGATCAGAAAGTGCACCGGCGCCCACGGATTGATGTCGTGAAACGCCAGCAACTCATCGTCTTCAAAAACCTTGCGACTCGGAATCTTGCCGGTGGCAATTTTGCAAAAAAGACAATTTTCTGCACTTGCACCCGGTGCATGGTTGTGTGGGCTGACGTTGCTCATAGTGATGCCAAGTTGTGCGGCAGACGGTTGGCGTTAAAGCGCAACCACCCTTTGACGCAGCGGTACAAATACCAAAACCAGACGATGGCGTATGCCAGCATGCCCGGAAAGAAAAAAAACAACCACAGTGGCGACAGCAGCACCAGCCAGACCAGCGTCCACCAAAAAGTCGAAATCATGAAGTTGTGATGCGCGACATACAGGGGATCGGTTTCGTCAGAACGCCGCAGGTAATTGATGATCAGCGCAATCACAGCGAAGACGCCACCACTGAACCAAGCCAGGGTGTGCAAGCCATACAAAATGTGCATGACCATCCGGTCACTCGAAGTCTTTTCAGTGTCGTCGTAGAGATCGGTGGCATTCATGGGCGCTGCGCTGAAAAATAAATGGCCGGTCTATTTTTCAGCATCGGCACGCAGCAAGGCTTTGCGCAAGGCTTTTTCCTCAATCCCGCTGGTGCCTTCGCGGCGCTCCAACTCGGCGATGACATCGGCTGGCGTCAAGTCGTAATGGGCCAAGGCGATCAGGCTGTGAAACCACAGGTCAGCCACTTCACCGATCAACTTGCCCTGCAGCTCTGGCGTGGCACCGCCGTGGTCGAGGTCTTTGGCGGCCATGACGGTTTCGGTGGCTTCTTCACCGATTTTTTTCAAGAAAGCGTCGGGGCCTTGGTGCAGCAAGCGGGCGACATAGCTTTGGGCCGGGTCACCACCGTTGCGCACCTTGCGGCTTTCAATCACCTGCGCTAAACGGGCGAGGGAGTCATTGGAGGTCGTGGTCATGAAAACGTGCGCTTGGCTTATTTGTAGATGTGTTTGGGGTCTTTGAGCACCGGCTCTGCCGCGACCCATTGGCCGCCCTGACCGTCTTGGCCGCCCTGACCACCCTCATAGCGGTGAAAAAAGCAGCTGTGCCGGCCGGTGTGGCAGGCGATCGACGGACCGGTTTCCTGCCCGAGTTGCGTGATTTTCAGCAAAATCACGTCGTTATCGCAGTCCAGTCGGATGTCGTGCACGGTCTGCACATGGCCGGACTCCTCGCCCTTGCGCCACAGCCGCGCGCGTGAGCGGCTGAAGTACACGGCCCGACCCGAGTCGGCCGTTTCCTGCAGCGCCTCGCGGTTCATCCAGGCGAACATCAACACGTCGCCGCTGGCGGCTTCTTGTGCAATCACGGGGATCAGGCCCCGCTCGTCCCATCGGACTTCGTCTAACCAGTTCATGCCGGGTATTGTCGGTGATTGACCGGGGCTCACAGTCGCACCGGAATACCGCGCTCGGCCATGCGCTGCTTGGCCTGCTGCACGGTGTATTCGCCGTAATGAAAAATACTCGCGGCCAACACGGCATCAGCGCCGCCGATCTGGATGCCATCCACCAAGTGGTCAAGGTTGCCAACGCCGCCCGAGGCGATGACCGGCACACTCACGGCGTCGCTGACGGCGCGGGTCAACGCCAAGTCAAAACCGATCTTGGTGCCGTCGCGATCCATGCTGGTGAGCAAAATTTCGCCCGCCCCACGACGCGCCATGTCAGTGGCCCAAGCCACGGCGTCGAGGCCGGTGTTTTTCCGGCCGCCATGGCTGTAGACATCCCAGCCCGCGCCGCGCGTCAAGGCTTCTTCAGCAGAACGGCGCTTAGCATCAATGGCAACAACAATGCATTGGGCACCGTAGCGCGCCGAGACTTCGTCAATGATCTGCGGATGGGCCAGCGCCGCCGAGTTGAAACTGGTCTTGTCGGCACCGGCATTGAGCAGGCGCCGCACGTCGTCCACCGTGCGCACACCGCCACCCACCGTCAGCGGAATGAAGACCTGCGAGGCCACCGCCTCGATGATGTGCAAGATCAAATCCCGGCCATCACTGGTGGCGGTGATGTCCAGAAAAGTCAGCTCGTCTGCGCCTTGGTCGTTGTAGCGCGCGGCAATTTCAACCGGGTCACCGGCATCGCGCAGTTCTAAAAAATTAACGCCTTTGACGACCCGACCGCCGGTGACATCCAGACAAGGAATGATGCGTTTAGCGAGCATGAATGCGAATCACTAGCCGTTGAGCGCGTCAGCGCGGGCCTGCGCCAGTGCGAAATCAAGATCGCCGCTGTAGATCGAGCGGCCGCAAATCACACCCTCGACGCCCTCGCTCTCGACTTGGCACAAAGCATCAATATCAGCCATGTTGGACAAGCCGCCCGAAGCGATGACCGGAATCCGCAAGGCTTGCGCCAGCTTGACGGTGGCCTCGATGTTGATGCCGCTGAGCATGCCATCACGGCCAATGTCGGTGTAAATGATGGATTCGACGCCGTAATCTTCAAACTTCTTGGCCAGGTCAACGACATCGTGACCGGTGAGCTTGCTCCAGCCGTCGGTGGCGACTTTGCCGTCCTTGGCGTCCAGGCCGACGATGATGTGGCCGCCAAAAGCGGTGCAGGCGTCTTGCAGAAAACCGGGGTTTTTAACCGCCGCCGTGCCAATGATGACGTAGCGCAAACCGGCGTCCAGATAGCGTTCGATGGTGTCAAGGTCGCGAATACCGCCGCCGAGTTGCACGTCCACCTCGCTGCCGACTTCGAGCAGGATTTTGCGAATCGCCGCCTCGTTCTTGGGCTTGCCGGCAAAGGCGCCGTTCAAGTCCACCAGATGCAGGCGACGCGCGCCTTTGTCGACCCAGATGCGGGCCATGGCCGCAGGGTCTTCGCCGAAGGTGGTGGACTGGTCCATGTCGCCCTGTTTGAGGCGAACGCAGTGACCGTCTTTCAGGTCAATCGCGGGGATGAGTAGCATATTGCTTTAATAATGAAGCTAAAAAGAAAGAAGAAATAAAGACCGCCAGACACAGCTCAAGGGCAGCACAAAATCAGTTCAGGGATTCCAGTGCAGAAAGTTGCGGTACAAGGCCAATCCCTGATCAGCGCTCTTTTCGGGGTGAAACTGTGTCGCAAAAATATTATCCCGTGCAAGCGCCGCTGTGAAGCGTCCGCCGTAGTCAGCTTCGCCCGCAGTGTGGCGCGCATCAGACGGCTTGGCGAAAAAACTGTGCACAAAGTAGAAATAAGCGCCATCAGGAATGTCAGCCCACAGCGCATGCCGTGGCTGGCTGCCAGCCGGCAAGGCGGAGCTGCCTTGGTAACTTCCTTGATAAACCTGGTTCCAGCCCATTTGCGGCACCTTGAAGCGGCTGCCGTCTGGCTGCAGTCTGCCTGCCAAATCAAACTTGATGACTTCTCCGCCGATCAGGCCGAGTCCGGGCGTGCCGACACCGGCAGGGCCTTCTTCGCTGCGGTCCAGCAACATCTGCATGCCCACACAGACGCCAAACAAAGGTTTGTGGGCGGCCGCGTGCAGCACGGCTTGGCGCAACCCGGACTCGTCCAGCTCACGCATACAGTCAGGCATGGCGCCTTGGCCGGGCAGCACCACGCGGTCAGCGTCCAGCACGTCTTGCGCGCGCGAGGTGACGATCACCTCAAAACCGGCGCCTTGGGCGACGTGCGCCAGCGCCTGCGACACCGATCGCAAGTTACCCATGCCGTAGTCCACCACGGCCACTTTTTTCAGAACAGTCATGCGGGCATCAGGCGGTTTACAAAGAACCCTTGGTGGAGGGAATCACACCGGCCATGCGGGGGTCGAGCTCCAGCGCCATGCGCAGCGCGCGGGCAAAGGCTTTGAACACCGTTTCAGCTTGGTGGTGGGCGTTGTCGCCACGCAAGTTGTCGATGTGCAGGGTGACAAAGGCGTGGTTCGCAAAGCCCTGGAAAAACTCGTAAGCCAGTTGCGAGTCAAACGTGCCGATCATGCCGCTGGTGAAGGGCACGTTCATGACCAAACCAGGACGGCCAGAAAAGTCGATGACCACGCGGCTCAAGGCCTCGTCCAGCGGCACATAGGCGTGGCCGTAACGACGCAGGCCTTTTTTGTCACCAACGGCCAGCGCTACCGCTTGGCCCAAGGTGATGCCCACGTCTTCCACCGTGTGGTGGCCATCAATGTGCAAGTCGCCTTCGGCCTGGATGTCTAGGTCGATCAGCCCGTGACGGGCGATCTGGTCCAGCATGTGGTCAAAAAACCCGATGCCGGTGTTGAGATGCGACTTTCCGCTGCCGTCCAGATTGATTTTGGCGGTGATTTTGGTTTCAGCCGTGTTGCGCGTGACTTCAGCGGTGCGTGAGGCGAAAGTGCTTGGAGGTGTGGCGGTGGCGGTCATAGGGCTTTTTGAAGGGTGGCCAGCAGTTGCGTATTTTCATCGGCCGTGCCAATTGTCAGACGCAAGCAGTTGCTCAGCAAGGGGTGCATTTTAGAAATATTTTTAACCAGCACGCCGCCGGCCTTCAGGCGTTCGAAAACCAGGCCGGCTGCGTCAGCCTCACCCTCTTGTTTTTCAGTGACACGCACCAGGATCATATTGGCCTCGCTGTTCCAGACCGTCAAGCCCGGCATGGCGTGCAGCGCTTGGAGCAAGCGCTCGCGTTGCTGCACCAAGTCAGCGGCTTGCTCGGCGAACACCGCTTGGTGCTCTAGCGCGAACAGCCCGCACTCGCAATTGAGTACGCTGATGTTGTAGGGCGGCCGCACCTTGTCGAACTCGGCTATCAATGCCTTCGGCCCGATCATGTAGCCCAGACGCACACCGGCCAAGCCAAACTTGCTGAGCGTGCGCATCAACAGCACATGGCTGTGGCGGCTGATGCGGCTGATGTAACTTTGGCTCGAAAAAGGCTGATACGCCTCGTCCATGACGACCAGGCCACCTTGCTCGCCAACGACGGCGATGATTTTTTCAATCACCGCGTCGTCCCACAAATTAGCCGTCGGGTTGTTCGGGTAAGCCAGGTAGACGATGGACGGTTGGTGTTCGGCGATGGCCGCCAGCATGGCCGCTTCATCGAGTTCAAAGTCCGCAGTCAGCGGCACACCGACGAAAGCCAAACCTTGCAACTGGGCGCTCATGGCGTACATCACAAAGCCGGGCACGGGTGCCAACACGCTGGCGCCAGGCACATGGCAGGCCAGCGACAGCAGCGAGATCAATTCATCCGAGCCGTTGCCCAGCATGATGTCAAAGCCGTCAGGCATGCCGGCGTAGTCGGCCAGCGCGCGGCGCAAGTCGTTGACACGGCCGTCCGGGTAGCGGTTCAGCGCGAGCGCACCGAGACGTTGACCGAGTTCGGCCTGCAAGTGCGCTGGCAAAGGATGCGGGTTTTCCATCGCGTCGAGCTTGACCATGCCGACGGAATCTTGAATGGCGTAAGCGTGCATGGACTGCACGTCTTGGCGGATGCGTTTTTTCAGCGCGGGGCTGAGTTGGCCTGACGGGTTGACGCTATTCACGTTAATCATGCGGCACCCCGCATAGGCGGAACGTCGTTCAGGCGCATTTCAGCGGCGCGGGCGTGGGCTTGCAAGCCCTCACCATAAGCCAGCTCTGCCGCCACCAGCCCCAACACTTGAGCACCGGCCTGGCTGACCTCGATCAGACTGGAACGTTTTTGAAAATCATAAACCCCCAGCGGACTCGAAAAACGCGCCGTGCCGCTGGTCGGCAAGACGTGGTTCGGGCCGACGCAGTAGTCGCCTAAGCTCTCGCTGGTGTAGGCCCCCAAAAAGATCGCGCCGGCATGCTTGAGCAAAGGCTCCCAGCGTTGCGGGTCACGGGTCGAGACTTCGAGGTGTTCTGGCGCAATCCGGTTGCTGATCTCGCAGGCCTCTTCCATGCTGCGGGTCAAAATCAAAGCACCGCGGTCGTTCAGGGATTTGGCAATGATGGCGGCGCGCGGCATGCTCGGCAGCAAGCGGTCGATGGCGGCTTGCACCGCGTCGATGTAGTCAGCGTCCGGGCACAACAAAATGCTTTGCGCCAACTCGTCATGCTCGGCTTGGCTGAAAAGATCCATAGCGACCCAGTCGGCTGGTGTGCTGCCGTCAGCCAAGACCAAAATCTCAGACGGCCCGGCAATCATGTCGATGCCGACGGTGCCAAAAACGCGGCGCTTGGCCGCCGCCACGTAGGCATTGCCCGGGCCGGTGATCTTGTCGACTGCTGGCACGGTAGCGGTTCCATAAGCCAATGCGGCGACCGCTTGCGCGCCACCGATGGTGAAGACCCGGGTAACGCCAGCCACATAAGCCGCCGCAAGCACCAGCGGGTTTTTGTCACCGCGCGGTGTCGGCACCACCATGATGATCTCGCCGACGCCCGCCACATGCGCCGGAATCGCGTTCATCAGCACCGACGATGGATAAGCCGCTTTGCCGCCGGGCACGTAGATGCCGACGCGATCAAGTGGCGTGACTTTTTGACCCAGCAAGCTGCCGTCGGCGTCGCGGTAACTCCAGCTTTCGCCGCAGGCTTTTTTCTGTGCTTCGTGGTAGCTGCGAACCCGCGCTGCGGCCGATTGCAGCGCAGCACGCTGCGCTTCTGGCAGGCCTTCAAAAGCCGCTTTGAGTTCGGCCTGTGTCAGCTCCAAGGCCTGCACGCTGGCCGCCTCGAGCCCGTCGAAGCGGCTGGTGTATTCCAGCACAGCGGCATCACCGCGCAGCTGCACGTCGGCCAGAATCGCGGCGACGCGCTCTTCAATCGCCGCATCGGCGTCGGCTGACCAATGCAGGCGCGCCTTGAAAGCAGCTTCAAAGTCGCTGGCAAGCGTGGACAGACGGACAGGTTTTGCGACGAGGTTCATTTGGAAAACAAAAAAGAAAAGTTTAAGCGGCAACAGCCCGGGCCAGTGAATCAATCAGGCGGCGAATCGGCTCTTGTTTGAGCTTGAGCGCCACTTGATTGACGACCAAGTGCGAGCTGATGTCCATGATGCGTTCGACTTCCACCAAGTGGTTGGCTTTGAGCGTGTTGCCGGTCGAGACCAAGTCGACGATCGCATCGGCCAGACCGGTCAAAGGCGCCAGTTCCATGCTGCCATACAACTTGATCAGGTCAACGTGGACACCTTTGCTGGCGAAGAAATCGCGCGCAATCGCCACGTACTTGGTGGCGACTTTGAGGCGGCCACCTTGGCGCACGGCGGCGGCGTAGTCAAAGCCATCGCGCACCGCCACGCTGATACGGCATTTGGCAATTTGCAAATCCAGCGGCTGGTACAAACCTTGGCTGCCGGATTCGAGCAGCGTGTCTTTGCCGACCACACCGAGGTCTGCGCCGCCGTACTGCACATAGGTTGGCACGTCGGTGGCGCGCACCAAGACCACGCGCAGGTCCGGCTGGTTGGTGTCCAAAATCAGTTTGCGTGACTTGTCCGGATCGTCCAGCACCGCGATGCCGGCCGACCGCAGGAGCGGAAGAATATCGTCAAAAATGCGTCCCTTGGACAGCGCCAGCGTGATCATCCTTTGACCCTTTCGATGTCGGCACCCAGGCCGCGCAATTTGGTTTCCATTTGGTCGTAACCGCGGTCTAAGTGGTAAATCCGCTCCACCACGGTCTCGCCCTCGGCCACCAAGCCGGCAATCACCAGGCTGGCCGACGCCCGCAAATCAGTGGCCATGACGGTGGCGCCTGAGAGTTTTTCAACCCCTTCCAGCAACGCGACCTTGCCGTCGATCTGGATGTTCGCGCCCAGCCGCACCATTTCATTGACGTGCATGAAACGGTTTTCAAAAATCGTCTCGGTGACCTTACTGGTGCCGTGAGAGATGGCGTTCAACGCCATGAATTGCGCTTGCATGTCGGTTGGAAAGCCCGGGTATTCAGTGGTGCGAAACGACTGCGCCTTGAGCCGACCCTGCGACTGGATGCGGATAAAACCAGCACCGGCGCTGACCACCGCACCCGCTTCGCGCAGCTTCTCGATCACCGCTTCCAAGTGGTCGGCGCGGCCGTGGCGCAAAACCACGTCACCGCCAGCCGCCGCCACCGCGCACAAAAAAGTGCCGGCTTCAATGCGGTCAGCCACCACCTGATGCGTGCCGCCATGCAGACGCGCGACGCCCTGAATGCGAATACGCCGGCTGCCGTGGCCGTCAATCTTCGCGCCCATCTTGATCAGCATCTCGGCCAAGTCGCCGATCTCCGGCTCTTGCGCGGCATTTTCCAAAATGGTTTCGCCGTCGGCCAACGCTGCCGCCATCATGAAGTTTTCGGTGCCGGTCACGGTCACCATGTCAGTCGTCAAATGGCAACCCTGCAGCCGCGTCAGGCCGGGGGCGAGACGCGCCACCATGTAGCCGTGCTCGACCACGATCTCGGCGCCCATCGCTTGCAAGCCTTTGATGTGCTGGTCGACCGGCCGCGAGCCAATCGCGCAACCGCCCGGCAAGGACACCCGAGCGCGACCGAAGCGCGCCAGCAGCGGCCCCAACGCCAACACCGAGGCGCGCATGGTTTTCACCAGCTCGTACGGCGCTTCTGGCGTGTGCAAGCTGCCCGCGTCAAGCCGCACGGTGCCGGCATCCGGCTGACCCTGCTCGGCCATGACGCCCATGTTGCGAATCAGCTTGAGCATGGTCGAGACGTCTTGCAGCCGCGGCACATTCGTCAGCGTGATGGCTTCGTCGGTCAGCAGCGCCGCGCAGAGCTCGGGCAAGGCGGCGTTTTTAGCCCCTGAAATATCCACCGTGCCTGACAGCGATGGGCCGCCTTTGATGCGTAGCTTGTCCATGTTTTTTTAAGTTTTGGCTTTGGTTTTAGTTTTGCGCAGCCCACTCGGCGGGCGTGAAGGTTTTCATTGACAAGGCATGCACTTCGTCGGTCTGCAGGCGGCCGCCCAGCGAGGCATAGACCCGCTGGTGCCGCTGGATCAAACGCTGACCTTCAAAAATAGGCGAGACGATCGTGGCATACCAGTGCCGACCATCGCCCGACAGTTCGATGTGCTCGCAGTCAATGTGGGCGCTGATGAGGGCCTGAAGTTCGTCGCTGGTCATGGTGTTGATGTAGGAGGTCGTTGAAGGAGGAAGTCGAGGCGCAAAAAAAAGTGACGCGGTAGCCGGAACGGCAAAAAATGTTCAATGGCGAATTTTGTAGCCGATTTTCAGCAAGTGCACGGCCGTCCAACTGACGCCGATCAAGGCACTGCCAACAATCGCCAGACTCAACCAAGGCGAGACATCACTGACGCCAAAAAAGCCATACCTAAAGCCGTCGATCATGTAAAAAAACGGGTTCAGATGGCTGACTGTTTGCCACGTCGGCGGCAAGGAGTGAATGGAGTAAAAAACACCACTCAAAAACGTCATCGGCATGATGATGAAGTTTTGAAAGACCGCCATCTGGTCGAATTTTTCAGCCCACAAACCGGCGATCAAACCGAGCGCGCCCAGCAGCGCCGCGCCGAGCACGGCAAACACCACAATCCACAGCGGCGCTACAAAACCCGGCTGACCAAACAACACGGTGACGACAAAAACACCCGCCCCCACCGCCAAGCCGCGTACCACGGCAGAACCCACATAAGCCACAAACCAGTGCCAATGTGACAGCGGCGTGAGCAGCAAAAACACCAAATTCCCCATCAGCTTGCTTTGAATCAAGGAGGACGAGCTGTTAGCAAAGGCGTTTTGCAACACGCTCATCATCACCAGCCCCGGCACTAAAAATGCGGTGTAGCTGACACTGCCATAGACCTTGACCTGGTCTTGCAGCACATGGCCAAAAATCAACATGTAGAGCACGGCCGTCAGGATGGGCGCGCCAACGGTTTGAAAACCGACCTTCCAGAAACGCAGGACTTCTTTGTACAACAGTGTTTGCCAGCCGTTCATGCTGTGACCTCGGCTGCAGCGAAGGTGCTGACGGATTTATCAGACATCACTTCGAGGAAGACATCTTCGAGGTCGGCTTTGCGAATTTCAACGTCTTCAGCCACCAAGCCGGCCTCACGCACAGCGGCCAGATAGCTTTCAATCTCGCGCGCATTGTGCGCGGGGAACTGCACAATGCGGCCTGTCACCCGGGCCTGCAGCGCCAGCGCCTCAGGCAACTCGCGGTCGACCTTGAAGCGCAACACGTTCGACGATGCACTTTGGAGCAATTCTGACGTCGACGCCAACGCCACCACCCGACCTTGTTTGAGCATGGCGATGCGGCTGCACAGCGCTTCGGCTTCTTCGAGGTAATGGGTGGTCAGCAGCACAGTGCTGCCCTGCCGGTTCAATTTAGCGATGAACTGCCAGAGTGTTTGCCGCAGCTCCACATCGACGCCTGCCGTGGGTTCGTCCAGCACAATCACCGGCGGTTTGTGGACCAGCGCCTGCGCCACCAAGACCCGCCGCTTCATGCCGCCAGAGAGCTGCCGCATATTGGCGTGCGCCTTGTCGGCCAGCCCCAAGCTGCTGAGCAACTCATCGATCCAGTCGTCATTTTTTTTGATACCGAAATAGCCAGACTGAATGCGCAAGGCTTCGCGCACGGTAAAGAAGGGGTCAAACACCAGCTCTTGCGGCACCACGCCCAGTTGTCTGCGGGCTTGGGCGTAGCCGGTCACGACGTCGTGACCGTGCACCGAAACTCGACCGCTGCTGGCCCGCGACAGGCCCGCCAGAATGCTGATCAGGCTGGTTTTGCCAGCACCGTTAGGGCCGAGGAGGCCGAAAAACTCACCGGGCTGGATGTCAAAGCTGACATGGTCTAGCGCTTGCACGAGGGCACTGGAAGCACCCCGTGACGATTGAAATGTTTTGGAGACGGACTGGAATGAAATAGCAGGCATTAGCCAGCTATTTTAGGGGCTAGCGCAGGGGTCGGGTGATCGGGCAGCAATGACCCCAACAGATAACGCGCTCAGCGGGCCGTCGCAGAAAGCTCAAGCGCTGGCGGGGATCAGCGTTGCAATGCCGTAAAGTCCCGCCAACTGACGCAGACGCGGCGGTAAGTTTTGCACCCAAAACGTCTTTTTGAGCGCCAAGGCCTCACGCCGGCAATCAAGCAACACGGCCAGTGCAGACGAGTCGAACTGTGTCAACGCGCCAGCCTCAACGATGACTGGTGCGGGGTCAGCTGTGGCGGCCCGCAAGGCCAGCTTCAGACTGCGCGACCAGTCCTCGGCCTGAGGGTGAGTAAGCACGGCGGGGAGTTTGAGCAACATGGCAGATTCTTTCAAAATTAGCGCTCAGCTCTTTTTCTCGCCCGCACCGGTTTTATTGCGCAACACCAGCGCCGAGATCAAGCCGTCAATGCCGTGCGCCGAAATTTCTTGGGCAAACTGTGTCCGGTAGGTTTCCACCATCCAAATGCCGAGCACATTCAGGTCATAAATTTTCCAGCCGGTGGGGGTTTTTTCCATCCGGTAATCCAACTGAATCGGGTCACCGCGGCCGACCACCTCGGTTCGCACAATCACTTCCGTGTCGGCCGCGCCTGCACGCAAGGGCTTGACATTGATGGTCTGGTCTTTCACTTGGCTCAAGGCGCCGGCGTAGGTCCGAACCAGCATGCTCTTGAACTCGTCCTGCAGTCGCTTTTGCTGCTCCGGGGTGGCTTGACGCCAACTGCGGCCCACCGCAGAAGCGGTCATGCGCGTGAAGTTCACCGTCGGCATGACTTTGGTGTCGACAAAAGAAGTGATCCGGCTGACATCCCCTTTTTGCACATCTTTGTCTGCCTTGATGGTGGCCAGCACATCGGTTGACAAGCGACGGATCATCTCGTCCGGCGCTTCGTCGGCGGCGCGTGCAGCAGGCGTCGCCAGCAGGCTGCAAACACTCAAGGTGGCAACTAAAAAATGAGTCAACAGTCGGCGGTTCAAGGTCATGGAATTCTTTCAATTTTGCAAAAACAAAAGCATCCAGCCTGCAGCGCATGCAGGCTTTCAAGCGTTCGCCAGGTTTCGGACACGCAGACGTGGGCTTTGCAAGGACTCAAAAGTCTTGTCGCTAGAACGATTAAGACCCCCGCCTCAGCCCAAGGTTCAGTCGTCAGGGTGAAGTTTTGTTGCGATCTGGTAAAACTTGCGGGATGTTGGGGTTGGGCGAAGGGGCGCTCGCCGATGGCAAGGGCAAATCGTAGCGCTCCTCATCCCAGATCACATCTTTGTTACTGTCCACAATCTGGCCCCGCCGACGCTGCAAATAAGCGTCACGGGTGAAGCTGTATTTGTCCAAGGCGGCGGCATCGAGCAGTCTGCCGGCCTCCAGCAAGCTTGCCCGCAAGTCCACCAGCCGCAAAGTGATCAAGCTGTTGCGCAAGGCCACATCGCTCAAACTGTTCACCAAATTACCTTGCGCCTCCACCGGCATGGCCAAAGTGTCACGCAAGGTTGAAGGACCGAACACCGGCAACACAAGATACGGCCCGGTGGGCACGCCCCAGTAACCCAAGGTCTGGCCAAAGTCTTCCGTGCGTTTTTCCAGCTTCAATTGAGTCGCTACATCGATCAAACCAAAAAGCCCCGCCGTGGAGTTCACCCCAACCCGAAACAAAGTCTCGACCGTCTCTGCCGGCTTGAGCTGCAGCGCATTGTTGAACAACGACCAGACATCTGCAATGTTGCCAAAAAAATTACCGACCCCTGTCTGCATGACTTGCGGGGTGGCCGCTTGATAGACCGTCGCCACGGGCTTGACAACCGCGTTGTCCAAGCCCTCGTTGAAGCTTGACACGTGGCGGTTGAACGGCTCCCAAGGGTCCCGCGGATTGGCTGTCGGCGATATGGCACAGCCTTGAAGCAACGCCAAGATCAGAACCGCAAAGCCGGCGAAGACGGTTCGCGAAGCGAGGTGGGGAAACGAAACTGAAGCCTTCAGTTTGTTCATTTGACAGCCCCCGTGCCTGCGGCTGGCGCCGCCAAAGGGGTCGATCCGGTGTCAGCCGCCTTGCTGTATAAAAACTGGCTGATGAGGTTTTCAAGCACCACCGCCGACTGGGTTTGGCTGATCACGTCGCCGGCTGCCAGCGTTTTTTCTTCAGCGCCAGGCTCGATGCCAATGTATTGCTCGCCCAGCAAACCGCTGGTGAGGATTTTCAGCGAGCTGTCTTTGGGAAACACATAACGGCTTTCCATGACCAGACTGACACTCGCTTGGTAGCGTTTGTCGTCAAAACTGATGCTGTCCACGCGACCGACCACGACACCGGCACTTTTGACGGCTGCACGCGGTTTCAAGCCACCGATATTGTCGAACTTGGCAACCACCGGGTAGGAGGTGTCGGCCCATTTAAAACTCATCAAATTGGCGGACTTCAAGGCCAGAAAAAGGAGGGCAATACCGCCGATCAACACAAAAAGGCCGACCCACACATCGGTTCTGGTACGTGACATGACTTGCTTTCAAAAACGTCTACGAGGATGTTTGAACCGATCCAACAGTTCAAAAAATCCCACCTCAAAAAGATAAGCTGGACATTTTCTCACGCGATGGCCGATTGAGCTTGACAGGCCACAAAACGGTGCCCTTTAAGCGATTTTCAACCGAACTACCGGCCGTCTTACAGGCTGAACATCCAGGCCGTCAGCAAGAAATCCAGCCCGAGCACCGCCAAAGAAGCGACCACCACGGTGCGGGTGGTCGCGCGTGACACGCCTTCGGGCGTTGGTTGGGCTTCAAAGCCTTGGTACAAAGCCACGAATGTGACGGTGACGCCAAACACAACACTTTTGACGACGCCGTTGCCGACATCGCGCCAAACATCAACGCCGCCCTGCATTTGACTCCAGAACGAACCCGCATCAATGCCAATCATCAAGACACCGACCATCCAGCCACCCAAGATACCGACCGCGCTGAAAACCGCCGCCAGCAGCGGCATCGCTATCAAACCGCCCCAAAAACGCGGTGCCAAAATACGCCGAACCGGGTCGACCGCCATCATTTCCATGGCTGACAGCTGCTCACCGGCTTTCATCAGGCCAATTTCAGCCGTCAGCGCCGTCCCCGCACGGCCAGCGAACAACAAAGCCGTCACCACCGGGCCGAGTTCCCGCACCAGACTGAGCGCCACCAGCAGCCCAAGGGCTTCGGCCGAGCCGTAACGCTGCAGCGTGTAATAGCCTTGCAAGCTCAAGACAAAACCGACAAACAGACCCGACACGGCAATGATCGCCAGCGAGTAATTGCCTAAAAAGAAAATCTGATCGCGGACCAGACCAAAACGCCGCAGCGCCGGGCCGGACAGCGCGACAAGACGAGCGAACAACCGGGCCGCTTGACCGAGCTGGGCCAGCTGGCTACGCGTCGCCTGACCGAGGTCGGCGACTGAATCCAACGGTTGCCATTTCATGAATGGCCACCTTTCGAAGGTTGTTGCGTTTCTGGCGCAGGGCTTTTCACATCGCGGCTCAGCAAGCCGTAGTCGGCTTCGGCGTCAGGCCCGGGGTAATGAAACTCAACCGGTCCTTCGCTCAGTGCGTTGACAAATTGGTGCACCAGCGGATCTTTGGAGTTTCTGACTTCATCCGGCGTGCCTTGCGCGGCAATGCCGCCATTGGCCAAAATAATCACCTTGTCGGCGATGCGAAAGGTCTCTTCCAGATCGTGCGAGACCACGATGCTGGTGATGCCGAGGGTGTCATTGAGCTGGCGAATCAGCTGCGCTGCTGTCCCCAAAGAGATCGGGTCCAGCCCGGCAAACGGCTCGTCGTACATGATGAGTTCTGGGTCCAGCACGATGGCCCGCGCCAACGCCACACGCCGCGCCATGCCGCCTGAAATTTCAGAAGGCATCAAATCACGCGCACCGCGCAGACCGACCGCGTCGAGCTTCATGAGCACGATGTCGCGGATCAATTCGAGACCCAGACGGGTGTGTTCACGCAAAGGAAAGGCCACGTTGTCAAAGACGCTGAGGTCGGTGAACAGCGCGCCAAACTGGAACAACATGCCCATGCGGCGCCGGGCCGCATACAGCTCAGTCTGGCTCAAACCGCCGACATTCTGTGCGTCAAACAAAACATCGCCTGACGTGGCTTGTTGCTGACCGCCGATCAGCCGCAAGACAGTGGTTTTGCCACCGCCGGAGGCGCCCATCAAGGCGGTGACCTTGCCACGCGGGATGCTCAAGCTGATGTCTCTCAAAATGACGCGCTCACCCTTGGCGCCCGGGTAGGCGAAGGAAACTTGCTTGAATTCGACGAGGGTAGACGGTTGTTCGGGCATGAAAGAAAGAAAGCCGGCTGAGCGCCGGCTTGGGTGTAGATGAGCCCTGATGATAAGGCTTTTATCGTATTTGACGCCCAGCGCCCGGCTGAATGCCGAGCAATCAAGGGCACATGAACCAGGGTTCAGCGTGGCAAGTCGCTGACGCCCATCAGGAATTCGTCGACCGCACGAGCGGCTTGCCGACCTTCGCGAATTGCCCAGACCACCAAGCTTTGACCACGGCGAATGTCACCGGCTGCAAATACTTTGGGCACGTTGGTGGCGTAACCGCCGATGAACTCAGTGCTGGCCTTGGCGTTTCCGCGGTTGTCTGCCTCAACACCAAAGGCCTTGAGCACGGTGCTGACCGGTGCCACAAAGCCCATGGCCAGCAGCACCAGGTCGGCTTTCAGCAGTTGCTCCGAGCCGGCGACTTCTTGCATCTTGCCGTCTTTCCACTCCACACGAACGGTTTTCAGGCCGGTGAGCTTGCCCTTTTCGCCGATGAATTCCTTGGTCGAAATGGCGAACTCGCGCTCACAGCCTTCTTCATGGCTGGTGCTGGTGCGCAGCTTGATCGGCCAGTACGGCCAGGTCATCGGCCGGTTTTCTTCGATCGGTGGCTCGGGCATCAATTCGAACTGGGTGACGCTGACCGCACCATGGCGGTTGCTGGTGCCGACGCAGTCGGAGCCGGTGTCGCCGCCGCCGATGACGATGACGTGTTTGCCGGCAGCGCGCAGCTGGTCTTTCAGCTTGTCGCCGGCATTGACCTTATTTTGTTGGGGCAAAAATTCCATCGCGAAATGGATGCCAGATAAATCGCGGCCAGGCACCGGCAAGTCGCGCGACTGCTCGGCGCCGCCGGTCAACACCACAGCGTCAAAGTCTTGTTGCAGCTGGGTCGGGGTGATGGTTTCAGTCGCCCAGTTGGTGACCTTGCTGTCTTTTGGCAACTCACCAATCAACACGCCACAACGGAAGGTCACACCCTCGGTGGTCATCTGTTCGACCCGGCGGTCAATGTGGATTTTTTCCATCTTGAAGTCAGGAATGCCATAGCGCAGCAAGCCGCCGACGCGGTCGTTCTTTTCGAACAGCGTCACATCATGGCCGACCCGCGCGAGTTGCTGCGCCGCCGCCATGCCGGCGGGGCCTGAGCCGACGACAGCGACTTTTTTACCGGTCTTGTGCTTTGGCAACTGCGGCGTGACCCAACCTTCGGCCCAAGCGCGGTCAATGATGGCGTGCTCAATCGACTTGATGCCGACCGCCTCGTCATTGACGTTGAGCGTGCAGGCTGACTCGCAAGGCGCCGGGCAAATGCGACCGGTGAACTCCGGGAAGTTGTTGGTGCTGTGCAGCGTCTGGATGGCGTTTTTCCAGTCATTGCGAAAGACCATGTCATTGAAGTCAGGAATGATGTTGTTGACCGGGCAGCCGCTGTTGCAAAACGGCGTACCGCAGTCCATGCAACGCGTCGCCTGCTGCACGGCCTGCTTGTCATCCAGACCGATGACGATTTCTTGGTAGTTCTTCAGACGTTCGGCGACCGGCTTGTAGCCCTCTTCAAGCCGCTCGAATTCCATGAAGCCAGTGATTTTTCCCATGATGAATGTCCTGTCGGTTCAGTTTGATGCCACGTTGGTCGCCACTTGAGCGCGCGTGGTTTCGGTGGCGGCTTGCAGCTGCCGGTCTTTGCGTTCCACCAGCGCGCGTTTGTACTCGTTCGGGAAGACCTTGACGAATTTCAGACGGGCTTCGCTCCAGTTGTCGAGCAACTCTCGGGCGCGCTTGCTGCCGGTCCAGCGGTTGTGGTCTTGCAACAAACGCTTCAACTGGTCTTCGTCGGTTTCATTGCCGTGCCAGCCGGAGGTGTCATGCAGGTGCTGGTCGGCTGAGCTGACGACCTTGTCCATCGACACCATGCTGGTGTTGCAGCGCGAGGCGAACTGGCCGTCTTCGTTGTACACATAAGCCACACCGCCGCTCATGCCGGCGGCGAAGTTGCGACCGGTCTTGCCCAACACCACCACCGTGCCGCCGGTCATGTATTCGCAACCGTGGTCGCCCGTGCCTTCGACGACTGCGGTCGCACCCGACAAACGCACCGCAAAACGCTCACCGGCGACGCCGCTGAAGAACGCTTCGCCCGTGGTCGCGCCGTACAACACGGTGTTGCCAACGATGGTGTTCTTCACCGCTTCGCCACGGAAATCAATGCTCGGCCTGACCACGATGCGGCCGCCCGACAAGCCCTTGCCGGTGTAGTCGTTGGCGTCGCCAATCAGGTACATGGTGATGCCTTTGGCCAGAAACGCACCAAAGGATTGACCGCCCGTGCCTTCAAGCTGAATCCGCAGCGTGTCGTCAGGCAGCCCTTGCGGGTGACGCCGCGTCAACTCACCTGACAACATCGCACCGACCGTGCGGTTGACGTTGCGGGCGACTTCGATGAACTGGACTTTTTCACCTTTTTCGAGTGCTGCTTTGGATTTCTCGATCAAGCGCACGTCAAGGGCTTTTTCAAGTCCGTGCTCTTGCTCGGCGACATGCAAACGCGGCACATCAGCCGGCACATTCGGCTGGTAAAACAGGCGGCTGAAATCCAAGCCGTCGGCCTTCCAGTGCTCCACGCCTTTTTGCGTGTCGAGCAGATCAGCACGGCCAATCAGGTCGTCAAACTTGCGGATGCCGAGTTGCGCCATCAACTGGCGGGCTTCTTCGGCGACAAAGAAGAAATAGTTGACGACATGCTCAGGCTTGCCGCTGAATTTTTTGCGCAACACCGGGTCTTGCGTGGCGACACCCACTGGGCAGGTGTTGAGGTGGCATTTGCGCATCATGATGCAGCCTTCGACCACCAGCGGTGCGGTGGCAAAGCCGAATTCGTCAGCACCCAACAGCGCGCCAATGACGACGTCCCGGCCGGTCTTCATCTGGCCGTCGGCCTGCACCCGAATGCGACCGCGCAGGCGGTTCAACACCAGTGTCTGCTGGGTTTCGGCCAGACCGATTTCCCAAGGCGAGCCGGCGTGCTTGATCGACGACCAGGGCGAGGCGCCCGTGCCGCCGTCGTGGCCGGCGATCACCACGTGGTCGGCCTTGGCTTTTGCCACGCCGGCGGCGATGGTGCCAACGCCAACTTCAGAGACCAGCTTGACGCTGATGCTGGCGCGCGGATTGACGTTTTTCAAATCGTGAATCAGCTGCGCCAAGTCTTCGATCGAGTAAATGTCGTGGTGCGGCGGTGGCGAAATCAAACCCACACCCGGCACCGAATAACGCAGTGAGCCGATGTATTCGGAGACCTTGCCGCCGGGCAACTGGCCGCCCTCGCCGGGCTTGGCGCCCTGCGCCATCTTGATCTGAATCTGGTCAGCTGAGACCAAATATTCAGCCGTCACACCAAAGCGGCCAGAAGCGACCTGCTTGATTTTGGAGCGCAGCGAGTCACCATCTTGCAAGGGCATGTCGACTTCGACAACGCTGTCGCCGATCACGCTTTTCAGCGTCTGGCCCTGCTTGATCGGGATGCCTTTGAGTTCTTGACGGTAACGGTTGGGGTCTTCACCGCCCTCACCCGTGTTGCTCTTGCCGCCGATGCGGTTCATGGCAATGGCCAAGGTGGCATGCGCCTCGGTGCTGATCGAGCCGAGCGACATGGCGCCGGTGGCGAAACGCTTGACGATTTCCTTGGCCGACTCGACCTCGTCGATCGAGATGGCTTTGGACGGATCGAGCTTGAATTCGAACAAACCCCGCAGCGTCATGTGGCGACGGTTTTGGTCGTTGATCAGCTGGGCGTATTCCTTGTAGGTGCTCCAGTTGTTGGCGCGCGTGGCGTGTTGCAACTTGGCGATCGCGTCGGGCGTCCACATGTGGTCTTCGCCGCGCACACGCCAAGCGTATTCACCACCGGCGTCGAGCATGGTGGCCAACACGGGATCGTCGCTGAAAGCCGCACGGTGCATGCGCAGAGCTTCTTCGGCAATTTCGAAAATACCCATGCCTTCGACCTGGCTGGCGGTGCCAGTGAAGTACTTGTCGATGGTCGCGCGGTTCAGGCCAATGGCCTCAAACAGCTGCGCACCGCAGTAGCTCATGTAGGTCGACACGCCCATCTTGGACATGATTTTTGACAAGCCCTTGCCAACCGCTTTGGTGTAGTTGTAAACCGCTTTGTCGGCGCTGAGATCGCCCGACAAACCAACGGCCATTTCGGCCAGCGTTTCAATCGCCAAGTAGGGATGAACCGCTTCAGCGCCATAACCGGCCAGCACGGCAAAGTGGTGTATTTCGCGGGCAGAACCGGTTTCAACCACCAGGCCAGCGGTTGTGCGCAAGCCCTCTTTAACCAGATGCTGATGCACCGCCGACAAGGCCAGCGCAGCCGGAATAGCGACTTGCGCCGGGCTGATGCCGCGGTCGCTGACGATCAGAATGTTTTTGCCGCTCTTGATGGCGTCAACCGCTTCAGCGCACAAAGATGCCAGCTTGGCTTCCACGCCCTCATGGCCCCAGGCCAGTGGGTAGGTGATGTCCAAGGTGTAGCTTTTGAATTTGCCTTGGGTGTGGGCCTCGATGTCGCGCAGCTTTTGCATGTCGGCGGTGTTGAGCACCGGCTGACTGACCTCGAGCCGCATCGGCGGGTTGACTTGGTTGATGTCAAGCAGGTTTGGCTTGGGGCCGACAAAGGACACCAGCGACATGACGATGGCTTCGCGGATCGGGTCGATCGGCGGGTTCGTCACCTGCGCAAACAACTGCTTGAAGTAGTTGTACAGCGGCTTGTTTTTGTTGGACAGCACGGCCAAAGGGCTGTCATTGCCCATCGAACCGGTGGCTTCTTCACCGTTCAGAGCCATCGGGGCCATCAGGAATTTGATGTCTTCTTGGGTGTAGCCGAAGGCCTGTTGCCGATCGAGAAGACTAGGTACTTCCACGTTGCTACCCACTTCGTGGGGTTTCGCGGCCCCTGCTGGCGATGACTTCACGTCGTCGAGCTTGATGCGCAGATTCTCAATCCACTGCTTGTACGGCTTGCTGTGCGACAGCGTGGCCTTGATCTCTTCGTCGTCGACCATGCGGCCTTGCTCAAGGTCAATCAAGAACATCTTGCCGGGCTGCAGACGCCATTTGCGAATGATCTTGTGCTCAGGCACCGGCAACACGCCGGACTCTGAGGCCATGATGACCAAGTCGTCATCGGTGACGCAGTAGCGCGATGGGCGCAGGCCGTTGCGGTCCAGCGTGGCACCAATTTGACGGCCGTCGGTGAAGACGATCGACGCCGGGCCGTCCCACGGCTCCATCATGGCGGCGTGGTATTCGTAAAAAGCTTTGCGGCGCTCGTCCATGGTGGCGTGCTGCTCCCACGGCTCAGGAATCATCATCATCACGGCCTGGCTGATCGGGTAGCCGGCCATCGTCAACAGCTCAAGGCAGTTGTCGAAGGTGGCGGTGTCGGACTGGTCGGCAAAGCTGATCGGGTAGAGCTTTTGCAAATCGGCCCCCAGCACGGGCGAGGACATCACGCCCTCACGCGCTTTCATCCAGTTGTAATTGCCCTTAACGGTGTTGATCTCGCCGTTGTGCGCAACGTAGCGGTACGGGTGGGCCAGCGGCCATTCAGGGAACGTATTGGTGGAGAAACGCTGATGCACCAGCCCCAAGGCTGACACGCAACGCACATCGCTGAGGTCTTTGAAGTAAACCCCGACCTGGTCGGCCAGCAGCAAACCTTTGTAGACCACTGTGCGGCTGGACATGCTGGGCACATAATATTCTTTGCTGTGCGTCAGCTTGAGGTTTTGAATGGCTCGGCTGGCGGTTTTGCGAATCACGTACAGTTTGCGCTCCAGCGCGTCTTGGACGATCACGTCATTGCCGCGGCCAATGAAAATTTGGCGCAGGATCGGCTCTTTTTCACGCACGGTCGGTGACATCGGCATCTCACGGTTGACCGGCACGTCGCGCCAGCCCAACATGACTTGGCCTTCCAGTCGAACGGCGCGCTCCATGGCTTGCTCGCAAGCCAGACGGGAAGCGTGTTCTTTCGGCAAAAACACCATGCCAACGCCGTACTCACCAGGCGGTGGCAGCTCAATGCCCTGCAGCGCCATGTCTTCGCGGTACAGCGCGTCGGGCAGCTGAATCAAGATGCCTGCGCCATCGCCCATCAGCTTGTCAGCGCCGACAGCGCCCCGATGGTCTAAGTTTTCGAGGATCTTCAGACCCTGCTGGACGATGGCATGGCTTTTGTGGCCCTTGATGTGCGCCACAAAGCCGACACCGCAAGCGTCATGCTCGTTGTGGCCTGAGTACAAACCGTGTTGTTCAAAATCCTTGATTTCAGCAGCCGTGGTCATGGCAATCCCCATCCAAAACAGTCAATAAAAATTCCGAAACGCGAGCATAGTCCAAAGCAACAACAATGCCAAACAAAATAAATGGGGTCAGACCCCTTTTATTATGTCGTTGTCGTTATTTTTTATAAAATAGGGACAGATCAAACTAAATTGACACCTCAAGGCTCAGCGATTGGGAGCCGGGGTCTACCACGTTTGGCGGGCGCTAGACGGCGCGGCGTTGCCTCTTGCAAGTCTTCCAAAAACGCCACCGATCCGAGTGCCCAGCCGGTCAAGGCGGTCTGCGTCAGGGCTTCTTGCTGCTGGGGCGAAACGCCTGCTCGGACCAAATCGCGGTAGGCGGCCTCGCGCGAAAAAGGCGTATTGCCCAAATCCCAAAGCAGTGCATGCGGCGTCACCAGCTTGTCCACGCCCTGCCCAATACAGTGTCGGTGACTGGACCAAGGGTACTGGGCTGGCTCGGCCACCATGCCGGCGCGCACCGGGTTGAGGTCGATGTAGACCATGCAGGCCAGCAAGTAGCGCTCCGTCTCAACCAAAGTCGATTTGTAGCGGCCTTGCCACAAAGTGCCGCTGCGGCCATGCCGGTTGTTGAAATAGCGGACATAGCTGCGACCCAGCGCCTGCATCAGCAGCGGCAGCCCGTCTTCGGTTTCGGGCGTGGCCAGCAGGTGAAAGTGATTGTCCATCAGCACATAGGCATGCAGCGCGACTTGGCAGCGTGCCGCGTGCTCCGCCAGCAAGGCCAGCAGGTACACCCGGTCGGCGTCGTCCAGCACGATCGGCTGGCGGTTGTTGCCACGCTGGATCACGTGGTGCGGATAACCTGGAACGGTGAGGCGAGGTTGTCGGGCCATGGTCGATTTTCCGTTTTGGCAGCTGAAGCGAGCTCAGAGCAATTTGCGACCCGTCAGCCGCTGGTGCTCGCGACCCGCAAAACGGTCGGTCATGCCAGCGATGTAGTCGGCCACCGCGCGGGCGGCGTCGGCCCGGACCGCAAATACCGGCGGCATTTCAGCCGGCTGAGCGGAATAGGCTTCAAACAGCTCACGCACCACGATTTGGGCCTGACCGGTCATCTGCATCACTTGCGGATGGCGGTACAACTGGGCCAGCAGAAATTGCTTCAGCGCCGTCGATTGCGCCTGCATGGCGGGACTGAAACGCAGTAGTGGGCCGGCCAAGCGAGCTTCATCAGCACTCGCCGGTGCCGCTTGATTCAGCGTCTGCCGGGTGGCGTCGATGACGTCATAAACCTGCGCGCTGAGCATGCGGCGAATGGTCTCGTAAAGCAGGCGGCGGGCGCGCGCGGGCGCGGCCAAATCGGGATGCTCGGCCAACGCCTCGACGCGGTAGCGCTCAAACAGCTCGACCGACTGCAACTGCGCCATGGTGATCAAGCCGGAGCGCACGCCGTCGTCGATGTCGTGCGCGTTGTAGGCGATGGCGTCGGCCAAATTGCACAGCTGCCCTTCCAGACTGGGCTGGCTGCGGTCTAAAAAACGCCGCGCCACGCCGCCCGGCTCGGCTTCTTCGATCAGCTCGGCATTACGCCGCGAGCAGTGCTTGAGGATGCCTTCGCGGCTTTCAAAGGTCAGGTTCAGGCCGTCGTAGGCCGGGTAGCGTTCTTCGAGCTGGTCGACCACCCGCAGGCTTTGCAAATTGTGCTCAAAACCGCCATGCGCGGCCATGCAGTCGTTCAGCGCATCTTGTCCAGCGTGACCGAAGGGCGTGTGACCCAGGTCATGGGCCAGCGCTACCGCCTCCACCAAGTCCTCGTTCAAACCCAGCGGCCGGGCGATCGAGCGGCTCAGCTGCGCAACTTCCAGCGAATGCGTCAAACGCGTGCGAAACAAATCGCCTTCATGGTTCAAGAAAACCTGCGTCTTGTAAACCAAGCGCCGAAAAGCCGTGGAGTGCACGATGCGGTCGCGGTCGCGCTGGAAGTCGGTGCGCGTCGGCGCGACAGATTCAGCGAAACGACGACCCCGCGTTTTGGAAGGGTCAGAGGCGTAAGCGGCGAGTGTCATGCGGGAATGAACGGCTCAGACCGGCACGCAACACGCGTCGATGACCGCGCGTACCAGCGCATCGGGTGCACCTCGCACAGCAGCGCGACCAGGGCCGTCGATGACGACGAATTTGAGCGCGCCGGCTTCGGCTTTTTTATCGACTTGCATCAGCGCCAGGTAGCGGCCGGCGTTGTCGGTCTGATCGAGCTGCGGGCCGACCGTTGGCAAGCCCGCGCGCTCGACCAAGCGGCGCAAGCGCCCCACCAAAGCCGCATCAATCAGCCCGAGCCGCTGCGACAACTCGGCCGCCATGACCATGCCGCAACCGACGCCCTCGCCGTGCAGCCAAGCGCCATAACCCATGCCCGACTCAATCGCGTGGCCGAAGGTGTGACCGAAATTCAAGATCGCCCGCAAGCCCGCCTCGCGCTCGTCCTGACCGACCACCAAGGCCTTGATCTCGCAACTGCGCTGGACCGCGTGCGCCAGCGCGGAGCGGTCACCGGCGCGCAAATCATCGATGTGCGCTTCGATCCAGTCGAGAAAATCCATGTCGGCGATCGGGCCGTATTTGATGATCTCGGCCAACCCGGCGCTGAGTTCGCGCGGCGGCAAAGTGGCGAGCACGTCCAAGTCGCAAATAACGCGTTGCGGCTGATAAAAAGCGCCGATCATGTTCTTGCCCAGCGGGTGGTTGATGGCGGTCTTACCGCCCACCGAAGAGTCCACCTGCGCCAGCAAGGTCGTCGGAATCTGCACAAAAGGCACGCCGCGCATGTAGCTGGCCGCCGCAAAACCGGTCATGTCGCCGACCACGCCACCGCCCAAAGCAAACAACACTGTTTTGCGGTCGCAGTTGTTTTCCAGCAAGGCGTCAAAAATCAGTTGCAGCGTCGGCCAATCTTTGTAGACCTCGCCGTCGGGCAAGCTGACCAGCAAGACTTTGCCGTAGTGCGTTCGCAACGCGGCCTGCAATTGCGCCGCATACAGAGGCGCCACCGTGGTGTTGGAGACGATCAGTGCGGTGCTGGCCGGTGGCAGCCCAGCATACGTTTCGGGGCGACCCAAAAGCTGACTGCCAATGAGAATGTCGTAAGAGCGCTCGGCAAGTTCAATACGCACCTGCTGCGTGACGGGGAGATCTAGCGTGGAAAGTGAAGCGGTTTGCATAAGCCCAAGTGTATCGGCCGAAGAATGACCGCACGCTCAAGTCAGCGGCGGCTCACAGGCTTGCAGTTTGAGCTCGATCATGATGGCGCTGACCAGGCTGGCCACCGAAGGACGACCGGTTTCAATCACCAGATGCGCCGTCTCACGGTACAAAGGATCGCGCGCCGCGTACAGCTCGTTAAGCCGCGCCAGCGGATCAGCCACTTGCAACAAAGGTCGATTCTGGTCATGGCGCAAACGCCTGAACACTTCTTCAGGGGCAGAGTGCAGGTAGACCGTGGTGGTGCGGGCCTGCAGATGCTGGCGATTGACTGAGCGCAACACCGCCCCGCCGCCAGTCGACAAGACACAGTTGTCGCCCAGCGTCAATTCATCGATCACCGATTCTTCGAGGTCGCGAAAAGCCGCCTCCCCTTCGCGCTCAAAAAACTCGCGGATCGAAGCGCCGATGCGCAGCTCCAAGACATGGTCCGAGTCCACGAAACGCCAACCGATGCGCCTGGCCAGTTGCCGGCCGACCGTGGTTTTTCCAGAGCCGGGCAAGCCGACGCAGGCAATCCGTTTCGAGTTCGAGTTCAAGTTCAAGTTCAATGGGCGGAGAAATCGTATGAAGGTGGGTGGCCGGTCGAGATGGCTCGCCGATATGAGCAAAACGAACCAAAGAACAAGAGCATAACCTTGGCCAGTCGCCGCCTCCATGCGGCGTCAGGGCGGTGTCAGGGCGGTTTCAAAAAATCGGGCCGGTCCGACGCGCGCGGCCCCTGCAGACCCGACAGGCCGGTCTCAGGCAACAACCGAGGGGTAATGAACACCAGCATTTCTGACTTGCCAGTGCTGCGGTTGCGGCTTCGGAACAAGGCCCCAAGCAAGGGCAAATCGCCTAGCAAGGGCACTTTGACAAGGTCCTCGCGCTCAGTCTGCTCGAAAATTCCACCGATCGCCACCGTGCCGCCGTTTTCGACCAAGACCTGGGTTTGCACCTGCTTGGTGTCAATCGCAAAACCGTTGGCAGTGACACGCCCGACGCTGTCTTTGTTGATGAGAAGATTCAAGATGATGTTGCCTTCTGGTGTGATCTGCGGCGTGACTTCCAACTTCAAGCTGGCTTTGCGCCATTGGATCGAGGGCGCGACAGTCGGCGTGCCGCCAGTTTGATAAGGCAGCTCAGTGCCTTGCTCGATCGAGGCTTTCACCTGGTCGGTAGTGACGATTCTTGGGCTGGAAATCACCTTGCCTTTGCCGTCGGCCTCCATGGCTGAAATTTCCAAGTTCAACAGGCGGGTGAGCGAGGAATTGAACAACGAAACAGCAAAGGTAGCAGCCGGGAAACCGTTCAGCGGGGCGGCTGGAAAGTTCACAAAATCGCCGCTGCTGGCGCCAAAATTCTCGCCGGCCACGGGGGCGCCGCCCGATGGCGACATGGGCGCGATGTAGCTGGCGCCAAATTGGCTGTTGCGGCCGCCGTTCAGGGTGATCGGACGGCCACCCAAGCGGACGCCGATGGACCGACCAAAAGCATCCGAAGCTTCCACAATCCGCGCCTCGATCAAGACCTGCCGCACCGCAATGTCGAGCTGGCGAATCAGCTCTTGCACCTGCGACAACTTGGACCCAATGTCAGTGACAAAAATTTGATTGGTTCGCACATCAGCCATCACGCTGCCACGTGGCGACAAGATGCGCGTCGCCGCAACCCCAGCTGCGCCCCCTGGGCCAAGCGGCACGCCGCCCATCAGGTTGCGCGACACATCAGCCGCCTTGGCATAGTTCAATCGAAACGCCTGCGTGCGCGTTGGCTCGATCACCTGCAGGGCTTGCTGGGCTTGCAGGTCTGCCTTGGTCTGGGCGGCCAGTTCTTCTTTCGGAGCGATGTGCAAAATGCCGCCAGTTTTTCGCGACCCCAAGCCCCGCGAGGTCAAAATAATCTCCAGCGCTTGCGTCCAAGGCACCTCTTTCAGGCGCAATGTCACGGCGCCCGAAACACTGTCCGACACCACCATGTTCAGCCCCGTGAATTCGGCCATGACCTGCAGCAATGCACGAATTTCGATATTTTGAAAATTCAAGGTGATGGGCTGCGCGGCGGACTGACCGGCCGCGCCGGTGCTGATCAGAACCGGCGTCTCAAGGGACGCTTGGGTAACTTCTGTGATGAAACTCTGCGGCTCACTGCTCAGCGGGCCGACGCTTTGAGCCGACGCGGACGAAATCAGAGAAACCGCCCACAGCACGCCCGCCACGGACGCCAGCGCAGCCATCAACAGTGGTCTGGCTTGAGCCCTTTTTTGCATCACAATGCCTCCATTTTTCAAGGCTCAGAGACCAGCGCCAAGCTGACGGAACGCTGCATCGGCTGTCCGGCCGCGTCAAGCGCGTTCTCTTGCAGGACCAGCTCAGACAAGGTGATGGCGGTGACACGGCCTTGGTCTTGACCCAGCCGGTCGCCCACGCGAACCAAATAAATCAAACCCTTCACCCGCAACAGTGCCAAGGGCTGAGCGCCTTTTTGCAGACTGCCGACCAAGCGCATAGCCACCAACGGTGTCGCTTCCAACGGCGGTGTCAGCCGGCTCGGGGGCGAGCCCAGCGCTGAGTTTTGAGGTGCGTTTTTTTGAACCATTGGGCTGCCATCAAGCGTGACTTTGTGCAGCAGGCGCAGGCTGTTGAACGGCTCGACAACCTGCAAATGCGCAGCGACTTGCCGCGGCAATTCAGCCGCACCCGCGTCACTCAGCGCTTCGGCCTCGGGGGCCGACGAAGGGCGCTGCAGTTGGTGTCGAGCGCGTTCGCTTTGCAACCAGCTGTGCAGACTGTCGGGCTCTGTCTCTGCGCAACCGCTGAGCTTCGCCAACGTCAGCAGCGCCAGCATTGACACCAGTGACACCCACCCCGACAGGCTGGCGAAGCTCAGCGGTGGCCTTTGGGTGTTCTTCGCAGCGTCGACGTTCATGACACGCTCTTTGATGGGTTGGAGACGTTTGGCGTCACTGCCAACGGCCGCAAAGTGCGAACGCTGGCATCCATCAACAAGACCCCCTCTTTGCTTGGCAGCACGGAGAAGCTGTGGATTGAAACCAGCCAATGAAGGCTCGCCACATCCGCGGCGAAACCCAGCAAGTCCTGGTAACGACCAGCCACGCGCACAGCGATGTGCTGTTGCGCGTAGGGCAGCTGACGACCGGGCTCCGCTGGCCGCAGCAGCTCAAAGCGCAGCTTGCGGGCGCGCCCAAGGCGGCTGATGTCGGCCAGCAACAAAGTCATCTCATGCGGGCCCGGCAATTGCTTTTCAAGCAGCAGCAACCTTTGCGCTGAACGCGCTTGCTGACTTTGTGTGGTCACCAAGGCTGCGGCAAGCAGCAGCTTGGCGCTGAACTCAGCTCGCAAGTTCTCGTGCTTTGCCTGCGCGTCCAAGCCCGCTTCTCGGATGCCCGACAAACTCAGCGCCCACAGCAGTGCAAACGTGGCGACAAAAACCAAACCGCACGCCAACTGACGCAGTCCCACTGGCCACGCCGCAGGCGACTCGCGCTGAACAGCCCGAAGATAAGTCGACGCCATCTGACCTGCGTTCAACATGGACGCGGAGCCTCGGTTTCAGCCCGTCGAATGCAACGCACGCCCGTGGTTGGCGGGGCAGCATCCCGCCCGACAGGCCGTTTCAGCAAGGCCCGCATGGCGAAAGGCGTGCCGGTCAAGGCCAAGGCACCCGACGTCCAAGGCGCACCCGTGACCTCGGTCAACTCAGCCTGCGCGAGCCACCGACCTTGGCTGGCCATCTGTTGCAACAACTGAAAGACCTGCTGGTCCGAGCGCGCCATGCCATTGAGCATGAGCTTGTCGCCCTCTTGTTTCAGTGCCGTTAAATACAGGCCGTCTGGCAAATGTTCAAGCACTTCCTGCAGGCCAAGCGCAGTCAGCTGGCGTTCATCCTGCAAGGCTTGCAGGCTTGCTTCCCGCAGCTTTAATTTGACAAGCTCTTCCTTGACTTGCTTTATTTTGGTAAGTTGACTGTCGACAGCTGCGATTTCCAAGCGCAAGCGCTGGTTGGCAGCCTGCTGCGCGCTCAGTTGTTGGTCGAGCCAGACCCCAGCCACAGCGGTAAAGAGCAGCCCCAGCAGCGCCACCAGCGCCAACGTCCTGACGAATTTTTTGCGCTCGCGCGCCAGCGTCCAGTCCCTGTGCGGCAGAAAATTGATCAGCATGCGCCGTGAAACCGCCGTAAAGCCAAGCCACAAGCCGTCAACATGCCCGCGCGGCCTGCAGCCTGAAGCGGGTTGGCTTGCGGGGACTTGCCCAGCAACATGTCGCGAAAAGGATCGACCAGCACGCAGTCAGACAAAGTCTGGCGCTTGATCGCGTCATGCAAGCCGGGCAGCAGCGACGCGCCACCTGCCAAAAAAACGCTGTCAAACGCTCGGTCAGAAGATTTGCCCCAATAAGCCTCCAGCTGACTGACAAGAGCGTCGGCCAAAGCCGTCAGCGGGATCAAGCGGTCACCCTGCAAAGATTGGCGCGACGCATGAACCAGTTCGCCCCGATGGCTCACGTGCAAACTGGCAGCGTCGCTGTCAACTTGCAACAAGGCAACCAGCGAGCTGGCCAAGGCCGGCGAGCCTGCTCTGGCCAGTCGACTTGCGGCCAACAGGGAGGCCTCGGCTTCGGCATCTACCACGACCGGATTCAGCCCAGCTGACTCTGCCAGGCCTTGTCGGTCTTGCATTTTTTCTTTGTCGGCGGCGACAATCAAGACCGTCTGCTCGGCGGCCTGCTCCGCGGCCTCAGCCCGTCCCTGAACTGCGTGCTCAACGCTCATTTCAGCCAATGGACGGCCCGTCAGGCGCTCGACTTCAATCGCCACTTGACGCTGCAGTTCGGCCTCGCCTGCGTCAGACGGCAGCTGAATTTTGGACCTCACCACCGCTGAATCCGGCATCGCCAACGCCACGTCTTGGGTGCGGCTGCCACTGGTTCTGAGCAAGCGCCGCAGCGCTGCGGCCACCTCGTCAAAATTCTCGATATGTCCTGCCACCACCCAGCCTGCCTGCAGAGGTTCCGCGCAGCAACGCTCCAAAATCAAGCGGGATTGGCCGTCCTGCGCCAATTCCACCCACTGCAAGCTGGAACAGTCGATGTCCAAACCGATCAAAGGCTTGGGTTTAGACTTGAAAATTCCTAACATTTGAATACCAAAGTATTTTATTAAAAAAATTATATCTATTTA
Organism: Polaromonas sp.; assembly: GCA_040400815.1. GTDB lineage: Bacteria > Pseudomonadota > Gammaproteobacteria > Burkholderiales > Burkholderiaceae_C > Polaromonas. The sequence goes on along the minus strand of JBBAPN010000009.1, from coordinate 20,710 downwards.
TCGATTAAAAAGTTAATTTTTTAATTACATGACTGACCCACGGCAGCCGCCAAACGCCATCACGGGTCGCGCTCAGTTGTCAAAATCGCACCCGGCGGCTGGCGAGTTTTTATAATGGCCAGCTGTCCTAAGATCGAACGCATGCTTGCAAAAACTCCCAACCCCCCTCCTTCTGCGCCTTCGCCCCGCGGCATGCGTCAACAGCTGATCCGCTTGCTCATCTGGGCGACCGGTCTGGCTGTGGCCGGCGGACTGAGCCTGCTGCTGGTGATTGCTGTCGCGCTGTCGGTGGCTTACCCCAATTTGCCAGATGTCTCTGACCTGTCCACCTACCGCCCTAAATTGCCCATGCGCGTGTTCTCCGCCGATGGTGTTTTGATTGGCGAATTTGGTGAAGAGCGACGCAGCCTGACGCCGATCAAAGACATTCCGCAAGTCATGAAAGACGCCGTGTTGGCGATTGAAGACGCGCGCTTTTTTCAGCACGGCGGCGTCGACTATCTGGGTGTGGTTCGCGCGGGTTTGGCCAACTTCGGGCGTTCCAAAAGCCAGGGGGCGTCAACCATCACCATGCAGGTCGCACGCAACGTTTACCTGTCGGCAGAAAAAAGCTACACCCGCAAAATTTACGAGATTTTGCTGACCTTCAAGTTGGAGCACGCGCTGACCAAGAACCAGATTCTTGAAATTTACATGAATCAAATTTATCTGGGTCAGCGGGCTTACGGTTTTGCCGCCGCTTCAGAAACTTATTTTGGCAAACCGCTAAAGGACATCAGCATTGCCGAAGCCGCGATGCTGGCCGGCTTGCCCAAAGCACCGTCGGCCTACAACCCGATCAGCAATTTACCGCGGGCGCGAACGCGCCAGCAATACATCATCGAGCGCATGGAGGACAACAAATTCATCACCAGCGCGCAAGCCAGCGCGGCCAAAAAAGAAGAGCTCAAAATTCGCAGCGGCACCAACGCCGGGCGCGTGCATGCAGAGTTCATCGCTGAGACCGTGCGCCAATTGGTCTTCAGCCAATATGGTGACAGCACTTACACCCGGGGGCTGAACGTTTACACCACCGTCTCGTCGGTGGCCCAGACGGCCGCCTACAAGTCGCTGCGCAAAGGCATCATGGACTTCGAGCGGCGGCAGGTTTACCGCGGGCCGGAAAAGTTTTTGAACTTGCCAGATGACCCCAAAGAAGCCGAAGACGTGATCGATGACGCGTTGGCGGACAGCCCGGACAACGGCGATGTGATGTCCGCGGTGGTGCTCGAGGCGACGCCGAAAAAGATCGTTGCGGTGCGGCCCAACGGCGAGTCGATCGAGATCAGCGGGGAGGGTCTGAAGCCGGCCCAAACAGGCCTGAATGACAAAGCCCCGGCCACCATCCGGCTCAGGCGCGGCGCCCTGATTCGGGTTGCCAAGACGGAGAAAAACAGCTGGGAAATCACGCAACTGCCTGAAGTCGAAGGTGCCTTTGTGGCGCTGGACCCGCGCGACGGCGCCATTCGCGCGCTGGTCGGCGGCTTCGATTACGACAAGAACAAATTCAACCATGCAACCCAAGCCTGGCGCCAGCCGGGCTCCAGTTTCAAGCCCTTCATTTATTCTGCGGCGCTTGAAAAAGGTTTCACACCCGCCACCGTCATCAACGATGGTCCCTTGTTTTTTGACTCGGGGGTGACGGGCGGTCAGCCCTGGGAGCCGAAAAATTACGAGGGCACTTTTGAAGGTCCGATGAGCCTGCGGACGGCCTTGAAAAAATCGAAAAACATGGTTTCAATTCGAATTTTGCAAGCCATCGGCACGCAGTACGCCCAAGACTGGATCGGCCGCTTCGGCTTTGAAGCCGAGAAACACCCGGCTTATCTGACGATGGCGCTGGGCTCGGGTTCTGTCACACCGATGCAAATGGCCACGGCTTATTCTGTGTTTGCCAACGGTGGTTTTCGCGTCAACCCTTATTTGGTCACCAAAATCACCGACCAGCAAGGCCACACGCTGGTCGAAACGCCAGCGCCTGTGCAGGACGAAGGCAAGCGCGCCATCGAGCCCCGCAATGCCTTCATCATGTCCAGTTTGCTGCAAGAGGTGACACGTTCAGGTACCGCTGCCCGCGCCCAAGCCATGCTCAAACGGCCTGATCTGTATGGCAAAACCGGCACCACCAACGACTCCATCGACGCCTGGTTTGTCGGCTTTCAGCCGACGCTGATGGGCGCCGTCTGGATGGGTTACGACAAACCCAAAAAACTCGGCGATCGAGAGACTGGCGGCGGTTTGAGCTTGCCGATCTGGATCAACTTCATGGAGACGGCGTTGCGCTCAACACCGGTGTCTGAAATACCCGCTCCTGCGGGCGTGACAAACGTCAATGGCGAATGGTTTTACGACGACTATGCGCGGGGTGCCGGCATCACCAGCTTGGGGGTCGAGGGCAACCCTACTGGCGTGCCGGCCTTGGCTGGCGAGGCGGTCAAGCCCAGCGCCACGCCAGTGCAGCCAATGCCCCCAGCCGATGAACGCCGGCGCATCCTGGACTTGTTTAAAAATTAAGCGGCCGTAAAAAACATGGCTTTACCGGCTTGTTCGCTGGCATAACGCGACAAGTCCTCGAAAAACTCATGCCCGGTTTTGGTGTCAAGCCACTGCCCTGAGGTACGCTTGTAATGAAAGCCACCGGCCCGCGCCGCCAGCCAAATTTCTTGCAAGGGCTTTTGCAGGTTGATGATGATCTGACTGCGGTTTTCAAACGTCAGCGTCACCATGCCGCCGGTGCGCTGGTTGTCAACGTCAGCGTCAGACTCGTCGTTGATCCGGTCGCAAGCGATTTCCACCGCTTGCAAAGCAGCTTCGGCGCAGTCGAGGTATTCGAGGTCGGTCATTACAATCCCATCATGTTTGCTTCACTTCAAATTCACGACCAAATTTTAGGCCGTTGCGCGATGTCAATCTGGCCTCAAGGCCTTGCGCGCGTCGCGTCGCTTGCAACATCGGCTGTGTTGCTCGCGAGTCTGGCCGGTTGCGGCCAAAAAGGGCCTTTGTTTTTGCCCGGACCGCCACCGCCACTGCAAACCCTGCAACCCGACACGGCAACCTCCAAGCCGCTCATCTCGTCCACCCTCACCCCCGCGCCAGCCCTTCCGGCTGCGCCCAACCGACCCGCTACCCAATGAGCCAGCCAACTTCAAGCGCAGAGCCTGCCCACAGCCTGCCAGGCCATCCTTTTGTGGCTTACCACGGCGCTGAACTGCAGGTCGAAGACGTCCGCCTGAGCCAACTCGCCGCCGAACACGGAACACCGCTGTTTGTTTATTCGAAAGCCTCGATGCTGGCGGCACTGGCCGCTTACCAACGCGGCTTCGCTGGCCGTCATGCGCAAATTTGCTACGCCATGAAAGCCAATTCTTCGCTCGGCGTGCTGCAAGTGTTTGCCAACGCAGGCTGTGGTTTTGACATCGTCTCCGGTGGTGAACTCGAACGCGTTTTGGCCGCCGGTGGCGACGCTGCCAAAATCATTTTTTCAGGCGTTGGCAAGACTCGCGCCGAAATGCGTCAAGCCCTGCAAGCCGGCATTGGCTGCTTCAATGTTGAGAGCGAAGCCGAACTCGAGGTGCTGTCGCAAGTGGCCGAGTCGCTGGGGTTGCGGGCCCCCGTCAGCATCCGTGTCAACCCGAATGTCGACCCCAAAACACACCCCTATATTTCGACCGGCCTGAAAGACAACAAGTTCGGCGTGGCCCACGAAGACACCCTGCGGATTTACCGCTGTGCGGCCAGCCTCAAGGGTTTGCAAGTGGTCGGCATTGACTGCCACATTGGCTCCCAAATCACCGACGCCACACCTTATTTGGACGCCATGGACCGGGTGCTGGACCTGGTTGCCAGCATCGAAGCCAGCGGCATCGCGTTGGCGCACATCGACTTCGGCGGCGGCCTCGGCATCAACTACAACAATGACACACCGCCAGCGGCTGACGCACTGTGGACGCAGTTGCTGTGCAAGCTCGATCAACGCGGCTTCGGCCAGAAAAAGCTGATGATCGAGCCGGGTCGTTCACTGGTCGGCAATGCCGGCGTTTGTGTGACCGAGGTGCTGTACGTCAAGCCGGGCGAACACAAAAACTTTTGCATCATCGATGCCGCCATGAATGACTTGCCACGGCCGGCCATGTACCAGGCTTTTCACGCCATCGTGCCTTTGCTGGCGGCGCCGGTTGCAAAGCTCAACACGCCCGAAGTGGCTGAAATGAGTTATGACGTCGTCGGTCCGATCTGCGAAAGCGGTGACTGGATTGGCCGTGACCGCCGTTTGGCGGTCAAAGCTGGCGACCGGCTCGCCGTGCTGTCGGCAGGCGCTTATTGCATGAGCATGTCCAGCAACTACAACACCCGCGGCCGTGCGGTTGAATTGTTGGTTGACGGCGACCAGGTGCATGTGATCCGCGAGCGTGAGAGCGCCGCCGATCAAATGCGGATGGAGCGCTTGGTCAGCCTTTGAAAAAGTGCTGGCCTACCGACTGCCGGTTGCCGGGTGCGGCAGCCGGTGTTCAGGCTTTGTTCTGCAGTCTCTTGTGTAAAAACTGGCGCACTCGCCAGCCCAGCAAGACCGCCAAAATACTGGCATAAACCGCCACTTCGGCAAAGTTGTTTTTGCCGGCCCGCATCCAAAAAAAATGCAGGATGGCCAAGCCAGCCACCGCGTACACCAGCTGATGCAGCCTTTGCCAGCGCTTGACACCCATCGCCTTGATGGCCGCATTGAACGAGGTTGCCGCCATCGGCGTCAGCAACAAAAGTGACAATGCGCCGACCAAAATAAACGGCCGCTTGACAATGTCATGAACGATGTCGTCCAGCTCAAAACCCATGTCAAAGCCGCTGTAACTCAGAAAGTGCACCAGCACATAAAAATACATGAACAAGCCCAGGATGCGCCTGAAACGCGCCAAACTGGGCGTTTTGCTGATCACCCGCAACGGCGTGATTGCCAACACGATGCACAAAAATCGCAAAGTCCAATCGCCCGTCGCGCGGATCAAAGCTTCTTGCGGGTTGGCCCCCAACTGGTCTGTCAACGCACGGTAAAGCAGCCACATAAAAGGCAACAGGCACAGCGCAAAAACTGAGGGTTTGGCCGCCGGTTGCAACAAGCTCTTGGTTATGAAGGCACGCATCGTCATGGCGGCATCAAAACAGCTTTTTCAAGTCCATGCCGGCGTAAAGCTGCGCCACTTGCGCCTCGTAGCCGTTGAACATCAGTGTCTTGCGCTTCTTGGCAAACAAACCGTCTTCGCCAATGCGCCGCTCGGTCGCCTGACTCCAACGCGGGTGATCGACGCTTGGATTGACGTTGGAATAAAAGCCATACTCTTGCGCCGCAGCTTTGTTCCAAGCGGTCCGCGGCTCTTTGTCGGTGAAGCGAATCTTGACGATGCTTTTACCGCTTTTGAAACCATATTTCCATGGCACGACCAAGCGCACAGGCGCGCCGTTTTGGTTCGGCAGCACCTCGCCATACATGCCAAAAGTCAGCAAGGTCAGCGGGTTCATGGCCTCGTCCAGGCGCAGCGCTTCCACGTAGGGCCAGTCAAGCACGCGTGAGCCGACAAAAGGCATGGTCTTGGGGTCTGCCAAGGTCACGAACTCCACGTATTTGGCGCTCCCCAAGGGTTCGACTTTTTTGATCAGCTCGGCCAGGGAATAGCCAACCCAGGGAATCACCATCGACCAGCCTTCGACACAGCGCATCCGGTAAATGCGCTCTTCTTGCGTACTGAGTTTCAGCAGGTCTTCAATGCCATAAGTTTTGGGCTGCTTGACCAGCCCTTCGATGCTCACCGTCCACGGCCGCGTGAGCAGCGTGCCAGCGTTGTGGGCCGGATCGGCCTTGTCAGTGCCGAACTCGTAATAGTTGTTGTAGGTGCTGGCGTCTTTGTAGTCGGTGACTTTGTCCAGCGTCACGGCGCCAGCCAGAGCCGACTTTGCGCCGAGCAGCGCCGCATGCTTGCCCGGCTTGAGAACTGTTTGCGCCATGGCCTCGCGACTCGCCCAGCCCGCCAGCGCCGCGCCAGCGACGCCGCCGGCCATCAGCTTGATGAGTGCGCGCCGGTCGCTGTAGACCCGCTCCGAGGTGATCTCACTCGACACAGGGTGAATGAAAGCTTTGCGGTCCGTCTTGATCAACATGATGAATCCATTTCAAAAAAGAAGGGTCAAAAATCAGCTTTCGCAAGACAAGGTCAGAGTTCGCCGTAGCTGTGCAAACCCGACAAAAACATGTTGACGCCAAGAAAAGCGAAGGACGTGACCGCCAAACCAACCAGCGCCCACCAAGCCGCCACGGTGCCGCGCAAGCCCTTCATGAGGCGCATGTGCAGCCAAGCGGCATAGTTCAGCCAGACAATCAGGGCCCAGGTTTCTTTCGGGTCCCAGCTCCAATAACCGCCCCAGGCATCGGCCGCCCACAAAGCACCCAGTACGGTGGCGATGGTGAAAAAAGCAAAACCAACGGCGATGGCTTTGTACATCACGTCATCGAGCACCTCAAAACTGGGCAGGCGCTCGGCGATGCGCTGACGGCCGAACAAAATACCGCCAGCGATCACGCCGGAGACCAACAGATAGCCCAGCCAGTAATGGCTGCCGCCGGCTTCCAAGGGTGCTTTGCGAAAAACGATGGGCACGAAACAGATCACCACGCCCAACAACCAGAGCGGCGTCAGCTTGTACCAGCGGGACTCGGTGGCTTGTTGCTTGACCAAGTAAGCCAGCGAAACCATTGCCGCCAGGGAGAACATGCCGTAGCCAATGAAGTTGGCCGGCACATGCAGTTTCATCCACCAGCTTTTCAGGGCTGGCACCAAGGGTTGAATCTCATGGGCCCCACGCACGAGGGTGTACCAGAGCAAAAACCCCACCGCAGCGCTGACCACCAACATGACAAAAGCACCCAGGGCGCGGGTTTTGTACTGCGCTTCAAAGTACAGGTAAAAAGTGGCCGTCATCCACGAAAACAAAACAAACACTTCGTACAAATTACTGACCGGAATGTGGCCCACATCAGACCCGATCAAATAGCCTTCGTACCAGCGCACCATTGTGCCAATCAAGGCCATGCCGACGGCGACCCAGACAATTTTGGAGCCAATCGACTCTAGCGCTGCACTGTTGCCACCTTCGCCGCGGCTGGCAACCATGCCGAACCAATAAAAAAGAGTGCCCATGAAAAACAACACGCTCATCCACAAAATAGCCGATTGACTGGAGAGAAAATATTTCAGCCAAAAAACCTGCTCAGCCCGCGCCAAATCGCCCTGGTAGGACACTATGCCAAGCAGCGAGCCGATGGTCACCACCAGCATCAGGGCGCGCAGCGGACGCCAGAACCAGCCCATGGCGATGGCCGCCGGCATGACGCCCAGCAAGATGCCTTTTTCGTACACATCCATATTGGCTTGGTAGCGGAAAAAGACATACAGCCCACCACACACCACCAGCGCTGCAAACAGCCAGTCGAGTAAATTGCGGCGCACAAAATAACCTGGGTTCAAGACAAAGCTGTCGTTGGCGCCGCTGCGATGGAGGGTGGTGGTATTCATGGGGACACCTGTAAGAGTCGGGTTTTCAACATTTCAAATTCCTTGTCGCCGTCCATTGTTTTGCGGTTCGCCGACAAGGCCATGCTGGCATGAGAGCCGGTCGTTGTGGGGTCAGCCTCAAGGGCGCCGGGTCGGGGCGAGAGCCAGACCCAAACCCGCCGTTCGCGCACGTAGAGCATGGCAAAAATGCCGACGATCAGGAAAGCGCAACCGAGGTAGACAATTTTTTTACCGGGCGCCCGGGCGACTTGAAAGACGCTGGCCTGAACCTGCGTGAAATCCTTCAATGCAAAGGTCATGGGCGCGGGATAGTGCTGCGCGTCGCTCAGACTCAAGACCATTTGGGCCATGAAGTTTTGGGTTTTTTCGTCGCGCGCCAAAGGCGGCTGGCTGGCGTTTTCGCGCGACATGGCGACCAGCTCAAACAAGACCCCATTGAGGATGCGCACCAACACCTCGCCAGCCCGGCTGCGTTCAGCTTCAGGAACATTGATTTCCATGAAGTCCGAAATGGCTTGCAAACCCCCCGTTGGCCGGCTGGCCGCGGCGGCAACCGCAGGGACGGTTGGCCGGGCGCTTGCTGGTGCGATGCTTTCAGCACCGGCAAACAGACCCAGCGCGCGCGATGCCGAGGCGGTGAGTTGGGCCGCGAGATCCGGACGGCCAGCGGCAATCGCTTGGTGCACATAGCGCCGAACCGCTTCATCACGCTGGCGCACATCGGCCAGCGCAGCACGGGTGGCCAAGAAAGTACGCATGCTGCTTTCCGGATCTGCCGGCACGCGCAGGTATTGGAAAGGATCTATCGGGGTTTCGCGCACGCCGAGCAAAAACACAGCGGTGCTGTCGGGGTTGTCGTCCATCCGCACCGGCAGCATGTAGTTTTGGTATTCGCGGGCTTGACCAGCGCTGTCACGCAGCTTGTAGCTGACGCTCGGGCCGACGTTGCGCAGCTCTTTGTTGGTGCGGCTCTTGTTGGCAGCCCCCAGTCGGCTGTCAATGGCTTGGCGCAGATCGACTTTGCGCACATCGACACCGCTTCCAGACTCCCCAGCTTGGCCGCCTGACTGGCTGAAATTTTCGACATTGATGACGCGCAAAGCGGTGTATTCCAGCGTCAATTTGTCAGGCCCGTTGCTGAGCTTGCTGGAGCCGCCGATATGCCCCTGAATCTCGAACGGCTTGGTCGCCGCATTCATGGGTTCAGCTTGAAGTGTGACGCTCGACCCGCCGTCGTCAAAACTCGACTGGTAAATTTCGACGCCCTTGTGGCTCGCCGGGTGGTTGACCTCGACCCGCGTCGGAATGCTCTCGCCGGTCTCCTTGTCGTGAATCACGATGTCGCTGGCAAACAGCTTGGGCATGCCGGTCGAGTAATACTCGACGATGAATTTTTTAAGTTCAATCGAAAAAGGCAACTCTTGCAGCAGTACGCCGCCGGGCTGATTCAGCAGCGCCACGCTGGCTTGGGTGCCTTCAGCGACCAGCAAATTACCGCGAAAAGTCGGGTTTGACTCGCTCAAACGGTGCTTTGGTGCAACGTCCGCGATCAAGCCGCCGCCGCTGAAAACCACTTTGTTGCTGAACCACATTTGCGCGCGCACCATCAAGTCGCCGTCCAGCAAGCCGCCGATGCAGACCAGCACGATGGCGCTGTGCGCTGCAATGTAGCCCAGCTTGTTGGCCGAGCCTTTTTTAGCCGCCACCATCCAGCCGGCGTCACGCTGCTGCAGCTTAACGCGCCAGCCGCCCTGCACCAGCGTCTGACCGATGCGTCGTGCCGCCATTTCTGGGGCTTCGTCTAAGTTGTTTTCCGCGCGGTGACCAAAAGCCTTCAAGCTTTGTTCGCGAAGGTCTTCCTTGAATTGGTTCAGCTCCGACAAAATCTTCGGTGCGTTGCGGCTGATGCATAAGCTGGTGCTGATGACCAGAAAAGCCAGAATCAGCAAAAACCACCAAGCGCTGTAGACGGTGTTCAGGCTCACCAAGCTGAACACTTGGGCCCAGAAAGGGCCGAACTGGTTGACGTAATTGGTCAGCGGCTCTTGCTGCTTGAGCACGGTGCCGATCACGGAAGCGATGCAAATGACAGTCAGCAGCGAAATCGAAAAGCGCATCGACGACAGCAACTCGACCACGCTGCGCCATGGACGGGAACCTGAGTCAAGCTCAATGCCTTGGGTAGAAACTGTCATGCCGTTAGGAGTTTGAAACGATGAAAACCGAGTCTGAAAGGGGGGATCGTAGGCAAAAAGCAGAGTCGATAAAAAAAGCGGGCCTTTCTGAGAAAGACCCGCCTGTATGTGACTGCGTTTTCAGCTCAAGGTTCCATGAAAAAAGAAGGTCGGCTGAAAAAATTTAACGCAGGCCCGCGATGTAGTCTGCCAAGGCACGGATTTCACGGTCATTGAGTTTGGCCGCCACCTGCGTCATGGGCAGGCTGTTGTTGCGCAAGCCGTCGCGGTAGCTGGTCAATTGCGCCGCAGTGTAGTCAGCATGTTGACCGCCCAAACGCGGGTACAGGGCAGGATTGCCGGCTCCAGTCGGATTGTGACAACCGGCACAGGCGGGGATTTGACGGTCGGAAACACCACCGCGGTAAATTTGCTCACCCAGCACCACCAGGTCTTTTTCTTTGGCAAAACCGGGCTTGATCTGTTTTGACGCCACCCAGAAAGCGATGTTTTTCATGTCATCGTCACTGAGTTGGGCGGCAAAACCTTGCATGATGGCGTTTTTGCGCACGCCTGTTTTGAATTCATGCAACTGCTTGACCAGGTATTCAGGGTGTTGCTGGGACAGTTTCGGGTAAGCCGGCGAACCGGCGTTGCCGTCAGCCCCGTGACAGGCGGCGCAGACAGCTGCGAACTTGGCTTCACCACTGACAAGATCTGGCTTGGAGACTTTGGCCGGGGCGGCTTCCTCCGCGGCAAAGGACGACACAACAGGGACGGCCAACAGGGCGGCGAGGACATAAGTAGCGAAGAGCTTCATATCGGGGCGTTTTAATTAGGGGGCACAACAAAACAGTCAGTATCTGATTTTACAATGGCTTCGCTCAACAGAAACAGGCCTTTGTTCCGAGCAACGCCGAATCTCTGGTCCTTGAGTCTCAACAACAGACGATTTCAGGTGCGCTGAGCGGTGAATTTTTCGCCTCACTTGCGGCCTTCACCGAAACTTGCTTATGACCTCCCCCGCTGCCACCTCCCCCACCGCGGGTCTGCCCATCGATTTTGAAAAAATCGCCATGGGTTGGATGCACACAGCCAAATTCTTGACCACCGCGCCTGAATTGCACCATCTGCCGGCGCTGGACTACCCTGAAATTGCTTTTGTCGGCCGTTCCAACGCCGGCAAATCGACCTGCATCAACACCTTGACGCAGCAGCATCGGCTGGCTTTTGCCTCTAAAACGCCGGGCCGCACACAAAGCATCAACTTGTTTTCGCTCGGCAAACAAGGCATCACCGACGCCGTGCTGGCCGACTTGCCGGGTTACGGCTACGCAGCCGTGCCCAAAGCCGCCAAGTACCGCTGGCAACAAGTGATGGCCAACTACTTGCAAACCCGCCGCAACCTCACCGGCATTGTGTTGCTGTGCGACCCACGGCTCGGCTTGACCGAGCTAGATGAGGTCTTGCTCGACGTGGTGCGGCCGCGTGTCGCCGAAGGCCTGAAGTTTCTGGTGCTGCTGACCAAGTCCGACAAGCTGAACAAAACCGAAGCCGCCAAGGTGCTGTCAATCGTGAAGTTGCAAGCCGGCGGCGGTGATGTGAAGCTCTTTTCGGCCCTCAAGCGCAAAGGCGTCGATGAGGTTGCCCGCCACTTGTGGGACTGGGCCCATCCTGAAGGCCTGCCGAAGCCTGCTGCAGCCAGTGCGCCAAGCGCGCCGATTCCGGCTGTTGAGCCGGAACCCAAGCCGCCAGCTGAATAACGCGGCAGCTCAATACACCGAGGGCGAACCCTCAGGCCGGGTCTTGAAGCGTTTGTGAACCCAGTAATACTGCGCTGGCATGGTCTTGATGAAGCGCTCCAGATGCTGGTTCACCAAGGCGGTGTCGGCTTCAATATCGCCGCTGGGATAGTTCTCCCAGGCTGGCATCACCTCGACGTCATAACCTGTGGGCGTCAGCCGCGGCACCACTGAAATCACCTTGGCGCGACCCAGTCGGGCAAAGCGCGGAATCGACGGCACGGTGGCAGTCGGCACGCCAAAAAAGGGCACGAACACCGTGCCCTCAAAGCTGAAGTCCATGTCCGGCAACAAATACAGCACTTCGCCAGAACGCAAGGCGCTGACATTCGACTTGACACCCTCGCTGCGCAAAAACAACCTGACCCGGCCAAAACGCAGGCGTCCGGCCTTGATCCACTGGTCCAGCAACGGGTTGCTCTGCTCCGAGTAGATCGACGTGAAATCTCGGTCAATGTTCATGTTGATGGCGGTGGCGCCCGCGTCCAGACCGTAAAAGTGCGGACTGAAAACAATCGTCGGCGCATGGCCGTCGAACTCATGCAAGGCGCCGTGCAAATTCAGCCGCTTGGCCAGCACCTCGGGCCGACCGTGCCAAAGCCAGCTACGGTCTAAAAATGTTTGCGCAAAATAAACAAACGACTGACGCGCCAAAGCCTCGCGCTCGTCGGCGCTGAGCTCAGGAAAACACAGCGCCAAATTGGTCGCCACCACACGCCGACGCGGCACTGCCACCCAGTACAACAACCAACCCAGTCCAGCCCCCAGAGCGCGCAAAACAAGCAAGGGAAAGTGGGCGAATAGCCGCATGAAAGCAATGCCAGCCCGGGTGGCCAAGCTGCTGAAAAATAGTCCGACGGGCATACTCACTTTTGTTTTTTTTCTGTTGGCGCAGTGTCTTGGCGCGGCGTTTTGTAGCGCGCATAGCCCCACAAGTACTGGCCCGGCTGGCTCAAAATCAAGGCCTCGATCGCCTGGTTGACGAGGTTTACCGCCTGCGCCAAATCAGGCGGTGGCGAGGTGTTCAGACCAGCAAGCGGCGGCAAAATTTCCAACGAATAGCCTTGCCCGCGCGGCAAGCGCAAGGTGCGCACCGGCAACATCACCGCGCCACTTTGCAGCGCCAAGCGCGCCGCCAGCGTCATGGTGTAAGCCGGTTTGCCAAAAAAGGAAGCCCATACGCCCAGCCCCTCGGGCGGCACTTGGTCGGTCAACAAGGCCACCGCGCCGTTGCCTTTGAGGGCCCGGTGCATTTGCCGAATCCCTCTCAAATTAGCCGGCACCGCCAGCAACCCGGGCCGATGCCGACTGGACTGCATCAAACGCGCCAACCAGGCTTGCCGGGCGGGCCGGTACATGGCGGTCACCGGGCCATAGAGTTCGGCCAGCGCTTGCGGCGCCAGCTCAAAACTGCCGGCGTGCGGTGCGAAAAAAACCACGCCGTGGCCAGCCGCAAAAGCGGCTTCGGCATGGGCTTGGCCGCTGACTTTAACCAGCTCTAAACAGGACTGATCGTGCGGCCGCAGCCAGAGTTTGGGCAGTTCGGCGACAAAGCGGCCGGCTTCGGCAATCGCCGGTCTGGCCACAGCAAAAGGCAGGCCTGCCTGCGCCACATTGGCCCTAAAAGTGGCGCGGTAACGCGGGCTCAAACACCACACGGCCCAGCCCATGAACGCGCCCAGCGCATGCAAGACCCGCAAAGGCCAATGGGAGAAAAAAAGAAACAACAAAAACATCAGGACCGCTTTATCTTTATACTTTGCTTGTCGCCGAGTTACAGAACAACTTGCAGGGCGACGTTAAACATCTCTGCTAAAGCGTTCGCCGAGGCACTCTAGCTGGCAACGCGCCGACTAACCTTATGGAGTGTACGCAATGGCGAACGATTTTCTTTTCACATCCGAATCTGTCTCTGAGGGCCACCCTGACAAGGTTGCCGACCAAATTTCAGACGCTATCCTCGACGCTATTTTCAAACAAGACCCGCTGTCCCGTGTCGCCGCCGAAACGCTGTGCAACACCGGCCTCGTCGTGTTGGCCGGTGAAATCACCACCAACGCGCATGTCGACTACATCCAAGTCGCACGCGACACCATCAAGCGGATTGGCTACGACAACACCGAGTACGGCATTGACTACAAAGGTTGCGCCGTGCTGGTCGCCTACGACAAGCAAAGCAACGACATCGCCCAAGGTGTTGACCATGCCAGCGACGACCACCTGAACACTGGCGCGGGCGACCAAGGCCTGATGTTTGGCTACGCCTGCAACGAGACCACCGAACTCATGCCCGCGCCGATTTATTACGCGCACCGCCTGGTCGAACGCCAAGCCCAATTGCGCAAAGATGGCCGCCTGCCGTTCTTGCGACCCGATGCCAAAAGCCAGGTCACCATGCGCTATGTCGATGGCAAGCCGCACAGCATCGCCACCGTCGTGCTGTCCAGCCAGCACAGCCCCGAGATGAGCGACGGCAGCAAGATGAAACCGGCCTTCATCGAAGCAGTGATCGAAGAAATCATCAAGCCGGTGCTGCCCAAAGAATGGCTCAAGGACACCCAATACCTGATCAACCCGACCGGGCGTTTCGTCATTGGCGGCCCTCAAGGTGATTGCGGCCTGACCGGTCGCAAGATCATTGTTGACACCTACGGCGGCGCCTGCCCACACGGCGGCGGCGCGTTTTCCGGCAAAGACCCCACCAAGGTGGATCGTTCTGCCGCCTACGCAGCCCGCTACGTGGCCAAAAACATCGTCGCGGCCGGTCTGGCGACCCAGTGCCAGATTCAAGTGGCTTACGCGATCGGCGTGGCCAGGCCGATGAACGTCACGGTCTACACCGAAGGCACGGGCGTGATCCCAGATGCGCAAATCGCCACCTTGGTCAACCAACACTTTGACCTGCGCCCGAAAGGCATCATCCAGATGCTCGACTTGCTGCGTCCGATCTACGAAAAGACCGCCGCCTACGGCCACTTTGGCCGCGACGAGCCCGAATTCACTTGGGAGCGAACCGACAAAGCCGCCATGCTGCGCAATGCGGTTGGCTTGAAAGGCTGAAAGTCTTTTGAGTCGCTGTCAGGCTCTTTGCCTTGACTGAACAAAAAAAAACCGCCCTCTTGTGGCGGTTTTTTTATGGGCTGGCGGTCAAGTCAGCGCTCAGTTGCCAATCGCTTTGATTCCCGCGCTGAACAGTTTGTTCTGCTGCTTCAGGTAAGCCGCGTAGTCGTCCGGCCCCAACAAGCGGGTTTCTGCACCCAGCAGCGCGAGGTTGGCGCTGATCGCGCCAGCGTACTTCTCGTTGACTTTTTTCACCGCGGCATAAAGCGCGTCGACCACCTCCCGCGGCGTGCCCTTGGGTGCCGAAATGCCGTACAGCGTGGGGCTGCCCACGTTGTAACCCAACTCTTTGAACGTCGGCACGTCGGGAAAGGACTTCAGACGGCTGTCACCAAAAACCGCCATGGGGCGCAAGGTGCCGGCCGTTATATGGGCCTGCGCTGGCGCGATGGCGGTCGCCGACATCGTCACGTGGCCACCCAGCAAAGCCGTGATGGCAGGACCGCTGCCTTGAAAAGGAATATGACGCCATTGCAGCCCCGCGTCTTTGGCAAAAATTTCTGCCAACAAGTGGGTGATGCCCAGCGGCCCCGAACTGCTGAAGGTGACCTCGCCTGGGTTCTTTTGAGAGTAGTCAAGCAACTCTTTCAGGTTCTTCCAGGGGGCACTGGCATTGACCACCAACATCAATCCGCCCTCGGCCAGCGAGGCGACAGGGGTGAAGGATTCCGGCGTGTACTTGACCTCTTTGTTGGCCAGTGGCACCACCACAATGGAGCCCGGCGAAGTGCCCACCAGCGTGTAACCGTCGGCCTTGCTGTTGGCAACGAAACCCGCACCAATGCCGCCGCCCGCACCCGGTTTGTAGCTCAACACCACAGGTTGACCCAGAAATTCAGCCATCTTTTCAACAAATGGGCGCAACATATTGTCTGTGTCGCCGGGGGCGAAAGGAATGACCAGCTGGATCGGTTTGGCAGGATAACTGTCTGCCGCCCGGCCCGGCAGGGCCGCCAACAGCCCTGCGCCGGCCACCAGCACGGCCAGAAAAAACCTGCTCTTTTGGGCTTGCATGTGGGTATTTCCTTGATTTAAACCGATTTTTTGGGGATCACTTCAGTCGCAACGCGCGCTCATGCCGCCGTCGACGATGATTTCGGTGCCGGTGATCCAGCGCGCTTCGTCAGAAGCCAAAAACAGGGCTGCGTTGGCGGTGTCGCGGCCGTCGCCCATGAAGGACAGCGGAATGCGCGACTGGCGGCGCGCCAGCAAGACGTCGATGTCGCCGCCGCTTTGGTCTTTGGCCAGCACCGCGTCCACCAAGGGCGTGTGCAATTGACCCGGCAACACCGTGTTGACGCGGATGCCTTTCTTGGCATATTCAACCCCGACCACCCGGCCGAACTGAATCACACCGGCCTTGGCACTGGCATAACCCACCGCAGCCGTGCCGGTCCACCGAATGCCCGAGGTGGAAGCAATGTTGACAATCGCCCCCGCGCCTTTTGTTTCCATCAGCGGCATCACGTGCTTGCACATGAGAAAGACGCTGGTCAGGTTGATGTCGAGCTGTTGTCCCCAGTCTTCCTCGCTCAGTTTCAGCGGGCCGCCAGGCGCGGGGCCGCCGACGTTGTTGACCAGAATGTCGACCCCGCCATAGGCGACCAGACAGGCAGCCACCAGCCCAGCAATGGCTTGGCTGTCGGTAACGTCGCAAGCGTAAGGCGTGATGTCGCCGCCCACTTGGCGCACCAGCGCCAGCGTCTCGTCCATCGCCTGCATGTCCTTGTCGACCGCGAAGACCTGCGCGCCTTCTTGGGCAAAGCGCACCGCGATCGCCCGACCGTTGCCCCAGCCCGGGCCGACGCAACCGGCGCCGGTGACGATGGCGACCTTGCCCTGCAGTCTTAAAGGTGAGTTGTCCATGTGGGGTCCTAGCGGGTGGCGGCGGTGATGCCGCCATCGACCACCAGCTGCTGGCCGGTGATGTAACGGCTCTCGTCGCTGGCCAAAAACAACACAGCGTTGGCCACGTCCCAGGCATCGCCCATGCGACCCATCGGCACTTGCTGGTGTCGATGGGCGACGAAACCTTCGAAATCGCCGCCGGCATATTTGTCGGCCAGCCGCTTGACCAAGGGCGTGAAAACCAGGCCCGGCACCACGCTGTTCAGGCGCACACCACGGGCTGCATAAATGACGGCGGTGGTCTGCGTCATTTGCATCAAAGCCGCTTTGCTGGCGGCATAAGCCACTTGCGGCTTGCCAATATAGCGCAGCCCGGCAATCGACGAGATGTTGACGACCGAACCGCCGCCCTGACGCTCCATGATCGGCAACACATGCTTGCACAGCAGAAAAGCGCTTTTCAGGTTGACATCCATCTGCTCATCCCAGACCTCTTCGGCCATGGTCACTGGGTCGCCCGGCTCCGAACGGCCAACGTTGTTGATCAAGATGTCAATCCGGCCAAACTTCGCCAGGCAAGCCTCGACCAAGGCTTTGACCTCGGCGGCTTTCGTCACGTTGCAGACTTCAACCTCTGCCACGCCGCCCTCGGCTTGAATCAATTGTTGAGTGGCTTGCGCGGCTTCGGGGTTCAGGTCGCAACCGTAGACCGCCGCACCTTGGCGCGCCAGCAAAACAGCGATGGCCTTGCCATTGCCCCAGCCTTCACCGACCGTCCCACAGCCAGTCACCAAGGCCACTTTTCCGTTCAGAGTCAGCACGTTTTCTCCTTTGTTGTCTTTGTGCTTGAAGGGTACATGAAGCCGCTCAGGGTCGTTGAAAAAGATTTTTTGATCGACAAGATGCCCAGAACCCCAAGTCTCGGCTAAACCCCCACCCGCGTTCGTCGGCTTTGCAGCAGCGCAATGTTTTGCTCCCCTGTCACCGTGCTGGCGTAGTGCGTGTTGATGACTTCCACACTGGTTCGGGCATTGCGCGCCAGCGTCAGCAAGTCGATGCCCTGGCCATAGAGCAACCGGAAGGTGATCGACGAGTGCCGCAAACTGTACAAACTGCGCGGTTGGCCGTGCGGCCCCATCTTCAGGCCGGTCTCTGCCAGTACCCAGTTGAAGTGAAAGTTCAGCACCCAGTGCGCATAATTTCGGTCTTGCAGGGCCGGCAAAAACAAATAGTCGTCAGCACCGCCGTGACCGGTGGCGGCTTGTTGCTTGCAAATTTGCTGGTAACAACGCACCGCAGGCTGCAAAGTCACGATGGGCCGCCCGTGGCTCTTGGTTTCTGGCAGCGTCAAACGCAAATACGTGTTGTTGGACCGAACGATCTCGACGTGGCGGTGCTTCAGGGTTTTCAGGTCACTGGGGCGAATAAAGCTGTTCAGCATGAAGGCAATCGCCTGCGCCAAGTCAGCCGGTAGGCGCTGCTCGGCCACCCGGATTTTGTAATTCGCCCGAATTTCGTCGGCGCTGGCCGGGTACGGTTGACCGCGCAAACGCCGGGCAGTCCGAATGATTTTCCAGTACTCGCTGGGCGTGAACGCGCCGCGCGGCGTGGTGACGATCTTGATCTTTGGAAACTCCGGCAGCTTGTCCAGCTCACCAATCGCCACCGCGTACGACAACACTTTGCGCACCGCCACCATGTACTGGCTGATGGTCGTGGTGCTGAAGGTTTTGCTCAAGAATTGGGTGAACTCCATCAGCGCCAAGAAGTTGATGTTGGCCGGTGGCTGGTCGCCCCAGCGCGGCAAGATGTGCGCGTCCAGCCGGTTGCGCAGCACTTGGTAGCTGCCCAGCGCGTATTCGCCGCGCTGCGAGCGGGCAAGTTCATTGGCCAGCACTTGGCTGGTCAAGGCGCCAAAGGTGACCACCGGTTTGCCCTGCTTTTTGCCCGCGGTGGCGGCACCCCCGGTGGCGACCGCATGGCCGAACTCAGCCGAGTCACCCGCCGCCGCCGCGCCATGCTCATCGGCAGTGGCGCCAAGGCGCAGCGCTCGTTTTGGGAACAACTGCGCTTGACCCGGCGAAGCACTGTGCTGCCTGGCCATCAACTGCTCGTAAAACTGGCGCGCAAAACTCTGCGCCATGCGCAGTGACTGGCTTTGCGTGCTGCGCCTGTGAGTGCGGCCGGCCACCCAGCAGCGAACTTGCCAAAACCGGCTGGCAGCGATTTTGAAGACCGCCAGCTTTTGGGGATAACCCGGCACCGGCGTCAAAGTCTCGGGTATTGGCACCGTGCGCTCCCGCTGCTGCGTGCGCAACAGCACCGACGGCGAGGGGTCGTTGGCCGCTGAATATTCCAAATAAGGATTGTGGTCAAACATGCAATGAGCGTATTTGCTTACTCACTCCCTGTCAAATTTCACAAATACTTACTATTAAAGTAGTCACACTGGACACATGGGGATAACCCTCATTTATGACAGAACAAAGCTATTTCTCTGGCCAAGACGAGTTCCAAAGTTCCCATTCCCACCGGCTTTTGTTTGTACAGCAGCCAGCGTACAACCCAACTGGCCCGCCCGCAGCTAAGCGCCCCTCTGTCGTTATGCATTTTCAAGGTGTTTTCAAGATTCTCACCACGTGTGCCCTGGCTGCTCTGGCCGCCGTCTCTGCCGCTTCCGCTCAAACTTCGACTCTGACCATCGACGGTTACTTTGACCGTGGTTACACCGTCACAAATAACTCTAATGCTGAAAAGAATCTGAAGGCCGTCACCAACTCTGCTGGCACCAACACCATCGGTATCAAGGGCTCTGAAGACCTCGGCGGCGGTTTGAAAACCAGCTTCAGCATCAATAACGATTGGTCTGACGCAGCTGGCGCCACCCAGAGCGGTGCAGCGCCTGCAGGCACTGCCAGCGGCTTCACCAACGGTCAGACTTACGTTGACTTGTCTTCTGTCGACTACGGCACCCTGCGTTTGGGCAATATCAACAATGAAGTTCTGGTCACCACCATTGCGGTGGCTTCGCCCGCTTTCGGCACGGCCATTGGCAGCGCTTACACCGGTGCGTTCACGATCCACAACGGTTTTGCTACTACTGGCGGCGCCAACGTAGTTAAAACAGGCGCTATCGCTATTGATTCCAATACGGGTGTTCGCGCTATTCGCTTGAACAACACGGCCAAGTACATTACGCCCACCATCGCTGGTTTTTCTGCTGTTGTAGCTGTTTCTCCTAAGAATGACAACGCGACAACCGCTGCCGGCGGCAACACAGTTGGTTCGACAGAAATGTCAGCCAGCTATGCCGCAGGCCCCGTGCAAGTGGTGTACTCATCTATCAAATACGATGTCGGCAACAAGTCCGTGCCAGCGAACGACACTGGCCTTACCGCTGGTTCGACCAACACCCACTCGATCTTGGGCGCTTCTTACCAAGTGATGCCCAGCCTGAAACTGCACGCCGGTTTCGGTCGTTCGACATCTTCACTGGCCGCTTACAACAGCGCCAGCCAACAATACGGCGTGACTTACACCCTGACACCGGTCATCACCTTGATGGCTCAGTACGCCAAAGTTAACGACAGATCCGCAACCAACATTGACCGTACGTTGCTGGGTCTGGGCGCTGACTACAACTTCAGCAAAACCGCTCGTGCTTACTTCCGTTACGAAGACGTGAATTCGAACAGCAATATGGTCGCAGCTGGTTCGGTTGCAAACAAGCAATCTCGTACCGCTGTCGGCATCAGCAAGGCCTTCTAATTTGACGCTGGCTTAAAGCCAGCTGACGATTGAATGTTTAAAACCCCCGTCGCTCGACAGAGTGGCGGGGGTTTTTTAACTTTTGTAAACGCTGAGACGAGGTGCTCTGAGCGGTTAGTAGCCGTTTGTGGCCGCTTGGGGCCGTTTGGGGCCGTTTGTTGGGCCTTTGCCTGTTGTACAGCTGAGTTTACTCAGGCTGCCTGTAAGTATGACTACTTAGAGCTAACTGGTAAAAACCCTGATATTCATGACAAACGTTCGTGAATCTCGCTCAAAATTAGACTTTATTTTGTAATGAGCTGAAACGAGCCCAACGCCGATGTGGGGAGTACTTACCCTGAAGCTTTGATGAAAAACCACACTTAAATTGTCAACGCTGTGTAAAGTTAAAGAGCAAACC
>JBBAPN010000008.1:41439-75735 GCA_040400815.1 Polaromonas sp. | reverse complement strand
CAGCCGCGCCACGGTCTACCGCCGGCTTGGCAGCAAGCCCAAATAATCAAATCAAATCAAATCAGATCAGTGTTTGTGGTCGTGCTTTTCGGCAGCGCCTGATGCGGCCACCGTTGGCGCCGTTGCACGGACCGGCAGCGTCAGCGCCAGCTGGCTTTCGACCCCTTTGCCGTCCCGAAAAGTCAGCGTCAACGGCAGCGTGCTGCCCACCACCAGGGGCTTTTTCAAGTCCATCAGCATCAGGTGAAAGCTGCCAGCTTTGAGCTGCACGGTCTTGCCGGCGGGCAGGTCCAACGCCGGAACAGCGCGCATTGTCATGACGTCACCGTCCATTTTCATTTCATGCACTTCGGCCACGCCGGCGACAGGCGTCGAGATGCCAACCAAACGCGTGCCTAGGGCCGCCGTGAGGTTCATGAAGGCGCCGGTGCCGCGCTGGCCTTGGACGGTGGCGCGCGCCCAGGCAGCTTCGACGGTGACGGCGGCAGGCTGGGCCGATGCCACACTGGCCGTCAGCACAAGCGCAGACAAAACCAAACGGCGAGCTTGGGAAAAAGAAGTCAGCATCGACATAAAAACCTTTCAAAATAACGATTCGGGCCTGTGAACAGGCTGCCCATTAAAGACCGCAAAGTGGTCAAGGCCTGAGCCGAAAATTATAGGCAAGCCGAGCCCTTGGATCGGTCTGCTGGCCTGCGGACCGATCGGCTAGGGTGCCGCGTTCGGGAAGAACAGCTGTTGGCCGTTGATTTTGTAGCTCGCGATGACCGCTTGACCCGCGGCCGAAGTCACCCAGTCGGCAAACTTTTGCGCTTCAACGACTTTGGTTTTGGGGTGTTTGGCTGGGTTGACCACCAACACGCCGTATTGGTTGAACAGGCGCGTGTCGCCTTCCACCAGCACGGCCATGTTGGCGCGGTTTTTGAAAGACAACCAAGTGGCGCGGTCAGCCAACACATAAGCGTCGACGCTGGCGGCCATGTTGAGTGCTGGACCCATGCCGCAACCGCAAGCCTTGTAAGCCGCAAAGGCTGGCGTTTCGATGCCGGCCAGTTTCCAGTAGCGCAGCTCAGCCGCGTGCGTGCCGCTCTTGTCACCCCGGGAAATGAAGTTGCCGTTGCTGGCCTGGAGCTTTTTCAGGCCCTGCAAAATGTCCGCGCCTTTGACGCCGGCTGGATCGCTGGCCGGACCTATCAATACAAAGTCGTTGTACATAACGGCTTGACGCTTGAGCACAAAGCCTTCGGCAAGGATTTTTTCTTCGGCCACTTGGTCGTGAACAAACAGCACATCGGCGTCCCCGCGGCGGCCCATGTCGATGGCTTGGCCGGTGCCCAACGCGACCGCTTTGACGTCAATGCCGGTGGCTTTTTTGAACGCTGGCAGCAAGTAGGCAAAGAGGCCAGATTGCTCGGTCGAGGTGGTCGAGGCCATGACGATGGTTGGGCTTTGCGCCACGGCCAATGCAGCGCCACCCACCAAGCCAGCCAGCAGAACAGTTTTTGACAGCTGCCGTGTGAAACTCAAAAAAATCATTCGCCTCATCCCAATTCCCCTTTTAAAAATTGGGCGGCTGCCGGCGGCAACGGCCCACTGAAAAACGATGTCACCGGCGCGTCTGCCAGCACATGGCCGTGCTCCAGGTAAATCACCCGGCTCGCCAGCCGCTTGACTTGGCCCAGGTTGTGACTGCTGAAAATCAAGGTCATGCCCGCGTCGGCGAATTCAGCCATCAGGGACTCGACCTCGCGCTTGGCCGCTGGGTCCAGGCTGGCGGTGGGCTCGTCCAGCAGCAGCACTTGCGGCTTCAAAGCCCAGGCCCGCGCCAAGGCCAGCCGCTGTTGTTGACCGCCCGACAAGCTTTTGCCGGAGCGCTGGGCCAGATCAGCCAGGCCAACGCGCTCCAGCGCGGCCAGGGCCTGCTGGCGAGCGTCGGTCCAACGCGTGCCAGCCAACCAGAGGCCGACAGCAACATTGTTTTGCACACTGGTGCGCAGCATGTAGGGCCGCTGAAACAGCATCGCTTGTGGCGCAGACACAGGCAACGTGGATTGCCCGCTGGACGCTGGAAGCAGTCCGTGCAGGTGCCGCAGCAGGGTACTTTTGCCGCTGCCGTTGGCGCCCACCAAGGCAAGGCGTTCGCCGCGGCCAATCGTCAGCGTGCAATCCACCAGTGCATGAAGGCGGCCAAACTGCACGCCGACCGCGCTCAGCTTGAACAAAATGTCAGGCAAACCATCAGACAACACGGTGAGAGAAGGCGTGGCATCGCTGGCAGCGCTGGCTGAGAGCTTTGCCATCAGCGCTGCCCCGCCCCGGTCAGGGCGCCATGGGTGGCTGCTTGGGTCGGCCCAAAATCGCCTGTTTCTCGGGCTTCGCGCCAGCGGCGGATCATTGCAATCAAGACATTCAGCAGCAACACCACCAGCAGCAGCAGCACACCCAGGGCCAGCGCCAGCGGCAGGTCGCCTTTGCTGGTTTCAAGGGCAATCGCTGTCGTCATGACCCGCGTGAAGCCGTCGATATTGCCGCCCACCACCATCACCGCACCGACTTCAGAAACAGCCCGGCCGAAGGCGGCAATCACGACCGTCAGCAAGGCATAACGCTCATCCCACAACAGCACCAAGCCACGCCAGCCCAGGCCAGCGCCAAGCGACTGCAATTGCTCGCCGTGCAGACGGTCAGCGTCTTCAATGTGTTGCCGCACCAGCGCGGTGACGACCGGCAGCACCAGCACCGTCTGCGCCAGCACCATGGCTTGAAACGAAAACAGCCAACCCAGAAAACCCAGCGGCCCCGAGCGCGACAGCAACAAATAAACCACCAAACCGACCACCACCGAGGGCAGCGCCAAAGCCGTGTTGAGAAACGCCAGCACCACGCCACGCCCCTTGAAGCGCGCCACCCCCAACCACGCGCCGAGCAGCAAGCCCGCGCAACAAGCCAGCACGCACGCCAAAGCACTCACGGCCAGTGAGCGCAGCACGATGCTGGCGAGCAAAGGGTCGAGGGAGGTGATGAGGGAAAACGCCGTGACGACGCTGTCTTGAAATGTGTTCATGCGTTAAAGCGCCTGCTAAGGACTGCGCACTGTAGCCTAGTTGCAGTACCGTTTTAGCCCTTGGGCGGCCACGAGCTATGAACCGATTTGCATAGCGCTGCAGCCCTTCATAATGACAGCCGCCACCATGCACAAAGTCCAACTCTCCTACCAGCTGTCTGCCGAACGCAGCCCCGACGCGCTGATCCGCCATCCCTTGCTGGACTTGCTGCACGCCGTCCGCGAACAAGGCTCGATTTCAGCCGCAGCGCGCCGCCAAGGACTGTCTTACCGCCACGTCTGGGGCGCGCTGAAAGACGCCGAGCAGACGCTGGGCCGCGAACTCATCATCTGGGAAAAGGGCCAGCGCGCCCAACTCACCGAGTTCGGCGAAAAGCTGCTGTGGGCCGAGCGTCAAGCACAAGCCCGGCTGGCACCGCAAATCGAAGCCCTGCGCGGCGACATCGAGCGGGCCTATGCCATGGCTTTTGACGACAGCGCCCACGTGCTGGTGCTGTACGCCAGCCACGATGCGGCGCTGGCTGCCCTGCGCCAGCAGACATCGGCCCAGGGCTTGCATCTTGACATTCGCTTCATGGGCAGCGTCGACGCCATTGCGGCACTCAATGCCGGGCGTTGCCTGATGGCCGGCTTTCACACCTTGGAGCGACCCGCTGCCGACTCGTTGGCCGCGCAAGCCTACCGCCGCCAGCTCAAGCCCGGACTGCACAAACTGATTGGCTTTGCCCACCGCGTGCAAGGCCTGATGGTCGCCAAAGACAATCCGCAAGGCATCACTGGGCTGAAAGACCTCGGCCGACCCGCGCTGCGCTACATCAACCGCGCCAGCGGCAGCGGCACCCGGGTGCTGTTGGACGAGTTGCTGGCCGACAGCGACATCACCCCCAGCACGGTCAACGGTTACAGCACGCAAGAACCGTCGCACGCGGCGGTGGCGCAAGCCGTGGCCAGCGGTTCAGCCGACATGGGCTTGGGCATAGAGGCTGCGGCCCTTGAAAAAGGACTCGACTTCATCCCCTTGGTGCGCGAGCGCTACCACTTGGTGTGTTTGAAGTCCGCGCTGGCGCAAGCCCCGGTGCAAGCTTTGCTGCAGGTCTTGCAAAGCCCGGCTTGGCAAAGCGCCGCGGCGCAACTGCCCGGCTACAGCGTGGCGGAGGCCCAAAGCGGTCAGGTGCTGTCCATGCGCGCCCTGCTGCCGTGGTGGCGCTACCGCAGCGACAAACCGTCAGCGGCTCACAGCGAGCAAGAGCGAAAGCCGCAAAACACGTCGTCGCGCTCGGGTAAATAAAAATTGCGGTATTTCGGCGACTTCATGCGCGCCCGGGTGGCAAACGAGCCACCGCGTACCACCTTGTGACTGCCAAACCAAGGCTGTGAATAGTCCGCATACGGGCCGGGTACAAAACCGGGGTAGGGTTTGAACGTGCTGCCGGTCCACTCCCAGACATCACCCCAGTGAAAACCCCGGCGGCCAGCCGTGTGCGCTGCAATTTCCCACTCGACTTCAAACGGCAACCGGCGCCCAGCCCAGCGACACCAAGCGTCGGCCTCCCACCAAGTCATGTGCATGGCCGGCTGCTGGCCCAACATGCGCAGCGGCTGGCCGAAGCGGTTCTGCATCACTGCGCCGCTGGCCACGCCAATTTGATCGACATAGCGCGGGCCGCGCCGGCCTTCACTTTGGCTGATGGCTTGCAACCAACGCCAGCCAGCCTCGCTCCACAGCTCTTGGCGGTCATAGCCGCCGTCGCCCACAAACTCGACAAACTGAGCCCAGCTCACCGGCTGCGCGTCAATCTCAAAATCCGGCACGCGCACCTCTTGCACGCCCGACTCGTTGTCAAACATAAAACCCGGACTGTCTGCCGGACGGCCCAGCTGCCAATTGCAAGCGGGTATTGACAGCGGTTCGCGCAAGGTCATGGGCTTGGACGCGAAAGCGTGCAGCCAATGCCGCTCCAGCGACAAGCCTAAAGTCTGCGCCGCCATCACCATTGCCTCGGCATGCATGTCTTCATGCAACAAGCACAGGCGGTAAAAATACAACGCATCGTCACTCGGGCCTGCGCGTTCGAGCAACTCCAGCGTGCTTTCTAAGGTGTTCAGCAGGTAGGCGCGGCAGGCATTGACGCCGGGCAAATCGAGCGACCAGCGGTCGCTGTGCGCTACTTGCGTTGAATCCCACCAACGGTCGGCGGCAGCTTCGATGGAAGGTAAGCGCGGCGCGGCAGGATCGCAGCGCACACCTTGGCTGCGTTGCAAGTTACGGCCGATCCAGCGCTCCTGAAACCAGCCCAAGTGACCCAACTCCCACAGCGGCGGGTTCAGCGACGGCAGCACTGGCACCGCCATGTCAGTGGCTTCCAGCGCAGTTTGGAATTGCGCGAAAAGCTGCAGCGTGTGGTTGCGCGCCTCCATCAAGGCGAGTGACAACTCATCGCGATCAGCTTCTCGGATCTTGAAGGTATCTGACAAAAGGACTTTCGACATGACTCAAAAAGATAAAAAATTCAGCCAAACCATCATACTTGGCATCTTCGGCCGGGATTCTCGCAGTCGGCCCGACCTGAATGCGTGGAAAGCTGGACAATGCTGTACTTTCGATCACAGAAAGTTTCTCGATGACCGCCAGCCTCACCCCATTTCAGCCTTTGACACCCGCCGCGCCCGTGCGATTGACAAGCCTCTCTCATGGCGGTGGCTGTGGCTGCAAAATAGCCCCCGGCGTGCTGAGTGAAATTTTAAAAAGTACCAGCCAGATGGTGATTCCGCCCGAGCTGCTGGTCGGTATCGAAACCGCCGACGACGCCGCCGTTTATTTACTCAACGACGAGCAAGCACTGATCGCCACCACCGACTTCTTCATGCCGATCGTCGACGACCCGTATGACTTCGGCCGCATCGCCGCCACCAACGCCATCAGTGACGTCTACGCCATGGGCGGCACGCCGATCATGGCGCTGGCTTTGGTCGGCATGCCGATCAATGTGCTGCCACTCGACACCATCGGCTCGATCCTGCGCGGCGGTCAAGACGTTTGCCGCGATGCCGGCATCCCGATTGCCGGCGGCCACACGATTGACTCGGTCGAACCCATCTACGGCCTCGTGGTGCTCGGCTTGGTGCACCCGTCGCGGGTCAAGAAAAATTCGGGTGCGCAAGCCGGGGACGTGGTGATTTTGAGCAAGCCGCTGGGGGTTGGCATCTTGTCGGCCGCGCTGAAAAAAGAAAAGCTGGACGCCGCAGGCTACGCCCGCATGATCGAGATCACCACACAGCTGAACAAACCCGGCATTGCGCTGGCGCGCATGGACGGCGTGCATGCATTGACCGACATCACCGGTTTTGGCTTGGCCGGTCATGGGCTGGAACTGGCGCGCGGGGCCAAACTCAAAATGCAGCTTGACTTGGCCAAAATTCCGCTGCTGCCCGATGTGCTGGCCTTGGCCGAGGCCGGCATGGTCACCGGCGCCTCCGAGCGCAACTGGGAAGCTTACGGTCAAGAGGTGGCCTTGCCAGCAGGCATCAGCGCCGCGCAACAAGCCTTGCTGTCTGACCCGCAAACCAGCGGCGGTTTGCTGGTGACTTGCTCGCCTGAAACGGCCGAGCAAGTTTTGGCCTGCTTTCACAGCCAAGGCTTTGCCGACGCCAGCATCGTCGGCCAGATGACCGAAGGCAGCGGCGTCGAGATCTTGTAACGCTACGGGAATACACCGACCCCACGGGCCGCTGGTTTGCTCTCGCCGCCCTATAGAATCCAGTCCGCAGTAAAAGACAAGCGTCAAAGTTGCCACCCTGTCCGCGAGGACACTGGGGCGGCTTGAGCCACCTCAGGGATCAACACTTTTGATTGACAAAATCCCCGGCTGACCTTGGAAAAAACATGCAGTAATACATGAAAAGGGTTTTTCAAAGCACCCTTAGCGCGTTCTCGGCTGAACCCGAGCAGAAAGTGATTGAATGAAAACCTTGCTGATTTTTGCCCATGGGGTCGACTGGATCAACGACAAGTTCGCTGGCATTGCCAAGTGGGCGATCATATTTTCGACCGTGATCAGTTGCCTGAATGCCGTGATTCGATACCTCTTTGACATCAGCTCCAACGGCTGGCTAGAAATTCAATGGTATTTGTTTGCAGCCTGCGTCATGCTCGGCGCTGCCCAAGTTTTGCGTGTCAACGAGCATGTCCGGGTTGACGTCTTTTACGGACAAATGTCCAGCCGTCAACGCGTCTATGTTGACTTGTTCGGCCTGGTCTTTTTTCTTCTGCCGGCCATGGCCGCGATGCTCTATTTTTCAGCCCCCTTGTTTCTGCGCATGTTGCTGTCCGGTGAAATGTCCAGCAACGCCAGCGGCTTGATCCGCTGGCCAGCGATGTTCATGCTGCCGCTGGGTTTCACCTTGGTGCTGCTGCAGGGCTTGGCTGAAATCATCAAACGCGTGGGTTGGCTCACCCACACCTATGAAATGGAAATCCACTACGAAAGGCCATTGCAATGAGCATGGAGAATTTTGCCCCCCTGATGTTTGTGGGGCTGATCCTGATCATGCTGATCGGCTTTCCGGTCGCATTTTCGTTGTCTGCACTGGGCCTGTTGAGCGGCTTTATCGCGATTGAAGCGGGCTGGTTTCCAGCCGCCTTCATGGCCAATTTGCCACTCAACGTTTTCGGCATCTTGTCCAACGAGTTGCTGCTGGCGATTCCCTTCTTCACGCTGATGGGCTCGATCCTTGAGAAATGCGGTTTGGCCGAAGACATGCTCGACTCAATGGGTCAGCTGTTCGGGCCGGTCCGGGGTGGCTTGGGTTACTCGGTCATCATCGTCGGATTTATCCTGGGCGCGATCACCGGCACCGTGGCGGGACAAGTGATTGCCATGGCGATGATCTCGCTGCCGGTGATGATGCGCTACGGCTACAACATGCGCTACGCCACCGGCGTGCTGGCCGCCTCAGGCACGATCACCCAATTGGTGCCGCCGTCACTGGTGCTGGTGGTGATGGCCGACCAGCTCGGTCGCTCGGTTGGCGACATGTACAAAGGCGCTTGGGGGCCTTCGATCCTGCAAGTGCTGCTGTTTGCGCTGTACACCTTTATCTTGTCGCGGATTCGTCCCAACGATGTTCCCGGCGTGCCGCCTGAAGCGCGCACCCTGGACGGCTGGGCGTTGTGGAAGAAGTGTCTGCGCGGCATCATCCCTTCGGCGATTTTGATTTTTGCCGTGCTCGGCAGCATGGGCGGTTTGCCCGGACTCAACACCGCCATTGCCACACCGACCGAAGCGGGTGCCATGGGCGCTGTCGGCGCCTTCCTGTTGGCGGCCCTGCACAAGCGGCTGAGCTGGCCGATGATCAAGGAAGGCATGACCGGCACCATGCGCATCACCGCCATGGTGGTCTTCATCCTGATCGGCTCCAGGGTCTTTTCGCTGGTCTTCCAAGGCGTCGACGGTGGCAAGTGGATCGAGCACCTTTTGACAGGTTTGCCAGGCGGCCAGACCGGCTTTCTGATCGTCGTCAACATCTTCATCTTCTTCCTGGCCTTCTTTCTCGACTTCTTTGAAATCGCCTTCATCATCTTGCCGATGCTCGGCCCCGTCGCCGACAAGATGGGCATCAACATGATCTGGTTCGGCGTGCTGCTGTGCGTCAACATGCAGACCAGTTTCATGCACCCGCCGTTTGGCTTTGCGCTGTTTTATTTGCGCGGCATCGCTGACACGCTTTACAAAAGCGGCACCTTGCCTGAGAAAGTGAAATCAAAAGACATTTACTTGGGTGCGATCCCGTGGGTGGCGATGCAGCTGATCTTGGTGGTGGTCGTGATCTTCGTGCCGCAAACGGTGACGATGTTTCTCGACAAAGAGCAAGTCATCGACATCGACAAAGTTCAGCTGGAGGCCCCGCCGCCGATGGAGGAGGAGAACCCGATGGACGACCAAAAGCGAATCGATGAGATGTTCAAGGACGCGGCCAAGTTGGATGCTGAGAAGCTCGCACCACCTCCAGCCAATGAGCCTAAGAAGTGACCGCAGCGCCTGACAGTGCCCCGGCGGCTTGTCCGGCCGCTTTTCTGGCCGCTGAAGGCCCTGCATTTCCGTGGCTGGTGAAAGCGCTGGCCAGCCTGCTGATGGCCGCCTTGCTGTTTTGGGGCGTGCGCGCCGCAGACCAGATTGCCGCAACAGCTTGGTCAGCCGGCGCTGCGGCCTTCATGCTGGCGGCCTTGCTGGTGATTGCCCTGTGCTATTACTGGATTCTGCGCAGCCGCACCAAAATAGACGCTATCAGCATCGAGCAAAGCTGGCTGTGGCCCAAAAAAGTCGCATTGGTCGAGGTCACGCAGGCCAAGTTCATCTATGTCCCTTTCATGACTTGGCTGATTGCCCCCAGATTGGTGATCCGATCGAGCGGCCGGGGCATGTTTGTCTTCCAAGCGGCAGACCCGCAAGTCTTGCAGGCTTTTGCCAGATTGAGCCTGGGACCCACGCTGCTGATCCACTGTGTTGATAGCAAGGCAAGCAACGCCAGCAGCGCAGACAAGCCCCTGACTTAAAGGGCCCGGACTCAAGGTCAAAAAGCACAACAGGTCCAAAACCGACGTCTTGAACCTGTTGCGCCTCAGCCAAACGGCTACCGCTCTGCTCTACAAAGTTTGAGCCTGCATGAAGCTGTCAAAACGCGCCTCTGTGAAACGGAACCACAAGTTCTGTTCGCGCCGGAAGCTTGAATAGTCGTCGTAGATTTTTTTCCAAGTTGGATTCTTGGCGCTGATCTCTGCGTACAGGGCCATCGACTCCTTGTAAGCCAGTTCCATGACGTCTTTCGGGAAAGGCAGCACTTTGGTTTTGGCGCCAACCAATTGCCTTAGCGCACCTGGATTGCGCGCATCGTATTTGGCTTGCACTTCGGTGTGGGCAAAAGCCGCAGCGCATTCCACTATAGCTTTGTGTTCAGGAGACAGGCCTTCGAAAGCTTTGTTGTTGATGAAAAAGTCGAGCTGTGGGCCACCCTCCCACCAGCCAGGGTAGTAATAAAAAGGCGCAACCTTGTTAAAGCCGAGCTTTTGATCGTCGTAAGGACCGACCCACTCCGCCGCATCGATCGTGCCTTTTTCCAAAGCTTGGTAAATCTCGCCGCCCGGAATATTCTGCGGCACACCGCCCATTCGCTCAATGACCTTGCCGGCCAAGCCGCCGATGCGCAACTTCAGACCTTTCATGTCTTTGGCCGACTTGATTTCCTTGCGGTACCAACCGCCCATTTGGCAGCCTGTGTTGCCACCTGGAAAATTGACAATGTTGTATTTGGCATAAAACTCGCGCATCAGCTTCAAGCCATTGCCCTCGTACATCCAAGCCGTCATCTGCCGGCTGTTCAGGCCAAAAGGGATGGCACAGCCCAGCGCAAAGGTTTCGTCCTTGCCAAAAAAATAATACGGTGCAGTGTGGGCCATTTCCACGCTGGCATTTTGAACTCCATCAACGACGCCAAAGGCTGGCATCAATTCACCCGCGGCATGGGTGGAGATGATGAACTTGCCACCGCTCATCTCACCCACCTTTTTAGCAAAGGTATCGGCTGCGCCAAAAAGAGTGTCCAGCGATTTCGGAAAGCTGGAGGCCAGCCGCCAGCGAACCGTGGCTTGAGCGTGCACCGCAGGGGCTACGCCAGCGGCCAGAACGCCCGCCAGACCCGCATTTTTGATGAGTAAACGACGGTCCATGTTCAATCCCTCTGGAAAATAAAATTGATGAAGAAAATAAGTTTAGGAGAGAAAAACGTTTCTTTCATCAGTGAATACCCAAATTTAAACGAATAAAAACCCGCCGCACCACAGGGGTGTGACGGGTTTTAAATCAGCGCTGCGGTTTACAGCTTCTGTGCCTGCATGAAACTGTCAAAACGCGCTTCGGTGAAGCGAAACCAAAGGTTCTGGTCGCGGCGGAAGTCGGACATGTCTTCGTAGATTTTTTTCCATTTCGGATTTTTGGCGCTCATCTCGGCGTACAACCCCATCGACTCCTTGAAAGCCAGGTCCATGATGGCTTTCGGGAAAGGCAAGACCTTGGTCTTGGCGGCCACCAATTGTTTCAGCGCACCGGGATTGCGGGCGTCGTACTTGGCCTGCATTTCGACGTGAGCGTAGGTCGACGCGGCTTCGACAATCGCTTTGTTTTCTGCCGACAAGCTGTCATAAGCTTTGTGGTTAACAAAAATTTCAAGCTGCGGGCCGCCTTCCCACCAAGCCGGGTAATGGTAGTAAGGTGCGACTTTGTTGAAGCCCAACTTTTGGTCGTCATAAGGCCCGATCCATTCGGCAGCGTCGAGCGTGCCTTTTTCCAGGGCTTGGTAAATTTCGCCGCCCGGAATGTTTTGCGGCACCACGCCCATGCGCTCAAGCACCTTGCCAGCAAAGCCGCCGACGCGAAACTTCAGGCCTTTGAGGTCGGCCACGGTCTTGATTTCCTTGCGGTACCAACCGCCCATTTGGGTGCCGGTGTTGCCGCAAGGGAAGTTGACGATGCTGTAGTCCTTGTAGAACTCGCGCGTCAGTTTAAGGCCATTGCCCTGGTACATCCAGGCGGTCATCTGGCGGCTGTTCAGGCCAAAAGGAATGGCGCAACTCAGGGCAAAAGCATCGTCCTTGCCAAAGAAATAATAAGCCGCCGTGTGTGCGACTTCGACGGTGCCGTTTTGCACGCCGTCGACCACGCCAAAGGCCGGCATGAGTTCGCCAGCCGCGTGGGCGGAAATGGTGAAACGGCCACCGCTGAGCTCGGCGACCTTCTTAACGAAAGTTTCACCACCACCGAAGACGGTGTCGAGTGATTTGGGAAAACTGGAGGCCATCCGCCAGCGAAGGGCCGGTGCCTGAGCCTGCACGGCAGGCGCCACGCCAGCAGCCAAAACGCCGGCGATGCCAGCGTGCTTGATGATTGAACGACGGTCCATTTAAAGTACTCCAAGGTTTCGAAACAAGGGCTGATTTTAGGGGAAATACGGGTCTCCATTCAGGCTCTGCAGCGGCCTTGCCGGCGGCGCTTGGGCCCTTCAAGAAACCGGCTAACGACTCCGCTCGATCACCGCATGAACGTCATGGGCATGAATCGACTCATGGTTGACCACCGCCACGCGGTAGCTGCCAATCCGCGGATCAGCGTCGACTGCTGCGGCGACGTCACGGATCAGGTCTTCGACAAATTTGGGGTTGGCGTAAGCCCGCTCGGTGACCCATTTTTCGTCTGTGCGCTTCAACAAACCCCACAACTCGCTGGACGCATTGTCTTCTGCAAAACGCAGCAGTTCCGTCCAGTCCATGCGTCCCTGCCCCGCCCGCAACTCGGCGCGCACAGTGATGTGAGAGCGCTGGTTGTGCGCGCCGTCGTCAGAGACCTCTTTGGAGCACGGGCACAAAGACTTGACCGGCACCACCACCTGCATGGTCAGCCGGGTGACGCCGCCCTGGCGCTCGGCAATCCAGCTGCCATCGTACTCCATCAGGCTGTGCAAACCAGAGACCGGCGCGGCCTTGCGCACAAAGAACGGAAAACTCACTTCAATGCGACCCGCATCGGCCTCCAGCAGCGCCAGCATGGCGGCGATTTCAACGCTCAGCGTGTCTGCTGTCAGCGCTGTGCCGCGCATTTCCAGCGCTTCCAGCCAAGCGATCAGGCGCGACATGTGCGCCCCTTTTTGTTCGGCGGCCAAGGCCACGTCCAGCGTCCAGTGGCCGACTGTGGCTTGCAATTGGCCGTCCACCATGACGCGCAGCGGGTAACGCAGCGAGGTCACACCGACGCGCTGAATCGGCAGCTCGCGCAAGTCGCGGCGGCCCTGCACATCGGGCATTGAAGGCAACACAGGTTTCATGGAAGTGCGCATTGATTCAAGCCACTGACTTCAAAGTCGTCTTGCCTGCAGATCCTTGCCGTTCAGGCAACAAGCCGGCCAGCCAGTTGTTGATCGAGGCTTGCATGCCGTCCGCGTCCAGCCCCTGCATGGCCAGCAACACAGCCGGATCGCCGTGCTCGGTGAACTCATCTGACAGGCCGAGTTGCAGCAGTGGTTTGAGCACACCCGCTTGCTGCAAGGCCTCACCGACGGCACTGCCAGCGCCGCCCATCAGGCAACCTTCTTCAACCGTGACCAGGGCGTCATGCGCCGCCGCGACCTCTAACAGCAGCACCACATCCAGCGGCTTGGCCCAACGCATGTTGACCACGGTGGCACCGAGCTTTTCAGCCGCGACCAAGGCCGGATGCAGCAGCGTGCCAAAAGCCAAGATAGCGATGCCCGAACCCTGCCTGCGAATCTCGCCCCGACCGAACGGCAGTGACGCCAAACCGGCTTCTGTGGCCACGCCAGCCCCTGCTCCGCGCGGGTAGCGCACGGCCACCGGATGATCTTGATCAAAGGCCGTCGTCAGCAGCTTGCGGCACTCGTTTTCATCGGCTGGGCAGGCGATGCTCATGTTCGGTATGCAGCGCAAGAAAGCGATGTCATACGCCCCGGCATGGGTCGCACCGTCAGCGCCGACCAGACCTGCGCGGTCCAGCGCAAACACCACTGGCAAATTTTGCAAAGCGACGTCGTGAATCAACTGGTCGTAGCCACGCTGTAAAAACGTCGAGTAAATCGCGACAACGGGCTTGAGACCTTCGCAGGCCATGCCGGCGGCAAAAGTCACCGCGTGTTGTTCGGCGATGCCAACGTCGTAATAGCGCTCCGGAAAACGCTGGTGAAACTCCAGCATGCCCGAACCTTCACGCATGGCCGGCGTGATGCCGACCAGTCGCTTGTCTTGCACCGCCATGTCGCACAACCAGCGGCCAAAGACCTGCGTGAAGGTCTGCTTGACCGGTGCGGCTGATTTTTGCAAACCCAGCGCTGGATCGAACTTGCCGGGGCCGTGGTAGGCGACCGGGTCGGCTTCGGCCAGCTTGTAGCCTTGGCCTTTTTTGGTCACCACGTGCAGAAACTGCGGGCCTTTCAGCTGCCGAATATTCTCCAGCGTGGGGATCAGCGACTCCAAGTCATGGCCATCGATCGGACCGATGTAGTTGAAGCCAAAATTCTCGAACAGCGTGGCCGGCACGATCATGCCTTTGGCATGGGTTTCGAGCCGCTTGGCGAGTTCAAACAAGGGCGGCGCGGCTTTCAACACTTGTTTGCCAACGTTCTTGGCGGCGGCGTAAAACTGGCCGCTCATGAGCTGCGCCAAGTAACGGTTCAGCGCCCCCACCGGCGGGCTGATGCTCATGTCGTTGTCGTTCAAAATTACCAGCAAATTGCAGTCGCAAACACCGGCGTTGTTCATCGCTTCAAAAGCCATGCCGGCGCTCATGGCGCCGTCGCCAATGATCGCCACGGCATGCCGGTCTTCACCCTTTTGCTTGGCCGCCATGGCCATGCCGAGCGCGGCAGAAATCGAGGTTGACGAATGCGCCGTGCCGAAGGTGTCGTACTCGCTTTCGCTGCGCCGCGGAAAGCCAGACAGGCCACCCAGCTGGCGCAAACTGCCCATGCGGTCGCGCCTGCCGGTCAGGATCTTGTGCGGATACGTCTGATGGCCGACGTCCCAGACCAGCCGGTCGTCGGGGGTGTTGAAAACATAGTGCAGCGCCACCGTCAGTTCGACCGTGCCTAAGTTCGAGCTCAAGTGACCGCCGGTGCGCGACACGCTGTCCAGCACGTAAGCGCGCAGTTCATCGGCGACGCGTGGCAGTTGGTGGCGCGGCAGCCGCCGCAAGTCGGATGGGCTGTGGATGGTTTCAAGCAATTGGTACATCTCTATAAATCCTGTGACAGTACTGTAGCGGCGGCTGGTCAAAAACCGCGATTGACCAGCATCTCGGCCAGCGCCTGCAAGGCGGCCGTGTTGTGGAGCCCGCCAGCGCGCAAGCTGGCCTGCGACTGCGAGAGCAGCTCTTGGGCGTAATTTTGGGAGACGCGCAAACCCATCAGCGAGACAAAGGTGGGCTTGTCTTGGGCGGCGTCTTTGCCGGCGGTCTTGCCCAAGGTGCCCGAGTCGGCAATCACATCCAGCACGTCGTCGACCACCTGAAAAGCCAGGCCAATCGACGCGCCGTAGTCGCTCAAAGCCAGCTGCGCTGCAGCGCTCGGGCTGCCGCAAGCGGCGCCCATCAAGACGCTGGCTTGCAGCAAGGCACCGGTTTTCAGGCGGTGCATGTCGTGCAGCTGGGCCGACGAAATCGGCTGACCGACGCTCGCCAGATCAATCGCCTGACCGCCGGCCATGCCGCGTGATCCAGCCGCCTGCGCCAGCATGCGGCACAAGACCGCCTGCATGGCCGCGCTGACGGTTGAGTCCTCAGGCGTCAGCAACTCAAAGGCCAAGGCCTGCAGCGCATCGCCGGCCAGCAGCGCTTGCGCTTCGCCAAACTGAACGTGCACAGTTGGCTTGCCGCGCCGCAACACGTCGTTGTCCATGCAGGGCATGTCGTCATGCACCAGCGAATAAGCGTGAATCAACTCCACCGCGCAGGCGGCACGCAGCGCTGCCTCGGGGTTGCCGCCCACCGCCTCGCAAGCCGCCAGCACCAGCAGCGGCCGCAGCCGCTTGCCGCCATCCAGCACGGCGTAGCGCATGGCGTCGCCCAAGCCAGCGGGGGCTGGCGAGGTCTCGGGGCAAGCAACCCAGCGCGTCAACGCTGCTTCAACGGTTTGAAGCTGCAGCGCCGCCCACCCAGACAGGTCGAAAGGAAGGTCGGCTGGCTTCAAGCGGCTCACTCCTGCGCCCAGGGTTTCAGTTCAGTGCCTTCCAGCACCTTGATCTGGTGTTCGACTGCTTCGAGCTTGTCACGGCAGAATTTGAGCAGCTGCGCGCCGCGCTGATAACCCGTCAGCAACTGGTCCAGCGGCAACTGGCCGCCTTCGAGTTGCATCACCAATTTTTCAAGCTCTGCAAGCGCCGACTCGTAATTCACGGGTGCCCCAGCCAGTGGCTCGGGGCTGGTGTTTGGGAGAGTGTCTGGCGTCGGGGCGGTGGCAGTCGTTTTTCGCATGAGGTCTGGATTTTGGTTTGACAATGATTTTAGGCGCTCGCCACCCAATCAAACGGTCACCGGGCCGCTAACCCGCCGGTCAAGGTTGAAACGGCTTGGTAAAAGGCACGGTAGGTACAATAGAAATTGCCTTGAGCTGGTCTTTTATGCTCTTTTTGCTCTTTTAACTCCCCCCGCCAATGTCCCCCACGCGCACGCCTGATTTAAGCCTTCGTCTATTGCAGGCTACCAGCCAGCTGCCCATTTCGAGCTATTTTGACCCGGGGCTGTATGCCCGGGAACAACAAAAATTATTTGCCAAAGGGCCGCGTTACCTGGGCCACGAACTGGCCGTACCGAATCTGGGCGACTACTACACCCTGCCCCACGAAGGCGAAGGCCGGGCGCTGGTACGCAACGCCTCGGGCATCGAGTTGATATCCAATGTCTGCCGGCACCGCCAAGCCACCATGTTGCAAGGCCGCGGCTCCCTCGGCAACCGGGCTGACAGCAACATTGTTTGTCCGCTGCACCGCTGGACCTACAACATCGCCGGCGAACTGATAGGCGCACCGCACTTTGAGATCGACCCCTGCCTGAACTTGAACCGCTACAAAACCACCACCTGGAACGGTCTGGTGTTTGAAGACAACGGCCGCAACATCGCCGCCGAAATGGCCGGGCTGAGCTCGATGGCCGACCTTGACTTCAGCGGCTACCAGTTGGACAAAGTTCATTTGCACGTCTGCGACTACAACTGGAAAACCTTCATCGAGGTTTACTTAGAGGACTACCATGTCGGCCCGTTCCACCCCGGCTTGGGCGGCTTTGTCACCACCGACGACTTGCGCTGGGAACTGGCCTCCAGCTACTCGGTTCAAACGGTGGGCGTCTCGGACAAACTGGGCAAACCCGGCACTGACGTGTACAAAAAATGGCACGACGTGGTGCTGCAATACCGCGGCGGCGCAGCCCCCAAGTACGGCGCTATTTGGCTGACATGCTACCCGCACGTGATGGTCGAGTGGTACCCGCATGCGCTGGTGGTCAGCTCGCTGCACCCACAAGGACCGGGCAAAACGCTGAACGTGGTGGAGTTTTTCTACCCCGAAGAAATCTGCGCTTTTGAGCGCG
Source organism: Polaromonas sp. (assembly GCA_040400815.1). Lineage (GTDB taxonomy): Bacteria > Pseudomonadota > Gammaproteobacteria > Burkholderiales > Burkholderiaceae_C > Polaromonas. The sequence continues at coordinate 58,533 of JBBAPN010000008.1, read as the reverse complement.
AGTTCATCGAAGCGCAACAAGCCGCCTACATGGAAACCTGCGTCGAAGACGACGAAATTGCGCTCCGCATGGACGCCGGCCGACTGGCCCTGATGCAGCGCGGCGACAATGAATTTGGCCCCTACCAAAGCCCGATGGAAGACGGCATGCAGCACTTTCACGAGTGGTACCGCCGCGAAATGGGCGCCAGCAAAACGACGCAGATGATCTGACCTTGTCGAAAGGAATCGCCATGCACGCCCTCTTGATTTCCGTTGCCGAGCTGCAAGCGCTGCAAAACACGCCGCGCCGCTGCATGATTTTTGACTGCAGTTTCGATTTGAGCCAGCCAGGCGCTGGGGCGGCGCTTTACGCGCAAGTTCATCTTCCTGGCGCGGTCTACGCCGACCTCAACAGCGCCTTGAGTGCCCAGCACGGCCAAGACGATGCGGCCTCAGGCGGGCGTCATCCGCTGCCCAGCCGACAACGCTTCGCGGCGTGGCTATCGAGCGTCGGTTTTACCAACGACATGCAAGCCGTGGTCTATGACCGCAACGGTGCGAACTACTGTGGCCGGCTGTGGTGGATGCTGAAATGGGCTGGCCACGACGCCGTCGCCGTGCTCGACGGTGGCCTGCAAGCTTGGCAAGCTGATGGCGGACCCGTTGCGTCAGGACAAGAGGCGGCGCACTCTCCATCGAGCTTTGAGCTGAGCGAGCCGACAGCGCGACTGGTCGACACCGCTGCCGTCGTTCAGCGTCTCGGCCGACCCGAACAAACGCTGATTGACGCCCGGGCTACGCCGCGTTTCAAGGGCGAGGTCGAGCCCTTAGACCCGGTGGCCGGCCACATTCCGGGCGCACTGAACCGCCCGTTCGCCCAGAACCTCGGACCCGATGGCAAGTTCAAACCAGCCGAGCAACTGCGCGCCGAATTTACCGCCTTGCTCGGCCAGCGTGATCCGGCCACGGTAGTGCACCACTGTGGCAGCGGTGTCAGCGCGCTGCCGAACCTGCTGGCCATGGCGATCGCCGGACTCGGCAGCACAGCGCTGTATGCCGGCAGCTGGAGCGAGTGGTGCAGTGACCCAGCCCGACCTGTCGCCCAAGGCTGAGAGCCTGGCTAAGCCAGCGCTGACCCAGGCTTATCAGCTGTATGTGCTGGAATGCGCAGACGGCACGCTCTACACCGGCGTGGCCATCGACGTGTTGACACGTTTCGTCCAGCATGTGCTGGGTTTGGGTGCGGCCTACACCCGCGCGCACCCACCGCTGCGGGTGCTGGCCTGCCGCTGTTACCCCAGCAAAGGCGACGCACTGCGCGCTGAGTACGCCCTGAAACAATTGCCGAGAGACCGCAAACTGAGGTTTTTCAAAGCCGCCGAACGGCTGGCCGACGCCGGCTTACCGACTTTGAAAGCTGGCCGACATCAATGACTGCTGCGCGTCAGGCTGCTGGCCAGCGTGACCATGCCCATGCCGACCAAGAGCCAGATAATCTGCGCTGCGGTTTCGCGCGCAGACAGCTTTTTTTGCAATTGCGGGATCAGGTCGGCCAGCGCCACGTACAAAAAACTGCTGGAAGCGACGGCCAAGAAGTAGGGCAAATAGGCCTTCAGCTCAGCCACCAAAAAGTAGCCGACCAGACCGCCCATGGCGGTCAAGGCCCCCGCCAGCGAGACCTTCAAAAAAGCCATCCGCCGGTTGTCGCTGTTCTGCCTTAGCACCGCCAAGTCGCCCATGTGGTGCGGCACTTCATGCATCAGCACAGCCAGCGCTGCCACCACGCCGAGCCGCATGTCGGCCACAAAAGCCGAAGCGATCAGCACGCCGTCGCCGAAACAATGCACTGAGTCGCCGGTCAAAATGGCCCAGCTGCCGCCGTTGCGGTGCTGATGGCCTGCATGCGCATCATGGCCTTCATGGCTGTGGTGGTGGCCATGGTGGTGCTCATGGCCGTGATGCCAGAGTTCGGCCTTGTCGAGCAAGAAGAAAAAGACCAGGCCCACCAACAGCGTTGGGAACAGATGGTCGGCGCTGACCTGGCTTTCAAACGCTTCGGGCAGCAAATGCATGAAAGCCGTGGCCAGCAGCGCACCGGCAGCCAAGCTCAGCATGTGTTGGGTGTAACGCGCCAACATGCCAAAACCCAACAAAGCAGCCAGCCAGACGCTGCCCACACCGGCCACCAGCGTTGCCGCGAGAATTGCTAACAAAGTCATATCAACGCCAGTCTTAAAAGCCCACCAACAAGGCCGGCAACCTGGTGGGGTCAGCCGGTCAACGGGAGTCTATTATCCAGCGTCTCTGACCGCTTTCAGGCAAGGCCGTGGGACTTGAACCAAGCCAGGCATCGCTTGAAACCGTCTTGCGCCGCCTCGGCCCGGTAGCTCGGCCGGTAGTCGGCGTGAAAAGCATGACCGACATCGGGGTAAACCACGAACTCGCAGGCCTTGGCGGCTGGATTGCCGCGACTGCCGGCTGCCGCCAGGGCGCTGGTCATCTGGTTCACCGTGCCCAACGGAATGCCGCCGTCTTGCCCGCCGTACAAGCCGAGCACCGGCGCCGTTTGCATGGCCGCACGGTCCAGCGGGTGCTGGGGATTGAGCGCTGAGGCCTCGCCGACCAAGCGACCGTACCAAGCCACGCCAGCCTTGACCTGACTGCTGTGCTGCGCGTACAGCCAGGTGATGCGACCGCCCCAGCAAAAACCCGTGATGGCGACTTGGTCGGGGTTGCCGCCATGCTGGGTCGCCCAGTTCACCGCGCCATCCAAGTCGGCCATGACTTGCGCGTCAGGTGTTTTGGCGACCACTTCGGACATCAGCTTGGCCATCTCGCTGTAAGCGCCGGGATCGCCCTGACGCGCAAACAATTCAGGCGCTATCGCCAGGTAGCCGGCGCGGGCAAAGCGGCGAGCGGTGTCGGCGATGTATTCGTGCACGCCAAAAATCTCGTGAACCACCAGCACCACCGGCAAGTTGGTTTGGCCGGCGGGCGCGGCAAAAAAAGCCGGCACCTTGAAGCCGTTGACCTCGTACAGAGTCTCGCCGGTGGTCAAGCCTTCGGCCGATGTTTTAACCGCCGTTTGGGCCATCAGCGGCAGCGCAGCGGCCGCATAACCGACGCCCAAGGCGGCTTTCAGGGCAGTCCGGCGGCTGGCACCGGCTTCGCTCGACTGGCCGGGTAACAGCGCGTCAAAATCTTTTCTCAGGTCTGGGCTCAGCATGACGAAGTCCTTGCAATCGTTGAAAAATAGACCCGGCCGAACCGCCGGCAAGGCTGCAGTCTAGCCAGCCCAACGCGGGCGGACAAGCCACAAATTGTGAACCAGGCCACGTTACAAAGTCTGGTCACTGGCGCGCCGGCCAACCGGCAAAACGGACACGCTCGACCAACACCATGTGCGGCAGCGTCAAAGCCGCCAGCCCGACAAACAGCCCCTGCAGCAGGCCTTCGTCAAGCGGCGTGGCGGGCAACAGCGTCCAGCCCAAGGCGCACAGGCCGGACAAGGCCAGCAGCGGCAGCAAAGCCACACCAGCGAGCTTCGCGGGCGACACACCGGCGTACTGCTGAGTCCGCAAAATATGCCGTGCACTGTGCATGGCACAGAAATAAATGGCAAAGCCGAGCAAGGGCGTGGCGGTCCAGGCCAACAAGCCAAGCGCTAAAACCTCCAACGCCCGCCAGCCGTCATGCCGAACACTGCGGCCAGCCACCAGCAGCAAGGCCAGCAGGCAGGGCGCAGCAAAAAATGACAACACCGCCACCACCGGCCGCGCAGCGTCGGGCCCGACCAGCTGTGAGAAAAGCCGCAGCAGCTCCGCGTCATGCCAAGCAGCCGGCAGCGTGATTACGGCGGCGCCATAGACCAGCCGCGCCAACCACCCAGCACCGGCCGACAGATCGCCCGAAAAATGCAGCACCGAGACGGCTAAAAACCCAACCAAAAAAACCATCGGGAAAACCCACCACAACCCCACCACCAAGGCGCCCAACAACAAATAAACGACCACAAAACCGAACCAAGCGGCGCGGCTGTTGAGTTGCGGCAGGGCTTGGGCAAACAGCGGGTCGAGCGCACCATGCGGAACACCCAACAAGACAATCAGCCCACTCGCCAACCACCATTCCAACGGCGCGGGCAAGGGCGCTGCCAGCACCGACAAAGCCGCTGCCCCCAGCGCCATGGCGCTGAAAAACAAACCCTGCAGGCGCAGCGGATTCAGGGCCATGACCGCTGCAGCATAAGTTGCTGCACAAAAGGTCGGCAGGGCAAAGCCAAAATCATGGCCGCGTAGTCGGCAAGACGGCCACGGTCGCTTAAAAAACGAATCAAGCGTGGGCTCCCAACACGGGCAAACAGGTCGACAAACAGTGAAGGCGCCAATTCCGGCCGGCGCTGAATGAGCTGCAAAAACAAGTTGTCCATCCAGGCCAACAAGCCGGCATCGGGTCGGTGCCCGATCGGCGGTCCACCACCGGCCAATTGCGCAGCACAATCTGCAGCCCAGCGCTGGATTCGCTGAAATGCATAGCCTGTGGCAGGCCGGGCCGCACCGGCGAACAAACCCGCCCGGACGTAAGTTGAGGCCTGCTCGGGCTGACCCGCAAGCGCCTTGGGCTGGGTCAAACCCATCGGCAAAACACCCTGCTCAGATCGCCGCAGCGTGAACGCCGCACCTTTCACGCGCTGGGCCACAGCGGCGTTCAGCTCCGCCGACAGCGCCGCGGCTGAAAACGGCTGCGGTGCAAACACCGTGAACTCGACCAGCGCGCGCGTGGGCGACATGGGCAACACGTAACTGAAGGCCACACGCGCTGAACTGGCGCTTGAAAAGTCCATCAACTCCACGCAACCGGGCTCAAAAACAGGCTCTGAACAATCAATCTCGTGACCATAAAACGATTGCCACAGCACAGCGCCAGCGCTGGCGCTGGGCGCCACGGGCCGGGTGTCGACCACCATCGCCGCAGACAAGGGTCCATGGGTGCTTTGAAAATGCCAACGGCCAGCCTTGAATTTGGCTTCAGAGAGCAGAGACGTCTGCATCTGAAGTTGCAGCTTGGGCGCGCCAGACAAGGCCGTCACAGCGGCTGCGTAAAACTGCTCAGAAGCCAGCATTCGGTAGGCGGTAGCCGAACAATCCAGATGCGCAACGCGGCCCGCATGGCTGACTTTGACGGCACGCCATTGGTGCGCCGCCAAAGTGGCAAAAGGGGTTTCGTCGTCACCCCAAAAACACCAGGTTTTGTCGTTTTCATAGTGCTGGCGCTGCTCCAAAATCAGCGTGTTCGGTGCGCGCTGCGGGTGCTGGGCCAAGTGCATCGCCAGGCTCAAACCAGCACAGCCGCCGCCCACGATCAGCAAGTCCACTTCAGGCGGCATGACGCACACCAGCGGCGGTCCGAGAGGCTGGAAAATTCGTCAAAGCCAAGTGCAGGTCAGCGTCGTGTCGGCTTGAAGGCCACCAAAAAGACGGCGTCAACGGGCGGGTCAGCAAAGCCTGCGAGGTGATGACGACTTTGCGCCACGGCGGCACCACCGCGCGCTGATCGCCACAGAACTGCGGGCGGGCCTTGAGCTCAGCGCCAATGCCGCGGTAAACCCGGGCCGCCACCAACATGCCACTGCGCGCGCGCAGCGGCAGGTAAGACAAACCAATCTCACCGCTTTCATAGTAAGTATCGGCACAGTCGAGCAAGGCAAGCACGCAAGTTTGCAGCGTGTCACGCAGCGCCGCATCTGCTTGCAACAACTGCAGAGGCGTCAAATCGCCCACCATGGTGGTCGGCAAATAACGCCGGCCGACCGCAGCGTCCGCCGAAATATCGCGGCAAATATTTGTCAACTGCATGGCAATGCCCAAATCAACCGCATGCGGCAAAGCCGACCGGACATCGGTGTCCAACACCTTGCACATCATCAAACCCACCGTGCCAGCGACTTGGTAGCAGTAACGCAGCAACGCATCCAGGTTGGGCATGCAAACCAGCGCCAAGTCGGACTGCACGCCGCTGACCAAGTCCAACACAATGTCGGCGTCAATGCCGCACTCGTGCATCAAAGCCAAGCCATCTTGAATGATCGGATCGTCGGATTGACCACGCTGGATGGACGCCGCCACGCCAGACAGCGCCTGCTGCGCCAAGGTCACCGAAGCGGTTTCGTCGGCCAAGTCGTCGATGTAACGACACAAGCGGTACAAGCGCGTGGCGCGCGCCGCGTGGCTTGGCGAAAGCAGATGTCGGGCCCAATGAAAACTGCGCCCCTTGCTGGCCAACACGCTGTCGGCGGTGGCGGTCAAGGTCAGCGGCAGCGGCTCTGGATGCAGCGTGCCGCTCATGCGGGCACAGCGTTTGGAATCAACGCATCCAGAACTTTGGCAGAACACAACACGCCCGGCAGACCCGCTCCGGGGTGCGTGCCAGCGCCGACCAAGTAGAGGTTTTTCAAACCCTCGGCTTGGTTGTGAAAGCGAAACCAAGCCGACTGCCGGAACAGCGGCGAGACCGAAAAACCAGCGCCGTGCTGACTCAAATAATCCTGCGCAAAGTCGTTTGGCGTCATGAAAAACTCTTCCGTGATGGTGTTGGCCAAATCGGGCAACAAGGTTTTCCCCAGCGCCGCCACAATCCGGTCGCGCAGGGCGTGGCTTTCTTTGTCCCAGTCTTGTTTTCCGAGCAAATTCGGAACCGGGCAAAGCACATAAAAACTGTCACAACCGGCCGGCGCAAAGCTCGGGTCGGTCGCAGTGGGCCGGTGCAGGTAGAGCGAAAAATCGTCCGACAAAATCTTGTGATCGAAAATGTCGGCCAGCAGCTCGCGGTAACGCTCACCCATCCAAATCGTGTGGTGGGCCACCTCTGGGTAGGTTCGCGTGGTGCCGAAATACAAAACGAAAAGCCCCATGGAATAGGCTGCCGCCGCCAGCTTCAAACGGGTTGCCACGGGCTGGTCTTTGGGCTTGACCATCTGGCTGTACAAATGCGCTGGGTCGGCGTTGGAAACCACCACATCGGCGGCAATCTGTCGGCCGTCTTGCATGACGACGCCGGTCACCACGCCCTGCTCTATGCGCAGTGTTTCAACCGTTTGGCCCAGCTCCACAGCAATTTCTTGGCGCGCCATCAAATCGCCCAAAGCCCGCGTGATGGCGGCGGTTCCACCCATCGCAAAATGCACGCCGTGCGCGCGTTCCAAATAATGAATCAAGCCATAAATGCTGGTCGTGTCAAACGGGTTGCCGCCCACCAACAGCGGTTGAATTGAAAACGCTTGCCGCAGTTGGGGGTTGACCAAATGGCGCGACACCAACTGCCAAACGGTCTCATAACTGCGCAAGCCCAGCAGTCTGGGGATTTGCCGCAGCATGGTTTTGAAACGATGAAAAGGCATGGCCGAGAGTTCGGTGAAGCCGACGTCGAAGATGCGCTTGGATTGGCGCAGCAAGCGCAGGTAACCGTCGGCGTCTTTCGGCTCAATCCGCACGATTTCAGCCAAGGTTTCCTCTAAGCTGCCGCCGTAGTCAAAGGTCTCGCCATCGGCAAAGTGAAAGCGGTACCAAGGCTTGAGTGGCACCAAGGTCACGTGGTCTGAGAATTTTTCACCAAACAAGGTGAACAGTTCTTCAAACAAAAACGGTGCCGTGATCACCGTTGGGCCAGCGTCGTGGCGAAAACCGCCGCGCTCAAAAACTTGAGCCCGGCCACCGATCTGGCTGCAGCGGTCGACCACGGTCACGCGGTAGCCTTTGGCCCGCAAACGCAGTGCCGCAGCAATGCCGCCAAACCCAGCCCCCATTACCAAAGCGTGCATCAACAGATTTCCAACCACGCTTGCGCGTTCAGCAGGCCGCGCAATTCAGCGGACAAGACCAGCAACTGCGCGCCCGAACCGTTCGGCAATTGCGAAGCCTGTGAATCACAAAAAGCCAAGTGCTCAAGCGCCAGTGCTTTGGCAGTCGCCATGGCCTCAGCCTGCGTCAACCCCGAACTCAGTCCATTCGGGTTGCAAAGCACTCTGACAATGTTCAAGCCCTGGGTTTGGTCAACGCAGCCCTTGCATTTCGGACTGTCGGCCTCAAGGTCTTGCAAGTCGTCCAAAATTTGGTAGCTGATAGCCAAGTTTTCACTGGCCTGTCGGGCCAGGCTGGTGGCGTCTGCGCGACCAGCCGCCAGCAATGCCAACTCCAGCGGCAAGCTCAGCAAGGCACCTGATTTGGCCGTCGCAATCAGCAGGTAGGCCGCCAGTCCCTCGGACTGACCGGCCAGCGTGGCGAGATCGGCACATTGGCCGTCGATCGCAGCGGCCGTGCGCTCGTGCAGCAAAGTCAACATCGCAGGCAAGGCCGACGGTTGGCTGGTGGTACAGAGCACGCCATAAGCGGCTGACAACAACAAATCACCGGTGCAAATCGCCAGATTGGTGCCGAACTTAGACCACACAGCGGCTTGACCGCGGCGAACCACGTCGCGGTCTTGAATATCGTCGTGCACCAAAGACGCGTTGTGCAACAGCTCAACGCAACTCGCGACACCAATGAGATCGGCTTTTGACAGCCCCAAAGACAAGCCGGCGGTCAATGCCAAACTGGCACGCACACGCCGCCCGCCAGAATTCAAATGGTAGAGCGCTGCCGCGCGGGCATTCATGTGCCCTTGGGACAACGGGCTGGCATCCGGTTGCAGCGCATCGCGCATGCGGTATTCAACCGCAGCCAACATGGTCTTGATGTAGTCTTTCAAGCCCACGGCTGGCAGGCAAATAATTTCAGCCATCGAAGGACTCCATCACGATCGAACTGTTTGTTTGCTGCATCACCAGTCTTCAACGGCAATCAGCCGGAGAAAACTGGTGGCCGTAGGTGTCCTTACTTCTTCATCGCGCTTTCAGATTCGCTGACGGCAACATTCCAAATGATCAGTCCAAAGGCGATCTTGTTGAGCACGTCGGCGAGGTTGTAAATGATGTTGAGTGCATTCACGCTTTGGGCTGGGCTGGCGCCTGTCAAATAGCCAAAGAAATAACCAATGGGGTAGATCGCCCAGCCAATAGTGACAATCCAGCGCATGGTGTTGAAAGCTGACTGGACTGCGGGTGGTGCGCTTTCAGCATTGATTTTGCTGGCTTGACCCATGAAAATCTCATACAGAATGTAAGCCCAACCCAGCATGCCGATGATGAACGCAGGCAACACGGCCATGTAGCCCGCTTCACCCAAGTAACCACCGATCAACATCACCAGCGTGCCGATCATGAGGCGCCAAAAAACGCCGCCCGGGACTTTGGCGATGGCCGACAAAATCAGGTAAAACTCGATCATCAGCAGAGGCACTGTGATCAACCAGTCGATGTAACGAAAGACGGTGGGGGTAGAGCCGGTGCTGACCCAGACTTCGCGCATGTAGAAGTAGTGAACTGCGGCCACCAAAGTGACCAGCCCGGAGACGGTCAGCGAGGTTTTCCATTTGGCTGAAACACGGTCTCGCTCCAAAAAGAAAAACACCGTCGAGGCAATCAAGGCCATCGAAATCAGCCAAAAGGAAATACCAACGAAATCGTCGGGCTTGAGGGTTGCAGAAGATGCCGCGGAAGCAGTCCCGCTGGAAATTGCCAAAGCGGTAACCGAAGTTGCCATGGCGGCTGTTTTAGACCAAATACGATTAAAAATCATGCGGATCTCCCTGAAAATGCATGAACAGTGGGTATTGAAAAGCCTTTCGGCACTTCGCCTGACATGATTTCAGTGATCCCTTGGCGGTGGGTCCAGACTAATCATGTGGAAATAATCTTATCAATAATGCCCACAATCGCCAGCGGGAAAGTCCTTAAATCGAAAGAGACTATCAAACAACGATTCAAAAGAATTTATGTAATTAAGTTGTCTGAGTGACTCTTTCGCCAGGCCTCCCCCGCAGCACCTCACCTGCCAAATTAGCGCAGACTGGCCTTCAAGGAGCGGCCAGCAAGCGCGTTAAAACAATCACCCCATTGATTTTTTCAGCCTGGAAACGGATCTTGTCGCCGGCCTTCACCTGGTACAGCAAGGCGGGGGCTTTGACTTGAAAAACCATGGTCATGCCAGGCATGTCAAGATTTTTGATCTCGCCATGTTTCAAGGTGATCCTTTGCGTCGCCAAGTCCACTTTGCGCACTTCGGCGTCGGTCATGTCGCCACTGGCTGGCGGTACAAGGAGCGCTCGATCGTTGGCCTCGGCAGTGCCGCCAAGAGCGATGACAGCTGGCGATTGAACTTGATGCTGTAGGTGGGCGGTGCCGTTGACGGCGACTGGGCCTGCGGCGACCGTCACCAGCCCTTTCATGCCGGCAGCGTAGTGGCCCGGCTGCAGGCAGGCAAAGTTAACTTTGCCGGCTTGGGTGAATTGCCAAATAATGTCCCCGCTTGAGCCAGGCGCCACGCTGACCATGTTGGCATCGGCGTGCACCATCTCTGGATTTTTCATCATCGCCGCGTCATGTTCTGTGAGCTCTTTTTCAGTTCCCAGCACCATTTCATGCTTTAACTTGCCGGCGTTTTTGACCACGAAGCGGATGGTTTCGCCCTGCTTGACCATCACCTTGGGAACGCTGAAACGCATGGCGTCCGTCATCTCTAAGGTGATGGTCCGAGTGACTTTGGAGGCCACACCGGGCTTGCCGATGGCTTCATCGTTGTGCCCTCCAAGGTGGCTGCCAGCAGCCAAAACTGGCACCGCCAGCAACAGGAAGGGGAGTGCAATCAGAAGGTGACGGGTGTTCATGGAAATGCCTTTAAAAAAATGAGAAATCATCAATAATCAGTGCTGCATGCCGTTCATGCCCGGCTTGCGGACCCGAACTTCAATGTCTTTGAGGGGCGAATTGAGCGTCTTCATGGCTTGACCACCGCTGTTCACTGCGCGATCTGCCACGGGTGCAGCGCCAGTCCATTCATAAGCAACGCTGCCGGCCGGGTGCGGGTACCAGCCGGGGTCGGTGTAGTCGCCCGCCTTCTGGTCTTTGCGGACTTTCAACAGGCTGAACATACCGCCCATCTCGACAGAGCCAAAAGGACCGGCTCCGGTCATCATGCGTTCGGTGTTGTCGGGCAGAGGCATGTCCATTTCAGTCATGTCGGCCATGCCGCGCTCACCCATGACCATGTAGTCGGGAATCAATTGGGTGATGTCACGGGCGATCTTTCGGTGGTCGACGCCGATCATGGTGGGCATGTCGTGGCCCATGGCATTCATGGTGTGGTGGCTCTTGTGGCAATGAAAAGCCCAGTCGCCTTCTTCGTCGGCCAGGAATTCAATCTGGCGCATTTGCCCGACCGCCACATCGGTGGTGACTTCAGGCCAGCGACTGGACTTCGGCGTCGGCCCGCCGTCCGTGCCGGTCACCGAGAACTCATGGCCATGCAAATGGATCGGGTGGTTGGTCATGGTCAGGTTGCCGACCCGAATCCGCACTTTGTCGTGCTTGCGAACCACCAAGGGATCAATGCCTGGAAAAACCCGGCTGTTCCAGCTCCAGATATTGAAGTCAAGCATGGTCATGATCTTGGGCGTGTACAGACCCGGGTCGATGTCGTAGGCGTTGAGCAAAAAAACGAAGTCACGGTTGACCTCGTCGATCAGCGGATGCGCAGCCTTCGGGTGAGTGATCCAAAAACCCATCATGCCCATGGCCATTTGTGTCATTTCATCAGCGTGCGGGTGGTACATGAAGGTGCCGGGACGCCTGGCAACGAACTCGTACACAAAGGTCTTGCCCACCGGAATAGCCGGCTGATTCAGGCCTGCAACGCCATCCATGCCGTTGGGCAAACGCTGGCCGTGCCAATGCACACTGGTGTGTTCCGGCAACTTGTTGGTGACGAAAATCCGTACCCGATCACCCTCGACCACTTCGATGGTCGGCCCCGGCGACTGGCCGTTGTAGCCCCACAAATGCGCCTTGAATCCGGGCGACATCTCGCGCACCACAGGCTCGGCCACCAAGTGGAATTCTTTGACGCCGGCGTTCATGCGCCAAGGCAAGGTCCAGCCGTTGAGAGTGACCACCGGGTTGTAGGGCCGACCCGATGGGGGCACCAGCGGCGCCATGGTGTCTGGTTTTGTCTGGATGACAGGTTCCGGCAATGCGGCCATGGCCACCCGGCTGACCGAGGCCGCAGTGACCGCGGCGGTGATGGCGCCGGCACCGGTTAAAAAATGTCTTCTGTTGGTCATAGGGGGTCCGTTGGATAAGAGGGCAAGTCAATGGCCAGCGCCGCTGACGGCCTTGGCGGCGGGCCTGCTCAGCTGCAGCGCGGTCGGCTTGCCGGTCAGGGCGGCGGCCAAAGCGGCCTCAGAAAGCCAAAATTGTTGGGCAGCGTTGATCGCCGCCATGACACTCGAGACTTGGTCACGGTTGTCGGCCAACAACTCAAACACGCTGATCAGCATGGCGTTGTAACGCAGCTGATTTTCTTCGGCCATGGCACTGCGCAGCGGGACGATTTCGTCGCGGTAATGCCGGGCCACTTCGAAAGCCGTGCGGTAGGCCGAATAACTTTCGCGCAACTGCGATGCCGCACCGCGCACCGTGCTGTCGTAGCGGTTGGCCGCGGCCAGCGACTGGGCGTTCATGGCCTCCCGTTTGGCATCACCCCAGTCAAAGATTGGCAGGCGAATAGCCAGCTCAAAACCTTGGCCCGAAGTGCCAGAACCGGCCGAGTTTTTGAACACGCTGTCGCGCCGCACAGCCAACTCCACATCGACCAGACTGGTCAGCAGGTTCAAGCCTTGGGCTTTGCCGGCGATCTCAAGCTGGCTGCGGGCGATCTGCACATCCAAGCGCTGCTGGCTTGCCGCGGTGCTGACAACAGCGGCTGATCGCGGCTGTTGAGGCAAGTCCGGCAGACGCTCTGGCAGCTTGAGTTGCTCGGCTTGCGCATCGGTCAAGCCGAGTTGCCGAATCAACTCTTCCCTGGCCGCAGTGCTGGCATGCTGGCTGAACGCCAGCTGAGCCGAGCTGTCGGCGTAAAAAACCTGCTGGCGCGCACGCTGCAGTTTGCTGAAATTACCCACTTGCTGCATGCGCCTGGCCAGCTCAGCACTGGCCTCGGCCGAGCGCTTGACCTGCTCGGCGTAGCGCCACAGTTGTTGCGCAGCCACCGCCCTGACCCAGGCCTGCCGCAGCTGGGTGACCTGCTCGACCACGTTGGCGCTGAGCTGCACCCTGGCCAGTGCGACTTGACTTTTTGAGATCTCTTGACGCTGCGGCAACGTCAACAGATCAAGCAAGCCGAAAGACAGCCATCGGCCCAACGCCAACTCATCGGCGAAGCGCATTCTCTCCAACGTGAAAACCGGGTTGGCAATCCGACCGGTCTGGTTGGCCAAAGCCATGTCAACCCAGCTTTGGGCCAGCAAGGTTTGCACCGCAGGACTGTTGGCCAAGGCCAACTGAACGGCCTCGTTCATGCCCAGCGGCTGGGCCAACAGCTCGGCACTGAGTTGCTGCCGGGCCTCAAGCTGTGGCTGGGTGCGGCTCAGTTCGAGCTTGCCGTCGGTGAAGTCAGCCGTTGGGGCGTTGGCGTCATTGACGTCCTTGACCGCTTGCTCAAAGTTCACAGCGGTGCATCCGGCCAGCAGCCACACCGCAGCCGTCACTGCCGCTGACTTGAAAATTGGTTTCATGCAAAGGACTTTCATGGCTTGCCAGCGCCGGTTGGCAGCTCAGGCAGGCTCGCCATGTCGTGGACTGGCGTCTTGACGGCGGGCTGCGCGGCTTCCTTGGCATAGGCCCGCCAACCGCCAATGCGACCAGCCGTGGCGTTGGCCTCTTGCCAATTCAGGCGCATGTCGTCGGTGAACGACTGGTACCCCTCGAAGGCCGAACGGTAGGTCAGCGCTGAAGCTGGGCGTGCCTGCGTTGCGGCGGAAGCGGACGCAGGTGTTTGGGCACCGGCTGCGCCCGCCAGACAAAATATCGGAACCAGCCAGACGGCAGGTAGCTTGTTGAACATGGAATCCTCGCGTTTTCATGGGACGGCGACAAACCAAGCATTCCGGCTGGAATGTTGACATGGCGGACGATGAAAAAAGAACCCGATGCAGCGGCAGTGAAGAACTGCAGCAGCATGGGGCCTCAGACGCGAGGCGGTTTGTCGGGAAGGCGCGAGGGGACGGCGTGAATCAGGATAAAAGGCTCGGCCAAATCAGCTTGGGGCAGCCCCTGCGCTTCGAAAGTTTGGGGGAAATCAGTCACACCCATCACATGGGAGCAAGCGGCACAGACGCCGCAGCTGTGATCGGCCTTCGGCAGGTTGGGCGACGCTGCATCGGCAGACTGATCAGGCCAATCAGCTTGGACACTGTGCTGGTGAGCAACTTCGTCATGGGCCATGCCCATGGCAGCTGGTTCAGCATGGTGACTGGCCGCCAACACCGATGGCGCAGCCTGCGCTGCATGGCCTGGCCCCATCCCGCAGTACTGCATCGAAGCCGCTGCAAAGCCCTGCAAGGGCAAGGCAAGCAGCATCCAACAAAGCAATACGTAACGAAAACAGCTCATTTAATAATTGTACAGACAGGCCAACCGCAAAGACCACGGGGTCAGTGGGCCTTTTCCCAGTTGTCGCCGATGCCAATCTCCGCCAGCAGCGGGGCTTTGAGTTGGGCCACACCGGCCATCAGGCGGGGGATTTCGGTGCGCACCCACGCCTGCTCGGCCAGTGGCACTTCAAACACCAGTTCGTCATGCACCTGCATGATCATCTTGGTGCCGCGGCCTTCTGCGTCCAGCACCTGCTGCACCTTGACCATGCTGAGCTTGATCAGGTCGGCCGCTGTGCCCTGCATGGGCGCGTTGATGGCGGCGCGCTCGGCACCGCTGCGGCGCGGCCCGTTGGGTGAATTGATCTCCGGCAAATACAGGCGCCGGCCAAACACCGTCTCGACATAGCCCTTGCTTTTGGCCGAGAGTTTGGTCTGGTCCATGTAGGTTTTGACGCCCGGGTAGCGCTGGAAATACTTGTCGATGTAGGCCGCTGCGGCCTTGGTTTCGATGCCTAAATTGCGTGCCAAGCCATAACTGCTCATCCCGTAAATCAGGCCGAAATTAATCACCTTGGCATAGCGCCGCTGCTCGCTGCTGACCTGCTCGACCGCCACGCCAAACACCTCGGCGGCGGTGGCGCGGTGCACGTCCAGACCGTCATTGAAAGCGCGCAGCAGGGCTTCGTCTTCGCTGATGTGGGCCATGATGCGCAGCTCAATTTGCGAGTAGTCGGCGCTGGCAATCACGCAGCCGGGCGCAGCCACAAAGGCTTCCCGCACGCGCCGGCCTTCTGCCGTTTTAACCGGGATGTTTTGCAAGTTGGGCTCGTTGCTCGACAAGCGGCCGGTGACCGCCACCGCTTGCGCGTAATGCGTGTGCACCCTGCCCGTGCGCGGATGCGCCAACTGCGCCAGCTTGTCGGTGTAAGTGCCCTTGAGTTTGGACAGGCCGCGGTGCTCCAGAATCTTGGCCGGCAGCGGGTAGTCTTCAGCCAGTTTTTCCAGCACTTCTTCGTCGGTGCTGGGCGCGCCGGTGGCGGTTTTCTTCACCACGGGAAGGCCGAGTTTGGTGAAGAAAATCTCACCAATTTGTTTCGGTGAGCTGAGGTTGAAAGGCTGGCCGGCCAGCGCATGCGCCTCGGTCTCTAACTGCACAATGCGCGCGCCCAATTCGCCGCTTTGTTTGGCCAGCATAGCGCCGTCAATCAAGACACCGTTGCGCTCAATCCGGTAAAGGCCTTCGCTGCTCTGGATTTCAAGCTCATAGATGAAACGCAGTTTGTCGTTGGCTTGCAACTGCGGCCACAACACACGGTGCACATCCATGGTTTGGTCAGCGTCTTCGCAGGCGTATTCAGACGCCTTGGCGATCTCGACTTGGTTGAACTTGATCTGGCTGGCGCCTTTGCCGCAGAGGTCTTCGTAACTGATGCCGCTGCGTCTCAGATGTCGCTCGGCCAAGCTGGTCAGACCGTGCGGTTTGTGGACTTCCAGCACATAGCTTTGCAGCATGGTGTCGTGCTGGTAGCCCTGCACGTCAATGCCGTGGTTGGCGAACACATGGCGGTCGTATTTGATGTTTTGGCCGAGCTTGGCACGGGCCGGATTTTCAAGCCAGGGCTTGAGCCGCGCCAGCACTTCGGCCAGCGGCAACTGCTCAGCCACAGCCGGGTCGCCCGCATAGCCGTGCGCCAACGGAATGTAGGCAGCGGCACCCTGGACGACACTGAAGCTGAGGCCGACGATGTGCGCCCGCATGGCGTCCAGCGAATTGGTTTCGGTGTCGACGGCCACCAGCTCGGCGCTCTCCAATGTCGCGAGCCAAGCGTCAAACGCTGGCCAACTCAAGATCGTGGTGCAGTGCAGGTTGGTCGCCCGCTCGGCCAGCGGTTGGTCCAACAACGCAGGCTCGTCAAACAGGCTGGGGCCGCCGACCATGGCTGGCGGCGGGCTCTGGATGTCCACGCTTTTAACCAAACCCTTGAAGCCAAAACGCTTGTAAAAATCTTGCAGTAGTTCTGTCTGTTGCGCGCCCATCGGGATCGCGTCGAGTGCCGGCAGACCCTCGATGTAGGCGGCCAAATCGCAGTCGGTCTTGATGGTCAGCAACGCGCGGCCCTGCGGCAACCAGTCCAGCGACTGGCGCAGGTTCTCGCCGACCACGCCTTTGATGTCGGCCGCGTGCGCCACCAACGCATCCAGTGAGCCGTATTCGAGCAGCCACTTGACGGCGGTTTTAGGGCCGACCTTGGGCACGCCCGGCACGTTGTCGACGGTGTCGCCAACCAAGGTTTGGTAGTCGATCATCAGCCGCGGTGGCACGCCAAACTCAGACTCAACACCCGCCAAGTCGCGGCGTCTGTCGTTCATGGTGTCAATCACCGTCACGTGCTCGTCGACCAGCTGGCTCAGGTCTTTGTCGCCGCTGGAAATGATGACCTCAATGCCTTGCTTTGAGGCCATGCAGGCCAGCGTTCCAATCACGTCGTCGGCTTCAACGCCAGGCACATTCAGCACCTTCCAGCCCATCAGCGCGACCAGTTCGTGAATCGCCTCGACCTGGCTGCGCAAATCGTCCGGCATGGGT
>JBBAPN010000008.1:37516-41339 GCA_040400815.1 Polaromonas sp. | reverse complement strand
CGCGACCAGTTCGTGAATCGCCTCGACCTGGCTGCGCAAATCGTCCGGCATGGGTGAGCGCTGGGCTTTGTAAGCGGGGTAGAGCGCATCGCGAAAAGTCGGGCCCTTGGCGTCAAAAACACAAGCGGCGTAATCGGCCCGCACATCTTTGCGCAGCTTTTGCAGCATGTTGATCATGCCGCGTATAGCGCCAGTGGCCGGGCTGGTCGGATCGCCAGCGACCACGCGCAAGTCCGGCATGGCGTGAAAAGCGCGGTACAGGTAACTGGAGCCGTCGACCAGCAACAAGGTTTTTTTAGCAGGATTCATGCAGCCAATTGTCCGGCAAATTTAAGCCGCCCGGCCGCCTACAATGAGGCATGAAACAGCTCACATGCTCTCTTTTACTGGCCGCCCTGGCGGTTTTTGGTGGGGCCGCGGCCCAAGCCGAGGAAGCCAAGCCAGCCGATCGACCCGACCAGACCATCCAGCACATCCACAACCAAGACGCCGGTTCGCGGATTGATGAATTGCGCGTCGGCGGCGAAACCAAGAGCATCACGGTGCAACCTGCCGCCAATGTACCGGCTTATGAAATCAGACCAATAGATGCCTCGCGCAGCGGCGCTGCAGAGACCGGGATGGCCGGTTCGCGTTTTTGGAATATCCTGAAGTTTTAAGCGTCTGCGCCGCATTCGACGCCTGCCTGCCTTTCTACTTCTTCAATTTTTCCCCGTTTTTTCAGGTTCCAGCATGGCTGTATTCACCGAGGTTTCGTTTGACGAGGCCACCTCTTTTTTACACGCACTGGGCCTCGGTCAATTACAGTCCCTCCAAGGTTGCGCCGGTGGCATTGAAAACACCAATTATTTTGTCGACACCGACCAAGGCGAGTTCGTTCTGACGCTGTTCGAGCGGCTGACTTTTGAGCAGTTGCCGTTTTACCTGCACCTGATGAAGCATTTGGCAGAGCGCGGCATTCCGGTGCCAAACCCACAGGCAGCGCCAACTGCAGGCGTCGTTGCGGTCAAACCCCGAAAAGGCGCCGCAGCGGCCAAGGCGACCGCACTGACCGACGTGCGACCCGGCGACATCTTGCACAGCCTCAAAGGCAAACCCGCTGCGGTGGTCAACAAGCTGCGCGGCAGCAGCGAGTTAAAACCACTGGCGGCGCATTGTGCTGCTGTCGGCGAGATGCTGGCACGCCTGCATTTGGCTGGCCGCGACTTCGACCAGCAGCAACCTAATTTACGCGGCCTCGCGTGGTGGAGCGAGACTGTGCCGGTGGTGCTGCCTTACCTGACGCCTGCGCAGCGCACCTTGATCAGCAGCGAGCTGGCTTTTCAGCACCATGTGACGGCGTCATCGGCCTACCAGTCGCTGCCGCGGGGCCCTGTCCACGCTGACCTGTTTCGCGACAATGTCATGTTCAACACCGACAGCGCTGGCGGCCACAGCGACCAACTGACCGGCTTTTTCGACTTCTACTTTGCCGGTTGCGACACCTTTTTGTTTGACATCGCGGTCTGCCTGAACGACTGGTGCATTGACTTCGTCACCAGCGAGTACCTGCCGGATCGGGCCGACGCCTTTGTGGCGGCCTACCAAGCGGTGCGGCCTTTGAGCGCGCAAGAGCGGCAGCTGCTGCCAGCCATGCTGCGGGCTGGCGCCTTGCGCTTTTGGACCTCGCGTTTGTGGGACTTTCATCTGCCGCGGGACGCCGCAGTGCTCAAAGCGCATGATCCAGAACACTTTGAACGCATACTGCGCCAATGCTTGCGGCAACCCTACAGCGTGTCGGCTTGATGCCGATTTGGCCTATTTTTACCCGACACTGATCACATGAAACTCAACATTGTTCCTGCCCGCACCGGGGCCACCTGGGTCAAGCTGGGAATCCGCACCTTCTTCAAGCAACCGCTGGCCATGGCAGGCTTGTTCTTCATGTTCATGGCGTTGCTGTCGGTCGCCTCTTTGCTGCCTTTTATCGGCAGTGCGCTGGCGCTGGCCTTGCTGCCCGCGGCCACCTTGGGCCTGATGGCGGCAACCCAAGAAGCCACCCGCGGCAAGTTCCCGATGCCGTCGATTTTGATCAGCGCTTTTCGAGCCGGCCAGCAACGCAAGCAAGCCATGATGGTGTTGGGTGCGCTCTACGCCCTTGGTTTTTTAGGGCTGATGGGCGTGACCGCCTTGATCGACAGCGGCCAGTTTGCCAAGCTGTACCTGGTCGGCGGCAAGATCACCGAAGAGATGGTCATGCAAGGCGACTTTCAAACCGCCATGTGGGCTGCGCTGCTGCTTTACCTGCCGCTGTCGCTGCTGTTTTGGCACGCCCCGGCGCTGGTCCATTGGCATGGCGTGTCGCCCGTCAAAAGCCTGTTTTTTAGCCTCATGGCTTGCTACAAAAACTTTGGCGCGCTGACGGTTTTTGGTTTGCTCTGGATCGGCTTGTTCATGGCCATGGGCCTGCTGGTCACGCTGGTGGCGACCTTGCTCGACAGCCCAGACTTTGCCGGGATCGCCATGTTTCCGGCAGCCATGTTGATGGTGGCCATGTTTTTCACCTCTCTCTACTTCACCTTTGAAGGCAGTTTTGTAGCGGACGCCGACCCGTCCGACGCGCCGCTTCATTCGGTTGATATCAACGCTTGAGCCACCCTTTTTTTTCACCCTCACTGGAGAATGACATGCGCGCTGACAGCATTTTGCAAACCATTGGCAACACCCCCCATGTTCGAGTCAACCGCTTGTTTGGCCCTGAAGCGCAAGTCTGGATCAAGTCCGAGCGCAGCAACCCGGGTGGCTCGATCAAGGACCGCATCGCGCTGGCCATGATTGAGGCGGCTGAAAAAAGCGGCCATTTGACAGCCGGTGCGACCATCATCGAGCCCACTTCCGGCAACACCGGCGTTGGCTTGGCCATGGTGGCGGCCGTCAAGGGCTACAAATTAATTTTGGTCATGCCCGACAGCATGTCCATCGAGCGCCGCCGTTTGATGCTGGCCTACGGTGCCAGCTTTGACCTCACGCCGCGAGAAAAAGGCATGAAAGGCGCCATCGCCCGCGCCCAAGAACTGGCTGCCGCCACACCCAATTCGTGGGTCCCGCAGCAGTTTGACAATCCAGCCAACATCGAGGTGCATGTCCGCACCACGGCGCTTGAAATTTTGGCCGACTTCCCGGACGGCTTGGACGCCATCATCACCGGCGTCGGCACCGGCGGCCACTTGAGCGGCGTGGCGCAAGTGCTGAAAGCCAAATGGCCGCAACTCAAAGTGTTTGCGGTGGAGCCGACGCAAAGCCCAGTTATCAGCGGTGGTGCGCCGGCGCCGCACCCGATTCAAGGCATTGGTGCTGGCTTTATCCCTAAAAACCTGCTGGTCGACTTGCTCGACGGCGTGATTTTGGTGGACGCCGAACCGGCCCGTGAAATGGCCCGCCGCAGTGCCCGCGAGGAAGGCATGTTGGTCGGTATTTCGAGCGGTGCCACCTTGGCGGCCATCGCCCAAAAACTGCCAGAGCTGCCAGCCAACGCCAAAGTGCTGGGCTTTAACTACGACACTGGCGAGCGCTACTTCTCAGTCGACGGCTTTTTGCCGACCGAGTGAGTTCGTGACTTGAACGCCCGCTTCAGCTGACGAGGGTCAGCTTGGCGACGCTCAGCGCCAGCCACTTCACGCCGTGGCGCGTGAAGTTGATCTGGGCTCGGGCGTCGTCGCCAACGCCTTCGAGCATCAAGACCTTGCCTTCACCAAACTTGGCGTGAAAGACGTTGATACCCGCTTTAAGGCCGTGCGCCGGCGCTTCGCGCTGGGCCGGCACGGGTGGGTTGGCGAAGCGCTCG
>JBBAPN010000008.1:35328-37416 GCA_040400815.1 Polaromonas sp. | reverse complement strand
GCGTCGCGGCCAAAGCCTTCCATGCTGACAAAGGACTCGGCGGCGTTGATCAGTTCGCCCAAATTCTCCAGCCGGTCTTGGCCTTCTTTTTCGAGTCGGTAATGTTCTTGCAGGCCGCTGTGCTTGAGCACCAACTCGATGATTTCGCGCAGCGTGCAGCCGCTGGTTTGCTCGCGCAGCACATCGATCTTGGCGGCAAAAGCGCCCAGGTGGGTACCGGCTTTGCCGGTCACGGCACTCACCGCGTCGTTCATGGAGCAACCCGAGGCGCGGGCGATGTCTTGCAGTTGCTCGATGCTGCGCGCACCAATGCCGCGCGGCGGGAAATTAACGATGCGCAAAAAGCTGGTGTCGTCGTTCGGGTTCTCCAGCAAACGCAAGTAGGCCAGCGCGTGCTTGATCTCAGCGCGTTCAAAAAAGCGCAGACCACCGTACACCCGGTAAGGCATGCCGGCGTTGAAGAGCGCCGTTTCCATCACCCGACTTTGGGCGTTGCTGCGGTACAGCAGCGCGATTTCTTTGCGCGCAGTGCCGTCGCGCACCAGTTGCTTGACCTCGTCGACAAACCACTGCGCTTCAGCAAAGTCGCTGGTCGCTTCGTAGACACGCACCGGCTCGCCGGGGCCGGCTTCGGTGCGCAGGTTTTTACCCAGGCGTTTGCTGTTGTGGCTGATGAGGTGGTTCGCCGAATCCAGGATATTGCCGAAGCTGCGGTAATTGCGCTCCAGCTTGATTTGATGCTGGACCTGGAACTCCCGCACGAAATCGGCCATGTTGCCAACGCGCGCGCCCCGGAAGGCGTAAATGCTTTGGTCGTCGTCGCCGACCGCCACCACCGAACCGCCGGGCATCGCGTCTGCGCCTGCGGGGGCGTCGTCGCCCTGCCCGGCCAGCATCTTGATCCAAGCGTATTGCAGTTTGTTGGTGTCCTGAAACTCGTCAATCAAGATGTGGCGAAAACGCCGCTGGTAATGCTCTCGCACAGCCGGGTTGTCACGCAGCAACTCGTAACTGCGCAACATCAGCTCGCCAAAATCGACCACGCCTTCGCGCTGGCATTGTTCTTCATACAGGGCGTAAATCTCGACCTTTTTGCGGCTTTCTTCGTCGCGCACCGGCACGTCTTTGGCACGCTGGCCGTCTTCCTTGCAGGCGGCAATGAACCAAGCCAGTTGCTTGGGCGGAAAGCGCTCGTCGTCGATGTTGAATTGTTTGCACAAGCGCTTGATGGCCGAGAGCTGGTCTTGGGTGTCCAGAATCTGAAAGCTCTGCGGCAGATTCGCCATCTTGCAATGCGCCCGCAAAAAACGGTTGCACAGGCCGTGAAACGTCCCGATCCACATGCCGCGCACATTCACCGGCAACATGTCCGACAGGCGGGCCATCATTTCCTTGGAGGCCTTGTTGGTGAAGGTGACCGCCAAAATGCCACCGGGCGAGACCTGCCCGGTTTGCAGCAGCCAAGCGATGCGGGTGGTCAACACCCGCGTCTTGCCAGAACCGGCGCCGGCGAGGATCAGCGCATGCGTGTTGGGCAGCGTCACCGCGGCCAATTGCTCAGGATTTAGATGGTGGAGAAGGGGGGAGCTGGGAGCGGTGTCTGCAAACATCCTCCCATTGTAGAAAGCCTGCGGGCATTCGCCCGCTTGTATAGCGCTTATATGCAGAACAGCCAGGCGGCACGTCAGCGACGACCGTAGAATCACCCCCCGGGCCCAAGCCATTGCCGGATCAATCCAAGCGCCCATCGCTGTGAACAACAAACGGATGGAGAGCTTGGACCATGGAAATTTTTGACTACGACAACATCTTGCTGCTGCCGCGCAAATGCCGCGTTGAAAGCCGTTCGGAATGCGACACCAGCGTGAGGCTGGGCGGCCGCAGTTTTCGCCTCCCGGTGGTGCCCGCCAACATGAAGACCGTGGTCGACGAATCCATCTGCACGTGGATGGCTGACCACGGCTACTTTTACGTCATGCACCGCTTTGACCTTGACAACGTCGAGTTCGTCAAACGCATGCAGGCCCGCGGCAGTTACGCCTCGATCTCGCTCGGCGTCAAGCCGGCCGACTACGCCACTGTCGATCA
>JBBAPN010000008.1:27824-35228 GCA_040400815.1 Polaromonas sp. | reverse complement strand
ACCAAACCAATCATTGCCGACGGCGGCATCCGCGAGCACGGCGACATTGCCAAGTCGATCCGCTTTGGCGCGACGATGGTGATGATCGGCTCGATGCTGGCCGGCCACGAAGAAAGCCCGGGCCTGACCGTCGTGGAAGACGGCAAGCGCTTCAAAGAGTACTACGGCAGCGCGTCCGACTTCAACAAGGGCGAGTACAAACACGTTGAGGGCAAGCGCATCTTGGAGCCGATCAAGGGCGCGCTGGCCGACACGCTGATTGAGATGGAACAAGACGTGCAAAGCGCCATCAGCTACGCCGGCGGCACCCAGCTGATGGACATTCGCAAGGTCAACTACGTGACTTTAGGCGGCGACAACGCGGGTGAGCATTTGCTGATGTGAGGGCTGGGCAGGCAATCCCTAAGACGCTGCGTCACCAAACAGTGCTAGCCTTGTGTTGCATTCGTTTTGATTTGATTCGGTCCGCAAAAACTGCAGCTAAAAACAGCCAACGCCAACTCAACGACAGGCCTTCAAGGGGCTTGGGGACAGGATGTTTTGGCGCGGTCTGACGTCGACTTTCACAGACTCAGCGGCTGCTGCACTTTACTTTTTCTTTCGCCTCACTTGTCACAAACCGGAGACTCCCCATGTATCGTCGCCACGCACTTTTTGCAAGCATCTTTTGCGTTTTCGCCGTTCCATTGGCTTCAACCTCCGCAGTTGCGCAGAACGCAACCATCAAGATCGCTCACATTTACAGCAAGACCGGTCCGCTTGAAGCCTACGGCAAACAAACCGCTGTCGGCTTCATGATGGGCCTCGACTACGCCACCAACGGCACCATGCTGGTCGCTGGCAAAAAACTGGTGGTGATTGAAAAAGACGACCAAGGCAAGCCGGATCTGGGCAAAAGTCTGCTGGCCGCCGCTTATGGCGATGACAAAGTTGACATCGCGGTGGGGCCGACCGCCTCGCCCGTTGCACTGGCCATGTTGCCCGTGGCCGAAGAGTACAAAAAAATCCTGCTGATCGAGCCCGCCGTGGCCGACTCGATCACCGGCGACAAATGGAACAAATACATTTTTCGCACTGGCCGCAACAGCTCGCAAGACGCCATTTCAAATGCCGTTGCGCTGGACAAAACCGGCGTCACCATCGCCACTTTGGCGCAGGACTCCGCGTTTGGCCGTGACGGCGTCAAGGCTTTCAGAGAAGCGGTCAAAAAGGCCAAGATCGTTCATGAGGAGTACTTACCGCCAGCAACCTCCGACTTCACGGCTGGCGGTCAGCGCCTGATCGACAAGCTCAAGGACTTGCCGGGTCGCAAAGTGATCTTCATCATCTGGGCCGGTGGCAACCCGTTCAAAATTGCCGACATGGACTTGACTCGCTACGGCATTGAAATCGCCACCGGTGGCAATATTTTGCCCGCCATGACGGCTTACAAGCAATTTCCTGGCATGGAAGGCGCGGCTTACTATTACTTCGGTATTCCGAAGAACCCAGTCAACGAAGCGCTGGTGGCCCAGCATTACAAGCAGTTCAAGACGCCGCCAGATTTTTTCACCGCAGGCGGTTTCTCTGCAGCGATGGCGGTCGTCACGGCGCTTAAAAACAGCAAAGGCGATGCCTCAGCCAACACCTTGATCAAGACCATGGAAGGCATGAGCTTTGACACGCCAAAAGGCAAGATGACCTTCCGCAAAGAAGACCACCAAGCGATGCAAAGCATGTACCACTTCAAAATCAAAGTGGACCCAGCCTTTGCTTGGGGGGTGCCTGAACTGGTCCGCGAGATCAAGGCGGAAGAAATGAACGTGCCGATTCGCAACCATCGATGATTGGACATCGGGTGCTCGCTCAGCGTGTGTCGAAGCCCTGGGCCTGACCTTGACTGAACAGATGAACCAGTCTGATGGGCGGCGGCACTGAACATGCTCCAAACCCATGATCTGACGGTCCGCTTTGGCGGCCACGTGGCAGTCAATGCGGTCAGCTGCACCTTCCAGCCTGGCACTTTGACCGCCATTGTGGGCCCCAATGGAGCGGGTAAAACCACTTACTTCAACCTGATTTCGGGCCAGCTCAAAGCCACCAGCGGCGATGTGCTGCTGCACGGCAACAGCCTGGCTGGCTTGAGCCCGTCGGCCAGAACACGGGCCGGACTGGGCCGGGCATTCCAGCTGACCAATCTGTTTACGGACCTGTCGGTGCTGGAAAACGTGCGCCTGGCGGTGCAAGCCGCGCGTGCAGGCCGCCATTTGCGCGGGCTCAACCTCTGGAGCATCTGGAGCGACCACAAAGCCTTGACGCTGCGAGCGGAAGAAGTGCTCGCAGCCGTCAACATGGCCGACCAACGTCACACCCCCGTGGCCAGCCTGCCGCACGGCGACCAGCGCAAACTGGAAGTGGCCTTGCTGATAGCGTTGGAACCCGACGTTTTCATGTTTGACGAACCCACCGCAGGCATGAGCGCCGACGAGGCGCCGGTGATTCTTGACTTGATACGCCAACTCAAAGCCGACACACGCAAAACCATCTTGCTGGTCGAGCACAAGATGGATGTGGTGCGTGAACTCGCCGACCGCATCATTGTGTTGCACAACGGCGCGCTGGTGGCCGATGGCGAACCGGCTGAAGTGATGGCTTCACCGGTGGTGCAGGAGGTCTACCTGGGGGTGAGCGCCAAAGACACCTCAGCGCCAGCTGACCCGGCCCACTTTGCCAACTTTGCCAACTTTGCCCACCTTCCCTCTGCAGCTGACATGCGTCAAGCACCATGAGCGCCAACCTACTGACCCTGGCGGGCGTTCACACCCATATTGGGGCTTACCACATCCTGCACGGCGTAGACTTGGTCGTGGCGCGCGGCCAGCTGACCATGCTGCTGGGTCGCAACGGCGCCGGCAAGACCACCACGCTCAGAACCATCATGGGTTTGTGGCGTGCATCTCGTGGCAAGGTGAGTTTTGACGGCAAAGACATCACCGCTTTGGACACGCCGCAGATCGCCGGCCTGAACATCGCCTACGTGCCGGAAAACATGGGTATTTTTTCAGACCTGAGCGTCAAGGAAAACATGCTGCTCGCAGCCCGTCAGGCCCGCCATGCCGGGCAGATGGACGCAGCACGACTGGAATGGATTTTTTCGCTGTTCCCGGCGGTTGAGAAGTTTTGGAGCCAGCCTGCGGGCAAACTGTCGGGCGGACAAAAACAGATGCTGGCTGTGGCGCGTGCCATCGTTGAGCCGCGCGCATTGCTGATCATCGATGAACCGAGCAAAGGCCTGGCTCCCGCCATCATCAACAACATGATCGATGCCTTTGCGCAGCTCAAGGCGACTGGCACCACCATTTTATTGGTCGAACAAAACATCAACTTTGCCAAGCGCTTGGGCGACCAAGTCGCCGTGATGGACAACGGGCGCGTGGTGCACCACGGCAGCATGAAGCAACTGGCTGAAGACGCCGCATTGCAGAAGTCACTGCTGGGGCTGGCCCTGTGAAACCGAGCCTGAACAATTCAGACTTTGACTGGCAACCCCTGCTGCTGGTGCCGGTGCTGGCATTGGCTGTGCTGCCTTTCATCGGCTCGCCTTCGACCTGGCGGACGCTGACGGTGGCCGGGCTGGCCATGGGCATGATCATTTTTGTCATCGCCTCCGGGCTGACGCTGGTGTTTGGCCTGATGGACGTGCTTAATTTTGGCCATGGCGTGTTCATTGCGCTGGGGGCCTTTGTTGCCACCACGGTGCTGGGGCTGATGGGTGACTGGACCGGCTCGCCAGTGCTCTGGCACAACCTGCTGGCTGTTTTTTCAGCCATGCTGGTGGCAATGGCGGTGGCCGCTGCGCTGGGGTTGGCGTTCGAGCGCTTCATCGTCCGGCCGGTTTATGGTCAACACCTGAAGCAAATTTTGATCACCATGGGCGGCATGATCATTGGTGAAGAACTGATCAAGGTGATCTGGGGTCCGGCGCAGATCGCCCTGCCTTTGCCCGAAGCTTTGCGCGGCGCGCTGCTGCTGGGCGACGCCGCCATCGAGAAATACCGGTTGCTCGCTCTGGGCGTGGGCCTGCTGGTTTTTGCGGTGCTGGCCTGGACGCTGAGCCGCACAAAAATGGGGCTTTTGATTCGCGCTGGTGTCGAGGACCGAGAGATGGTGGAATCGCTGGGCTACCGCATCAAGCGCCTGTTTGTTGGCGTGTTTGTGGTCGGCAGTGCGCTGGCCGGCCTGGGCGGCGTCATGTGGGGGCTTTACCAGCAGAACGTCACACCGCAGATGGGCGCGCAGGTCAACGTGCTGATCTTCATCGTCATCATCATCGGCGGCCTGGGCTCGACCGGCGGCGCGCTGATTGGCGCTTTGCTGGTCGGTCTGATGGCCAACTACACCGGTTTTCTGTTGCCCAAGCTGGCTTTGTTTTCCAACATTGCGCTGATGGTGGCGATTCTTTTGTGGCGTCCGCAGGGACTGTACCCGGTTGCCAACCGCTAGCCATGGCTCGCACACTTTTAACTTTCTGTCACAGGTTGCTTCATGAGGCTATGGGTTCAGAGCGGCGGATTTTTGAGTTCACACAACCATGCTGAAAAGACTTCTCTCGGATGACTTTCCGCGCAGCCGCGTTTTGGCCGTGCTGCTGGTGCTGTTGCTGATTGCACTGGCGGGAGCGCCTTTCATCTTTCCGGGTGTCAAAGCCCTCAATGTGGCAGCCAAAGTGCTGATCTTCATCGTGTTGGTGGCCAGTTTTGACTTGCTGCTGGGCTACACCGGGATTGTCAGTTTTGCCCACACCATGTTTTTTGGCATTGGCGCTTACGGCATTGCGGTGGCGACCACCCGCATGGGGCCGACCTGGAGCGCGCTGGCGCTGGGCTTGCTGTCTTCTCTGGCGCTGTCGTTTGTGCTGTCGCTGTTGGTGGGGCTGTTTTCGCTGCGGGTGCGGGCCATCTTTTTTGCCATGATCACCTTGGCAGTGGCATCGGCATTTTTAACCCTGGCCTCGCAACTGTCCGACATCACGGGCGGCGAGGACGGTCTGAGCTTCAAGGTTCCGGAGATCTTGTCCGCCAGCTTTGAGTTTGCCGACCAGCCTTTTTGGGGCGTGTCGCTGGACGGCAGGTTGCTGTGCTACTACCTGTTGTTTGTGGTTGCGCTGCTGCTGTTGCTGGCCATGCTGCGCATCGTCAACTCGCCTTTCGGGCGGGTGTTGCAAGCGATTCGCGAGAACGAGTTCAGGGCTGAAGCGATTGGTTACCGCGTCGTGGTCTATCGCACGCTGGCCAGTATTTTGTCGGCGTTGTTCGCTTGCTTGGCGGGTGCCATGCTGGCGATCTGGCTGCGCTACAACGGGCCTGACACCTCGCTGTCGTTTGAAATCATGATGGACGTGCTGTTGATTGTGGTGATTGGTGGCATGGGCACCATGTACGGTGCCACGTTAGGGACCGCCCTGTTTTTACTGGCCCAAAGCTACCTGCAGGACTTGCTCCGGCTTTTCAGCGAGGCGGCATCTGCTTGGCCCTGGCTGTCTGCCCTGCTGTCGCCCGACCGCTGGCTGCTGTGGTTGGGCGTGCTGTTTGTGCTGTCGGTGTATCACTTTCCCAGCGGCATCGTGGGGCGGCTCCGGGCCAGCGCCCAGGCGCGGCCTCAGGCCTCATGAAACGGCGCCTGCCGCGGGGCCGTTGGATTCGGCGTAAAGCCAATCGCGAAATGCCGTCAGACGCTGACTGTCGCGGTCAGCCCGCCGGTAGCAAAGAAAATGGGTTTCAAGCCCCAAGGATTGAAACCCAGGACCGTCAATGACGATCAGGCTGCCTTTGGCCAGTTCAATTTCAGCGAAGCGTTGGCTTTCAAGTGCAATTCCCAGGCCGTCGACAGCAGCGGCAATGGCCAGTGATGCGCGATCGAAAGACGGGCGTGGCCGGTCCGGCAACTGCAGCCCGTTGGCCGCGCACCAGTCGGCCCACTGAACCGGGTTGAGCCTGGAGTCGATCCACGTGAACTGGCTCAGGTCAGCCGGTGCGACCGGCAGGCAGTGCTGAATCAAGCCGGGCGAACACATTGGCACGACGGCTTCACGGCCTAAGGACTCCACCACGATGCCAGGTCGCGGTGGCGGCGCGCCGTAAGCAATGTCGAAGTCCAACGCAGTGTCACGTTGCAAATCGGCAGGTTCTGCGCTCGATGACATGTGGATCGTGAGCGCCGGATGGGCCTGCATGAACCGGCCCAGCCGAGGACCGAGCCATTTGCTGGCAAAACTCGGAGCGCAGTGCACCGACAGCCCAGGTGCCTGATCGCGGGGTCGCAATTCACTGCAGGCTTTCTCGATCAGGTCAAAACCCGAGCTCAGGCCGATCAACAATCTTTGGCCTTGTGGCGTCAAGCTGACCCGGCGCGTTTGCCTTAAGAACAAAGAAAGCCCCAACCACGCTTCGAGGGCGCGCACTTGGTGACTGATGGCCGAGGTGGTTTGGTGTAACTCCTGCGCCGCCAATGTGAAGCTTTCAAGGCGCGCGGCGCTTTCGAAAGCGCGCATGGAAAAAAAAGAAGGCAGTTGTCTCATCGGGCGTTGCAATAACTAAGTAAAGGGCGGTTGAAAAGTTAACCGGCGATTGATTGATGAATTGGATTCAACCATGGATGAAAAGTCATCGCTTGTCAAGACGCTGCAGAGCGAACACTATGGTTGCATCTTTTTTACACACACAGGACTCTCATGCTGAACAGCGTCAAACGTGTCTCGATTTATCAACCCCAACAGGTGGGCCTCAAGTTTCCAGAAATACCGGTGTTTGCCAGCCATGCCGAAGAGCGGCAGCACCGCAAGCAACGCTTGGTCGCCGCTTGCCGGGCTTTCGCTCTGCAAGGTTTTGACTACGGCTTTGCCGGCCACCTGACGGTGCGCGACCCAGAGCGTCCAGCGCTGTACTGGACCAACCCGATGGCCGTGCATTTTTCGCAGGTCAAGGTTTCTAACTTGGTTTTGGTCGACCATGACGGTCAAGTGGTCGAGGGCGAGCATGCTGTCAATCGGGCCGGCTTTGTGCTGCATGCGGCGGTGCACGAGGCGCATCCCGATATTTTGGCGATGTGCCATGCGCACACCATTTACGGCACGGCCTTTGCCGCTTTGGGAAAAAAACTCGAACCCATCACGCAAGACGCAGCGGTGTTTTTTGAAGACCATGTGGTGATCGGAGAAGAAGCCGGACAAGTGGCTGTTGAAGTCAAAGGTGGCAACAAAGTTGCCCAAGCTTTTGCAGGTGTCAAGGCGGCGATTCACCAAAATCACGGCTTGTTGACTGCCAGCCGGCACAGCATCGAGGCGGCCGCATTTTGGTTCATCGCGCTGGAGCGTTGCTGCCAGCAGCAGTTGATGATCGACGCCACCGGCATTGCGCCCAAACTGGT
>JBBAPN010000008.1:24745-27724 GCA_040400815.1 Polaromonas sp. | reverse complement strand
CTGAAGCCCATAACCGTGTGCCCTGAACCTGGTGACCTGAACCTCGTGCCTTTCAGGCGCAGGTTGAGCGTTGGCAAACGGATCAACCGGCACCGTTACGGGCAAAAAGAAGCACCAAAAGGGCTACGCCCAGTACCAAGGACACGCATTTCCAAAAAGCCAACGGGTTGCGCTCGGCCAAAGGGGGGCGTGTTTTGTTTAAAAATGCGCTGTTCGGGTGGCGCAAGTCATAGACGAATTCTGACAAGGCCTCGTAGCGTTTGAGCGGGTTGGTATGTACGCACTTGGCGAGTACCCCGTCTATCCACACCGGGATCTCGCGGTCTTCGTGCAGCACGGATTTGTACTGCAGCTTTCTTTGCGCAGACTGCGTTCGGCACTTCGCCACCCCGGCGCCGTAGGGCAGTTGGCCGGACAGCATCTGGTAAGTGATAACACCGAGCGAAAACAAGTCAGACCGTGCTGTGCCCGCTTCGCCCAAAAAATACTCGGGCGCTGTGTACTGCGCCGTGCCTAAGATATGGCCCGGCTCGCGGGACGCCTGCGACTCCACGATGCCCGCCACACGGGTCGCCCCAAAATCAATGATCTTCACGGTCCCCAGTTTGTCGATCATGATGTTGTCGGGCCGCAGGTCTTGGTGCAGCATTTCCAACCGGTGAAAGGCCAGC
This sequence comes from Polaromonas sp., assembly GCA_040400815.1. Lineage (GTDB taxonomy): Bacteria > Pseudomonadota > Gammaproteobacteria > Burkholderiales > Burkholderiaceae_C > Polaromonas. Next base: position 27,053 of record JBBAPN010000008.1, on the reverse strand, counting down.
AAGCCTTTGGCGATTTGCTCCACGATTGCGCGCACAGTTTCCAAACTCGGCTTGGGGTTGTCGGTCATCCACTGCGAGAGTGTTTGGCCGTCAATGAATTCGCTCACCACATACAGGTAGTGCCGTTGACGCGTTTGCACGCAGGGCTTGAGCACATGGGCGCTGTTGATGCGTCTGGCGACCCATTCTTCCAGCAGAAAACGCTCCAGGTAAGCGGTGTCACCCTGCAGGTCGATCGACGGTGTTTTGAGGATCACCAGCCTGTCGGTCTCGGTGTCAAGGGCCAAGTAAATATGGCTGCGGTTGCTGCCATGCACTTCCCGAACGATGGTGTAGCCGTCGATCGTCGCCCGGGCCTCCAAAATAGGCGGCAGGGCCAAGTCTGACAGCTTTTGATGGCTTTCTTTGGCGCTCTGGCTTGGCAATTCGCCGATGACGACGATTTGCGCCGTCAGGTTGTCGTCGCTGCCGCGCTGGAACGCTGCCTCGACAATGAGGCGGGCAGCCTGGTCAAGATCGCCGCTGTGTTGCTGGACCATGTGGGCCAACTGGCCCGCGTCGATGTGCTCGTAGACCCCGTCAGTGGCCAGTAAAAATACATCGCCAGCTTCAATTTGCAGTGCTTGGTAGTCGATGTCTATTTGCGAATTAAAGCCGACGGCACGACTCAGGTAGCTTTGCCCTTCAGCCACCCGAACCCGGTGATCCTGGGTCAATTGCTCTAGCGTGTCGGCATGCACGCGGTAAATGCGGGTGTCCCCGACATGAAAGATATGGGCGGTGGTCGACTTGAAGACCATGGCGCTCAAGGTGCAAACGTAGCCCCGGTCTTGGTCATAGCGGTACTGGCTTTGCTGCGTCCGCGAATGCAGCCATGCATTGGTGGCTGTCAGGACCCGCTCGACCGATTTTTTGACCGACCAGGCTTCTGAGGTGCAGTAGTAGTCGTCGAGCAAGCCCATGACAGCAAACTCGCTGGCGACCTGACTGACTTCGCTGCTGCTGATGCCGTCGGCCAACGCGATGGCGATGCCCTTGGAGGTCAACAGCGGCTCGTCTGGCACGCGCACGCCGTGGAAGTCTTGGTTAACTTCTTTGCGGCCCTTGTCGGAATGTTGGCCGACCGAAATTTTCAGAGTGGAGACCGAGTTCATGGCGACAGCCTACCAGCCCCGAGACCGGCAGGCTTTCGTTTGGAATCGAATCAGCGCATGCTGCGTTTTGGGCCGGTTTTGACGTGGGTGGCGTAAAGCGTCAAACCAGTGAAGGTCAAACCGCCCACCAAATTTCCCAGCACAGTTGGGATCTCATTCCAGATCAAGTAGTCCATGATGGAGAAATTGCCACCCAGAATCAAACCCGATGGGAACAAAAACATGTTCACCACGGAATGCTCAAAGACCATGAAAAAGAACACCATGATCGGCATCCACATGGCCACCACCTTGCCGGTCACGGTGGTGGAAATCATCGCGCCGACCACACCGGTAGAGACCATCCAGTTGCACAACATGCCGCGCACGAACAGCGTCAACATGCCAGCCGCGCCGTATTGTGCATAGCCCAAAGTGCGCGCCTCGCCAATGCCCGCAATAACCTTGCCAACCTTGTCGGGCGGGGTCGAAAAGCCGTTGGTGAAAACAATCGCCATCAGCACGGCCACCGTGAAAGCACCGAGAAAATTACCGACAAAAACCAGACCCCAATTGCGCAAAACACCGGCCACCGTGACGCCGGGGCGCTTGTCAATCAGCGCCAGCGGTGTCAACACAAACACACCTGTCAGCAGGTCAAAGCCGAGCAAATAAAGCATGCAAAAACCAACCGGAAACAAAATAGCCCCAATGATCGAATAGCCGGTCTGAACATTGATCGTCACCGCAAAAACGGCGGCCAAAGCCAAAATAGCACCCGCCATAAAGGCCCGGATGATGGTGTCCCGGGTGGACATGAATATCTTGGACTCTCCCGCGTCCACCATCTTTTTGACAAACTCTGAAGGCACCAGATAAGACATTTAAACCCCTTTTAAGCGCGACAATTTTTTAAACAAGCGTGCATTCAGGATGCATCCTCGTAACAACAAGCAACTATCGGGCCTGAATGTATGAATTTGCATCTGCTTGGTGCAATCTGCGCCCCTTAAAAGGGTGCAAGGCCCTTCGCCGCCAACAATGACCTGGGTTCAGGCCCAGATCTGAAACCGTTGAACGCCCGTTTTTGGGGCAACCGAGGTTGCTTGCACAGCTGTGGTGCGCCACCCTCGCGATGGGATGGCGTCGGCTCTTTGAAAGCCGACGAAGGTGGC
>JBBAPN010000008.1:1342-24645 GCA_040400815.1 Polaromonas sp. | reverse complement strand
TGCGCCACCCTCGCGATGGGATGGCGTCGGCTCTTTGAAAGCCGACGAAGGTGGCCCTGCTTGGCGAAAAACGTGTTGTTTATTTGACCGTGGCCCTTGCGTTGGGGTCTTGCGCTGGGGTCTTGCGCTGGGGTCTTGCGCTGGGGTCTTGCGCTGGGGTCTTGCGTTGGAGCGACTAGCTCAACATCGGCACCAAATCGGGGTCGCCCTTTTGCATGGCCCGCTGGTAAGCCGGCCGGCCACCGATACGGCCTAGGTAGGCCTTGATACTGACATAGGGGCCGAGGTCGAGCGGCATGAAAATGCGCATGGTTGTCAGTGTGAAGACAATCATGATGTCGGCGGCGGTGAACTCGGTGCCGGCCAGATAAGCCACCTTGCTCAGACGTGTTTCAAGCATGTCCAGGGCACGGCTCAGGCGTCCTTTTGTGGACACCAGCGTCGGCTCAGCGTCTGGCAGATGGAGCCGGCGCAAGAGCGAATTACGGCTCATGATCGGCTGCAAATTAGAGTTCGCAAAATGCAGCCAATACAGGTACTGCACAAAATCGGGATGGCCCGCCCCCAAGGCCAGGCGACCGCCGCCGTGCATGGCGATGATGTAGTCGATGATCGCCCCGGACTCAGCCAGCAGCAGACCCTCATCGGTGATCACCGGCGCCGCACCCAGCGGATGCAGGACTTGCAGTTCAGGCGGGGACAAGATGGTGACTGCGTCGCGCTCGTAACGCTTCAGTGTGTAGGGCACGGCCAATTCTTCGCAGAGCCAGATGATCCGCTCAGACTGCGACTTGCCAAGGTGATGAATGGTCAACATTGTTTCTCTTTGGTGGAATGGAAGGTGAAGCTGAGTCTCGCAGTTTTTTTAACGCTTGCGCTGTTTTTCAAATCAGCCAAGGGTAAACCCGTTCAATGGCAGCCGACTTATTGATGTATTCTGTATACAGAGTACACACATGGCACCGCAACTCATCAAAATTGAATCCGCCCCCGACTTGGTTGACCAGGTCTACCGCAGCTTGCTCGACGCCATCAGCGAAGGCACCTTGGCTCCGGGCAGCCGCGTCACGCAAGAAGAAATCGCTGAGCAATTGGCGGTGTCTCGTCAGCCGGTGTTGCAAGCGCTGCGGCTGCTGAAAAAAGACGGCTTCGTGCTCGACGCACCGGGCCGTGGCGTGCTGGTGGCGCCGTTGGATGGGGTCTGGCTGGGTCAGGTCTACCAAATTCGCTGCACCCTTGACGCTTTGGCTGCCAGACTGGCAGCACAGGCCTGCGTGGTGATGGACCCGGCACTGATTCGGCAGGGGCGGCTGGCCACACGCAGCCAAGATGTCAAGGCCATGATGGCTGCCGACGCACAATTTCACAATGCTATTTACGCAGCTTCTGGCAACCCACTGATTGCCCAAAGCGCGCAACTGCATTGGCAGCACATTCGCCGGGCCATGGGCGCAGTGCTGCAGCTTTCGAGTATGCGCGAATCGATTTGGGACGAGCACGAAACGATTGCGCTGGCGATTCAAAACGGTGATGCAGCCCGGGCTGAAGCGCTGAGTCGCCAGCACGGCGAAGACGCCAGCCGCAATTTAGCCCGACTGCTGGCCAACGCCCTGCCCCCATCTGGCGCCGCTTGTGCTGCGCAAACCCTTTCACCAGCCCACTGATCCCTTATCTAACGGAGACAACCATGAAACTGACCCCAGAACAATTTGAACAATTTGACCGCGACGGTTACCTGTTTTTCCCCGGCCTGTTCACGCCGGAAGAAACCGAAAACCTGAACGACGCCGTGCCCGAGCTGTACAGCCGGCGCGAGGACTACAACATCCGCGAAAAAGGCAAAGAAGCCGTCCGCACCAATTTCGCCGCCCACATGTACAGCGAGCCTTTTGCCAAGCTGGGGCGCCATCCCCGCATGATCGAGCCGGTGCAAGAATTGCTGGGCGAAGCTCTCTACATGCACCAGTTCAAGATCAACGGCAAGATGGCTTTTGAGGGCGATGTTTGGCAATGGCACCAAGACTACGGCACTTGGCTGAACGACGACTTGATGCCTACCGAACGGGCCATGAACGTGGCGATTTTTCTGGACGATGTGACCGAGCACAACGGCCCGCTGATGTTCATTCCGGGCAGCCATAAAAAAGGCGTGGTCGATGCCAAGCACGACTTGACCACCACCAGCTACCCGCTGTGGACGGTCGACAACGACTTGATCCGTCAGCTGGTGCAGCGCGCCGGCGGCAAACAAGGCGGCATCGTCAGCCCCAAAGGGCCGGCCGGCTCGATGATTTTGTTTCACTCCTGCTTGGTGCATGCCTCGGGCAGCAACCTGTCACCGCACAACCGCGTCAGTGTCTACCTCAGCCTGTGCGCGGTCAGCAACCACATTCGCCGTCACAAGCGTCCCGAGTACATTGCGCACCGCGACTTCACGCCGATCAGCTGCCTGCCCGACGACTGCTTGGTCAACAGCTACCCAGTCGACTTGCCGTGGAAAGACGGCGTGCCGGCCAGCGCCTTGCTAACCTCGATGGACAGCATCGAAGCCGAACGCAAAGCCGCCTGAAGCGCAGCAAAGATTGTTGACCCATGAACCTTTATTCCAAACTCCAACAACGCGCAGCCGACAACAAACCGATCCGCATCGGCCTGATCGGCGCCGGCAAGTTCGGCTCCATGTACCTGGCACAAATTCCCAGAACGCCCGGCGTGCATTTGGTCGCCATTGCCGACCTGTCGCCCGACACGGCCCGTGTCAACCTCGCCCGGGTCGGCTGGAAACCGGAGATGACGCAAGCCAAAACAGCGCAAGAGGCCATTAAAACCGGCGCCACCTGGATCACCGAAGACTGGCAGGCGGTGGTTTCTCATCCACTGATCGACATCATTGTGGAATGCACCGGCAACCCGATTGCCGCTGTCGAGCATTGCCTGAAGGCTTTTGCGCATGGCAAGCATGTGGTCAACGTGACGGTCGAAGCCGATGCTTTTTGCGGCCCGCTGCTGGCGCGCAAAGCGGCTGACGCCGGTGTTGTTTATTCACTCGCGTTTGGCGACCAGCCGGCCTTGATCTGTGACTTGGTCGACTGGGCCCGGACTTGCGGCTTTCCGGTCGTGGCCGCCGGCCGTGGCCACAAATGGCTGCCACATTTTTCGGAATCAACACCCGAGACCGTTTGGGCCAACTACGGCTTGACACCCGAACAAGCCCTGCGCGGCGGGCTGAACCCGAAAATGTTCAACAGCTTTCTGGACGGCTCCAAACCGTCGATTGAATCCACCGCCGTGGCCAACGCCACCGGCTTGAGCGTGCCAAGCAACGGCTTGCTCTACCCGCCTGCCAGCGTCGAAGACATTCCCTTCGTCACCCGTCCGATCAGCGAAGGCGGTGTGCTGGAACGCAAGGGCATGGTCGAAGTCATTTCTTCGCTCGAAGCCAATGGCCGAAAAATTCCTTACGACATCCGCATGGGCGTCTGGGTCACAGTCGAAGCCGAGACCGACTACATCAAGAACTGCTTTGAAGAGTACAACGCGCACACCGACCCGAGCGGGCGTTATTTCACGCTCTACAAACGCTGGCATTTGATCGGCCTCGAAGTCGGCGTGTCGGTTGCCAGCGTTGCGCTGCGCGGCGAGCCAACCGGTGTCGCCACCTGCTGGAACGCCGACGTGGTGGCGACTGCCAAGCGCGATCTCAAACCCGGCGACATGCTCGATGGTGAAGGCGGCTACACGGTCTGGGGCAAGCTGCTGCCAGCCGACACCTCGGTCAACATGGGCGGCCTGCCGCTGGGTCTGGCGCACAACGTCAAAGTCGTGCGCACCGTCAAGAAAGGCCAAAGTCTGAGTTGGGCCGACGTGGCGATGGACACCTCGACATCCGCTTACAAGGTGCGCCATGAGATGGAAAGCATGTTCGCGCCGGCCGTCAAGAAAGTTGCCTGAACGGTCTGACACGGCAACTTGACCCAAAGGCGACCACCGATCGCCTTTTTAATCACTGTGCTGATTTTTTGAGCAGTTGCAAAGCCAAAGCGTGCAAGCGATGCTTGGGCTCTGCCAGCGCGTCGACAATGCTGAAATGGTTCAGGCCAGCCAAGTCTTTGCACAACGGCACGATTTTCTTGCCCCAAGCGGTCTGCATCAAGGCGTTGTGGCGCAAAAATTCAGCACTTTCCTGCGCACCGGCTACGCAGTAAAGCTGGCCATGGTGCGGTGCCGGCAACCACGCTGGGCTGGCCTGCAAGACCTGCGAGGGCGTCAAGCGCAAGTCGTCTTTGACGAAAGGCGTGTGCATGATCGATTCCAACTCATACAAGCCCGACATCGACAGCGCATTTTTCACCAAGTCAACTGGCAAGTCGGCTGCCCATTGCGGCCACTGGCAGGCCAACAACATGGCCGCCAAGTGCCCGCCAGCCGAATGACCAACAACAGTGATCCGATTCGGGTCGCCGCCAAACTCACCGGCATGTCGGTAAGTCCAAGCCAGCGCCTTGACTATTTGCAGCGTGATGTCGGGGATGCTGACCGCCGGGCACAGATCGTAGTTCGGCATGACCACGCAAGCACCTGCAGCGGTCAAGGTTGGCGCTAAAAACGAATGATCGGCTTTGTCGAGTGAGCGCCAATAGCCGCCGTGGATGAACACCAACACCGGTGCGCCGCCGCGCTTGGGTGATTCACGGTGGGCGGCAGGAAAGACGTCCAGTTTTTCGCCCGCACGCTCGCCATAAGGCAGGTCAATATGGCAGTCAAAATTTTGTCGCGCCAGGCGCGAGCCTTCAGCCCAGCGAGCGAAATAACGCGCATAGTCGGGCACGAGTGCGCGGTTGTTGTACATGCGGTCTAGCCAGACCGGGTCGAATTGAGAACTGGTGGTCGACATGCTTTGCTTTCTTTGGCGATATAAGTCAACATCTTGGCACAAGCGCGATGACACGACCCATGAAAAAGCCGCTGCGAACCTTTCGGTTGGCAGCGGCTTTTAGATTTTGTCAAACCGACTGGGCGGTGAGCCCAGGGTCCAACTCAGTCGCGTGCTGGCTTTGAAAATTTACCAGCCTTCTTGGCGGCGTCGCGTGGCACGAAGACCTTGCCGGCTGGCTTGGCGAAGCCACCGGGCTTGCGGGCAGCAAAGTCAGGACGTGTAGAGAAACCTTCGTTGCGGGCACCGAAGTTGCGATCTTCGCGAGGCGCGAAACTGCGCTCTTCACGGGGAGCGAAATTACCACCACCACCGAAGTTACCGCCTTGACCGCCATTACCACCTTGGCCGCCACCAAAATTACCGCCATTGCCGCCGCCGAAGTTACCACCATGGCCACCTTGACCGCCGCCGCCGAAGTTGCGGTCGTCAGGACGGCGCTGTGCGCGGTCCGCGAAGTTGCGATCACCGAAGCCATTGCCTTGTGGCGCTTGGAACGGAGCGCGGTCATTGCCACGGTCACCACCACGGTCGTTGCGGTTGCCGCCGAAGCCGCCTCCCGAACCGCCGCCACCGAAGCCACCGCCGGCAGGCTTGCGACCTGCAAAGCCACCACCACCGCCGCCGAAGCTGCGACCGCCACGGTCAGGACCGTTGCTGAAGTTGCCACGTGGACGCTCAGCGGCCGGGGCACGCTGCTGCGGTTCAAGACCGACAACGATGCTTGGCTTGAAAGTTTGGTGTGTGAACTGCTCGATTTCACCGATCTTGCGACGATCGCGGAATTCGGCAATCGTGATCGCCTGACCACTGCGACCAGCACGGCCAGTACGGCCAATGCGGTGGGTGTAGTCTTCGGCTTTCATCGGCAGGCCGTAGTTGATCACGTGGGTGATCGTTGGCACGTCCAGACCGCGAGCGGCGACGTCGGTAGCGACCAGAATTTGCACGCGGCCATCACGGAAAGCCATCAAACGGCGATTGCGCAAACCCTGGCTCAAAGCGCCATGCAGTGCCACGGCGCTGAAGCCTTCTTGCACCAGATCATTGGCCAGACCGTCGCACTCAACTTGCGTGCAGGCAAACACCACGGCTTGGTTGATGGTCGTGTCACGCAACCAGTGGTCGAGCAACTTGCGCTTGTGCGTCATGTTGTCAGCCCACAGCAACAACTGCGTGATGGAGGTGTGTTTGTCTTGCGGCGAATCGATCTCGAGACGCTGTGGCTCGCGCATGACGCGGGTGGCCAATTGCATGATGCGTGGCGCAAAAGTAGCGCTGAACATCATGGTCTGACGACGCTGCAGCGTGAGCTGGTTGACTTCGGTCAGGTCATCGGCAAAGCCGAGGTCCAACATGCGGTCGGCTTCGTCGACCACCAAAAACTGAACTTGGTCCAGCTTGATCTGCATGCTGCGCTGTAAATCGAGCAAACGGCCAGGGGTGGCCACCACCAAGTTAGCGTTTTGCAATTTGGCAATTTGCAATTGGTAAGGAATGCCACCGACGACGTTGGCCACGCGCAAACCACGGCAATGACGCACCAAGTCAATCGCGTCAGCACAAACTTGCTGGGCCAGTTCACGGGTTGGGCACAAGATCAAGGCACCCGGGGTGGCGGCCTTGAAGTTGCGGGTGTTCGTCGGGTCTTTGCGCTTTGGTTTTTTCAGCGGTGCTTCGCCTTTGGCGATGGCTTCGGCGCTCAGGCGTTCGAATTCAGCACGCTCTTGCAATTCAGCTTCTTCTTGCTGCTTGAGCAAAGTGTGCAGCACGGGCAGCAAGAACGCGGCGGTCTTGCCGCTGCCGGTCTGGCTGGAGACCAGCAGGTCGGTGAACTGGGCTTTGCCATCAGTCTTGCCAGCTTCGAGGGCTTGCATGGCTTTCGGGATGGTGGCCATCTGCACGGGGGTCGGCTGGGTGAAACCCATGTCGGCCACAGCTTGCAGAAGTTCCTGGGCCAGGCCCAGTTTCACAAAACCGTTGGGTTTAGCGACGATGGCTTCCAAAGAAGAGGCCTCGCCGGCAGGAGCGTCGGAAAAATCCGGCACCAGGTTGATTTCAACATCCGAAGAGATGTCAGAAATTTCGGACGACAAATCGCCACGAGCCTCAAAAGAGTCAGTCATGTTTTTTCTCACTAATCACCTGTCCGCATCGCTTTTGGCGAAGGAACAGGAAACTCCACCCCTGCGATGCAGAAGGCTTCGTTCATGGTTAATAAAACATCAACCATCAAACGAATATACGGATCAAGCACTGAAATGGCCTGAAGCGGTGACTCTAAAGTGAGAGTCCAAAAGTGTGAGGTAGATGTACAAATGCAGCGCACTCTGTGCAAATGCAAGCTGCTGATTATGGCACGCTTTCAGGGTTTGTACTAGTACCCCACAAATACCGAGGGCTTATTTCAAAAAGTGCTCGCGGTAATGTTCGAGTTCGTCAATCGACTCGTGGACGTCCGCCAGCGCCGTGTGGCTCTGGCGCTTTTTGAAGGCGCTGTAGACCTCCGGGCGCCAGCGCTTGGCCAGCTCTTTGAAGGTGCTGACATCGACGTTGCGGTAATGCAAAAATGCCTCGAGCTTGGGCATGTACTTGACCAAAAAACGCCGGTCCTGGCTGATGGTGTTGCCGCACAAAGGCGATGTTCCTTTGGGCAGGTATTTGGCCAAGAAGGCCAGTACTTGCTTCTCGGCATCTGCTTCGCTGACAGTGCTGGCTTTGACCTTGTCGATCAAGCCGCTGCGACCGTGCGTGCCCTTGTTCCAGTTGTCCATTTGACCGAGCAGCTCGTCGCTCTGGTGGATCACCAGCACCGGGCCTTCAAGGCGCGGCACCAGCTGCGGGCCCGTGACGATCACGGCAATTTCGATCAAGCGTTCTTTCTCGGGGTCGAGCCCGGTCATTTCGCAATCGATCCAGACCAGGTTTTGGTCTGACTTTTTCAGAGGGGGTTCAGTGTCTAGCATGCAGTGATTCTCGCTGATGCCCTAAACTCCTGACGATGACTGATTATTCGCTTGTGTTCACTCTTGTTTTTTCAGCTGCGCTGGTGCTGGGCCTGCTGGTGAGGTTTTACCTCAGCTCGCGGCAGATCCGCCACGTTGCGCGCCACCGCGCTGCCGTTCCAGCCGCTTTCGCTGAGACCATTTCATTGGCGGCCCACCAGAAGGCCGCTGACTACACCATCACCAAAGCCCGCTTCGGCCTGCTGGAGCTGTCCTTTGGCACGGCTGTGCTGCTTGGCTGGACATTGTTGGGCGGCCTGGGTGCACTGAACCAATTGTTGGCCGGCACAGGCCTGGGCGAATGGCATCCGCTGGCGCAACAACTGGCGCTGGTGGCAGGCTTTGGCCTCATCAGCGCTGCGTTGAATTTACCTTTCACGCTGTACGGCACCTTCAAGATTGAAGAGCGTTTTGGCTTCAACAAAATGACCTTCAAGCTGTGGCTGGTCGACTTGTTGAAATCGACCGTGGTTGGCATCGTCGTGGGTTTGCCCATCCTCGCGCTGATTCTCTGGCTGATGGGCAGCGCTGGCAAGCTGTGGTGGCTGTGGGCTTGGGCCGTCTGGATGGGTTTCAACCTGTTGATTTTGGTGCTTTACCCGACCGTGATCGCGCCGCTTTTCAACCAGTTCAAACCGCTCGACGACGAGAGCTTGAAAGCCCGCGTGACCGCTCTCATGCAGCGCTGCGGTTTTGCCGCCAAGGGCCTGTTTGTGATGGACGGCAGCAAGCGCTCGGCCCATGCCAACGCCTACTTCACCGGCTTTGGTGCCGCCAAGCGCGTGGTCTTTTACGACACCTTGTTGAAGCAGCTCAGCCCAGCCGAAGTCGACGCCGTACTGGCCCATGAGTTGGGGCATTTCAAGCACAAACACATCATCAAACGCATGGTCATGTTGTTCGCGCTGAGCCTGGCTGGTTTTGCGCTACTGGGTTGGCTCTCTTCACAGATTTGGTTTTACACCGGGCTGGGTGTGCTGCCCAACATGAACGCGCCCAACGATGCGTTGGCACTGCTGTTGTTCATGTTGGTCGTTCCCTTGTTCAGCTTTTTCATCTCACCGCTGTTGGCCCAACTGTCGCGCCAAGATGAATTTGAAGCCGATGCCTACGCAGCCCGCCAAACCGATGGCCGCGACCTGTCCAGCGCCCTGCTCAAGCTGTACAAAGACAATGCCAGCACGCTCACGCCGGACCCCGTTTTTGTGAAGTTTTACTACTCCCATCCGCCAGCGTCTGAGCGCTTGGCCCGCATGCGTGCGATTCAACCCAGCCCTGCAGGAGCAGCCATTTGAGCCCAACAGCCACACCTCGGCGCGCCCTCAGCGCGACCGAAATCGTCAGCCAGCTGAGCAAGCTCAACGGCGAGCAGCCGCTGGGTTGGCGCCTGATCGATGGCGCGCTGGAGAAAAGCTTTCGCTTCAAAGACTTTCACCACAGCATCGGCTTCGTGAATGCCGTGGCTTTCATTGCCAACGCCGAAAATCACCATCCCGATTTGGCCGTGAGTTTCAGCCAGTGCACGGTGCGTTTCAACACGCACGACGTGAATGGCATTTCTGTCAGTGACTTTCTCTGTGCGTCCAAGGTTGACGCCTTGCTGGCTTGAAACATTCAGGCAAACCGGCCGGCCCTGCACGGCCCGCCGTCTCGGGCACTGAAGCCGGTTTGGTAGTCGCCGGCTTCGGTCGGCATGTGCTGGTTGAAAAAGACAACGGCGATCGCCTCATCTGCCACCCGCGCGGCAAAAAAAACCAGGCGCTGGTCGGTGATCGCGTGCGCTGGCTGCCCTCCGAGGACGAAGGCACGATTGAAAAAGTCGATACCCGCGACAACCTGTTTTACCGGCAGGATGAAATGCGCACCAAATCCTTCGCCGCCAATCTCGATCAGGTGCTGATCCTGATGGCGGCCGAGCCGGAGTTCTCTGAAAACCAGCTGACGCGCGCCCTGATTGCCGCCGAAGCCGCTGGGATTCGCCCGATCATTGCACTGAACAAGAGTGATTTGACCGAGCCCTTTGGCCGCGCTTGGACCAAGCTGGCACCGTACCGCGCCATGGGTTACCAAATGCTCTCGCTGGCCATCAAACCGAAAGCTGCAGACGACACCACGCAAACGCCGGTGCAGTCATTGATGCCCTTGATGCAAGGTAAAAAGACCTTGGTGCTGGGCCCCTCGGGTGCTGGCAAAAGCAGCTTGACCAATCTGTTGATACCGCACGCGCAGGTTCTGACGGCCGAAATCTCACAGGCGCTTAACTCCGGCAAACACACCACCACCAGCACCACGCTGTATTGGATTGATGCGGACAGAACGACGGCACTGATTGACTCTCCGGGTTTTCAGGAATTTGGCCTGCACCACATCGACCCGATGCATCTGGCCGCCTACATGCCCGACATCAAAGCGCATGCACAGAGCTGCAAGTTCTACAACTGCACGCACCTGCACGAGCCGGGTTGCGGGGTCATCAACGAACTGAAAAGAACTGACGAGCCGAGCAGCATCAGTGCCAGCCGATACCGCCTTTACGGCGACTTGTTTGCAGAACTGTCAGAGACGCGTTATTGAAGTTAACCGACTGAAATCGACGGACGATAGACAGTCAGTTTCAGCCCAACAAGCGCGCCAGCGTCAACAGGGCCAGCAGCACCATCCACAGCACGACGCAACGCCAGACCAACCCGACCACGCTGCGCAAATGCGCTAACTCAGGCTCGCGACCTGGGGTCGCTTGCGTTGCCGCTGGCTCGTCGCTGTCTTCACCTGCGGTGAAGGATTTGACCGGCGTTTTCAAGACGTCCCCGCCCAGCCGCACATTCACAGCGCCAGCCGTGGCAGCCAGCACCACACCGTCGTTTCGATTCTCAGAGGCGGCCATCGAGCCGGCTGAAAATCCCTGGGTGTAATGACGCCAGCTGTCGATAGCGTCTTCGAAACTGCCCACCACCGCAAAGCCGACAGCCGTCAAGCGAGCGGGCACGAAATCAATCACGCCCCAGGCTATTTTGGCCGCTCGCTGCAGGGCGGGGCTCGCGCCCTCGTCTGCCAAAAGCTGCTTGTCCGACCAATGCCGCGAAACGAATTCGCTCATTCGGTACAGCACTGCACCCGCTGGGCCTAGGCCAAAAGCGGCGAGTACCGAAAACCAGCTGAGAACACCGAACACATGGCGATGGGCCGCGAGAACCGAATGCTCGATCACGTGACGCACGATTTCACTGCGCGGCAGCTCAGAGGCGTCGACCTGCTGCCAATCGGCCAGCAACTCGCGGGCGCTGTCTTCGTCGCCCACTTCAAGCGCGTCGCGGATGGCGGTGAAATGGTGGCTGAACTGGCGAAAACCCAGTGTCATGTAAAGCACCAACACGCTCCAGGCAAAGGCCAGCAAGCCGTGGACACTCCAAAGCAACCAATGAATGGCAAAGGCCAGCACGACGGGGCCCAGCGCCGCGAACGACCAAGCCAGCCAGCCATGTTGCGCGCGGCCCGCATCCAAGTTGCGACTAGACCATCGGGCCCAAGCGCGCAAGCCCGTGTGAATCAGGTTATCCCGGGCGAGTGGCCGGGCCTGCTCAAGCAGCAGGGCAAACAAGACAGCAAAAAAGCTCATGGCAAATCATAACGGCCAGGCCGTGACAAACCCGCAACTCAAGCGAGCAAAAATCGATAAAAATTTCGCAGCATGGCGGCAGTCGCACCCCAGATGTAGCGCTCCTTCGGCAAACCAGGCGCATCGCTGGTGTAGGGCATCGACAACCACTCGCGCTGTGCACCCTCAAACTCAATGGCGTGGCGACGGTGGTTTGCAGGGTTCATGAGGAAACGCAAAGGCACCTCGAAAACATCGGCCACCTCAGCCGGATTCGGTTGCAACTGAAAACCCGGCTGCACCAAGGCGACCACCGGCGTGATGATGAAAGCCGAGCCCGTGACATAGTTCGGCAGCGTTCCCAGCACCTCCACGTGCCCGCCGGGCAAGCCGATCTCCTCATCTGCCTCCCGCAAGGCGGTGTGCACCGCATCCCTGTCGGATTTGTCAGTGCGGCCCCCCGGAAATGCAATTTGCCCCGAGTGTGTTGACAGGTTCAAGCCGCGCTGCGTCAGCAGCAGCATCAGCTCATCGCGCATGACCAAGGGAATCAGCACCGCGGCCAATGATGGCACACGATCGCCAAAATTTTTCTCCGTGCTGCGTTCAGGCGTCCACACCGGTGGCTGCAAAAAACGTTGCCTCAAAGCCGCTGGCGTGAGCTGGTCAGGGGGCACTTCAGGCAGGTGTTTGTCGACACCCAGCACAGGGATGGTTCGCGGATCAAAGATCGGCAAAGGGCGGGTGATGATGAGGCTCAAGGTGAGGGTCTTTCAAGCGAGCAAGAAAAAAGCCGCTCGAAAGCGGCTTTTTCAAAGGACTTCGGTCCGAGTACCTTAGACGGCCGCTGGAGCGGCCACTTTGCGGGCGCCCAGCTTTTCCTTGATACGTGCCGACTTGCCGCTGCGGCTACGCAGGTAGTACAGCTTGGCGCGACGCACATCACCACGGCGCTTGACTTCGATCTTGGCAATCAGCGGGCTGTAGAGCTGGAAAGTCCGCTCGACACCTTCGCCATTGGAGATCTTGCGCACGATGAAGCTGGAGTTCAGGCCGCGATTGCGCTTGGCAATCACAACGCCTTCGAACGCCTGCAGACGCTTGCGGGTGCCCTCAACCACGTTCACGCTCACGATGACGGTGTCACCAGGGGCATAAACAGGAATGGTTTTGTTCAGGCGAGCAATTTCTTCTTGCTCAAGGATTGCGATCAGATTCATAAATTCCATCAGACTTATTTTTCGTTCATGCACGCGCTGCGCTAAAGACCGCAAATCCAGGGAATGATGAAACATGTCATCACGTGGTTGCAGTGGCCGCCAGAGGACCGAAAAGCCCACTATTATAGCCAATTACGGCTGGGACGAAATATCTGCCGCCTTGGCCGCCAAAAAAGCCTCGTCGCGCGGCGTCAAACGACCGTTGGCACGGGCCGCAGCCAACAACTCCGGGCGCCGCAGCAGCGTCAAGGCCAGCCGCTGTTCGCGCCGCCAGCGCTCAATCTCAGCATGGTGGCCCGACAACATCGCCGCCGGCACCGACACACCGCGCCAGTTTTCAGGCCGGGTGTAGGCCGGGCAATCGAGCAAACCGTCGAGCGCCGGGTTGAAGCTGTCCAGCTGATGGCTGCCTTCGTCGTTCAAAACGCTGGGCTGCAAGCGGGTCACGGCATCGATCAAGGCCATCGCCGCAATCTCACCGCCAGACAACACAAAGTCACCCAGACTGATCTGGCAGTCCACATGCGTATCAATGAAGCGTTGGTCTACGCCTTCGTAGCGGCCGCAGAGCAGCACCGCGCCTTCAGACGCCGCCCATTCTTCCACCACGCTGTGCTTGAGCGGCTGGCCAATCGGCGAGAACAACACTACGGGAACAAGCGCGCTTTCGGTCATGGCGCGTTCGGCTCGAATAGCGTCCAGACACAGCGTCAACGGCTCGGCCATCATGACCATGCCGGGACCGCCGCCAAAAGGCCGGTCGTCGACACGGCGATAACTGCCTTCAGAAAAATCTCGGGGGTTCCAGAGCCGCACTTGCACCTGGCCTGATTCGTAGGCACGGCGTGTCACGCCAGTGCTCAAAAAAGGCGCGAACAGCTCAGGAAAAAGGGTGATGACGTCAAAACGCATGCAGGTGCTTCAACGGCTGGCGGACTTCAGTAGTCGGGCTGCCAGTCAACGGTGATGCGTTTGCCGGGGATGTCCACGCCGTCGACATAGGCCGCAACGAAAGGAATCATGCGCTCGGCTAAGGATTCAGTGCCGTCTTCAGCGACAGCTTGGTATTCCACACACAGCACCGAATGCGGGCCGGTGGTCATCAGGTCGCGCACCGCACCCAAGCTGACGCCTTCGCGGTTCACGACGTCCAGGCCGATCAGATCGACCCAGTAATATTCATCTTTGGAGGCGCTGGGAAAGCTGCTGCGCGGCAAGAAAATACGCGCACCACGCAAAGCTTCAGCGAGATTGCGGTCCTCAATGCCGGCGATCTTGGCGACCACAGTATTGGAATGCACCTTGCACTCGTCCAGCGTGATGGAGACGGTGCCGGAAAAAACTGAAAAGCCGGGACGGAACTTGGCTTCAGGTGCTTGCAAGAGCCAATCTTTGGCAGCGAACAAGGCCTCAGGCTCGGCACTGTGCGGCAGCACTTTGACCCAGCCCTTAACGCCCCAAGCGTCAAGAACACGGCCCACTTCAATCGCATCATCAGGCAGGACGGCTGGCTTCAGGCCGGGAAGGCTTTCAGTGGCCATGCTGCTGACTCTGTCTCATGGGTTGACCGGTATGCCTGTTCAGGCAGCCTTGGCGGCGCCCTGCTTGACCAAACGCTCGACGGTGTCGGAGGCTTGTGCGCCAACGCCCAGCCAATGCGTCAGACGGTCTTGCTCAATGCGCAAAGCTTCTTCACCACCACGGGCCAGCGGGTTGTAAAAACCAATACGCTCGATGAAACGACCATCGCGGCGAACGCGTTTGTCAGCCACAACGATGTTAAAGAAAGGACGGTGCTTGGAACCGCCGCGGGAAAGTCGGATGACGACCATGATTTATCCTTCGGGTGGTGGAGCAACAAAATCGTCACCCCAACATGTACTTGCAGCGCTTGAGACACACGACATGGCCACCCGGCCAGCGAATTGCTGCAAAGCCGTAGATTATAGCCCGAGAGCTGGCTTCATCGCCATATTCTCGGCACACCACATGATTCAAATGCCACTGATTCGTTCGAGCCGTCCCTCAGACCTTGCCGCTGTCACGGCCATTTACGCGCAGCAGGTACTGCACGGCACTGGCACCTTTGAAACCGATCCACCCACGCTGGCCGAAATGACGGCCAGACGCGACGATGTGCTGACCAAACAATTGCCATTTCTTGTGGCCGAAGATGCCGGTGAAATCATCGGCTTTGCTTACTGCAACTGGTTCAAGGCCAGACCGGCGTACCGCTATTCAGCCGAAGATTCCATTTATGTATTGCCCCAGGCGCAGGGCCGCGGCCTCGGTCGCGCGCTGCTGACAGAACTCGCCGCGCGAGCCGAAGCTGCGGGCGTGCGCAAACTGATCGCCGTCATCGGTGACTCCGCCAATCTCGCTTCCATCGGCCTGCACCGCAGCGTGGGTTTTGAGCCGGTCGGCGTCCTCAGCTCTTGTGGCTGGAAATTCGATCGCTGGCTGGATGTGGTGTTGATGGAAAAGGTCTTGGGTGCAGGCGACGGCTTGCCACCGCTGGCGTTTGAGGTGTAATGCCATCCATGAAAAGCATCAAAAATAAGACCACCGCCACTTGGCTGGCTTTCCTTGGCGGCCCGCTGGGCTTGCACCGTTTTTACCTGCACGGCGGGTCTGACACCTTGGGCTGGGCGCTGCCCATGCCGACGGCGCTCGGCCTTTACGGCATCGAACGTGTGCAGCAACACGGTCTTGACGATCAACTCAGTTGGCTGCTGATTCCGCTGCTCGGCTTCACGCTGGCCGGCTGCGCCCTCACCGCTATTTTTTATGGTCTGATGTCAGCGGACAAATGGAATGCCCGCTTCAACCCAGAGACGCCGACTGATGCAGCGCCCGGACTCACCAACTGGCTGACCATGCTGGCAGTGATCGCCGCCCTGCTGGTGGGTGCGATCTCCTTGATGGGCAGCATGGCCTACAGCTTTCAGCACTACTTTGAATACCAAGTCGAAGAGGCCCGCAAGATTTCGCAATGATCAAAACAGTTGCAAGCTGAGCCAATAAGCGATCGCCGCCACAAAAGCGCTGGCCGGAATCGTGAAGATCCAAGCCCAAACAATGTTGCCAGCCACACCCCAACGAACGGCACTGCCGCGCTGGGTTGAGCCAACGCCGACGATAGCGCCGGTGATGGTGTGGGTGGTTGAGACCGGAATACCCAGCCACGTCGCCATGAACAAAGTCATCGCACCACCCGTCTCAGCGCAAAAGCCACCCACGGGTTTCAGCTTGGTGATCTTCTGACCCATGGTTTTAACGATGCGCCAGCCGCCAAACAACGTGCCCATGGCAATCGCCACATAGCAGCTGACAATGCTCCAAATCGGAGGCGACGCGTCTGTGGCCGAGGCGTAGCCGGTGGCGATCAACAGCATCCAGATGATACCGATGGTTTTTTGCGCATCATTGCCGCCATGGCCCAAGCTGTAAGCACCCGCCGAGACCAATTGCAAACGACGGAACCAGCGGTCTACCTTGGACGGCGTGGCACGGCGGCAAATCCAAGCCACCGCCACCATCATGAGGGAGCCCAACAAAAAGCCAAGCACCGGCGAGACAAAAATGAACGCGACGGTTTTCATCACGCCACCCGAGACCAACGCACTCGCGCCAGACTTGGCCATCACGGCACCCACAATGCCGCCAATCAGCGCATGCGAAGAACTGCTCGGGATGCCGTAGTACCAGGTCACCACGTTCCAGGTGATGGCGCCCAACAAAGCGCCGAAGACCACATGGGTGTCGACGATGCCGGGTTGAACAATGCCCTTACCGATCGTCGCCGCCACGCTCAGGTGAAAGACAAAGATGGCGACGAAATTGAAAAAAGCGGCGAACAACACCGCTTGACCGGGCTTGAGAACGCCAGTCGAGACGACTGTGGCGATGGAGTTGGCCGCGTCATGAAAGCCATTCATGAAGTCAAAAATAATCGCCAGACACACCAGCAAGGCCACAACCCACAGGGCAGTTTGGACAGTTTGCATACAAGGTCCAGCGGCTTAGGAATTTTCGAGGACGATGCCCTCGATCAAATTGGCCACGTCTTCGCACTTGTCGGTGATGGTTTCCAGCAACTCGTAAATCGCCTTGAGCTTGATGACCTCGCGAACATCCGGTTCTTCTCGAAAAAGCTTGCTCATGGCCGATCGCATGACGCGGTCAGCGTCGGACTCGAGTTTGTCGATTTCTTCGCAGGTTTTCAGCGCAGCTTCGGCCGTCGCCGAGTCACCCAGCTTGTCGATCAGTGCCACCGCATCTTTCAGACGCTCACAGCATTTCACGCTGAGGTCCGTCAATCGAACGATTTCGTCGGTCATGTGCCGTACATCGTACAAGGCCATGGTTTCAGCAGAATCCTGAATCAGGTCGGCAACGTCGTCCATGGTGTTGATCAGAGAATGAATCTGCTCGCGTCCAATCGGCGTGATGAAGGTCTTGTGCAACATGCGGTTGACCTCTTGCGTGATGCGGTCAGCCGCGTGTTCGGCTTTGTCCACATCCCGGTTAAAGCCTTCGCGCTTTTCCACATCGTTGTAATAGGTCACCATGTTCGAAAAAGCGTGTGCAGCCTCCACAATTCGCGCGGCATGCTGGTTGAAAAGTTCGAAGAAATTGCCTTCTCGTGGCAGCAGCTTGGCAAACAGCATCAGAAAAACCCCCGTAATTAAGTCACGGCTGTGACTTTTAGTTGAATCTCTGATTTTACCGCTGTGAATTTGAAAAAAAGCGAGGCTGATGCGGGCCGTTAAAAGCTGGCTTGCAAGCCCAGCTTCACGCTGCGTCCGGGCATCGGCGCTTTCGGAAAAGCCGTTGTGGTCAGCACCGACGCCGCGCTGTAAGCCAGTTGGTTGGTGATGTTGTCGAGCCGCGCAAACCACAGCAAGCTGGCCGCACCGGCGCGCGTGCGGTAGGTGCCGCCCAGGTTCCACAAGGTGTAGGCGCTGGTGGCGCGGTCTGTCACCGGCACCCGATGTTGTGCCCCCGAGTGGTCAAAGCCAAGGTTCGCGCCCCACGGGCCATTGCCCCACAACAAGGTCGAACCGACGCGCCAAGGTGCGATGCGCGGCAGCGCTTGGCCGCTGTCTAAGTTGGTGGCACGCACCATGTCGCCGCGCAAAGCCAGGTCCAGCGTCGAAGCACCTTCGAGCAGGCGCACATTGCCACTGCTCTCGAGGCCGACGAAACGGGCGCGTACTTGCTGGAATTGATAGATCGGCTTGCCACTGTCTGCGTCTGTGCGTCCGGTGTTGCTCAACCCAATGTAATTTTGAAAACGGCTCATGTAGCCGTTGACGCTGAAACGGTTGGCGCCCGACTTCCAGGCGGCACCGACGTCCAAATTGCCGGACTTTTCCTTTTTGATGGCCGAATTGCCTTCTTCATACGTAGCGGTCGCCAAATGCGGGCCGTTGGCAAACAGCTCGTAGTCTTTCGGCGCGCGCTCGGTGTAGGCCAGATTGCTGGTGAGTTTCCAGTCTGGTGCCACATTCCACAAGCTGCCCAAGGCATAGCTGCCGGTGTTGAAATCTCTGACGCCAGGGGTGAATCGGACGACCGTTGGGTCCGGACTGCCAAAGGATTCCACCCGCACCGACTCCAGCCGCCCGCCCAAGCTCAGCTTGCCCCAGCGGGTGGCCATTTCTTCGTAGGCAAAGGCTGCCGTCTGATCGGTTTTGCTGTGTGGCGCAAACGCCTCCAAGCCATCCGCTGAAAAGCGATTCGACTGCGTCTGCAAGCCGAACATGCCGTCAAAGTTGCCGCGCTTGGCCAGATGCGCCTCGATGCGAAGGTCATTGCCCTTGTTCTTGAAAACAGTGCCCGGGGTCGCGCCGTCATACTCGGTGTGGGTGTAATCGGTCTGGCTGTACTGACCTTTGACGCTTTGGACCCAACCACCCAGATTGCGAAGCTCGCCCTCTAGCGCGTAGCGGTTCGACTGCATACCGATGGTGACCGCATCTTCGGCCACCGTGCCATAAGTGCTTTTGTAATTGGTCGCCGAAGCGCCCAGATAACCATTGTCAAAGAACAGCGAGCCGCCCAGCGCTTGACCGTTGGTGTTGCTGGCTGAATTGCAAATTTTGCGCTGCGTGGTGGTCACCCCGTTGAGGCTGCACGGCAGCGCAATCGGCACACTGACATTGCCCGTCTGGCGGTCAAACGCATCGACGTGCAACTGGTAACGCGTGTTGCCGGCCTCTAGCAGCACGCCCTTGCCGCGCTCTGCATTGCCGGTGGCGAAGTTCAGGTCGGTTTTGCCGCTGATGCCGCCTTTGTCGTCGAACTGCGGCTCGCGGGCAATCCGGTTGTCGATCACGTTGACCACGCCGCCGACCGCGCTGCCGCCATACATCAGTGCGCCGGGGCCACGCAAGACTTCAATGCGCTCGATGCTCAGTGGGTCCAGCGTCACTGCGTGGTCGTAGCTCAGGTTGGAGACGTCCAGCGAGCTGCCGCCGTTGCTCAAAATGCGGATCCGATCACCGTCCAGCCCGCGAATGATCGGCCGACTGGCGTTCGGTCCAAAGTAAGTGCTGCTGACGCCGGGCAAACCGTCCAGGGTTTCGCCCAAAGTGGTCTTGCTGCGCAGCAGCAACTCGGTGCCCGAAAGTTGCGTCGCCGGTGCGATCAAATCGCTAGACCCCAAAGGATTGCCGGTGACGGTGACCTCTGGCAGACTGGTCGCGCCACTTTGCGCCAGGACTGCAGCAGGCAAGACGCCTAAAAATACCAAGGAGGCCGCGCTCACGGCGCGGCGCTGAAAAGAATATTTCATGAAAAAGCTCGGTGAAGTCAAAAACAGACACGGGCACGCCAGCGCATGGCGGCGTGGCACCCGAAGTTTGGAAAATTCAGCGAGAAGAAGGTGGACCGCGCGCTTGAAAAAGCGCCGCCCAGCGGGCAATGAAATCGCCCGCCAAAGTGACCAGCACAAAGCTTGGCAAGGCTGTTGGCAATGCCTGCAATGGCAAGAAATGCAGCGCATCGGCGTGACACAGTTGGTCAAACACCAGACAGTCTGCGGCTTTGTCGTGGCCGACAAACAATTTTTCGGACCAAGCTGGCACTGCGCTGCCAGTCGCTTGCGCGCCAACCGAACGAGCAGCGTCAAAACCACCCAAGGAGGCCCGCGCAGAGCCCTGCGACTTGGCACTGACGGCAGCCGTCGACAGGCCGTGCAAAGCACCATGAACAACACCGTGCATCAACCCAAACAAAGGCACCAACAGCAAAGCCAGGGCCAGGTAGCAGCCCATGATTTGTCGAACGGTGAGTCTGAAATTCATGCCGAGTTGAATGGGGTCAATGTCGTATGCGGTCGGTGAAGGTCTTGCGAAACTTGGCCACCTTGGGGCCGGCTACTGCGACGCAATAACCTTGGTTGGGATTGTTTTCAAAGAAGTCTTGATGATAAGCCTCGGCCGGCCAGTAATTGGCCACAGGTTGCACCTCGGTGACAATCAATCGGCTGAATAACTTGGCCTCAGCCATCTCGCTGAGCATGGCTTTGGCGACCTTTTCCTGCTCGGCTGTCGAGCTGTAAATGCCGCTGCGGTATTGGGTTCCGCTGTCATTGCCCTGCCGGTTCAGCGTGGTCGGGTCGTGGATGACGAAGAAAATTTCGAGAATTTCGCGCAGGCTGATCTGCGCCGGGTCATAGGTCAGCTTGACCACTTCGTTGTGCCCGGTAGTGCCTGAACAGACTTGCTCGTAAGTCGGTTGAATCACATGGCCGTTGCTGTAGCCCGACTCGACGTCGGTGACACCGCGCACTTGGACGAAGACCGCCTCGGTGCACCAAAAACAACCGCCGCCCAGCGTGATGGTTTGCAATGGGGTCATGAAAACTTTCGTGGGTATGGGTTGCAAAAAAATGGCGCCAAATCGCTTGCGCTTCTAGGCTGGAGTTTGATTCTGCCAAACGCTCGGCTCGCATTCATGCAGCCATCGGCAAACTCGTGCGCACCGCATGGACAAAGGCGGCCAGCGCCGGGCTGTCGCGGCTGGTTTTCCAGAGGCAATGGGTCTCATAGGTCATGGCGCCTTCTTGCAGCGGCACAAACACCGCGCCGGCCAACGCCGACTGCTGCAGTGCCGCCGGCACCAGCGCCACGCCCATGCCTTGCGCCACCAGCGAGACCACGCTCAGCCAGTGGCGGAGTTCGTAGCGAATTTCCGGATCAAACCCAGAAGCCGCGCACAGCGCCAAGATGCGCTCATGGTAGTCCGGCGACACCGCCTTGGAGACCACCGCAAACGGCTCACCTTGCAACTGCGCCAGCGCCAAGGTGGCCTGCCAGGCCAACGCATGAGCGGCCGGCAAGCAACCGACAAAAGCCTGACTCGCTACCCGAATTTGCGACAACTCAGGCGGCACCCGCGTGGTGTGCACAAAACCCAAGTCGAGTCGGCCTTGCGCCAGTTCGACCAATTGCTCACTCGAACTCAACTCCTTGAGCAGCAAGCGCAAACGGGGATGACCCGCCTGAAAACTCGCCAAGATCAAGGGCAAACCGCTGAACAACATGGTCCCGGAAAAGCCAATCGTCAGGCTGCCGGCCATGCCTTGACCGACATCTTTGGCCAGATTTGCGGCGCTGGCAGCCTGTTCCAGCAAGGCCCGCGCCGCTGGTACAAAAGCCAGACCCGCCGCCGTCAGCTGCACCGACTTGCTGCTGCGCGTCAGCAGGCGAGCGCCCACTGACGCTTCCAACTGCTGAATGTTCAGTGACAGCGGCGGCTGCGAAATAGCCAGCCGGCGCGCCGCCCGGCCGAAATGCAGTTCCTCGGCCAGCACCAAAAAATAGCGAAGATGTCTGAATTCCATGAATACAAAAAATATATCGTTGAATTGTTAATTGATATTAGACAGCTATTCTTGATTGTCGAACAATCAGGGTCAACATTCAGCCTCGCTAAGCTCCTTTTTGGCAGGCCCTACACTTTGCAGCATCATTCAAGGAAACATGCCATGTCCGTCAAATTCAATTGGGAAGATCCGTTTTTTCTGAGCCAGCAGCTCACAGACGATGAGCGCGCCATCGTCGAAGCCGCGCACGAGTTTTGTCAGGACAAGCTGCAAACCCGCGTGTTGATGGCCGCCCGCCACGAAACCTTTGACCGCGAGATCATGACCGAAGCCGGTGCCATGGGCTTTTTGGGCTCGACAATTGAAGGCTACGGCTGCGCCGGCTTGAGCTACGTTGCCTACGGCCTGATCGCCCGCGAAGTCGAGCGCGTTGACAGCGGCTACCGCAGCGCCATCAGCGTGCAAAGCTCGCTGGTCATGCACCCCATCAACGAATACGGCAGCGAAGCGCAAAAAGAAAAATTCCTGCCCAAGCTCGCCACCGGCGAATGGGTCGGCTGCTTCGGCCTGACCGAACCCAACCACGGCTCCGACCCGGCCAGCATGCTGACGCGGGCCAAACCCGTGACGCGTGACGGGGTGGACGGCTTCATCATGAAGGGCGCCAAGATGTGGATCACCAACAGCCCGATCGCCGATGTCTTCGTGGTCTGGGCCAAACTCGAAGATGAAGACGGCCAAGTCGGCGGTCAAGAAAGCATTCGCGGCTTCATCCTGGAAAAAGGCATGAAGGGTTTGAGCGCACCGAAGATCGAAGGCAAGATGAGCTTGCGCGCCTCTGTCACCGGCGAGATCGTCATGGACGAAGTCTTTGTGCCTGAAGCCAACATTCTGCCCAACGTCAGCGGCCTCAAAGGCCCTTTCGGTTGCCTCAACAAAGCCCGTTACGGCATCGCTTGGGGCGCACTGGGCGCCGCTGAAGACTGCTGGTTCCGCGCCCGCCAATACACCATGGACCGCGTGCAATTCGGCCGTCCACTGGCGCAAAACCAGTTGATCCAGAAAAAACTCGCCGACATGCAAACCGAAATCACGCTCGGCCTGCAAGCCTGCTTGCGCGTCGGCCGCTTGATGGACGAAGGCCAAGCGGCGCCAGAAATGATCTCGATGATCAAACGCAACTCCTGCGGCAAGGCGCTGGACATTGCCCGCATGGCGCGCGACATGCACGGCGGCAACGGCATCCATGACGAATACCACGTAATCCGCCACATGATCAACTTGGAAACCGTCAACACCTACGAAGGCACGCACGATGTGCACGCCTTGATCTTGGGCCGCGCGCAAACCGGTTTGCAGGCTTTTTATTGAAGCCCACACCATGATGAGCCGAGCATGATTTCAGCGCTCGGCGAATTCAAAGCCATCGCAGCAGCCTTGCTGTTGCCGCCCGCTTCGCCGCTGTTGCTGGCGGCGGTTGGCCTGCTCTGGCTGCGTCACCGTGTTGGCCGCTGGCTGCTGGCATCGGGTTTGCTGGCGCTTTGGCTGCTCAACTGCAACGCGGTAGCGGTCTGGCTGGCGCAGCGCGTGTTGCCGCAAGTCAGCGTGCTGGAACCATTGCATCAAGCGCAACTGGCCGCATCGGGTGTGCAGGCCATCGTCGTGCTGGGCGGCGGCGTCCAACCCACAGCGCCCGAGTACGGCCAAGCCCAACCCA
>JBBAPN010000008.1:0-1242 GCA_040400815.1 Polaromonas sp. | reverse complement strand
TGGCTGGCCTTGCAACTGCGCAACCTGTCTGGCCAAGGCTAAACACCGGTCGACGACCGCAAAGCCATCCAGCCGCACGCTGACCTTGACCCCGGCCAGCCCTGTCGCTACATTACTAACCAACCAGTCAGTAATAGCGTCTTTGCATGAATGCCTTTGTGAGCGCCTGTCAGATGTCCCTTGCCAAATCATTTTCCGACCCAGCGACCACACTCGCGCCCAAACGTGAACGCCGCAAACAAGCGCGGCCCGGCGAATTGCTGGTGGCAGCGCTCGACTTGTTTGTTGAAAAAGGCTATGCCGCCACCCGCATGGAAGAAGTCGCCGCCCGTTCTGGCGTTTCCAAAGGCACGGTTTTTTTGTACTTCACCAGCAAAGAAGAACTTTTCAAAGCGGTGGTTCGGGAAAATATTTCGGGGCGTTTTGAAGAATGGAATGCCGAATTGTTGACCTTCGAAGGCTCGGCCGCCGACATGCTGCACCACTGCATGAGCGCTTGGTGGCATCGGGTGGGCTTGACCCAAGCCTCCGGCATCAGCAAGCTGCTGATCAGCGAAGGCCAGCACTTTCCAGACATTCTCCAGTTTTACCAAGAAGAAGTGGTGCAACCTGGCCACGCCCTGATTCGCAAAGTTCTGCAGCGCGGCATTGACCGCGGCGAGTTTCGTGCTGTCGACCTGGACTTTGCGGTCTACGGTGTGGTTGCCGCCATGATGTTCCTGATACTGTCCAAACACACGGCGTCCTGCCTGCCCCTCAACGTCACGCTGGACCCGGACGCTTACATCGCCCACCAAGTGGCGGTGATGTTGCAAGGCTTGTGCAGCAGCCCAGCCAATACCGAGCCGGCCACGCCAGCCTCAACGCCTTGAAATCCATCGGTAAAATAATTCTTTTTTCCACGCACGACACCATGAACTACGAACAAGCCCGCTTCAACATGATCGAGCAGCAAATCCGCCCCTGGGAAGTGCTGGACAACCAAGTCCTGTCCTTACTCGCCGTGGTCAAGCGAGAAGACTTTGTGCCATTGGCGCACAAGTCCTTGGCTTTTGTCGACATGGAAATCCCGCTGCCACCCCAAGCCCACGCCAGCCAATGCATGTTGGCACCCAAAATCGAAGCCCGGCTGCTGCAAGACCTGAACCTGCAAAAGCACGAAAAGGTGCTGGAAATCGGCACCGGTTCGGGCCACATGGCGGCCCTGCTCGGTCACCGTGCGCAGCAAGTCATCAGCCTTGA
>JBBAPN010000007.1:0-82739 GCA_040400815.1 Polaromonas sp. | reverse complement strand
CTGCAACTCAAGGCCGACCCACACATGCAGCGCATCGCCCAGATTCCGGGTGTGGGCTTGCTCACGGCCACCGCAGCGATCGCCACCATGGGGGAAGCCAGCGCCTTCAAATCAGGCCGAGAGTTCTGTGCCTGGCTGGGGCTGGTGCCCAAGCAAACGGGCACGGGCGGCAAAGTCCGGCTGGGCGGCATCTCCAAGCGCGGCGACACGTACGTCAGAACTTTGCTGATTCACGGCGCGAGAAGCGTGCTGGCGCACGCCAAAGAGCCCGGCCCGTGGCTGGAACAAATCAAGGCACGCCGGCCGGCCAACGTGGTGATCGTGGCGCAGGCGGCCAAGATGGCCAGAGCGATCTGGGCGGTGACGGCGAAAGAGCAGGATTACCAACGGGGCTTTCAGAGCGTCAGGCCGCTTGCGGCGTGACAAAAAAAGCCAATTTATCAACCAACTAGAAAAGGATATGTGAAGTCTTTGTAGGGTAGTGAGGCAGTAAATAAGTCAAGTGATGTGAAACAGGTCAGACCGGGGCGAGCTAAACCTGCATGGGGTGTCGGACATAAACAGTCCGTTACCGGAGATGAGGCGCTTGTCAGCGGATATGCATCGGGGCCAGCGGGCGAGTCTGGGAAACCAGACAGACCACGCAATCAAGGCCGGATATAAGAAAGCAGCCGACTTCTTCGCAACACAACACGAATTTCTCTTGCTACCCGGGAGGCATCCATATAAAACCCCATGCAAAGACGACAACTTTTGAAAGCCCTGGCCGGCACAGCCTTCGCAGCGCCGGCTTTTGGACAGACCCTCAGTACCGCAAAAACACCGCTTGAAGTCTGGAAAGACCCCGACTGCGGCTGCTGCGCTGACTGGGTGACGCACTTAGAGGCCAACGGCTTTGCAGTGCGCGTCAACGACACCGGCAACAGCGCCGCCCGGACGCGCTTGGGCGTGCCGGCCAAACTCGGCGCTTGCCACACCGCGCTGGTGGCGGGCTACGCCATTGAAGGCCATGTGCCGGCCCGTGAGATTCGTCGCCTGCTGAAAGAACGGCCACAGGCCGTGGGCTTGAGCGTGGCCGGCATGCCGGTCGGTTCACCCGGTATGGACGGCGCTGCTTACGGCCAACGCCGCGACCCTTTTGACGTGCTGCTCATCGCCAAGGACGGCAACACGCGGGTCTACCAAAGCTACCACCGCCCGCTGTAAGTTCAAGTTCAAGTTCAAGCCCGGCTCGACAAAGTCAAAGCTGGCGACACAGTGCGCTTCACCGCTGACATGATTAACGGCGATGGCGCAGTGATGTCGATGGCGCTGCGCAAGGACTGAGCCCCCACACGGCCATGGCAAGGGGGAAATCCTGCTACGCTCGTTTGAATGCTCTTCCGACCGCCCCCTCCCAAAGACAGCCGCACCAGCCAGCAGCAGACGCTCCTCGATTACCTGGGGCTGGCCGGCCCAACCGCGGCTGGCAAAACAGCGGCGGCGCTGGCCATCGCCGAGCTGTACCCGGTTGAGATCATCAGCGTCGATTCGGCTTTGGTCTACCGCAGCATGGACATCGGCACCGCCAAACCCAACGCTGACGAACTGGCCGCCGTGCCGCACCACCTGATCAATATTCGTGACCCCTTGCAGGCTTACAGCGCGGCCGAGTTTGTAACGGACGCGCAGCGATTGATGCAAGAAATCCGCGTGCGCGGCAAGCTGCCGCTGCTGGTCGGCGGCACCATGTTGTATTTCAAAGCGCTGTTTGACGGGCTGGACGAGATGCCCAAAGCCGACCCGGCGGTGCGCGCAACCATCGCAGCAGAAGCCGCAGCACGCGGCTGGCCGGCGTTGCACGCTGAACTGACGCTGGTCGATCCGCTCACCGCGGCCCGGCTGCAACCACAAGACTCGCAACGCATCTCGCGGGCGCTTGAGGTGTTTCGAGTGTCGGGCCAGCCGCTGTCGTTTTTTCAGCGGCGGATTGCGGCGACATCGGCAGCCAATGGCAGCCCTCCAACTGAGCCTTCAAATACGCCCGAACCGTCTGGCCTGCTGATTTCCCTTGAACCGAATGACCGCGCTTGGTTGCACGGCCGGATTGCCGAACGCTTTGACGCCATGCTGGCCGCCAGCTTTCTGGACGAAGTCCGTGCCCTGCGCGCCCGAGGTGATTTGCACCCGGACTTACCCTCCATGCGCTGTGTCGGTTACCGCCAAGCGTGGACGTTGCTAGACAGCTTGGACCCTCCGCATGAATTGGCGTTACAAGACTTCCGCGAACAAGGCATTGCCGCCACGCGCCAACTCGCCAAACGCCAACTGACCTGGCTGCGCAGCATGCCGCAACGCCGCGTGGTGGCCTGCGACGCACCGGATGCTTTGGCGCAGGTGCTGGCACTTGTTGCCGACCATGTGAACGCGGCCTCCAACACGCAAGACCGCAACCCATGAGCCTGCACCTTACCAACCTAGCCAAACACTACAGCGGCACGCCGGTGTTCAGCAACGTCTCGCTGCAGGTCGCGCCGGGCGAGTTCGTCGCCATCATCGGCGAGTCCGGCGTGGGCAAATCAACCTTGCTCAATTGCATGGCCGGACTCGACACCTGGGACCAAGGATCGGTGGTGTTGCAGGGCCACTCGTTGAACAACATGAACGACGATCAACGCGCGTTGTTGCGGCGCCAACATGTGGGCTTTGTGTTCCAAGCCTTTCACGTGCTGCCGCATTTGGATGTGGCGCAAAACGTTGGCCTGCCGCTGTTGCTGTTGGGTCAGCCCAATGACGAGCGCGTCACCGCCATGTTGACGGCGGTGGGCTTGGACGGTTTGGGCAGCCGACTGCCGCAGCAGCTCTCAGGCGGCCAGCTGCAACGCGTGGCGATTGCACGTGCGCTGGTGCACCGCCCCAGCCTGCTGCTGGCCGATGAACCAACCGGCAACCTCGACCCGAGCACCGCGGCCAAGGTGATGGACGCGCTGATCGCCCAGACCCAACAACAAGGCAGCGCGCTGGTGCTGGTCACGCACTCCGAAGCGGCGGCAGCAAGGGCCGACCGGGTGCTCAAGTTGCGCGCCGATGGCCTGGTCTAAAGCATCCGCCGTGCTGCGGCTGCTCAGCACCTTCTCTTGGCAAGAACTCAAGCACCACCCCTGGCGCAATGCCGCTGCCGTGGTCGCGGTGATGCTGGGCGTGGCGCTGGCGTTTTCGGTGCACCTCATCAATGCGTCGGCCTTGAGTGAGTTTTCGCAAGCGGTGCGTTCGGTCAACGGCCAGCCCGACCTGGAGCTGCGTGCGGCCCAAGGCACGTTTGACGAAGCCGTGTTCGCCCGCGTCGCCCAGCACCCAGACGTCAGCGTGGCCAGTCCCGTGCTGGAACTGAGCACCTACGCCCAGAACGCCAGCGGTGAACGGCTGGCGCTGCGGGTGCTCGGCGTCGATGCCTTGCGGCTGGCCACCGTGGCCCCAGAACTGATGCCCTTGCCGGCCAAAGACGCGGACCGCTTCGCTGTGTTTTCACCCGGCATGATTTTTTTGAATGCTGCCGCCCATGAACGTCTTGCGGGCGACAGCGTTGAATTGCAAAGCGGTGTGCGCCTGCTCCAAGTACGTGTGGCGGGCCGAGTGGCGGCTGGCGGTGGGCCGCTGGCGGTGATGGACATTGGTGCGGCGCAAGAGCTGTTTCAGCGCGGCGGCGAGCTGTCACGCATCGACCTCCGACTGCGTCCGGGGGTTGAACGCCGCGACTTCATCCGCAAGCTGCAAAGCGCGCCCGACTGGCCGGCCCAACTGCGACTGAGCGAACCTGGCGACGGCGCTCAGCGCATCGATCAGCTGTCGCGGGCTTACCGCGTCAACCTCACGGTGCTGGCGCTGGTGGCGCTGTTCACGGGTGCTTTTTTGGTCTTTTCGGTGTTGTCCTTGAGCGTGGCGAAACGCGCTCAGCAGTTGGCGCTGCTCGGTGTGCTCGGACTGACCGGCGCTGAGCGCTTGCGCCTGGTGCTGTACGAGTCGCTGGTGCTTGGCGCGGTCGGCAGCGTGGCCGGCATCGCGCTGGGCAGCGGGCTGGCGGCGCTGGCCTTGCGCGTGCTGGGCGGCGACTTGGGCGGCGGTTATTTTTCGGGCATCGCCCCCACCCTGCACTGGAGCAGCACGGCCGCGCTGGTCTACGGCGGGCTGGGCGTGGTGGCCGCGTTGGTGGGCGGTTGGTGGCCTGCCAAAAGTGCCCAAAAGTTGCCGCCGGCGCAAAGCCTCAAAGGGTTGGGCGCCGCATTGGGCGGCCCGCGCAGCCACTGGCAGAGCCTGGGATTGTTGGCTGCCAGCGGCGTGCTGGCGTTGCTGCCACCCGTGGCCGGCATCGCGCTGGGGGCGTATTTTTCGGTCGGTTTGTTGCTGGTCGGCGGCATCACCGCGCTGCCGGGTTTGATCGGCTTGTTGTACGGACGGCTGAGCCCGTGGGTGGCGCACCGCGCGCTGCCCCTGCTGGCGGTGGAACGTGCCCGTCGCGTGCGCGAAAGCGCCGGCGTGGCGGTCAGCGGCGTGGTGGCGTCGCTGAGTTTGGCGGTGGCGCTGACCGTCATGGTGGCGAGCTTTCGGCAATCGGTCACCAGTTGGCTGGACGTCGTGCTGCCGGCTGATTTGTATGTGCGCACTGCGGCCAGCGTCGCCGCCAGCGACAGCGCTTATTTCAGCCCCGACTTCGTTGAGCGCGTCGCCGCTGTGCCGGGTGTCCAGCGCGTCAGCAGCCTGCGCGTGACGCAACTCTTGCTCAATCCGGCGCAACCCACGGTGGCATTGATCGCCCGCGATCTGCAAGACCCGGCCAGTGCCCTGCCCTTGGTGGGCGACGCCTTGGCCGTGCCGGCGGGCGCCATCGGCATCTATGTCAGCGAGCCGATGCTGGACCTTTACCAGGCCAAGCTGGGCGGTTCATTTGCACCATTGTCGACAGCGTTTGGAGCGTTTGCAAACAGCCGCGCGGCAGTGTCTGCAGAAGTTGCCCCCACAGCGCCCTTTTTTGTCGCCGGCGTGTGGCGTGATTACGCTCGCCAGTTCGGTGCCATCGCCATCGGCCAAGCTGACTTTGTGCGGCTCACCGGCGACCAACGTGTCAACGACCTGGCGCTTTGGCTGACGCCGGAGGCTGTCGAGGCCGCCGTGCAACAAGCTGTCCGGGCCGTCACTGAGGGCGCTGCGGGCGCAACCCCCAAGTCAGCCGAGCCCGAAACCAGCAGCCTGATTGAGTTTGCCTCGGCCAGCCAAATCCGTACCACTTCGCTGCGCATTTTTGACCGCAGTTTTGCCGTCACTTACTGGCTGCAAGCGGTCGCCATCGCGATCGGTTTGTTTGGCGTGGCTGCCAACTTCAGCGCCCAGGTGCTGGCCAGGCGCAAAGAGTTTGGCCTGCTGGCGCACTTGGGTTTAACGCGTCGGCAAATTCTGACGGTGGTGGCCGGTGAAGGTGCGGCTTGGACGGTCATGGGTTCGGTTGCCGGCTTGGCGCAGGGGTTGGCGGTGTCGGTGGTGCTGGTGCACGTGGTGAATCCGCAAAGCTTCCACTGGACGATGGACCTGCAAGTGCCGTGGTTGCGCTTGCTGGCTTTGTGCGCTGCGGTGGTGTTGGCCGGCACCTTGACAGCCTGGCTGGCTGGCCGCGCCGCCGCCAGCGCAGATGCGGTGCTGGCGGTCAAAGAAGACTGGTGAGGCAAACGGTCCAGGCGGCCTGTCATGCAGGCGACATACGCAAGGCTTAAATTATCTGCCGATCCATCAGTCAATTGAGGGTTGGTTCATTCACATTTTGTTCAGGGCATTCACCATGGCCAGTTCACAATACCGCATCGAGAGCATCAGTCCGCTACGGGGCAGTTTGTTGCCGCTCTTCAGTTTTCAAAAACTTTACAAGAACCGCAGCTTGGCGGTGGCCGTGGCGGTCAAAAGCTTGACCGACCCGACCCGACAGCAGATCCGCGTTGTCCATGTGGACAGCGGCGAGGTGGTCTTTGAAACAGGCCCTAGCGGACATCCCTACCCCGCCTGACCAAGCCCACGGCTTGACACCTGGAGGGCTGCTGGGCCAATCCTTGGTGCGAGAATCTCAGGATGATTTCGCACTTTCAATGCTGACCCGACGCGCCCTGCTGACTGCCAGTGCGGCCAGCCTGCCTTTGACGACCTGGTCTTTGCCCGACCGCACGCTGCGCTTCCCTCGCGACCACGGCGCGCACCCGGCGCTGCGCACCGAGTGGTGGTACGTCACCGGCCATGCCAACAGCCTGGCGACCGACGGCCGCGAGTTTGGTTTTCAATTGACTTTTTTTCGCCGCCGCGTGGACGCAACCCAAACCATGCAGTCCAAGTTTGCGGCGCAACAACTGATCTTTGCGCATGCCGCTGTGACCGATGTACAAGGCCACAAACTCTGGCATGACCAGCGCATTGCGCGCGCCGGTTTTGGCGTGGCTGAGGCCAGCCACGAAGACACTCAACTCAAGCTGAATAACTGGACTTTGCAGCGCAGCCCGGTTGAGCCGAGTCGCTACCAAGCCAGCCTGCAGGCCAAGGATTTCAGCCTGCAACTGGAATTACAGGCCACCCAGCCACTGCTGCTGCAAGGCCACAACGGCTTGTCGCGCAAAGGCCCCGAAGCGCGCCAAGCCAGCTACTACTACAGCCAACCGCAGCTGAACACCCGCGGAAATATCACACTCCAAGGGCACAGCTTCGAGGTCAGCGGCAAAGCCTGGCTAGACCACGAGTGGAGCGACGAGTTGCTGCACCCCGACGCCACAGGCTGGGACTGGGTTGGCATGAACTTGGACGACGGCAGCGCGTTGACGGCTTTTCAGGTGCGCACGGCTACGGGCAAAGCGCTCTGGGACGGCGGCTCTTTCCGCTCGGCCTTGGGTGCGTTAACGGTCTTCCATCGCGGGGAGGTGAGCTTCAAAGCCGTGCGATTCTGGCGCAGCCCACTGACCCAAGCGCGCTACCCGGTGGCGTGGCAAGTGACCACGCCAACCGCGGTTTACCGCGTCAACGCACTGATCGACCCGCAAGAACTCGACAGCCGAGCGTCGACCGGCGCGGTGTACTGGGAAGGCCTCAGTGAGCTGATCGATCAGCGCGGCCAACGCGTCGGCCGCGGTTACCTTGAAATGACCGGCTACGCACAAGCGCTGCGGCTCTGAAACAGCACGGCGCTGGCTTCAATGCGCCCCGCTGGCTGCGTCGGCACTGCCAAGTGCGGCATGCGGGCTGCGCTCACGCCGGGTCAAAAAGACCAGTGGAATCAAGGCCAGAAAAATCAGCGCTGACACGTAAAAAACATCCGCCGCAGCCAACATATAAGCCTGTTGGTCAACCAAATAGTTGATGCTGCCCAGCGCTTGATCGGGCGTCAAACCGGCGCTGGCCAAACCTCTGAGTGCGCTGGTCGCGGCGTCGCTGACCGGATTGACGGCGTCGCTGAGCTGCGCGTGGTGCAGCGCGGCACGGTCTTGCCAGACCGTGGTGGCGATGGAGGTGCCGAAGGAACCCGCGACAATGCGGACAAAGTTCGACAGGCCCGAAGCCGCCGGAATTTTGTCGGGTGAAATGCCCGACAAGGTAATTGTCACCAATGGAATGAAGAAACAAGCCATGGCAATGCCCTGAATCACGGTGGGGATCAAGATGGTGCCTACATCGGCTTGGGTGTTGAAGTTCGAGCGCATCCACAACACCAGAGCGAAGACCAGAAAAGAGCACACCGCGAGGCGACGTGGATCAAATTTTTGAATATTTTTGCCGATGATCGGCGACAGCAACAAGGCCAGAAACCCAACCGGCGCGAGCACGATGCCAGCCTGCGTCGCGGTGTAGCCCATGAACTGCTGCAACCACAAAGGCAGCAACACCACGTTGCCAAAAAAGAGGCCGTAACCGACGGACAAGGCCAGTGCGCCAGCCCAAAAATTGCGCCGCTTGAACAATGTCAAATCAACCACCGGATGCTCTTCTGTCAACTCCCAAATGACGAAGGCGATGAGCCCAACCAGCGCCACCAAACCGAGCACCACCACCTCAGGCGAATGAAACCAGTCAAGCTCTTTGCCTTTGTCGAGCATGATTTGTAAAGCGCCGACCCAGATCACCAGCAAGGCCAAGCCGATACTGTCAATAGGCAGTTTTCGGATCCGGCTTTCGCGCAGGCGAAAGATGCGCCAGGTGATGAAAGCCGACGCAAAACCGATCGGGATATTGATGTAAAAAATCCACGGCCAAGACACGTTGTCGGTGATCCAGCCGCCCAGCAGCGGCCCCATCACCGGCGCGATGAGTGTCGTCATCGACCACATCGCCATCGCCAGCCCGGCCAGCGCGCGCGGATAACTCGACAACAACAAAGCCTGTGACAACGGGATCATCGGCCCGGCCACCAAGCCTTGCAAAATCCGACAAATGATCAGCGTGGTCATGTTCGGCGCCAAGCCGCACAACCATGAGGTGATGACAAACAAAATCACGCTGGTGGTGAACAGCCGGACTTGGCCAAAGCGCTGCGACAACCAACCGGTCAAGGGCACAGCAATCGCGTTGGCTACGCCAAAACTGGTGATGACCCAGGTGCCTTGGTTTGGGCTGACGCCGAGGTCGCCGGCAATTGCGGGCAGAGAGACGTTCGCAATCGACGAGTCCAGCACGTTCATGAAGGTGGCGGCGGACAGCGCCAACGTGCCCCAGACTCGGGCCGAACCCGACAAGGGTTCGTGGACGATCGCCGCTGAGGGCGGCGCAGGGGGAGTGTTTGCGCTGTCAGCGCTGGGGGCTTGAGCCATGCCAATACGCTCCGCGTTCAGTGAACCGCAGAATGCGACGGCGTGGCCTTGCCAGCATTGGCAGCGATGACCCGGCGAACTTCAGCGTTGGCAGCGTCGTTGGCGTGGTCGACCACAGCGCTGGCCAGTGGCGCGGCTGCAGGCACATCGGCCAGCACTTTGCCACTCTGGTTGGTCACCTCAATTTCAGCGTCCATCGACAAGCCGACGCGCAAGGGCTTGGCCGCGAGTTGCTGCGCATCCAGCACGATGCGCACCGGCACACGCTGCACCACTTTGATCCAGTTACCGGTGGCGTTTTGCGCTGGCAGCAAGGAAAAAGCCGCGCCAGTGCCTATTCCGATGCCACTCACAACGCCTTTGTAGCTGACTTTTTTGCCATACAAGTCGGCCACCACGGTGGCTGGCTGACCGATGCGAATATGGCGCAACTGGACCTCTTTGAAATTGGCGTCAACCCACACGTTGTTGAGCGGGATCACGGCCATCAGCGGCATGCCGGCTGCGACGCGTTGGCCCAACTGGACGCTGCGTTTGGCGACATAACCGTCGACCGGCGCCAGCAAGGCGGTGCGCTGTGTCGCCAGATGGGCTTCGCGCACTTTGGCTGCCGCCAGTTGCACGCTCGGGTGCTGCGCCAACTGGGTGCCGTCGGTCAGCGCCTGGTTGCTGCTGAGTTGCTCACGCGCCGCGTTGACGCCAGCCTCGGCAGCAGCCAAGGCACTGCGGCTGGTGGTCAGCTGCGATCGCGCGTGGTTGAGTTCTTCTTGAGAGACCGCGCCGTTGCCACCCAACGACTGGCGACGGCTCAGGTCGTCGCTGGCCCGCGCAACATCGCCCTGCGCCCGCAGCACTTCGGCTTCGCGCAAGCGAACCTGTGCGGCGAGTGCGCCGTTGTTGGCGTAGAGCGTGCGCACTTGGCGCACCGCTTGGGCCAGCATGGCTTCGGCCTGGTCAAGGGCGACGCGGGCATCGGCCGGGTCGAGCTGCACCAACGGCTGACCAGCTTTCACAAAGTCGGTGTCGTCCGCCAAGATAGCCATCACCGTGCCGCCGATTTGCGGCGTGATCTGGATCACATGGCCTTGCACGTAGGCGTTGTCGGTGCCTTCGTAGTGGCTGGCGACGATGTAGTCGTAAATGCCC
Source organism: Polaromonas sp. (assembly GCA_040400815.1). GTDB lineage: Bacteria > Pseudomonadota > Gammaproteobacteria > Burkholderiales > Burkholderiaceae_C > Polaromonas. The sequence continues at coordinate 72,789 of JBBAPN010000007.1, read as the reverse complement.
CAGCCGACGGCGCTGAGCACCACCACGCTGGCCAGCACGGTGAGGGCTTTCTTACGTTGTGCGCTTTTGCTGTTCAGGGTCGAGGGCTGCGCGGCGGCGGCAGTTGCGGTGGCGTTCATGGAAAAGCTTTCAAAAAATACGGTTCAAAAGGGACACTGGGGTCGGCAAAATAAGCGCGGGCAGGCTTGGGCTCAGCGGGCCGCAACAAAGCGACTGCCCTCACCGCCACCCAGGGCGTGCATCAGCTGGACCCGGGTTTCGAGCGCGCGCACCGCCAAGTCGACGCCGACACGGCGCTGGTTCAGAACGCCGGTTTCAGCGCTCAAGACCGTCAGGTAATTGGCCAGTCCGGCCTGGTAGCGCTGCAACGCAATTGCGTGCGCGGCTTCGGCTGCGGCTTGCGCGGCGGCTTGTTCGGTTTGCTGGCGCAGCACGGCTTGCGAGGACGTCACTTGGTCGGCAACATCCCGCGCGGCGTCCACCACAGCGGCGTGGTAAATCTCCACCGCAGCGTCCAGCTCGGCCGTCTTGCCGCGCAGATTGGCGCGCAAGCGACCGGCGTCAAAAATTGGCAAGCGCAGCGCCGGTCCGACGCCCCATTGCTGGCTGCTGCCATTGAACAGCACCGGCAAACCGATGCTCGAAAAGCCGGCAAAACCGACCAGGTTGATGTTCGGGTAAAACTGGCTTTTGGCGTTGCGCACGTCGTTGCCGGCGGCTTCAACACGCCAGCGCGCAGCGACGATGTCTGGGCGCATGCCCAGCACGTCCGCTGGAATTTTTTGACTGAGCGCAAGCAAGCGAATCGCCGCCAAGGGCGTCGGTGCGGCGGCCAGCGCGCGGCTGTCGCTGTCGCCCAGCAAGGCTGCCAACGCATGGCGCGTCAAGGCGCTTTGTTCGGCCAGGGTTTCGAGTTGCAGCCGCGCTTCGGGCAGGCCGGCTTCACTCAAACGCAGTTCCAGCCGCGTGTCGAGCCCGGCCTCGACACGGCCGTGCACCAGTTGCAGCGCCTGCTGCCGCTGCGCCAAAGTGCGCGCAGCGACGGCGGTTTGCGCCGCCAGCCGGACCCACTGAAAATAAACCCGCGCCACTTGCGATGCAAGCAAACCGTGGGCCGCCTGCGCGTCGGCTTCAGCCGCCTTGGCAGTGCCCAAGGCGGCGTCCAGCGCAGCCCGGTATTTGCCAAAAAAGTCGAGCTCCCAACTCGCGGTCAACTGCGCTGTGCCGCTGTCCAGGACCGCGCCAGCCAAGGGCGGCGGCACTGCGCCTTTGGCGGTGAAGCGTTGATGGGTCAGGTCGACTTGGGCACCGAGCTGCGGCAAGGTCGCGCCCTTGGCCACCTCCAGCACAGCTTGCGAACGCGCCAGCCGGGCCTGCGCCAATTTGAGGTTGGGGCTGTTGGCCAAGGCCCGCGCTTGCAGTTGATTCAACTGCTCGTCACCGAAATCACGCCACCAGTCGGCGCTCACTTGCAGCGTGTCGGCGGGACCTGCCAGCGCAGACGAGGGGGCTTCTTGCAGATGAGACTGTGCTTGGATGCCGGAAAAATCGGCACAGGCGGTCAAACCAGCGGCCAGCAAAGTCAGGGCCAACAGTCGGGGCGCGAAACGTGGAAAAGTATGTGAAAGAGCGGGAGGATGGGCGGTCATGGCTGGGCGGTTATTTGGGGTCGGCTGCAGTTTGCAGTGTTTTTCCGTTGTCAAGAATACGGCTCAAAAAGCCTTTTAAAGCGCTCCACTCAGCGTGAGAAAACCCCGCTAAATAAGCATTTTGAACATCACTGAGAATGGCTGGGATCTTTTCTGCGGCGGCACGGCCAGCGTCGGTCAGTTCAAGGTTGACGACACGCCGATCGTCTGACGAACGCAGCCGGCGGCACAGGTCTTTGGTTTCGAGTCGGTCCAGCAGGCGCGTCATGGAGCCGGCATCGTGATCGCACTCGCGCGCCAATTCGGCAACGGTCGAGACCACGCCCAAGTGCAGCTTGTAAAGCGGCAACCACTGCGCATGGGTCAGGCCGGTGGGCTCAAGTTCATGCTCAATGCTTTGTGCCATCAGCGCCAAGCTGCGGCGCATCAGATGCCCAATGCTGTCACCGGGCTTGTAATTGTCGGCAGCGTAAAAGGCCGTCGCAGCCGAGCCGGCCGGCTTGGTCAGCGATTTTTTTTCTGAAGAGGACGTGTTGGACATGGGGCGGATATTAGTTGCTTAGGCAATTAATGTCAATGACAATTTTTGCCGCGTCAAATTAATCGTTAAAATCCCTGCATGCCCGCCTCCACTGCTCCATCTTCTGCTTCTACCGCAGGCTCTGCCACCGCCCAGTCTGCCAAGGGTTCGCCTAAATCGCTGTCGGGGCTGCTGCCTTTTTTGCGGCCTTACCGCGCTCGCATTTTGTTGGCTTTGCTGTTTCTGACCCTGGCGGCTGGCGCCACCTTGATGTTTCCACTGGCTTTGCGTGGCTTGATCGACGGTGGACTGAGCCCGGCCAGCAAGGGCGAGCAAATGATGGCCTTGCGGACGCATTTTTTCGAGTTGTTTGGCGTGGCAACAGCCTTGGGCCTTTTTTCAGCTGGCCGCTTTTACTTGGTGAGTTGGCTGGGTGAGCGGATCACGGCAGACCTGCGTAACGCGGTCTATGCCCATGTGCTGAAACAAAGTCCAGCGTTTTTTGAAAGCACGCAAACCGGTGAAGTGCTGTCCCGTTTGACGACCGACACCACGCTGGTGCAAGCAGTGGTTGGCTCATCTTTGAGCATGGGGCTGCGCAATCTGGTGATGGGTGTGGGCGCGCTGGCCATGCTGATCTACAGCAACCCTTACGTGATGGTTCAGGTTTTCGCGGCACTGGTCTTGATTATCTTGCCGAGCGTTTGGTTTGGTCGGCGCGTGCGCAAGTTGTCACGCGCCAGCCAAGACCGGGTGGCCGACTCCAGCGCCATCGCCGCCGAAGTGCTCAACGCCATACCGGTGGTGCAAAGCTACACCGCCGAGGCCCGAGAGTCGGCTCGTTTTGACCAGTCTACCGGCGCGGCTTTTCAGGTGGCTGTGCGGCGCACCGCAGCCCGTTCGGTGTTGGTGGCCTTCATCATCATCGCCACTTCAGCAGCCTTGTTGTGGGGCCTGTACCAAGGCACGCAAGCGGTTGTACACGGTGACATCACGGCTGGCGACCTGGGCCAAACTGTCCTTTACGTGATCATTCTGGCCGGCGCTTTTGCCGTGCTGGGCGAGGTCTATGGTGACTTGCTGCGTGCCGCCGGGGCCACCGAGCGCTTGATGGAATTGCTGGCCAGCCGCTCACCAATCGCTTCCCCGGCCATGCCGGTCAAAGCACCCGCACCGCAAGCCGGTAGCAGCCTGTCTTTTGAGGCGGTGACGTTTCATTACCCGTCGCGTCCGGCCCAGGCGGCGCTCAGTGATTTCAGCCTCAGCGTCGCGCCGGGCGAAACCGTCGCCATTGTTGGCCCCAGCGGCGCAGGCAAGAGCACGGTGTTTCAGTTGTTGCTGCGCTTTTACGATCCGCTGTCAGGGCGGATCTCGCTGGACGGCGTGGCCACCGCGCAGATGGACCTGCACGCACTGCGCGAGCGCATTGGCATCGTGCCGCAAGACGCGGTGATTTTTTCCAGCAGCGCGTTAGAGAACATTCGTTACGGCCGACCTGATGCCTCTGACAAGGAGGTCAAAGCCGCCGCTCAGGCTGCGTTTGCAGACGCTTTCATCATGGCTTTGCCCGAAGGCTACGACACCTTTTTGGGCGAACGCGGTGTGCGTTTGTCAGGTGGCCAGCGGCAGCGTATCGCCATCGCCCGAGCGATGCTGAAAAACCCACCGCTGCTGCTGCTCGACGAAGCCACCAGCGCGCTCGACGCCGAAAGCGAGCGCATGGTGCAGGCCGCGCTAGAGTCCGCCATGCGCGGTCGGACCACGCTGGTGATTGCCCATCGGCTGGCCACCGTGCAACAAGCCGACCGTATTTTGGTGCTTGACCACGGTCGGTTGGTTGAACAAGGGACGCACGCCGAGCTGGTGAAACTGGGCGGCATGTACGCGCGGCTGGCAGAACTGCAGTTCACTGCCTGAGCGAAAGTCCGCCTTACTGCAGCGTCTCTTTGCTCAACGCGGGCATCGGCAAAGGCATCACGGCAATCCCTTCCTCCAGCAAGGCCACGGCTTCTTCGCGCGAGGTTTGGCCCCGAATGCTGCGCTCATCGGTTTCGCCGTAATGCATTTGGCGCGCCACTTCCGCAAAATGGCTGCCGACGTCCTCGGTGTTGGCGACCACTTGGCGCATCATTTTCAGCCAGTCGCCCTGCATGTCTTGCATGGCCTGCCGGTCCTGCGTCGACATGTCGACCGCGACGGTTTGCGCCGGCGCCAGCGCTGTTGAAGCTGAAACGCCCGGCCCGCCTGCAGCCGACGGACTGGCCGTTGCCCCCAGATTCAGCCGCGGTGCGCTGAGTTGCTTGCTGATGCTCACATCGCCGCACAGGGGACAGGCCACCAAGCCGCGCCCGAGTTGGCTTTGAAAATCAACTTCGGACGCGAACCAGCCTTCGAACACATGCTGGTGGGCACACTTCAGGTCAAGAACTTTCATGGCTCGATTGTGAGGGAAAAGTCAAACGGTGACCCAGTCCAAAGCCCACGCCCCTGAGCGCACGTTTTGCAACCAAAGGGCACCGGTCAAGGTCTTGGCATCAGTGACGCTGCCGTCGCGGCACCACTGCAACAAGTCGTCGGCCGTGGCACTGAAAACCTCGAGAAACTCACCGGCGTCTAGCTGGCGTGGCCCGGCAGTCAAGTCACGGGCGAACCAGATGTCGATGAATTCGGTGGAGTAAGAGATCACCGGGTGCACGACCCCAGCGCGGGCCCATTGCTTGGCCGTGTAGCCGGTTTCTTCGAGCAGTTCTCGACGGGCGCAGTCCAGCGAGGCTTCGCCGGCGTCGAGCTTGCCCGCCGGAAACTCAATCATCACCGCCTGCACCGGGTAGCGAAACTGGCGCTCCAGCACCCACTGACCATCAGGCAGCTCAGCGATCACCATCACGGCACCCGGATGAACCACGTATTCGCGGCTCGCCTGTTGGCCGTCTGGCAGCCGCACCGTGTCACGAAAAGCATGCAAAAAATGACCGCGCAACAGCTCCTCACTGGCGACGCGGGTTTCTCTGAGATGCGCGTCGACAGCCGAACCAGTCATCGCAATTTGAACAAGTAGCGGTAGACAAAGCCTGGAAAGGCAAAGGTGACAAACAGCGTGGCGGTGATGGCGTAGAACTCCCAACCCTGTGCAGCGATCTGCCCACCCCGTTGCTCCAGCCCGAGGCCGACCGCACCAGCGATGAAATACCAAAGCACCAGCTCAAGCAGCCGAAGTGCCAATGACTTGCCCTCTTTCAAGCGGTAAATCGCCATGAAACGGGTGCTGATGAAAGGCAAATTAGCCGCCAACAATGACAGCCAGACAAGCAACCAGACCGGAACAGTTTGACCCATGGCCGTCAATACACCAGCGTGTTGACCAAGGTCGCCATGGCGTTGCCGCAAAGCGTCATCAAGCCGCCCGGCGCGATCCCCAAGACCAGCAACAGTCCACCGTTCAAGGCCAGCACCACGCGGGCATCGGTGCGCGACAGAATCACGCTGGGCATGGCCAGGTTCGGTGCGTCAAAGTACATGACCTTGATCACGCGAAGGTAGTAAAAAGCGCCGATCAAAGAAGCCAGTACAGCAAAGACCGTGAGCAACAAATAGCTGGTTTGTTGGGCCGCCATCAGCGACTGCAAGACCGCCAGCTTGGCGTAAAAACCGACCAGCGGTGGAATACCAGCCAGCGAAAACATCGCCAAGGCCATGACACCGGCGAACAGCGGACTGCGTTGGTTCAAACCCGCCAGATCGACAATTTCTTCGGCTTCATTGCCCTGCCGGGCCAGCAGCAAAATAATGCCAAACGCCGCCAGCGTGGTCAGCACGTAGGTGATGACGTAAAACATGGCGGCGCCATAAGCGGACTCGGCATTGAACTGCTGGCCATTGACGACGCCCGCCATCATGGCCAGCAGCAGGAAACCCATTTGCGCGATGGTTGAAAAAGCCAACATCCGCTTCAGGTTGGTTTGCGCAATCGCCGCAAAATTGCCGATCAGCAAAGAACCCACCGCCAGCACGGCCAGCATCTGCTGCCAGTCAATCGCCAAAGGCAACATGCCTTGAACCAACAGACGCATGCAGATGGCAAAAGCGGCCAACTGCGGCGCAGCACCAATCAGCAGCGTGATGGCTGTCGGCGCCCCCTGGTAAACGTCCGGCAACCACATGTGAAACGGCACGGCGCCGAGCTTGAACGCCAAACCAGCGACGATGAAGACCAGCCCAAAAACCAGCACCTGGTGCTTGACCTGACGGCTGGCGATCGCCTGGAACACCTCATGCACATTGAGCGAACCGGTGGCACCGTAAATCATCGACAAACCGTAAAGTAAAAAGCCCGACGCCAGTGCACCCAATACAAAGTACTTCATGGCCGCTTCGGTGGCTGTGGCGTCGTCGCGCCGCAAGGCCACCAAGGCGTAACTCGACAGGGTCATGAGCTCTAAACCCATGTAAATGACCAAAAAGTTATGGCCCGAGATCATCACGAAAATGCCGAGCAAAGAGAACAGGCTGATAGTGAAGTATTCGCCGCCGCGCAACATGTCGCGGTCCGCCGCGTAAGGCCGACCATAGACCAGCGAGACCATCAGCGCGATGGCGGCAAAGCATTTCAGCCAATTGCCCATCGGGTCGCTGACCACCATCTGGCCGAAACCATAGACCGTCTCAGCTTGCACGGCATACAAGCCCTGCAACGCCGCTACGCCGGCCAAGGTCAGCAGCGTCAAGATGTAGGTTGTGCCGCGCAGTGGCGTCTTCACGCCGAGGTCGAGCAGCGCAATCACGCAAGCCATGACCAGCAAGATGATTTCGGGGTAAACGGTGATCCAGCTCAAGGTGTCAATCATCGGAGTTCTTTTGAAATGTTGTTCTTGGGACCGGCGCTTAGTTCAGCTTGGAGGTGGCCACATGCTTGAGCAAGTCAAGCATGGAAGCGTCCATCACATCGGTAAACGGTTTCGGGTAAATACCCATGTAGAGCACGGCAATCGCCAGCAGCGACAGCATCAAAATCTCGCGGCCGTTGATGTCTTTGAGGTTCTTCACATCGTCATTGGCAACCGGGCCGAGGTAGACGCGTTTGAACATCCAGAGCGTGTAAGCCGCACCAAAAATAAGGGCCGAAGCCGCTGCCATGCCAACCCAAAAGTCAAACTGAATGGCCCCCAAAATGACCATCCACTCACCGACAAAACCTGCCGTGCCGGGCAAACCACAATTGGCCATGGCAAACAGCAGCGCAAAAGCGGCAAACTTCGGCATGGTGTTAATGACCCCGCCGTAGCTGGCGATCTCACGCGAATGCACGCGGTCGTACAAGACGCCAATACCCAAAAACATGGCGGCCGAGACAAAGCCGTGCGCGACCATCTGCACGATGCCACCCGAGACACCCAGCGGGTTGAAGATGAAGAAGCCAAGGGTGACAAAACCCATGTGCGCGACCGATGAATAAGCCACCAGCTTTTTCATGTCTTTTTGGACCATCGCCACCAAGCCGACGTACATCACAGCAATCAGCGACAAAGTGATCATCAGCCAGGCCCACTCGCGTGCCGCGTCTGGTGCGATGGGCAAGGAGAAACGCAAAAATCCGTAGGCACCCAGCTTCAACATGACGGCAGCCAAGACCGCCGATCCGCCAGTGGGCGCTTCGACGTGAACGTCGGGCAACCAAGTGTGAACCGGCCACATCGGCACCTTGACCGCGAAAGCGGCCAGAAAGGCGAAAAACAGCAAGGTCTGTACCGGGCCCGTCAAAGGCAGTTGCTGCCAAGTGGCGAGGTCAAAGCTACCGCCCGACTGAACGTACAAGTAAACCAGCGCGACCAGCATCAACAAAGAGCCGAGCAAGGTGTACAAAAAGAATTTGAAGGCCGCGTAAATCTTGTTCGGGCCGCCCCAGATGCCAATGATCAGGTACATCGGGATCAGCGTGGCTTCAAAAAAGACGAAAAACAGCAAACCGTCGAGCGCCGAAAAAACACCGATCATCAGGCCGCTGAGGACCATGAACGCGCCCATGTACTGGTTCACGCGCTGGGTGATGGACTCCCAACTGGCGATGACCACCACCACGTTGATGAAGGCGGTGAGCAGCACAAACCACAGCGAAATGCCGTCAATACCGAGGTGGTAGTTGACGTTGAAACGATCAATCCATGGCTGGTTTTCAACGAACTGCATGGCCGATGTGCCGAGCTGAAAGCGCGTATAAAGCGGCAAGGTGATGAGAAAGCTGACGATCGAGCCGAGCAAGGCCACCCAGCGCACGGCACGGGCTTGCTCGTCATGACCAATGGCCAACAGCACGATGCCGAAAAAAATTGGCGTCCAAATCGCCAGGCTCAACAAACCCATTTTTGTTCTTCTTTCTTGTCTGTTATTTATTCAGCACGACAAAGTACGTCATGAGCACAAAAATCCCGATGATCATTCCGAAAGCGTAATGGTAGATAAAGCCGGACTGCAAACGCCGTACCAGTCCCGACACCCAGGCCATCAGCTTCCACGAGCCGTTGACCAAAGCGCCGTCGATGAGGGCCTGGTCGCCACCTTTCCACAAGCCCATGCCCAGACCGCGCGCGCCACGGGCCAGCACGTTTTCATTGAACCAGTCGAGGTAGTACTTGTTTTCGAGCAAGGTGTGAATTGGCTGCACCACGCGTTGGATGGCTTTCGGCAATGCCGGGTTGACCATGTACATGTAATAGGCCAACACCACACCCGACAAAGCCAGCCAAAACGGTGCAGATGACAAGCCGTGCACAGCCATTTGCAGCGGCCCGTGGAACATGGCGGCGAGTTCTTCCATCGCCGGGTGTTTTTCAAGGTTGATGTGAATGGCGTCTTTGAAGAAGTCACCAAACAACATCGGCTCAATGGCAAAGAAGCCAATCAGCACCGACGGAATCGCCAACAACACCAGCGGCAGCGTCACCACCCAAGGCGATTCATGTGGCTTGCCAGCGTGGGCGTCAGCGTGACCGTGGTGGCCATGGTCGTTGTGCGCGTCATGCCCGTCATGGTGGGCATCCGGGTTTTGGTCGTAACGCTCCTTGCCATGAAAGACCAGAAAGTACATCCGGAAGGAATAAAAAGCGGTGACAAAAACACCTGCCAGCACGGCGAAGTAAGCAAAGCCAGCGCCTGCCAGATGGCTTTCGTGAACAGCTTCAATGATGCTGTCTTTGGAGTAGAAACCAGCAAACAGCGGCGTGCCGATCAAAGCCAAGGAACCTGCCAGCGAAGTGATCCAAGTGATCGGCATGTATTTACGCAAACCGCCCATCCAACGGATGTCTTGGTTGTGGTGCACGCCCATGATGACCGAGCCGGCCGCCAGGAACAGCAGCGCTTTGAAGAAGGCGTGCGTCATGAGGTGGAACACCGCCACTGAATAAGCTGAAGCGCCCAAGGCGACGGTCATGTAACCGAGTTGCGAGAGCGTCGAGTAAGCCACCACGCGTTTGATGTCGTTTTGAATGATGCCCAGAAAACCCATGAACAGCGCAGTGATGGCGCCGATGACCATGATGAAACTGAGTGCCGTGTCGCTCAATTCAAAGATCGGTGACATGCGGGCCACCATGAAAATACCCGCGGTGACCATGGTCGCCGCGTGAATCAGCGCCGAAATCGGGGTCGGGCCTTCCATCGAGTCTGGCAGCCAGACGTGCAGCGGAAACTGCGCGGACTTGCCCATCGCGCCAATGAACAGGCAGATGCTGATGACAGTCACCAACATCCAGCCGGTGCCGGGCAGTGTCAGCAGCGCTAACTTGTCGGTCTGGGCAAACGCCTCGGTGTAATTCAAGGTGCCGGCGTAAGCCGCTATCAGGCCGATGCCGAGGATGAAACCGAAGTCACCCACACGGTTGACCAAGAAGGCTTTCATGTTGGCAAAAATCGCGGTCGGTTTGTTGAACCAGAAACCAATCAGCAAATACGACACCAAACCGACAGCCTCCCAGCCGAAAAACAGCTGCAGCATGTTGTTGCTCATGACCAGCATCAACATGGAGAACGTGAACAGCGAGATGTAGGCGAAGAAGCGGTTGTAGCCAGCGTCTTCCTTCATGTAGCCAATGGTGTAAATATGCACCATCAAGGAGACAAAAGTGACCACGCACATCATCATGGCGGTCAAGCCGTCGACCAGAAAACCGATCTCCATCTTCATGCCGCCGACCACCATCCAGGTGTAGAGCGTCTCGTTGAAACGCGCGCCATCGAAGGCGACGCTTTGCAGCGTCAAAGCCGACAAGACGAAAGCCACCAACACACCCAGAATGGTCAGCGAGTGGGTCAGGCGCCGACCGATCAGGTTGCCACCCAAGGCGGTGCCCAAAATGCCGGCCAGCAAAGAGCCGACCAGCGGCGCCAATGGCACGGCCAACAAAGTGGAGGCGGAAAGGGTTTGACTCATCGTGTGTTCTTATTTACTCAAAAAATGGTCGGCAAAAAAACGCTAAGGGGACAACAAAAGCGTGCAGCATCAGGCTCAACCCTTGAGCGTGTTGAGTTCGTCCACATTGATGCTGGCCTTGTTGCGGAACAAGAGCACCAAAATGGCCAAGCCAATCGCCGACTCAGCCGCGGCCACAGTCAAGATGAAGAAAACGAATATCTGGCCGGCCATGTCGTTCAGGTAATACGAGAAGGCCACGAAGTTCATGTTGACGGCCAAGAGCATCAGCTCAATCGCCATCAACAGCACAATCAGGTTTTTTCGGTTCAAGAAAATACCAATCACCGACAGCGCGAACAACATCGCGCCGAGTGACAAAAAGTGGCCCAAGGTGATCATGTTTTTGTCTCCTCAACAGTCGCTGCAGCCAGCGCAGGTGCTGGCAGGGTTGGCTTCATTTTGACGATCCGAACGCGGTCCGCGCTCTTGACGCGAACCTGGTCCGCCGGGTTGATGGCTTTGGAGTCTTTGCGTTGGCGCAATGTCAAGGCAATCGCAGCGATCATGGCGACCAGCAAAATCGCAGCAGCCACTTCGAGCGGGTACAGGTACTGCGAATACAGCAGCTTGCCCAGCTCTTTGGTGTTGGAAAAGGGCAAGCCAACTTCGCCGATCACCAGCGCCACTTTGGGCGGTTCGCTGAGCCGGAAACCGCCCATCAGCACGGCCGCCATTTCGAGCGCGATGAAAGCGCCAACGGCAGCCGCCAGCGGGAAATGCTTCCAGAAACCTTTGCGTGCACCGTCGAGGTTGATGTCCAGCATCATCACCACAAAGAGAAACAAGACCATCACCGCACCGACATAGACCAGCACCAAGGCGATCGCCAAAAACTCAGCTTTCAGCAAAATCCACAGCGCCGAAGCTTGAAAAAACGCCAGCACCAAATAAAGTGCCGCGTGAACCGGGTTGCGGGCGGTGATGACCTTGAAGGCGGCAAATAAAAGCAGCGCAGCAAAAGCGTAAAAAAGACCTGAGTTAGCGTCCATGTGGGTGTGGCTTCTTTCGTGCGGGCAGCAAGGGGCGAATGTTGGAACGGATGGCTTATCGGCAGGCTCAGCGGTACTTGGCGTCAACCGCCTTGTTGGCCGCAATCTCAGCTTCGTAGCGGTCACCAACGGCCAGCAACATGTCTTTGGTGAAGTACAGGTCGCCGCGTTTTTCGCCGTGGTATTCAAAGATGTGGGTCTCGACAATCGAGTCCACCGGGCAGCTCTCTTCACAGAAGCCGCAAAAAATGCACTTGGTCAGGTCGATGTCGTAACGCGAGGTGCGGCGGCTGCCGTCTTCACGCACATCCGACTCGATGGTGATGGCCATGGCCGGGCAGACCGCTTCGCAGAGCTTGCAGGCAATGCAACGTTCTTCACCGTTGTCATAACGGCGCAGCGCATGCAAACCCCGAAAACGCGGACTCTGCGGCGTTTTTTCTTCAGGGAACTGAACCGTGATCTTGCTGCGAAACATGTACTTGCCGGTCAGGGCCATGCCCTTGAACAGCTCAATGAGCATGAAGCTCGAGACAAAATCTTTGACAGAAGCAACTGACATATTAATTTCTCGCAATCAAAAGACGCACGATCTGAATCTCCACGCCAGCAAGGGCCGCGCAACCGGCTTTGCCGGGCCGCAGGCGCATCGCCCCCTCGGGGGGCAGAGAGCGACACAAAGTGAGCGAACGTGGGGGCACACAGTCACCAAATAGAGTAAGGCGTCTGCATCCAAGCCGCAACCACCACCAGCCAGACTAGCGTGACGGGGATGAAAATCTTCCAACCCAAACGCATGATCTGGTCATAGCGAAAGCGTGGGAAGGTGGCGCGCACCCACAAGAACATGGTGACCACGACAAAGGATTTCAGACCCAGCCAGAGCCAACCCGGAATCCAGTTGAAGAGTGCCGAGTCAATCGGCGATAACCATCCGCCGAGAAACAAGATCACGCAGAGCACCGAGACCAGAATCATGTTGGCGTATTCAGCCAAAAAGAACATGGCAAAGGCCATGCCCGAGTACTCGACCATGTGGCCGGCCACAATTTCAGATTCACCTTCAACAACGTCAAACGGGTGGCGGTTGGTTTCTGCCAAACCGGCGATGAAATAGACCACGAAGATCGGCAACAACGGCAACCAGTTCCACGACAAGAAGTTCAAACCACGGCTGGCCGCCATGCCGTGCGCTTGGCCCATGACAATGTCGGTCATGTTCAGGCTGCCAGAAACCATCAGCACCACCACCAGGCAAAAGCCCATGGCGATTTCGTAGCTGACCATTTGGGCCGAAGCCCGCAGCGCGCCGAGAAACGCGTATTTAGAATTGGAGGCCCAACCAGCGATGATGACGCCGTAAACCTCCAGCGAGGTGATGGCCATCAGAAACAGCAGTCCCGCATTGATGTTGGCCAGTGCGACTTCGGGGCCGAACGGAATCACCGCCCAAGCTGCCAGCGCCGGCATGATGGTCATGATCGGGCCGAGCACAAACAAGCCCTTGCTGGCCGCTGTCGGCATGATGATTTCTTTGGTCAGCAGCTTGAGGGCGTCGGCAATCGGCTGCAGCAAACCAAAGGGGCCAACCCGGTTCGGGCCCAAGCGAATCTGCGTGAAACCAATGGCTTTGCGCTCCCACAGCGTCAGGTAAGCCACGCAACCCAGCAGCGGCAACAAGACAGCGATGATTTTGATCAGCGTCCAGACCACCGGCCAGATGATGCTCGGCCACAGGCCGCCCATGAGGCCTTGGCCGGTCAGAAAAATACTCTCGATCATGCGGTGACCTCTTGCTCTGAAACAGCGGTCAGCTGTCGGGCATCGGCGGTCAGTTGCAGCGCTGTGGCCCGTCGAACCAAGCCGTCGAGTTGGTAAATAGCCGCCACCACCGGACGGCCCACCGGGGCCGAAGTCGCCATTGCCAATGCTTGCGTGGTGTTGCCAAGCTGGTCGGCTGGCACTTGTGCCAAGCCTTCAGTGGCGGGGCCAAAAACCTGCGCCAAGACGTCCGCCGAGGAGTCGAAATCAAAGCCCGGCAAGCCGAGCATATTGCCCAGCACGCGCAAGACTTTCCACGCGGGGCGGGTGTCGCCCAATGGCTTGACGACCGCATGGAAAGATTGAATCCGGCCTTGAGCGTTGACAAAAGTGCCCGGCGTTTCAGTGAAAGGAGCGATCGGCAACAGCACGTCGCAAAAAGCCATGTTCGCCTTGAACGGGCTCAGCGTCACGACCATCTGCGCATGTTCTAAACCTGCCGCTGCTTGCGCGCCAGCGGCCGAGTCAAACTCAGGCTCGTTGTTCAGCAAGATGACCGCTTTGAGTTGGCCGCCCAGCATTTGGCCAGCATGCAAACCTGCGGCGACGGGCTGCGCGCCAGCCAACTGTGCGCCCACGGTGTTGGCCGCCTCCGTCAAGTAGCCCAATGTGGCACCGGTTTGTATGGCAATCCAGTTGCTCAGCGCCAGCAGGTGGCTGGCTTGGGCGTGGTGGGCGGCGGCATTGCCGAGCAGAATAGCTTTGCGCTCGCCGCCCAGCAGCGACACAGCCATGGCCTTGGCCTTGGCCGCAGCGCTGGCGGCAGGCGTCTGCAAGCCGACCGGCAACGCAGCGCCGGTTTCTGCGGCAATCGCAGCAGCGAGTTCAGCCAGTTGTTTGAACCAATCCGCCGGCTCAGCCATCAAGCGGCCCGCCAGCGGCAAGGCCCAAGCGTCAGCCGCTGACAACTCATGGGTTGAGACAATGGCGTTGACCGCGCAACCCTTGCGCGCGGCTTGGCGAATGCGTTGGGCAAACAGCGGATGGTCTTTGCGCAGGTTGGAGCCGACGACCAAGACGCGTTGCAAGTTGCTGAGCGAGGCAATCGAGGTGCCTAACCAGCGCACGGAATCAGTCGGCGTGAAGTCGGCGTTGCGCAAGCGGTGGTCAATGTTCTCGCTGCCCAGACCGCGCATCAAGGCGCCGGCGAGGTACAGCTCTTCGACGGTGCTGTGCGGGCTGGCCAGCGTGCCGATGCTCGCTGCGCCGTGGTCGGCTTTGATGAGTTTCAGGCCGTTGGCGACGTACTCCAGCGCGGTCTGCCAATCAACAGTGGCCCACTTGCCGCCCTGCTTGATCATCGGGCTGGTCAGGCGTTCGCTGCTGTTCAGCGCTTCGTACGAGAAACGGTCGCGGTCGGCAATCCAGCATTCGTTGATGTCTTCGTTTTCAAGCGGCAAGACACGCATGACCTTGTTATTTTTGACCTGAACAATCAAGTTGCTGCCGGTCGAGTCGTGCGGACTGACCGACTTGCGACGCGACAGCTCCCAAGTACGGGCGCTGTAACGAAAGGGCTTGCTGGTCAGCGCACCGACCGGGCAGATGTCGATCATGTTGCCCGACAGCTCGGAGTCCACCGACATGCCGACAAAGGTCTCGATTTCGGCATGCTCACCGCGGTGCGACATGCCGAGTTCCATCACGCCAGCGACTTCTTGGCCGAAACGAACGCAGCGCGTGCAATGAATGCAACGGCTCATTTCCTGCATCGACACCAGGGGCCCGACGTCCTTGTGGAAGACCACGCGTTTATCTTCTTGGTAGCGCGAACCGCTGCCGCCATAACCGACGGCCAAGTCTTGCAATTGGCATTCGCCGCCTTGGTCGCAGATCGGGCAGTCCAGCGGGTGGTTGATCAACAAAAACTCCATCACGCCCTTTTGGGCTTTGATGGCTTTGTCGTTTTTGGTGAACACAACCATGCCTTGCGTCACCGGCGTGGCGCAAGCGGGCATCGGCTTCGGCGCTTTTTCGACGTCGACCAAACACATGCGGCAGTTGGCCGCAATGCTGAGCTTCTTGTGATAGCAGAAATGCGGAATGTAAGTGCCGGCTTTTTCAGCAGCGTGCATCACCGTGCTGCCCGCGGGCACTGCCACGGTTTGTCCGTCAAGTTGGATTTCAACCATTGATTTGCTCTCGCTCTTGCTTTTTTGGGTTGCTTTAGGTGTGAGGCACAGGCAGTGCATCTACCGGAACCAGGCAGGTTTTGTGGGTGATGTGGTGCTCAAACTCAGCACGGAAATGCTTGATCATGGCGCGCACTGGCATCGCTGCGGCGTCGCCCAGCGCGCAAATGGTGCGGCCTTGGATATTGTCAGACACCGAGTTCAGCATGTCGATGTCGCTCTCGCGGCCTTGGCCGTGTTCAATCCGATCGACCATGCGCCAGAGCCAGCCCGTGCCTTCGCGGCAAGGCGTGCACTGGCCGCAGCTTTCGTGCATGTAAAAGTAAGACAAACGCAACAGGCTTTTAACCATGCAGCGGGTTTCGTCCATGACGATGACAGCGCCTGAACCCAACATCGAGCCGGCCTTGGCGATCGAGTCGTAGTCCATGTTGGTGGCCATCATGATGTCGGCGGGCAGCACCGGCATCGAAGATCCACCGGGAATCACCGCTTTGAGCTTGCGGCCCCCGCGCATACCGCCGGCGAGTTCTAACAAGGTGGCAAAAGGCGTGCCCATCGGAATTTCGTAATTGCCTGGCCGCTCGACGTCACCGCTGATGGTGAAGATCTTGGTGCCGCCGTTGTTCGGCTTGCCGCATTCCAAATAAGCCGGTCCGCCGTTGCGGATGATCCACGGCACAGCCGCGAAGGTTTCGGTGTTGTTGATCGTCGTCGGCTTGCCGTACAAACCAAAGCTGGCGGGAAACGGTGGCTTAAAGCGTGGCTGGCCTTTTTTGCCTTCGAGCGATTCGAGCAAGGCGGTTTCTTCGCCGCAGATGTATGCGCCGAAACCATGTGCCGCGTGCAACTGAAAGCTGTAAGCGCTGCCCAGAATCTTGTCGCCCAACAGGCCGGCGGCACGGGCTTCTTCCAAGGCCGCCTCAAAGCGCTGGTAGGTGGTGAAAATTTCGCCATGGATGTAGTTGTAGCCAACCGAAATGCCCATGGCATAGGCCGCAATCGCCATGCCTTCGATCACGATATGCGGGTTGTACTGCATGATGTCACGGTCTTTGGCAGTGCCCGGCTCGCCCTCGTCAGAATTGCAAACCAGGTACTTTTGACCCGGAAACTGTCGCGGCATGAAACTCCACTTCAGACCGGTCGGGAACCCTGCGCCGCCGCGGCCGCGCAAGCTGCTGGCTTTTACTTCAGCGATGACTTGGTCTGGCGTCATGCCTTCGCCACCATCCGTGCCCAAAATTTTGCGCAGCGCTTGGTAGCCGCCGCGGGCTTCGTAGTCTTTCAGGCGCCAATTGCTGCCGTCCAGCCCCGCCATGATTTGCGGACTGATGTGACGACCATGGAACGAAGACTGCACGCCGGTAGCAGCAAATTGAGAGAGAACTTGGGAAGCGCTGGTCATGGTGATTTATGCCTCTGCGGATGTCAAACCGTCGATCAATTGATCCAACTTGTCGTTGCTCATGAAGCTGCACATGTTGACGTCGTTGACCAGCAACACCGGTGCGTCGCCGCAAGCGCCCAAGCACTCGGATTGTTGCAGCGTGAACAGGCCATCCGCCGTGGTACCGCCCAAGGTGACGCCGAGTTTTTTCTCGAGGTACACCAGCGCCTTGTCGCCGGCGCGCAACTGACATGGCAAATTGGTGCAGACGTTCAGCTTGTACTTGCCCACCGGATGCTGGTTGTACATGTTGTAGAAAGTTGTGACTTCATGCACCGCAATCGGCGCCATGCCAAGGTAGTCAGCGACGAGTTTTTCACTCTCGGCACTGACATAACCCAGCTCTTGCTGAACAATGGTCAAGCAGGCCATCACAGCCGACTGACGCTGGTCAGCTGGGTATTTGGCGACTTCGCGGTCAAACAGCACGCGGGTCGCATCTGAAATCAAGGCTGTGCTGTTTGAAGTCATTGAAGTCGTGCTCATCGGTCAATCTCACCAAACACAATGTCCATCGTGCCAATCACGGCCACCGCGTCGGCGATCATGTGGCCGCGCGACATTTCGTCCATCGCGGCCAAGTGTGAAAAGCCCGGCGGGCGGATTTTCAGACGGTACGGTTTATTGGCACCGTCACTGACGATGTAAATGCCGAACTCGCCTTTCGGGTGCTCCACCGCCGCATAGGCTTCGCCCTCAGGCACATGAAAGCCCTCGGTGAAAAGTTTGAAGTGGTGAATCAACTCTTCCATGTTGGTTTTCATGGATTCACGGTCGGGGGCGGCCACTTTGTGGTTGCTGGTGATGACCGGACCGGGGTTCACGCGCAGCCAGTCAATGCACTGCTGGATGATGCGGTTCGACTGGCGCATTTCTTGAACGCGAACCAAGTAACGGTCATAGCAATCACCGGTTTTACCAACCGGCACATCAAAATCCATCTGGCTGTAAGCGTCGTAGGGTTGCGTCTTGCGCAGGTCCCAGGCAAAGCCGGAACCGCGCAACATCGGACCGGTGAAGCCCAGGTTCAGCGCACGTTCTGGCGACACCACGCCAACGCCAACTGTGCGCTGCTTCCAAATGCGGTTGTCGGTCAACAGGGTTTCGTATTCGTCAACGTAACCCGGGAATTTTTGGGTGAAATCCTCAATGAAATCGAGCAGCGATCCCTGGCGATTTTCGTTCAGTTTTTCAATCGCCTTGGCATTTTTGACCTTGCTGACTTTGTACTGCGGCATTTTGTCCGGCAGGTCACGGTAGACGCCCCCCGGACGAAAATACGCCGCATGCATGCGCGCACCAGAGACGGCTTCGTACATGTCGAACAAGGATTCACGCTCACGAAAGCAATAAATCAAAACGTTCATCGCGCCGCAGTCAAAACCGTGGGCACCCAACCACATCAAGTGGTTCAGCAAACGCGTGATCTCGGCGTACATGACGCGGATGTATTGCGCCCGCATCGGCACGTCAACGCCCATCATTTTTTCGATCGCCAAGCAGTAGGCTTGCTCGTTCGACATCATGGAGACGTAATCGAGGCGGTCCATGTAAGGCAAGGACTGGATGTAGGTCTTGCTTTCAGCCAGCTTTTCTGTGGCACGGTGCAGCAGGCCAATGTGCGGATCGGCGCGCTGAATGACCTCGCCGTCGAGCTCTAGCACCAGCCGCAAGACACCGTGGGCTGCTGGATGTTGCGGCCCGAAGTTCAGCGTGTAATTTTTGATTTCAGCCATGTCTTAACCTTGACCCTTAAACCTTAGACCTTGACCGCTGCAGAACTGCGGATGCCGGCATAGTTGTCTTCGCGGATGACGCGCGGCGTGATCTCACGCAACTCGATCGACACCGGCTGGTAAACAACCCGCTTTTGCTCGGGGTCATAGCGCATTTCAACGTGTCCGGTGGTGGGGAAATCTTTGCGAAATGGATGGCCGATAAAGCCGTAATCCGTCAAGATACGGCGCAAATCGTTGTGACCTTCAAAGACAATGCCGAACAGGTCAAACGCTTCGCGCTCGAACCAGTTGGCCGAATTCCAGAGGTCGTTGACCGAAGGCACCAGCGGAAAATCATCGTCTTCGCAGAAGACTTTCAGACGCACACGTTGGTTCAAACTGACCGACAACAAGTGCGAAGCGACACAGAAACGCGGGCCATCATGCACGCCATTGCCGTAGTCAGAATAGTCAATCCCGCAAATGTCCAGCAGCTGCTCAAACTGGCAGCCCGGAGCGTCACGCAAGATCTTCGCAACGGCCAAGTAGTCGGCTGCTTTGACAACCAGCGTGAGCTCGCCAAAAGCAATGCTGGCACTTTTGAGTTTGCCGTCCAAAGCACTTGTGACGATGTCTTTGAGCTGCTCGGCAGTGGCTGGATGCAGTGGTCCCATCAAGCCCTCGCAATGGTGTTGGTGCGGCGAATTTTTTGCTGCAATTGAATAATGCCGTACATCAACGCTTCGGCGGTCGGCGGGCAACCTGGCACGTACACATCGACCGGCACGATGCGGTCGCAACCGCGCACGACTGAGTAACTGTAGTGGTAATAACCGCCGCCATTGGCGCAAGAACCCATCGACAGCACCCAGCGCGGCTCGGCCATTTGATCATAGACTTTGCGCAGTGCTGGGCCCATTTTGTTGCACAGCGTGCCGGCGACGATCATTAAGTCGGACTGCCGTGGACTGGGCCTGAACAACATGCCAAAACGATCCAAGTCGTAGCGCGCGGCGCCGGCATGCATCATCTCGACAGCGCAACAAGCCAGACCAAACGTCATGGGCCAGAGCGAACCAGTTTTTGCCCAATTGACCACAGAGTCGTAACTTGTGGTCATGAAGCCTTCGTTGAAAACACCTTCAAGTGACATACCCATCCCTTTGAAACTGAAGCCATGGTCAGCCTTGTTGGCCAGGCCGCTGTGCAGTGAAACTTTATAGGCGCTCGTTACCGGCGCTTACTCCAGGCGCTCACTCCCAATCGAGCGCGCCTTTTTTCCACTCATATACAAAACCGACCACCAAGATGGCGAGAAAAATCATCATTGCCCAGAACCCGACAATGCCAATCTCCTTGAGCGCCACGGCCCACGGAAACAAGAAAGCAATTTCGAGGTCAAACAAAATAAAGAGGATGGCGACCAAGTAGTAACGCACATCGAACTTCATGCGAGCGTCTTCAAAGGCTTCAAAGCCGCACTCGTAGGGAGAATTTTTTTCACTGTCGGGCCGATGCGGACCCAACAATCGGCCCAAAACTTGGGGCACGACACCTACTGCAACGCCGACCAGAATGAACAACAGGACGGGAAGGTATGGCTCAAGGTTCATCTTGGGGGGTGTCACTTAATTTGCTGACTCGTAGGGTAAATCTGGATAGATTCTTTCATACCTACCCTACAAGAACATGACAGTCGGCGCAATAGTCCGGCTTTGCCGTCATTGAAAACACTGCCAACGCCTGTATTTGGTGCGGTCGGCGAGACTCGAACTCGCACAGCTTTCGCCACTACCCCCTCAAGATAGCGTGTCTACCAATTTCACCACGACCGCGGTTTTTTCACTGTCTGGTGGCATGAGGAAAACCGAAGTTTTGGCTTCCCAGACAGTCCCAGAGTTTACTCCGAAAATACATCCATTTACGCTGACAGAGGTCAGCCACCGGCCTTATTTTGTTGGAATTTGACCTGCGCCGGGTGTCACTGGGGCAACAGGCACACTGGCATCGTGGCTGGCAGCCGCCGGGACTGAAGATCCCGGAATCTGGCCAGCACCAGGGGTGGCCGGCATCACCACGGCGGAGCCTTCAAGCACGCTGGACGATGGGCTGGCTTTCGGGCCGCCAAAATAAGCCAGGGCCAAAGTGGAAACAAAGAAAATAGCGGCTAGAACAGCCGTGCTGCGCGACATGAAGTTGGCACTGCCGCTGGCACCAAACAAACTGCCCGAACCGCCGCTGCCGAAAGCCGCACCCATGTCAGCGCCTTTTCCGTGCTGAACCAAAATCAAGCCGATCATGATGAGGGCCGTCAACATCTGCACAGCCAGAACAATGGTCAATAGAACGTTCATAAAAACTCCTCAATTCCAAAAAACTTAAAAAATCAACCAAGCCGCAAACTCAAGCCGCGGCAGAAACAATGCTCAAAAAGTCAGCCGCCTTGAGCGCTGCGCCACCAATCAGGCCGCCATCAATATCCGGCTGCGACAACAAGCTGGCGGCATTCGCTGCGTTCATGCTGCCGCCATAAATGATCTTGACGCGATTGGCGTGCTCAGTCGCTGCGGCCAATTGCGCGCGCAACACCGCGTGCACCGTTTGGGCTTCTTCAGGGCTGGCGGTCTTGCCCGTGCCAATTGCCCACACCGGCTCATAGGCCAGCACAATTTCGCTGATGCAATGACCGTTGATGTGAATCACGGCCGCCAATTGACGTTTCACCACCTCGGTGGTTTGACCGGCTTCACGCTCAGCCAAGGTCTCACCGACACAGACAATCGGTGTGATGCCAACGGCCAAGGCTTGCTGCGCTTTGGCTGCCACCAAGGCATCGGTCTCGCCGTGGTACTGACGTCGCTCGGAATGGCCGACGATGGCGTATCGGCAAGCGAAGTCCTTCAGCATGGCCGCACTGACTTCCCCCGTGAAAGCACCCGCAGACTGGCTTGACACATCTTGCGCGCCCAACGCCACCACAGCCAAGGCCGGCGTCGTTGCCACCAAGGCCTGAAACTGCGCGAAATAAGGCGCCGGAATGCAGACCGCCACGTCACACGGCGCGGACGACAAGGCTGTCGGCAAGCCGCCAGCCAAGGCGCTCAAGAGCGCTTCATTGGCAGCCAAGCTACCATTCATTTTCCAATTGCCTGCAATCAGTTTTGTCATTGCCAAACTCGCTGCTTACCAGGTTAAAACAATTTTGCCCACGTGCTGATTCGACTCCATCAGCGTGTGCGCTTTGGCCGCATCTTCAGCCGCAAACACTTTGTAAATGACCGGCTTGATCTTCGCGCTTTCAATCAGTGGCCAGACCTTGGCGCGCAGTGCTTCGGCAATCGCTGTTTTGAAAGCCAACGGCCGAGGACGCAAGGTTGAACCCGTGATCAGCAAACGCTTGCGCAAGACCATGCCGGCATTGAACTCGGCTTTGACGCCGCCCTGCACAGCAATGATCACCAGCCGGCCGTCTTCAGCCAGACACTCGACTTCACGCGCGACATAACTGCCGGCGACCATGTCGAGTATCACATTGACGCCCTTGCCATCTGTCAGCTTGCGAGCCTCGACCGAGAAATCAGCGGTTTTGTAGTTGATCGCATGGTCGGCACCCAAAGCGATGCAGGCCGCGCATTTCTCGTCGCTACCAGCCGTTGCAATGACCGTCGCACCCAGCGCCTTGGCCATCTGAATCGCCGTCACGCCAATGCCGCTGGTGCCACCCTGAATCAACAAGGTTTCACCGGCCTGCAAGCGGGCCCGGTCAAACACATTGCTCCAAACCGTGAAAAACGTCTCAGGCAAGGTCGCCGCTTCGATGTCGCTCAAGCCGGCTGGCACGGGCAGGCACTGGCCCACCGGCGCCGTGCACAACTCGGCATAACCACCGCCCGCCACCAAGGCACAGACGCGGTCGCCCAACTTGAAGCCGGCAGCCGACATCGCTGCTGCGTCACCCGCCACAATCTCGCCCGCCACTTCCAGGCCGGGAATATCGGAGGCTCCAGGCGGCACCGGGTAATTGCCGGTGCGCTGCAAAACATCAGGGCGATTGATGCCACTGGCTTTGACGCGAATCAGCACCTCGCCAACCGCCGCGACGGGGTCCGGTCGATGGCCCATCTGCAGCACTTCAGGCGCACCGTAGACCGTGATTTCAACAGCTTTCATGACTGACTCCAGTTGATTTTTGTGGGCTGCCAAGTCCTTTTAAAGCCTTGGCAGCAAGCCGTTCAATCTCAGGATTTAGCCCTGGTCGCTCTGTTGGCCTGGACGCTCGATCAGCGCTTTCATGGACAACTTGACACGCCCTTTTTCGTCGGTTTCCATGACCTTGACGCGCACGATCTGACCTTCTTTGAGATAGTCAGAGACACGCTCCACACGCTCGTGAGCGATCTGGCTGATGTGCAGCAAACCATCTTTGCCTGGCAGCAGGTTGATCAGTGCGCCGAAGTCCAGAATCTTGGTGATCGGGCCTTCATAGATCTTGCCGATTTCGACTTCAGCGGTGATTTCGGCGATGCGGCGCTTGGCCTCGTCAGCCTTGGCGCTGTCGTTCGAGGCGATGGTAATGGTGCCGTCTTCAGCGATGTTGATCTGCGTGCCGGTTTCTTCGGTCAACGCGCGAATCACAGCGCCACCCTTGCCGATCACATCACGGATTTTTTCCGGATTGATCTTCATAACGTACAGACGTGGCGCGAAGTCAGACACTTCGGTTTTGGCTTCGCCCATGGCTTCTTGCATTTTGCCCAGAATGTGCATGCGGGCTTCTTTGGCCTGAGCCAGTGCAACCTGCATGATTTCTTTGGTGATGCCCTGGATTTTGATGTCCATTTGCAGCGCGGTGATACCAGCAGTGGTACCGGCCACTTTGAAGTCCATGTCACCCAGATGATCTTCATCACCCAAGATGTCGGTCAAGACGGCGAAGCGGTTGTCTTCTTTGATCAAACCCATGGCGATACCGGCCACGTGGGCTTTCATCGGCACGCCAGCGTCCATCAGCGACAAGCAGCCGCCGCAGACCGAAGCCATCGACGACGAGCCGTTGGATTCAGTGATTT
Source organism: Polaromonas sp. (assembly GCA_040400815.1). Taxonomy (GTDB): domain Bacteria; phylum Pseudomonadota; class Gammaproteobacteria; order Burkholderiales; family Burkholderiaceae_C; genus Polaromonas. Next base: position 48,974 of record JBBAPN010000007.1, on the reverse strand, counting down.
CAGACACCACACGCATGGTGTACGGGAATTCTTCTTTGCTCGGCAGCACAGCGATCAGTGCGCGCTTGGCCAGACGGCCGTGACCGATTTCACGACGCTTTGGCGAACCCACACGACCGGTTTCGCCAGTGGCAAACGGAGGCATGTTGTAGTGCAGCATAAAGCGGTCTTCGTAGTCACCACTCAATGCGTCAATGCGCTGTGCATCACGCTCGGTGCCCAAGGTGGTGACCACCAGTGCCTGGGTTTCGCCGCGGGTGAACAAGGCAGAACCGTGGGTCCGCGGCAGCACGCTGTTGCGGATTTCAATGGCGCGAACGGTGCGTGTGTCGCGGCCGTCAATACGCGGCTCGCCGGCCAAAATCTGGCTGCGAACGATCTTCGCTTCGATATCGAACAACATGCCCTCAACCGTGACGCTGTCAAACGCAACGCCGTCAGCCTTGAGCGCCGCCATGACGTCAGACGTCACCACGCGGCAAGCTTGCGTGCGCGCTTGCTTGGTGCGAATTTGGTAAGCCGCTTCAAGCTTGGCTGCAGCCAACTCATTGACCTTGGCGACCAAAGGCAGGTCTTTGGCAGGCGCTTCCCAAGCCCAGACGGGTTTTCCAGCGTCACGCACGAGTTCGTGAATGGCGTTGATGGCGATGTTGCCTTGCTCATGGCCAAACACAATCGCGCCAAGCATGAGTTCCTCAGACAGTTGCTGGGCTTCTGACTCGACCATCAGCACAGCGGCTTCGGTACCCGCCACAACCAAGTCCATCGTCGAATCTTTGAGCTGGGTCTTACCTGGGTTCAGCACGTACTGGCCGTCGATGTAAGCCACGCGAGCAGCACCGATCGGGCCGTTAAAAGGAATGCCGGAAATCGACAGCGCAGCGCTCGAAGCGATCAGCGCAGGAATGTCGCCTTCGACTTCAGGGTTCAAGGACAACACGTGAATCACGACCTGGACTTCATTGAAGAAGCCTTCAGGGAACAGTGGACGGATCGGACGATCGATCAGGCGCGAAGTCAGGGTTTCGAATTCGCTAGGACGGCCTTCACGCTTGAAGAAACTGCCGGGGATGCGGCCAGCGGCGTAGGTTTTCTCAAGGTAATCGACGGTCAACGGGAAGAAATCTTGACCAGGCTTGGCCACGGTCTTGGCGACCACGGTGGCCAGCACCACCGTACCGTCCATGTCGACCAACACAGCGCCGCTGGCCTGGCGGGCCATTTCGCCGGTTTCCATCGTGACCTTGTGCTGGCCCCATTGGAAAGTTTTGCTGACTTTATTGAAAATGCTCATCGTTTTGCTCCGTTTGAAACAGTTGCATGAGGCTGCAACCTAGGGCCCGGAGCGGGGCTGACTGAACACGATGCCATTCCACAAAACGCCTGAAAAACCAGCCCGATGCAGCTTGTTTTGCAGGACTTTTCTTGTGGAATGACACAGCGCGTGCTCGTTTTTCCTTGCTCCGAAGTAAAAAACGCCTGAGCTAGTGAACTAACTCAGGCGCTCTTAAAAGCTTGTCAGCGATTACTTGCGCAGGCCAAGTTTGGCGATCAGGGCAACGTAACGGCCAGCGTCTTTGGACTTCAGGTAGTCCAGCAGCTTGCGGCGACGGCTGACCATGCGCAACAGGCCACGGCGACCGTGGTGGTCTTTGGCATGGGTTTTGAAGTGAGGCATCAATTCATTGATGCGGCCAGTCAGCAGACCGACTTGGACTTCTGGGCTGCCGGTATCGCCAGCTTGGCGGGCGTTGGCTTGAACAATGTCAGCCTTGATCGATTTTGCAATCATGATGTTCCGTTTTTCTATGTGAACTTGCGAACGAAGCAGTGTTCCCACTGTGGGAGTTGACCGCTGTGCGTCGTGTTTCTTTGACAATTCCAGCATTCAGCTGAAGCAGCAAAGCCTTGGATTATAGCCCAGGGTTCGGGCTGATCTCGGCCAGCGGCCAGCGCGGCTTGACGTCAAAGGTGTAAGCCGTCTGCAGGTTTTCCAGCCCGGCTTGCAGGCGCATGCCGGCCGCCAGCGCAATCATGGCGCCGTTGTCGGTGCACAAATGCAGCTCGGGGTAATGCACGCGGATGCCGCGCTTTAGGCAAACCGCATTGAGCTGGCGCCGCAGCTCGGCGTTGGCGCCGACGCCGCCAGCCACCACCAAGCGCTTGAGACCGGTCTGCGTCATGGCGTTCATGGATTTTTTCAGAAGCACCTCAACGATGGCCGCTTGCGTGGACGCGGCCAGATCGGCCTTTCGGCTCTCCAGCGCATCGCCCAACTTTTTAGCCTGTGTCAGCACGGCGGTTTTCAGACCCGAGAAAGAAAAGTCTAAGTCCCCGCTGTGCAGCAAGGGCCGGGGTAATTTGAAGGCGGCTGGATCACCCTGCTCTGCCAATTTGGCCAAATGCGGGCCGCCCGGGTAGGGCAAACCCATCAGCTTGGCGGACTTGTCAAAGGCTTCGCCGGCCGCGTCGTCAATGCTTTCGCCCAGCAACTCGTAACTGCCGACACGGTCAACCCGCATCAATTGCGTGTGGCCACCCGAGACCAGCAGCGCCACAAACGGAAACTCCGGCGGGTCTGCACTCAAAAAAGGCGACAGCAAATGCCCCTCTAAATGGTGCACACCCATCACCGGCTTGGCCAAACTGGCAGCCAGCGAACAGGCCACACCAGCCCCCACCAGCAAAGCCCCCGCCAGCCCAGGCCCACGCGTGTAAGCCACCACATCCACATCCGGCAAGCTGCGACTGGCTTGGGCCATGACCTCGGCGATCAGCGGCAGCACGCGGCGAATATGGTCGCGGCTGGCGAGTTCCGGCACCACGCCGCCATACGCCTGGTGCATTTCAATCTGGCTGTGCAGGGCGTGCGACAGCAGCACCGGCACGCCAGCGCCCGACGTGTCGACCAGCGCCACACCGGTTTCATCACAACTGGATTCAATTCCTAAAACGAGCATGGCGGGATTTTACGGGCGCGTGCCTGCAGCTGGCTTGAATATTGCTAAAAAATGCGCATGTTCACGCTCCAAAAGCCGCTGTCCTCTTTGCGATTGGTCGTCATTGCGCCGGATTTATCGGTGGTCGACGCCAACGATGCAGCCGCCTTGGCGCTGATTGAGCGCTCGCGCCAATTGCGCATTGGCTTGCTCGAAGGCGGCCTTAACCTGATCGCCACCCTGCCCGCCGACACCTTTTTGGCCGAACGGCTGGCGCAGTTGCAACCCGACATGATCATCGTCGACGCCGAAAGCGACGCCCGCGACTCACTCGAGCACGTGGTCATGGCGACCCGCGACGCCCGCCGGCCTATCGTGCTGTTCACCAACGACGACGACACCAGCCACGTCAAGGACGCGGTGGCGGCGGGTGTCTCCGCCTACATCGTGGCCGGCTTGGAGCCGAGCCGCATCCGCCCTATTTTGGACGTGGCGATGGCGCGCTTCGAACACGAGCAAGGTTTGAGGCGCGAACTCGCCACCGCCAAAGGCGAGTTGCAGGACCAAAAAACTATCGTCAGGGCCAAAGCCATGCTGATGCAGCGCCAAGGTTTGAGTGAACCTCTTGCCCATGAAAAACTACGCAAAGCGGCCATGGACAAGGGCTTGCGCATGGGCGAGGTGGCCCAACGCCTGCTGGACGCCGCCGACCTGCTCGGCTGAACCCGCCTAAATTGGTGCGGCGCACAAAAGCAGTGCGCCATACGCACTGACCAACCCTCGTTTCGCACCATCACGCCATTCAACGTGGTTGAAACAAGCGCGCAAACGATGGCATAGCTTTTGCTAATACAACTGCATCGACGCATCACTTCAACGGCGAAGTGGTGAGTCCCCCGAACAAAGGCGTTCGCACCCGGCAACACAGCACTGTGTCTGCCCGGTTCGAACGCCTTTTTTGTTTTTTGCGATTGCTTTTTCTTGTTCAACACCTTTGGAGTTATCGACATGACTGAACTGCTGAAATCGTCTTTGTCCCGTCGCTCTGTTTTGCAAGCCGCCACGCTGGGCGCCATTGGCATCACGCCAGCCCTGCGCGCGGCGGTTTACGCTCAGGGCTCTGACGCCCCGGAAAAAAAGGAAGTGAAGATTGGCTTCATACCGTTGACCGACTGCGCCTCGGTGGTGATGGCCTCGGTGCTGGGTTTTGACAAGAAATACGGCGTCAAAATCATTCCCAACAAAGAAGCCAGCTGGGCCGGCGTGCGCGACAAACTGGTCAGCGGTGAGCTCGACTTTGCCCACGTGTTGTACGGCCTGATCTATGGCGTGCACATGGGCACGGCCGGGCCTAAAAAAGACATGGCCGTGCTGATGGGCCTGAACAACAACGGCCAAGCCATCACGCTGTCGAAAAAGCTCGCAGACAAAGGCGGTATCGATGGCGCCGGCATGGCCAAGCTGATGGCCAGTGACAAACGCGAATACACCTTTGCGCAAACCTTCCCGACCGGCACCCACGCCATGTGGCTGTACTACTGGCTGGCCGCCAACGGCATGAACCCGATGAAGGACGCGAAAGTCATCACCGTGCCGCCACCCCAAATGGTCGCCAACATGCGCGTCGGCAGCATGGACGGGTTTTGCGTTGGCGAGCCTTGGGGCCACCGCGCCATCATGGACGGTGTCGGCGTCACTGCGACCACCACACAATACATCTGGAAAGACCATCCTGAAAAAGTGCTGGGCACCACCGACGAGTTCACCAAGAAATACCCCAACACCACGCGCGCCGTGATGGCGGCTATTTTGGAAGCTGGCAAATGGATAGACGCCAGCTTGAGCAACAAAAACAAGATGGCCGAAACCATCGCCGAAAAATCGTATGTCAACACCAGCGTCGACGTCATCAACCAGCGTATTTTGGGCCGCTACCAAAACGGCATGGGCAAGACCTGGGACGACCCGAATTACATGAAGTTTTACAACGACGGCGCGGTCAACTTTCCGTACCTGTCGGACGGCATGTGGTTCATGACGCAGCACAAGCGCTGGGGCCTGATCAAAGAACATCCGGACTACCTGGCGATGGCCAAACAAGTCAACCGAATTGACATCTACAAGCAAGCCGCGACAGCCGCCAAGGTCAGCCTGCCGAGCAGCGAAACCCGCAGCAGCAAGCTGATGGACGGTGTGGTCTGGGACGGCAAAGACCCAAAGAAATACGCCGACAGCTTCAAGGTTCGCGTTTGAATTGACGCATCCGGCTTGGTTTGAATTGATTCACCCGAACAGAAAAAAGGTTTTGCCATGGTCAGTGCCGTCTTTCACAACCCGCTGAACGCTGCAGAGCCCGCAAGCGTCGAGCCTGGCTTCGTTGCAAGCAGCAGCCCGAGGTCAGTGCGACGCAGGATTGAAAAATCCGCGCCGTTGCCAGCCGCCTCAAAAGCCAGTCCCGACCTTTCGTGGTTGTGGTCGGCTGTTTTACCGCCGCTGCTTGGCTTGGGCCTATTGGCGCTGGCCTGGCAACTGGTCTCGATGGGCACAGCCGCGGCGATTCCGTCGCCCAAGGACACCTTGCTGCAGGCGACAACCCTTTTCAGCGATCCGTTCTATGACAAGGGGCCGAACGACCAAGGCATTGGCTGGAACGTTTTGTCCTCGCTCAAGCGTGTCGCCATGGGCTTTGGCTTGGCAGCACTGGTTGGCATTCCGGTGGGCTTTGCGATTGGTCGTTTTGCGTTTTTAAGCCGTATGTTCAACCCACTCATCAGCCTGCTGCGGCCGGTTTCGCCGCTGGCTTGGTTGCCCATCGGCCTGCTGGTCTTCAAAGGCGCCAACCCGGCCGCCATCTGGACCATTTTCATCTGCTCGATCTGGCCCATGATCATCAACACGGCGGTCGGTGTGCAACGCGTGCCGCAGGACTACATGAACGTGGCGCGGGTGCTGAACTTGTCTGAATGGAAAATTCTCACCAAGATTTTGTTCCCTGCGGTGCTGCCTTACATGCTGACCGGTGTGCGGCTGGCCGTCGGCACCGCCTGGCTGGTGATTGTCGCCGCTGAGATGCTCACCGGTGGAGTTGGCATCGGCTTTTGGGTCTGGGACGAATGGAACAACATGAACGTCAAGAACATCATCATCGCCATCTTTGTGATCGGCCTGGTGGGCCTGATTCTGGAATACATCTTGATCAAGATCGCCACCGCCTTCACCTTTGAAGAAGTCAAGAACTGAAAGCCCATCATGCACACTTCATTGAGCACCAAGTACATTGAAATCCAGGGCGTTGAGCAAACCTTCAAGACCAAAAAAGGACAGTTTTGCGCCCTGAAGGATATTGACCTGACCGTGGCCAAGGGCGAGTTTGTGGCGCTGATCGGTCACTCCGGCTGCGGCAAGTCCACCTTGCTGAATTTGCTGGCCGGCCTGACCACGCCGACTGAGGGCGCGCTGCTCTGCGCCAACCGCGAAATCTCAGGCCCTGGCCCTGAGCGTGCGGTGGTCTTTCAAAACCACTCGCTGCTGCCTTGGCTGACCTGCTTTGAAAACGTCTACCTGGCGGTCGAACGCGTCTTCTCAAAAACCGACAACAGGGCACAGCTGAAAGAACGCACCGAGGCCGCGCTGGCCATGGTCGGCCTGACGCCGGCAGCCCACAAGCGGCCCGGAGAAATCTCTGGCGGCATGAAGCAGCGGGTCGGCATTGCGCGCGCCTTGTCAATGCAGCCGAAGGTCTTGCTGCTGGACGAACCCTTCGGTGCGCTCGACGCTTTGACCCGCGCCAAGCTGCAAGACGAGTTGCTGCAAATCGTCGCCACCACGCAGAGCACGGTGGTGATGGTCACGCACGATGTCGACGAAGCGGTGCTGCTGAGCGACAAGATCGTGATGATGACGAACGGCCCCTCAGCCACCATTGGCGAAGTGCTGGAAGTCAAGCTAGAACGCCCGCGCAGCCGCGTGGTGTTGGCTGAAAGCGCGCAGTACCTGAACTACCGCAAGGCTGTGATCGACTTTTTGTACACCCGGCAAGCACACGTGGAAAAACAAAGCGCATGAAGACATTGAATTGGTGCGCACCAACATGACTGTATTCACAACACGCATGATTTTCACTGACAAACGCACCAATGTAGGCTTATTTCCGCCCTGAAAACGGCCTCAAAAGCTGGCACGAGTTTCGCAATAGTGCATGCAAGTCAAAATTAGATTGGATGTGCACCATGGCGGGTTTTTCAGGTTTTTTAAAGAGTGGCCATTCGCCCACGCTGTTCGCTGCGTTTTTGTATTTTTCTTTTTCTTGCTGCATCTGGGTCTTGAACGGCGCCATGGCGCCCTTTATTTCAGAGACCTTCAACTTAAGTCCAGCAGAAAAGGGCTTGATGCTGTCCGTGCCGATCGTCGCCGGTGCGCTGATGCGTTTTCCGCTGGGCTTGCTGTCGCAGTACATCGGCCGTAAAAAAGCCACCTTGGTTGAGATGGGCTTGATTGCGGTGGCCATGATGTTCGGTTTTTTCTTTGTCAAAAGCTTCAATGACCTGCTGGCGATGGGCGTCTTGCTGGGCATTGCCGGCGCCAGCTTTGGCGTGGCGCTGTCGCTCGGCTCGGGCTCTTTTCCGGCACGCCACAAAGGACTGGCCATGGGTCTGGTGGGTGCTGGCAACGTCGGCACGGCGGTGTCAGTGTTGCTCGCGCCACCCTTGGCCCAAGCTTTCGGCTGGGTCGCGGTGTACGGCATGGCCGCGGTGGCGGTCAGCATTCCCATGGTGGTCATGGTGGTGTTTGCCAAGGAACCGACTGACGTCGACAAACACGCCGGCTTCAAAGAACACATCGCCTGCCTGTTCGAAAAAGACGGCTGGGCCTTCAGCCTGATTTACGCCGTGACCTTTGGCGGCTTCATCGGTTTGGCGACCTTTTTGCCGACTTACTACTACGACCAGTTTGGCGTGAGCAAAGTCCAAGCCGGCCAACTGACCATGCTGGCAGCCTTCATGGGTGCGGCTTTGCGTGTCTTCGGCGGCTGGATTTCAGACCGCTTGGGCGGCATCAACACCTTGACGGTGGTGCTGCTGACGATCGCGCTGACGCTGGTGGCCTGCGGCTTTGCCGGTCAATCTTTGCCGGCCACCACGCTGCTGATCATCTTGTGCTTCGCCGCCTTGGGCGCTGGCAACGGCGCGGTGTTTCAACTGGTGCCGCTGCGCTGGCCGATGTCGACCGCCGTGGCTGGCTCGATGATCGGTGAGATCGGTGCATTGGGCGGCGGTTTGGTGCCCAGCACCATGGGCGTGGCCAAGCAATACGGCGGCAGCTACATGTGGGGCTTTTTCTTCTTTGCCGCCCTGTCGCTGCTGATGCTGGTCATGCTGCGCAGCATGCAATTGCGTTGGACCCGCACTTGGGCAGAAAAAGGCGGACGGGCGCGCAGCGCTTGAGCGTCGGCCAAAGTGGGACTGTTCAGCAGCTCACTTTGGCAAAAACAGCAGCCAAAAGACCAACAACCCATTCAACACGACACTGACGCTCAGGGCAATTTTCCAGGCAACCGTCGGATCGCGCAGCATCAGCGGTGTGGCCGCTGGCGCCGTCAAAGACCTTGACGCACCGCGCTCAAGTGCCAGTAAAAATTCTTCGGCGGTTTCAAATCGCTGGCGTTTGTCACGGGCCACCGCCTTCAGCAACACATGGTCCAGCCAGATCGGCACTTCTGGGTTGTGCCGACTCGGTGCCACCGGGTCACGGTAATAGCGGCCGACTTGGTAGGGCAACACTTCACCGTAGGGCAGCTTGCCGGTAAGCAACTGGTAAAGCGTCACGCCCAAGGCAAACAAATCACTTTGCGCATCGGGCAGTTCGGCCGGGTTGTCTTGCGCCGAGCCATTGGCTCTGCTGTTCAAGCCCCACTGCTCGGGGTTGATGTAACTGGGCGTGCCCGCGTGCAGCCGGCGCATCGACTCAGGCTCGCGGCCGGACAGCGCCACGCCGAGGTCGAGCACCCGCAAGACGCCGTCCTCGCCCTGGTGCAGATTGGCCGGCTTGATGTCGCGATGAATCACATTTTGCCGGTGCAAACGGCCCAAGGCTTTGGCCGCTTGGGTGGCCACACTGAGCGCTTGTGGCAGCGCCAACTTGTGCTGCCGCAGCTGCTGCTGCTGCAAGGTCTCACCGGCATGCCAGTCGTACAGCAGGTAAAACGCACTCGGACTGCGGCGCTCAAGGGCCGCTTGGACGCCGGCTGGTTTGTCTGTCAATGGGTCCGGTAACGACTCGTGGATATGCACGAAATAGTCGGCGGCGCGGGAGGACTGCATGCGTTTGGCCAGCCAAGCCTCATGTGCCAGCATGGCTCGTTCCTCGGGGTCGTGCGCGCGGGCCGGGTGCAGCGTTTTCAGGGCATAGAGTTTTTGCGTTGACCCGTCCCTGACTTGGTACAGCACATTGATGCCGTTGTCGGCGACCGGCGCGGTAACACGCAAGCCGTCCAGCAGGTCGCCGACTTTCAAGCGGGGCGGTATCGGCAAGGCCTGTGCCCGTCGGTTTTCGTCCTGCAAAGTGGCCTCTAGCAAGCCGCGCACACGCACCACCATGGCGGTCGCGTTGTCGGTGCTGCCTGCCGCCAAGGCCATGTCGACCAATTGCCGGCTCAGACTTTCGGAGTCTGCAGTTTCGGCCCCGTCCAGAGCCGGCTCAAGCGGCTTGATCAAGGCCTTCAAGCGCTTGGCCGACAACACGTTGTGAACACCGTCGGACAGCAGCACGAAGACATCGCCGACCTGAAGGTCGCCTTGGGCGTAGTCAACCACCAACGCGTCGTCGGCCCCCACGCTGCGCAGCAACTGGTGTCGAAGGTCGGGGTGATCAACGACGTGGTCGCTGGTCAGCTGGGTCAGCTGGCCGTCGCGCAGCACATAAGCACGGGTGTCGCCGACATGGGCCAGCGCATAAGACTGACCCCGCAACACCAAGGCCGTCAAGGTCGTCAAGCCGATGGCCGGGTGGCGCCGCCGGTTGACGCCGGCCAGCCAGCTGTTTTGGGCGCGGATGATGCGCTCCAGCGCGACCGTGGTGTCCCAAGTTTCGGGCGTCGCGTAATAGTCGCGGACCAGGCTGGTGACGGTGGTTTGCGCCGCCTCTTTGCCCATGCCGCCGGTACTGACGCCATCGGCAATGGCGACGATCGAGCCCATCGCCTCTTGCCCCGGCTCGGGCAGCATGGCGGCGCAAAAGTCTTCGTTGCTGTCTTTGCGGCCAGCCAGCGAGGCGAAGCCAATGTCGATGTCGAAGGCCATGCCTCAGCCGATCAGCATTTGCAGGCTGCTCTCGTAATGCGTCGACAAGGCCTCGAAGACGCCGAGCAATTCTTCGCTGGCTTCAGCAAGGTGTGCAAGGCTGGACAGACGCGACAAGCGAGCCTGGTCAGCAGCGCCAGAGGTTTGAGCCGTGGCCGCCAACATGCTGGCCCAACACAGTCCGGCGGTATGAAGCGCCGCGCGAATCGCTTGGCTGCTCAGCGGCAGCGCGTTCAAATACTGCAAGCCTTGCTCAAACGCTGTTTGGGCTTCGGCCATGCGCGCCGCGTGAAGCGGGCGGCGGGCGCTGTCGCCGATCGCTTCGAGCAAGGCATATTTGGCGAAACGCTGGCTCAACATGCGCTGACGGCCGGCTAAATTCAACATCTTCAGCGGCGGCACAGCACCGGCATTTTCAAGGCCAGCGGTCAGACGCTCGGCCTCTTGCAACAACTGCTCAGCCAAATCGTCGAGCTGCGCCACATCGATTTTTGGTAGCTTGTTTTTCTGCACACTTTTTTGCAAGCCCTTAGGTTCAGCCCCTGGCAGCGCCAGTTTGAGCTGAGTCCAAGTGCCGGCAACCTGCGCCAGCAAGTCCACCAAGGTTGGCTGCGACACATTTTTAGCCAGCGCTTGCAAAATCGCGTCAACGCACGTCACCGAGTTTTGCAAACGCGCTTGCGACGCCTCGACCTGCACGCCCGCCGCCTGCAACAGCGCCAACTTGACCAGCCGCTGCGACAACATGCGCAGCTGCCCCGAGCGGTTCACGTCTTCGGCAAAACGCGCGGAGTGGATGATCTGCTGCGAGACCTGGCCGAGCCGCTGGTTGCTGTGCATCGACGCGGTGCGCAGTATTTGAAAAGCGTCGTCGTCAGACAGCTGGCGCGCCCGCATCAAAATGCCCTTGGCGCGGTCGACCATCTTGCGCTCGGCCAAACGGGTCGAGACGGCCAGGAGCTCCGCCTGTACGGCTTGTGCAGCCGTGAACCGCGCCATGGCCAAATGAATCAAGGACGTCAACCGCTGTGGTCCGTAGCCATCAACCACGTAAACGTGCACGTCTATTTCGGCAGCGCGTGTGATGTTGGCGGCATCGCTGTCGCTGGTGAAGACCAACAAGGGGCACGGCGCGCTTGTCGCCACGGCGTGCAAAGCCAACAGCAAGCCCGCAGCGGGATATGCATCGGCACAAATGAGCACATCTGGTGCATAGAAATTCACGTCATGCACCAACTTGTCGCACGCCAGGGCCTTGGCCAAGACCCGAACACCGATGGCCTCTAGGTCGGCCACTAAGCCGGGTGCACTCGGCGAGTCACTCATGTAGACGATGGCAGAAGTCATGGCAAAGCTGGTGGCCAGCTGTGGTGTCAGGTGGCAAGAAATGAAATCAAAGAAGATGCAATTTTAAGACCAGCTTCAGCGCAGCAGCTCGGCAACGTGACTGACTGAAAGCAAGCCAGTGGCACAACTCTTGCAAGAAGCATTTCGAACGTAACGACGCGTTCAACCGGATCAACCGCAGGGCGGTTTTGCGTACAACGCTGTACGTCATGGTGCGCCTTCTTGTCGGGCCCACGGTCGGTTACCGCAGCGGTCTGACGTTTGTCATCTCACCCACACTTCACACGGGAACAGCCCATGAAAAAATCAAAATTGGTCATGATCGGCAACGGCATGGCCGGTGTCCGCACCCTCGAAGAATTGCTCAAGGTCGCCCCCGAGCTGTACGACATCACGGTGTTTGGTGCGGAGCCGCATCCGAACTACAACCGCATCTTGCTGAGCCCGGTGCTGGCCGGCGAACAGTCGCTTGACGACATCGTGCTGAACAGCTGGGAGTGGTACAGCGACAACCACATCACGCTGCACGCGGGCAAAAAAGTGGTTGAGGTTGACCGCGTCAAGCGCGTGGTGCGCGCTGAAGATGGCACTGAAGAATCGTATGACCGATTGCTGATGTGCACCGGCTCGAACCCGTTCATCTTGCCGGTACCGGGCAAAGACTTGAAAGGCGTGATCGCCTACCGCGACATCGCCGACACCAACGAGATGATCGCCGCCGCCACCCAGTACAAAAACGCCGTCGTCATCGGCGGCGGGCTGCTCGGCCTCGAAGCGGCCAACGGCCTGATGCTGCGCGGCATGACCGTCACCGTGGTGCACGTCATGCCAACGCTGATGGAGCGCCAGCTCGACAGCGTGGCCGGCAAGCTGCTGCAAAAATCACTCGAAGCCCGCGGCCTGACCTTTCTCATGGGCGCGCAGACACAAGAGCTCACCGGCAACGCCGAAGGCCGCGTCACGTCGATCAAATTCAAGGATGGCACTGAACTCGCCACTGACTTGGTGGTGATGGCGGTCGGCATTCGCCCCAACACCGCGCTGGCCGAGTCGATGAACCTGCATTGCCACAAAGGCATCGTCGTCACCGACACGCTGCAAACCGTGACCGATGCGCGCATTTACTCGGTCGGCGAATGTGCGGCGCACCGCGGCATTGCCTACGGCTTGGTCGCGCCTTTGTTCGAGCAAGCCAAGGTTGCCGCCAACCACTTGGCGCTGTTCGGCATTGGCCGCTACACCGGCTCGTTGACCTCGACCAAACTCAAAGTGACCGGCATTGATTTGTTTTCAGCGGGCGACTTCATGGGTGCGTCATCGGGACGCCCCGAAGACGCTGGCACCGAAGAAATCATCATGAGCGACCCGTTCGGTGGCGTCTATAAAAAGCTGGTGATCAAAGACGACAAGCTGATCGGCGCCTGCCTCTACGGCGACACGGTCGATGGCAGTTACTACTTCAAACTGCTGCGCGATGGCCGCAGTGTGGCGGGCATTCGCGACAAGCTGATGTTCGGCGAATCCAACATCGGTGACGTCGGCCATGAAGGCCACAGCAAAGCCGTCACCATGCCCGACACGGCCGAAGTGTGCGGCTGCAATGGGGTGACCAAAGGCAGTATCTGCAAAGCCATCAAAGAAAAAGGTCTGTTCACACTCGACGAAGTGCGCAAGCACACCAAGGCCAGCGCCTCCTGCGGCTCGTGCACCGGTTTGGTTGAGCAAATTTTGATGTTCACAGCCGGCGGCGACTACTCGGCCACGCCCAAACTCAAAGCCATGTGCAGCTGCACCGACCACGGCCACCAAGCCGTGCGCGAAGCGATTCGCGCCAACAAGCTGCTGACGATTGCCGATGTCTACAAATTCATGGAATGGCGCACGCCCAACGGTTGCGCCAGCTGCCGCCCGGCCATCAACTACTACGTCACCAGCAGCTGGCCGAAAGAGGCCAAAGACGATCCGCAAAGTCGCTACATCAACGAACGCAGCCACGCCAACATCCAGAAAGACGGCACCTACAGCGTCATTCCGCGCATGTGGGGCGGCGAGACAACGTCCAGCGAATTGCGCCGCATCGCCGACGCTGTCGACAAGTACAAAATCCCGACCGTCAAGGTCACCGGCGGCCAGCGGATTGACTTGCTGGGCGTCAAAAAAGAAGACCTGGTGAATGTCTGGAAAGACATCGGCATGCCGTCGGGTCACGCCTACGCCAAGGCGCTGCGCACGGTCAAGACGTGTGTCGGCAGCGAATGGTGCCGCATGGGCACGCAAGACAGCACCCAAATGGGCAAAGACTTGGAGCGCGCGATGTGGCGCATGTATGCACCGCACAAGGTAAAATTTGCGGTCAGCGGTTGCCCGCGCAATTGCGCTGAAGCGGGCATCAAAGACGTTGGCATCATCGGCGTTGACTCCGGCTGGGAGATGTACATCGCCGGCAACGGCGGCATCAAAACCGAAGTCGCGCACTTCTTCACCAAAGTCAAAACCGCGGCCGAAGTCCTCGAATACACCGGCGCGTTTTGCGAGTTGTACCGTCAAGAGGGCTGGTACCTTGAACGCACCGTGCATTACGTCAACCGGGTTGGCCTCGACTACGTGAAGAAAAAAATCCTCGACGACCACGAAGGCCGCAAAGCGCTGTGGGAACGCCTGCATTTCGCCCTCGATGGCGAGCCCGATCCGTGGTTTGACCACAAGGAAGCCGAAGTCGACACACGTCAATTTGAAAAACTCTCACCGGCTTGAGCTCCGCTAGTCAAATGCAAAGGAATCTGAAGCATGTCTGAATGGAAAAAAATCTGCCTCGTCACCGACATCCCGGTGCTCGGTTCGCGCCGTGTAGCCCGCGCCCAAAGCGTTGACGTGGCCGTGTTTCGCAACGACCAAGACGGTGTTTTTGCTTTGCTGGACCGTTGCCCGCACAAAGGCGGCCCTCTGAGTCAAGGCATTGTCTTTGGCACCAGCGTGGCCTGCCCGCTGCACAACTGGACCATCGGTCTGGCCGACGGCTGCGCCAGGGCACCCGACGAAGGTTGCACGCCGAAGTTCAGCGTCAAGGTGACTGACGGCAGTGTCTTTCTGGACAGCGAAGAACTCGCCAGCCACGCCATCGACTTGCTCCGCCCCGTGGCCGGGCCGGCGCACAAAACTGCGATCACCAGCGAGGTTTGAGTTGACTCTCCACAGCAGCAACAGCGTCAACACGGTTCGTGAAACCAAGTCCACCTGCCCTTACTGCGGTGTGGGCTGCGGCGTCATCATCGAGTCGCAGGACAACGAGATCACCGGTGTTCGCGGTGACCCAACGCATCCGGCCAACTTCGGCCGGCTGTGCACCAAGGGCTCAACCCTTGCGCTGACCGCTTCTGCCGTGGTGACGCGGCAAACGCGCTTGTTGCAGCCGATGCAGCGCAGCACGCGCGGCGGCGTGGCCGAAGTCGTCTCTTGGGACAGCGCGCTCGACCTCGCCAGCCAGCGCTTTGCGCAGATCATCGGCGAGCATGGCCCTGATGCTGTGGGTTTTTACATCTCCGGCCAGTTACTGACAGAAGACTATTACGTCTTCAACAAACTCGTCAAAGGTTTGATCGGCAGCAACAACGTCGACACCAATTCGCGCCTGTGCATGAGCAGCGCCGTGGCCGGCTACAAGCAAACGCTGGGCGCCGACGCGCCACCGAATTGCTACGACGACGTCAACCACACGCAGTGCATTTTCATCGTCGGCAGCAACACCGCTTACGCACACCCGATTTTGTTCAGGCGCATTGAAGACGCCAAAACCGCCAACCCGGCGCTGAAGATTATTTTTTGCGATCCGCGCCGCACCGACACCGCCGAAATCGCCGATTTGTATTTGCCCATCCTGCCGGGCACCGATGTCTCACTGTTCAACGGCTTGTTGCACATCATGCTGTGGGAAGGCTGGACCGACGCCGCTTACATCGCCGCGCACACCACCGGTTTTGAGGCGCTCAAGGCGACGGTGCGCGACTACACGCCCGAGCTGGTGTCGCAAACCTGCGGCATCAAGAAAGAAGATTTGCTGACGGCCGCGCGCTTGTTCGCGACCTCTGCCGCCACGCTCAGCCTGTACTGCCAAGGCTTGAACCAATCCAGCAGCGGCACCGCCAAAAACGCCGCGCTGATCAACCTGCATCTGGCCACCGGCCACATCGGCAAACCCGGGGCCGGGCCGTTTTCACTGACTGGCCAGCCCAACGCCATGGGCGGTCGTGAAGTCGGCGGCTTGTCCAATTTATTGAGCGCGCACCGCGACCTCGCCAACCCGCAGCACCGCGCTGAAGTCGCCGCCTTGTGGGGCCTGCCTTCGGTGCCCGAGCATGCGGGCAAGTCAGCGGTCGAGATGTTCCAAGCCGCCGCCGATGGCGAGATCAAGGCCTTGTGGATTGCTTGCACCAACCCGGCGCAGTCAATGCCCGACCAAACCACCGTGCGCCGCGCGCTTGAACGCGCCGAGTTCGTGGTCGTGCAAGAAGCCTTCGCCACCGCCAGCACCTGCGACTTTGCCGACCTGCTGCTGCCCGCCACCACCTGGGGCGAAAAAACCGGCACCGTCACCAACAGTGAACGCCGCATCAGCCGCGTCCGGCCAGCGGTTGCAGCCCCTGGCGAAACACGGCATGACTGGTCGATTGCGCAGGACTTTGCACAGCGGCTTGAAAAGCTACTGCCGTCACGGCACCTGACCGGCCAATCGCTGTTCCCTTATTCGCTGAGCGACGAAACCGCTGGCGTCGAGGCTATTTGGAATGAACACCGCGAGTCGACCCGTGGCCGCGACCTCGACATCACCGGCATGAGCTACGCCATGCTCGACGAAGCGCCACAGCAATGGCCCTTGAAAGAAGGCCAAACCGTCGGCCAACAGCGGCTGTATGAAGACGGCATTTTCCCCACGGCGGATGGCAAAGCACGCTTCGTCAACACGGTCTACCAACCGGTGGCGGAACCGCGCGAGTCGCGCTTTCCTTTTTCACTGAACACCGGCCGCCTGCGCGACCAATGGCATGGCATGAGCCGCACTGGCACGCTGGGCCGTTTGTTTGGGCACGTGGCCGAACCGGCGCTGCAGATGAACGTGCAAGACATGACGCGCCGCCTGCTCAAAGAAGGCGACTTGGTGCACGTCACCTCCAAGCGTGGCTCCATCGTCGTGCCTTTGCAAGCGTCACCTGAAGTCGCCGTCAGCCAAGCCTTCATGGCGATGCACTGGGGCGAAGAATATCTGAGCGGCGTTTCCAGCCAAGGCGAGCGTCTGGCAGGGGTCAACGCCTTGACAACCTCGGCCTATTGCCCGAGCTCCAAACAGCCCGAACTGAAGCACGCCGCCGTCAAAATTCTCAAGGCTGAACTGCCTTGGTCCCTGCTGGCCATGGCTTGGTTGCCCGATGACGAAGCCCTGTCCGCACGGACCCAACTCAAGCACCTGATGGCGGCTTTTCCCTTCACCAGTTGCGTACCGTTTTCAAACAACACGCCGCTGGCCGACCGCAGTCGCGAACGCACCGGCGTGCTGTTCCGCGCTGCCGGCTATGAAGCGCCCAGCGCCAACGTGCTGGCGCACATCGAGGCAGCACTCGGCCTGAACAGCGCTGACACACTGCGCTACGCCGACCTCAAAAAAGGCCAGCACCGCACGGCTCGGCTGGAGCGCCAGGGCGAGCAGGTCGAACTCACCGGCTTTGTGTTGGCCGGCGACACCAGCGCCGAGACTTGGATCAAAACCCTGCTGCTCGAAGAGTTGCCAGCGCAAGCCTACGGCCGCCAACTGCTGCTGCCGGGCGCCAAAGCGCCGGTGGCGGTGCAATCCCGCGGCAAGCCGGTTTGCACCTGCTTCAACGTCACCGATGCCGCCATCGCAAACCAGTTGGCGCTGATTCATG
Organism: Polaromonas sp.; assembly: GCA_040400815.1. Taxonomy (GTDB): domain Bacteria; phylum Pseudomonadota; class Gammaproteobacteria; order Burkholderiales; family Burkholderiaceae_C; genus Polaromonas. Next base: position 31,475 of record JBBAPN010000007.1, on the reverse strand, counting down.
AGGACGCCGGCGGCGCAGCGGATTTGATGCGCGACGCACAACGCTTGGCCGCCCTGCAAAGCGCGCTGAAATGCGGCACCAACTGCGGCTCCTGCGTGCCAGAGCTCAAACGCTTGGTGCGCTCAGCGCGGCCAGTGCTTGCATGAGTTCATAACTCAGGGTTATCAAGCTTCGCCGACAATCGCAGCCTATGGGAATCAGTCACTACATCAAAGAAATTGGCCGCGGCAAAGATGGCGCGCGCTCGCTCAGCCGTGAACAGGCCGCCGACCTGCTCGGTCAAGTGCTGGACGGCGCAGTGACCGACCTCGAAGTCGGCGCCTTTTGCCTGGCCATGCGCATCAAAGGCGAAACACCGCAAGAGATGGCAGGCTTCTTGGACGCGGCCCATGCCCGTTTGCAACGCTTTCCGGCGCTGGCAGACAGCGCTGTCTGCACGGTGGTTTTGCCCAGCTACAACGGCGCCCGCAAGCTGCCGGTCTTGACGCCCCTGCTGGCCTTGCTGCTGGCCCGCGAAGGCTTGGCCGTGCTGGTGCATGGCACCGCCACAGAATCAACCCGGGTCTTGAGCTCGGACGTGCTGCAGGCGCTGACTATTCCGGCGCTGACCACGGTGGCGCCGATCGAAGCCGGCAGCGTGGCCTTTGCCCCAACCGAGCTGCTGAGCCCCGGCCTGAAACGTCTGCTCGATGTGCGGCGTCTGGTCGGTCTGCGCAATCCGGCGCACAGCTTGGTCAAGTTGATGAACCCTTGCTTTGGCAAAGCGCTGGTGGTCAGCAGCTACACGCACCCCGAATACGCCGTCTCGATGGCGCAAACTTTGGCGCTGATGCAGGCCAACGCCCTGCTGCTGCGCGGTACGGAAGGCGAAGTGGTCGCCGATGCCCGGCGCACACCGCCGATGGATGGTTATGTGCAGGGCCAACGCATTGAGTTGCAGCCAGCCCAAGCCGGCACGCTCGTCAGTTTGCCGAAGTTGCCGAAAGCCATTGATGCGGCCAGCACTGCGGCGTATATTGAGTCGATTCTGTCTGGCGCAGAACCGGTGCCGGGACCGATCACGCGGCAGGTGGAACACATCTTGCATCTGACATCGCAACTATGAACAGCGACAACACCTCCTTCAAAAACGTTGGCGGCCAGTGCACGCTGGTCGGCGCCGGCCCGGGCGATCCTGAGCTCCTCACGATCAAAGCGCTGAAAGCCATTCAAGCCGCCAGCGTGCTGCTGGTCGATGACTTGGTCAGCGACGAAATCGTCGCCTTTGCACCGGCCACCGCACGCATCGTCTACGTCGGCAAACGCGGCGGTTGCAAATCGACCCCGCAAGCCTTCATCGAAAAACTCATGATCATGGCCGCCCTTGAAGGCGAGAACGTGGTGCGCCTCAAAGGTGGTGACCCCTTCATCTTTGGCCGAGGCGGCGAAGAGTTGGAGCACTTGCAGGCCGCCGGCATTCAGGTCACAGTCATCAACGGCATCACGGCTGGCTTGGCCGCCGTGACCAGCCTCGGCGTGCCGCTGACGCACCGCCAACATGCGCACGGCGTGGTGTTCGTCACTGGCCACGCCAAACCTGGCGATGCCGGCACCGACTGGCAAGCCTTGGCGGCCACCGCGCACAGCGCCCGCCTCACCTTGGTGATTTACATGGGCGTGAGCGGTGCAGGCCGCATTCAAGACGAGTTGTTGACCGGCTTGCCTGCCAGCACCCCCGTGGCGGTGATTCAAAACGCTTCGCTGGCCACGCAGCGCCACATCAGCACCACGCTGGGCACGCTGGCTGCAGCCATCCAAGACAACGGCATGGCCAGCCCGTCGGTCATCGTGGTTGGCGACGTGGTCGGCTGCTTGGCCTTGGCCGCAGCGCATCCAGCATCGACCCAGCCGGAAACTGTTCGGGTCGCCTGATCGTTGATGCTGCGCATTGAAAAGCGCGGGGGCATCGCGGCTTTCAATACACTCCCCGCATGCATTCATTTGACGTTGTGATCATTGGCGCTGGCGCCGCCGGCCTTTTTTGTGCGGGCGTGGCCGGCCAGCTGGGTTTGAAAGTTCTGGTCCTAGACCACAGCGAGAAAGTCGCGGAAAAAATCCGCATCTCGGGCGGCGGCCGCTGCAACTTCACCAACCGCGACGCCACCCCGGCGCAGTTCTTGAGCGAGAACCCGCACTTTTGCCGCTCTGCCCTGTCGCGTTACACGCCACAAGACTTCATTGAGCTGTTGCAAAAGCACCAAGTCCCCTTTCATGAAAAGCACAAAGGCCAGATGTTTTGCGACCGCTCGGCCGAAGACATCATCAACTTGCTGCTGGCCGAATGTGCCGCCGGCGGTGTCGAGCGCTGGCAACCGTGCAGCGTGAAAAGCGTCAAAAGCGTGAAAAGCGCAGCGACTGGGGACGCCAGCTGTGGCAGCGGCTACCAGATCGACAGCGACCGCGGGCTGATCAAGGCCGCGCAGGTGGTTATTTCCACCGGCGGTCTGTCGATCCCAAAGATCGGTGCGACCGATTTCGGCTACCGCATCGCCAGCCAATTTGGCCTGCGCTTGGTCGAGCCGCGCGCCGCCTTGGTGCCGCTGACCTTTGACGGCGCTGGCTGGGCCCCTTATGCGCAGTTGGCCGGCTTGGCGCTGCCGGTGCAGATCGACACCAGCCCGGCCGACGCCACACCCAAGCAACGCAAAAAATCTGTCGTTTTTTCGGAAGACCTGCTGTTCACCCACCGCGGCCTGAGCGGCCCGGCCGTACTGCAAATCTCCAGCTTCTGGCGCGAAGGGCAGCCGGTGCGCATCAACTTGGCGCCCGGCAGCGACCTCAACGCCACGCTGCTGAAAGCCAAAAGCCAGTCCCGCAAGCTGATCGCCAACGAACTCGGCGCGCTGGTGCCGAGTCGGCTGGCTGACGCGTGGGTCGGCGACGACCCAGCCCTGCAACGCCCCATCAGCGACACGCCCGACAAAGCCCTGCAAACACTGGCTGCGCGGCTGGCCGACTGGCAACTGGTACCCACCGGCACTGAAGGCTACAAAAAAGCCGAGGTCACCACCGGCGGCATCGACACCCGCGACCTGTCTTCACAAAGCATGGAGTCGACACAGCCCAGCCTGTACTTCATTGGCGAAGTCGTCGACGTGACCGGCTGGCTAGGCGGCTACAACTTTCAGTGGGCTTGGGCCTCGGGCTTTGCCTGCGCGCAAGCGATGGCGGCGAAAAAGGCTGAATTAACTGCGCTTGCAGGCTAAAAACGTCGCAAAAGAGCCATAATCTGGTTTTTTCATGTTCGAGCCTAGCGTGCGAAGCCAGAAACCCGATTTCTCTGGCTATAATTTAAGGCTTTGCTAGCAAACCCGCGCCTGACCTGATCCTGATCAGATCAATTGAAGGTGCATCCAATTGGATCCATTCATCGATGACCACTATCCGTGTAAAAGACAACGAGCCGTTTGACGTCGCACTGCGTCGCTTCAAGCGCACTATTGAAAAACTCGGTCTGCTGACCGACTTGCGCGCACGCGAGTTTTACGAGAAGCCAACGGCTGAACGTAAACGTAAAAAGGCTGCCGCCGTCAAGCGCAACTACAAGCGCATTCGCGCCATGCAGTTGCCGAAGAAACTGTACTGATCGGTTCAGCCTTCACCGGCATCCGGCACAGCCCGCTTGAGGACGCTCCAGCGGGCTTTTTTACGCACAAAATCTAAGCCACACCGCCCTGCCCACCGGCCCACACAAGGACTCCCATGACGCTCAAAGAACAAATCACCGAAGACATGAAAACCGCCATGCGGGCCAAAGACGTGGAGCGTTTGGGCACCATTCGCCTGTTGCTGGCAGCCATCAAGCAAAAAGAAGTGGACGACCGCGTGATGCAGGACGACGTCGCCGTGGTCACTATCGTCGACAAACTCATCAAGCAACGCAAAGACTCCATCGAAGCCTTCCAAAAGGCCGCCCGTACCGACTTGGCCGACAAAGAAGCCGCTGAGATGAAAATCCTGCAGGCTTACCTGCCCGCCCGCATGAGCGCAGACGAAGTCAGCGCGGCCGTCAAGGCCATCGTCACCGAACTGGGCGCCACGGGCCCCGGCGACATGGGCAAGGTCATGGCGGCTGTTAAAGCACAACTGACCGGCAAGGCCGACATGGGCCAAGTCTCAGCGGCTGTGAAGGCTGCGCTGGCAAGTTAAGACAGGTGATAAGGCACGCTTAAAGCGCGCCTTAAAGTAGCGACTGAGGTGACCGCGCCTTCACCTCAATGCTCGGTGCCCAAGTAGGCGGCAATCACCGCCTCGTTGGCCTGAACTTCTTTCGGTGTACCCTCGGCGATCTTGCGGCCGAAGTCTAGGACGACGATCTTGTCCGAGATGTCCATGATCACCGGTATGTCATGCTCGACGATCAGAAAGCTCATGCTGTACTGCTGCTGCACGCGCTTGATCAGTGCCGTCATGGCGGTTTTTTCGGGTGCACTCATGCCGGCCATCGGCTCATCAAGCAACACCAAGCGCGCTTTTTGCATCAGGGCGCGGGCAAACTCCACTTGCTTTTGGCGACCGTAAGGCAACTCGCCTGGCAATTGGTGGGCGGTGTCGGGCATGCCCAAAAATTCAAGCACTTCGTACGCGGCAGTCTGGGCAGCGCGCTGCTCAGACCGTGCTGCCGCCGTTAAAAATGCACCCTGCAGCAAACCCGAAGAACCTTGGCGGTAAGCGCCTACCAATAGGTTTTCCAGCACCGTCAGGCCACTGAACAAGGCCAAGTTCTGAAAGGTTCTGGCAATGCCGTAGCGCGAGATCTGGTGCGCCCGCATCGCGGTGATGTCATGCCCGTCAAAGCTGACCTTGCCACTGGTCGGACGGTACATGCCGGTGACGCAATTGAACAAGGTGGTTTTGCCGGCACCGTTGGGGCCAATCACAGATGTGACGGAGCCTTGGGCCATAGAAAACGAGACGTCATCCAAAGCCGTCAGACCCTGGAAACGCATCTGCAAATCGGTCAGTTCAAGGAGGGCTTGCGTCATGGCTGTGTCGTCTCGGTGGCTGTCGATTCGCGTGCTGCACCCAAATAAGCGTCACGCATGATGGGGCTGTTTCTGACCTCTGCGGACGGCCCGCTCAGCGTGATTTTGCCGCGTTCAAGAATGTAAGCCGTCGAAGCGAATTCGAGCGCAATCCGGGCGTTTTGCTCAACGATCAACATCGATGTACCCAGTGTCTGTCCGACCACGATCAGTTGCTTGTAGATAGCCTCCACAATCAAGGGCGCCAGACCCAGTGAAAGCTCGTCGACCAGCAACAAGCGCGGCCCACCCACAAGGGCGCGGCCCAACGCCAGCATTTGCTGCTCACCACCCGAGAGCCAGCCGGCGGATTGTTTACGGCGTTCCAACAGCCGTGGAAACAGCGCGTAAACAGCGTCCATCCGCTCGCGGACCGCAGACCGCGGCAAGATTGCAGCCCCTACGGCAAGATTGTCTTCGACACTCAGTTGTTTGAAGATCAGCCGGCCCTCAGGCACTTGGCCCATCCCCATGCGCACCAAACGATGCGGTGCTGCACCGACAATTTCAGTACCACCAAAGTCAATATGGCCTTGTACAACCCGGCCGTTGTGCAAGGGCAACAGCCCTGTGACAGCGCGAATCAGCGTCGTCTTGCCTGCACCATTGGCACCCAGCAGGGCCACGATGCTGCCCTTGGGTACAGTCAGGTTGACGTTTTCAAGCGCCAAACCCTTGCGGGCGTAACCAACCGACAGATTTTTGATGTCAAGCATATGGCTCATCATTTGCCCCGCCACAAAGCGATACGATTTTTGATTTGTCGCCCGATACCGGCGATGCCGCCAGGCGCGAAGATCAACAGCACGATGACCATCGTGCCAAAGATTGCCTGCACGAACTGCGCACGGTGCTCGATCAGCAGCAGCCGCACCAGCCCCGTGGATTCATTGGCCTGCGACGCGAAACCCGTGATGATGGAAGGCAGCAGCAACCACACCGCAGCGCCAATCAAGGAGCCGGACAGCGAGCCCATGCCGCCGATGATGATCATGGCAATGAACTGAATGGCGAACTGGATGCCAAAGATTTCCGAAGTCGCGTTGGTCAGGTAATACGCATACAAGGCACCCGCCACAGAAGCAATCGCTGAACTGAAGGCAAAGGCCTTGAGGCGCAAGATGCGCACATCCACGCCCACCGAGGTGGCCGCCAACTCATGGTCGCGCATGGCCATCATGGCTCTGCCTTCGCGCGTTTGCATGGTGTTACGCAGCCCCAGGTAAACCAGCACCACCAGCGGTACCAAGAAAAAATACCAACGCATCGGCGAGCTCAAGGCCACCGGTCCGAGGCTGGCCGGCTGGTAAGGCACGCCGACGACGTCGAAGAACTTGAACTGGTATTCCAGAAAAACAAACATGACGATGTAATGCAGCGCGAAAGTCGACAGCACAAAGTACAAGCCGCGCACCCGCAAAGAGGGCAAACCGGCCAGCAGACCGGCCAATGCGCCGGCCACTCCAGCGGCTACCAGCACCAGCGGAAATGGCCAGCCCCACTGGGTACCAGTGACCGCTGCGGTCATCGCGCCCACGGCATAAAAAGCCGCATGACCAATTGAAATCAAGCCGGCGCTGCCCGTCAAATAGTTCAGCGACAGCGCGCCCAGCATGGCGATCAACATCAGGTTGACTTGGGTCAAACCAATATTGAGCAGTTGCATGTTGGACAAACGCACACCAAAGATGGCGCGGTCGGTCAACAGCACGGGCAAGTAGCACAGCAAAGCCGCCATAACGATCAGCCACAGCCAGCGCGGTGGCCTGTTGGCTTGGGTCGCTAGGTTCAGGGTAGAAGTGGTCATAAATAAATCAGCGCAGCTTCAGACGCGGCCAAGTTCACGTTGGCCGAACAGACCCCAAGGACGGACCATCAGGATCAGCAGCAGCAGGCCGTAGATCAGGATGTCGCTGGACTTAGGGGAGATGTAGCTGGCGGCGAGTTGCTCAATGACACCCACCAGCAAGCCACCAACGATGGCACCTGGAATGCTCTGCAGGCCGCCGATCACAACGGCTGGCAAGGCCAGCAGCCCGATGTTTTCTAAATCCGTCGAAGCGATTTGCAATTGCCCCAGAAACACACCCCCAATGGCCGCCAGCGTGCTGCCGATGGCCCAAGCGAGTCGGTTCATAACGTTGACGTTGACGCCCGATACCACCGCGGCCTCATGGCTGTCAGCCGTGGCACGCATCAGCAAGCCCACGGAGGTGAACTTAAAGAAGGCACCAAAACCGGCCATGCAGGCCCAGCTCACCAACGCGGCGGTCAAATGCAATTGAGAAATCCGCACATCACCCAGCATGAAGATGCCGGTCGGCAAAGGCGTTGTCAGGTTACGACCCTGAGGTCCAAAAATCATTTCGATCACGGCGCGCAGCACCATCGACAACGCAATCGTCACCATGATGACGGCCAGCATGGGTCGCCCGGCCAGCGGCTGAATCAGCAGCACGTGAATCACCACCCCCAACAAGGCTGCCCCCCCAATAATGGCCGCCACCGCCAACGGAAAAGGAAGTTGCAGCAGCGTGATGGTGCTGACCGCCAGAAAAGCCCCGCACACGACAAACATGCCTTGCGCGAAGTTGAATACTTCAGTGGCTTTGAAAACCACGACAAAACCCAGGGCGACAAGCCCGTAGATGCTGCCGAGGGCCAGGCCGCTGAAAAGAACTTGTGCGAGCATGTTTGCCTTGAGGGGTAGTTGCGTTTACTTGGCGTTTACTTGGTGTATTTGGCGTAGTCGCTGTACTCGCCGAAGTGCTTGAACTTCTTGCCAGCGTAGTCGTAGCCAAACATCTTCAGAACCACCGGACCGGTGTGGTTGGTAGGCGTGTAGGTGAAAGGCGCGGCCAAACCTTTGCTGTCGACGACAAAGCCTTTGTTCATGCCTTCAACCAACTTGACACGGGTTGGCTCTGGGCCAGCCTTGGCCAGCGACTCAGCGGCCATCTGGGCCACCACCCAGCCCGCGACGTAGTTGATGTCTTCCTTCATGGCGCCGCGGCCAATTTTGTCCGCGAAGGCTGACAGCTCGCGGTTGCCCGGCGACTGGTCGGAGCCGCCTGGCGTGAAGCAGCTCACGAAAGCATAGTTGGCACCGGCGTCAGGACCCATGGTTTGAAAGATTTGCGGAGCGCCTAAGTAAGAGATGCCGAAAGTTGGAATTTTCAGACCGTACTGCTGCATCGCCTTGAGGGTCAGGATCGCGGTATTGGAGACACCATAAACCGTGATCAGGTCGGGCTTGGTCGCCACAATCTCCAGCACCTGCGGTGTGACATCGACAGCGTTCACCTTCATGGTGACCATGGTCGCCGTACCACCGTATTTTTTGGCAACTTCTGAAACGTACTCGTGGTATTCCTTGCCGCCCGTGCTCTCAATCGCGACGGTCATGATCTTCGGCGCTTTGAGCTTCAGGCTGTCGACATAGTAGCCAATCCCTGTCTGGGCCATTTCGCGGTAACCACAAAAGCCGTTGTAGACCATCGGCGAGACGGGTTCAGACAATGCGCGGGTCGGCGTGTAAGTGCCGACTATGGGCACCTTGCCGGCTTTAATGGTAGCGGCCAGTGCGACTTGCGAGGCTGAAGTGCCCATGCCGGAGATGGCGATCACCGGGGTCTGACCGACCAGCTTTTCGAAAGCAATTTTGTCAGTGGCGGCGTTGTAGCGGTTGTCTTCGGCCAGCACATTGACCTTGCGACCATGGATACCGCCAGCTTCGTTGAGCTTGCGCATGTAGTCTTGAAAACCATTGGCCCAGACCGACTGCGAAGCCGAAGTAGGACCGCTCAAGTCCATCGTCACACCCCAGTCAATTCGGTTCGAATAGACACCATCGTCGGGCGCTTCAAATGCGCTGACACTGAATGCCAGACCGCTTATCGCGATGGCGAGACCTGCAGTGCAGGCTTTAGTTGTGATCTTCATCATGACTCCTTCGTAGTGCCAGCCGAAAGGCAAGCGGTGGTTAATTGCGACTCAAACAAGGGGGAAACAAAATAAATCACTAAAAAGTTTTAGATTCTGAGTGCTTAATTTTTATTCCAGCAAGAATAGCATTGATACCCATGAGTATTATTCACGTTTTCCCTTAGGGGTTAGACCACCCAGACCCGACTCGCCAGGCTGGGCTGTGACGGCATGTCGACCGCTTGGCAAGGACTTAGCGACTACAGCGCCGCGCCGCCGTCCATCGCCACTTCTGAGCCGGTCATATAGCGGCTGTCTTCGCTCAGCAAAAAAAATACGAGCTTGGCAATTTCTTCTTTGGTGCCGAGCCGTTTCATGGGGACTTGTTGCACGCGCCGCAGGTTGTCTTCATGGCTGCGGATACTGATCATGTCAGTGTCAATTACCCCTGGATGCACTGAGTTGACGCGAATGTGCCGGTCCGCCAACTCCAACGCGGCGGCCTTGGTCATGCCGCGCACCGCCCATTTGCTGGCGGTGTAAGCGATCGAGTTGGGTGCGCTGCGCAAAGCCACGGTGGACGACATATTGACAATCGCACCACCACCCGCCCGCTCAAAAGCCGGCACCGCCGCCCGCATGCCCAAAAAAGTACCGAGCTGGTTGACGCGCGTGTGGCGCTCAAACTGCGCCGTATCCGTGTCCAACAGCGACATCGGTGTGTAAACACCAGCGTTGTTGACCAAACCGGACAAAGGCCCGAGTTGTTCAGCGGTGGCCACGGCCGCCGCCCACTGAGCCTCGCTGGTGACGTCCAAGGGCTGAAACAAGCAGGCGCTGCCCAGCTCGACCGCCAATGCCAGGCCCACGTCGGTCAGCACATCGCCAATCACCACGCGGGCGCCCTCGGCCACCAGTTGCCGCGCTTGGGCTTCGCCCAGACCGCGTGCGCCGCCTGAAATTAAAAATACCTGGTCTTTGAAACTTGCCATGTTGATTCCGTGTTGGCTTAATTTTGCGGGGTTGGTCAGGCTGTTTGAGGCGCACCGGAACTTAACGAAATGCCGCTGTAGCCGTCGGCGACCACCTTCTCGCAGATCGCTGTGTAGTTGCCTAAGCCGCCCACATACGGCAGCAGCACCCGCGGCTTGCCCGGAATATTGGCCCCCATGTACCAAGAGTTGGACTTGGTGAACAGCGTGGTCGAGGCGATTTGGTTGACATGCTCGACCCAGTCGTTTTCTGCGCTAAGAAGCGGCTCCGCGCTGTCAAGGCCTTGGCTCTGCATGTGCGCCAGACAGCGGGCGATCAAGTCGACGTGCTGCTCGATGGCCATGATCACATTGGTTAGCACCGACGGGCTGCCCGGACCGGTGATGATGAAAAGATTGGGGAAACCAGCGACCATCAAACCGAGGTACGTGCGCGGGCCTTGCGACCACTTGGCCTTCAGCGTCTGACCGCCGCGTCCACGCAAATCAATCCGGTCGAGCGCACCCGTGACCGCGTCATAGCCGGTGGCAAACACCAGGCTGTCCAGCGCATAAGTCTGGTCGCTGGTCTGCAGCCCACTGGCCACAACCGATTGGATGGGCGTGGCGCGCAGGTCCACCAAGCTGACGTGCGCTTGGTTGAAAGTGGCGTAATAGTCGCTGTCCACGCAGATGCGTTTGGTGCCAATAGCGTGATCGGTGGGCGCTAGCAGCGCCGCAGTTTGGGGATCTTTGACCGTGCTGCGTATTTTGTTGCGAACAAACTCTGCCGCTTGGTCGTTGGCCAGCTGGTTGCTGAAGATGTCATTGAACGAGTGCGTGTAATTGGCACCGCCTTTTTGCCAGCGCCGCTCGTACTCCTGCTGGCGCTCGGCCTCGCTGACATCGAAGCTGGCCAGCTGGCTGTAGTCGTACAGAATACCTGAGCGTGTGTTGCGCGCTTTGGCTCGGTTGTCTGCGTAGTTGGCCTTCCAATGGCGTTGCTCCTCGTCCGCCAAAGGGCGGTTCCAAGCCGGGATGCTGAAATTGGGGGTGCGCTGAAAAACCACCACCTCTTTCGCTTGGCGGGCAATCGTTGGAATCAGCTGGATGCCAGACGAACCGGTGCCGATCACGCCGACCCGTTGGCCGCTGAAATCCACCGGTTCGTGGGGCCAGTTGCCGGTGTGGTACCAACTGCCCTTGAAGTCCGCCAAGCCCGCCATGTCCGGCACCTTGGCCGCTGACAGGCAACCCGCTGCCGAAATCAGAAAACGCGCCGTGCAGGTGTCGCCCTGGTCGGTCTGAACGCGCCAAAGCTGGCTGCTTTCATCGTAGGCGGCCGTGGTGACGCGAGTTTGCAGCGTGATGTCGCGGCGCAGGTCAAAGCGATCCGCCACGTGGTTGATGTAGCGCAGGATTTCTTCTTGCCGTGGATAGCGCTCGCTCCACTGCCACTCTTGTTGCAACTTCTCGGAAAACGAGTACGAGTACTGCATGCTCTCCACATCGCAGCGCGCACCCGGGTAGCGGTTCCAATACCAAGTGCCGCCTACGCCCTCACCGGCTTCAATGGCGCGGGCCGTCAGGCCCAGCTGGCGCAAACGCACCAGCGCGTACAAACCCGCGAAGCCTGCGCCAATCACGACCGCGTCAAAGTGGTGGACTGTCGGCACGCGGTCAGCTGTTTTTTCAATTTCGGACATGGACTCTCGTTTTCAAAATAAAAAGTGTGTGGCCAAAGCGCACTCAGGCTCGATGCAACTCATCACCCAAAACGGCACCCAAGTAATCCACTAAAAAGTGACTGGCTTTGACAAAGTTGCCCTGGGTCATGACGCCGTGAATCTGGTCGTTCAGGTGCAATGCCGTCACGCGCACACCCTCGTCTTCGAGCCTTTGCGCATAAGCCCGACCTTCATCGCACAGCGGGTCGTTGCCCACCGTCAAGACCAAAGCCGGTGGCGTGTTGAGCAGACTGCCCGCCAGCCAAGGCGAGGCACGCCAGTCAAGCCTGTCGGCTTGATCGGGCGCATAGTGACCGATGAAGTAATGCATGGTGGCAGCCGTCAGCGGAACACCCGCAGTGACGCGCTGGTAGGACGGACTTTGGGCGCGCAGGTCGACCACGGGGTACATCAACAACTGAAAAATAGCCGGCGGCAAAGTGCCATCCCGCCCCATCAGCGCGAGCACTGCGGCCAAATTACCGCCGGCACTGTCGCCCCCGACAGCCAGTCGGCCCGGAATAATGGCGAGTTCAGCACTGTGCTCTGCGACCCACCGCCAAGCAGCAGCACAATCATCGACGGCGGCCGGAAAGACGTGCTCAGGCGCCAAGCGGTAGTCGACTGCTACCACGCAGCAGCGGGCGCGGTTGGCGAGTTGCCGACACAGTCGGTCATGGCTGTCGAGATTGCCAATGACCCAGCCACCGCCATGCAGGAACACCAAGCTTGGCAGCAAGGCTTCAGGCTGGGTATCAGCCCCCCGGTAGACCCGCAAATTCAGCGCGCCGCCCGGGCCTGAAATGCTCAGATCGCGCACAGAGGCCACGCTCTCGGCAGGGGATTGCACCACATCCCAGCCGGCTGCGTAGGCGCTGCGCGCGTCAGCTGGACTCAGCGCTTCAAATGGCGGCCGACCGCTTTTTTGGGCCAGTTCCAGCAGTTTTTTAACGTCGGGGGCGAGGGGGCTCATGGGGCTTTCTAAGAGGCAAGTCGCAGCCTCAACAGGGTAGATTTAGTCGTTTGAAAAGCGCTTTAGGTTTTTCGAATTTAAGAATTTTAATTTTAATTTTCGAAAATATAACAAGCGGATCAGCCGAAAAAATACTGGTTTACCCTTGGTTGTAGCGATGACGGATCGGCATTTCAAGCCTCTATAGTCAATTCAGGTTCGCTTGCAAAGCGAACCGACCCAAAACTAGTGGAAACCCTAATATACCGATAAGTAGTCAAAGACTACCATTCAGAATATTAAACGCCTTTTCGGTAAAAATATCCGTTTTATCCATCCAAAGTTCTGTCTTTGCGGCTCATTTTTTTCGTTTTTCAGATCACTTTCAAAGGAAATGTTCATGGTCAATATTCAATCTTCGCCCTACACCCGGCCCGAAATGTTCGCTCCAGACGTCATGGTTGAGGACGAAAAATGGTACGCAATGGGAAAGATGGGCATGGTTCGCCCGCTGATGTTCGACGTCACCAATGGCGGCTGGGTCAGTATTCTCAAGGCCGTGGGTCAAGGCACCATTCAGCGTCACCGCCACGCAGCCCCCGTCACCGCCTGGACGATTGATGGCGCCTGGGGCTACCGCGAACACGACTGGGTTTCACGTGCGGGCAGCTTTGCCTACGAGCCAGCAGGCCACATCCACACGCTGTACATCGACCCAGAGGCGGGCAAGATGACGGCTTTGTTTCATGTCATGGGCCCACTGATTTATCTGGATGAACAAGGCAATGCGGTTGACTACGACGATGTCTTTTTGCGCCTAGACCGCTACGCCAAGCATTGCCGCGAAGTGGGTTTGGGTGACGACTACGTCAAGTCCCTGATCCGCTGAACCACCGCTTCGTTTTATCTGTCTGAAAGAAATTCCCCATGTCATCTGAAATGCATTTGATGCAAATGCTGGTCTCCACGGCCACCACCCACACGCTGATGAGTTGGACAGACCCGAAAGACGACCAACTAGGCGGCCTGCAAGATTTTACTTACTGGCAGCATGTGGCGCGCACTTTGGAACGCGGGTGCTTTGACGGGGTCTTTTTTGCGGACAGTCCAGCCACGCACGCGGTCTACAAAGGCAGCGTCGTGCCCTCCGTTCAGTACGGCGTGTCTTGGCCCAACCACGACCCGATGCCGCTGGTCGCGGTGATGGCTGCGGCCACCACCCATCTGGGCATTGGCGTGACCTTGTCCACCACGGGCTCGACGCCTTATTTGGCAACACGTCGCATCTCGACGCTGAACTACCTCAGCCGCGGTCGGGTCGGCTGGAACATCGTCTGCGGCTTCAGCGAAGCAGAGCAATTGGCCAATGGACTAGGTTCCCAAACGCCGCACGACGAACGTTATGACCAAGCCGACGAATTCATGGACATTTGCTACCGTCTGTGGGACAGCGTGCCGAAGAAGGCCATCTTGATGGACAAGACCAGCGGCCAGTTCGCCGACCCCGACTTGATCCAGCCAGTCGACTACAAAGGCAAATACCTCAGCTGCAAGGCTGTCGGTCCGGTGCTGCCTTCCGACTACGGACTGCCGCTGCGGTTTCAAGCCGGCTCTTCAGGCCGTGGCATGGAATTCGCCATGAAGCATGCCGAAGTGATTTTCGCCATCCACAACCATGTGCCCGGCATGATCAAGAGCACCGACAACTTGCGCGCAGCAGCCGTCAAGCACGGTACCAATCCAGACGATCTGAAGATTATTTTTGGTCTCCAACCGATCGTGCGCAGTACGGAAGCCGAAGCCAAACAGCGCGCCGAAGAGTTGATCGAGCGCATTCCGCTGGACGCCACACTGGCGCGACTGTCCGGCATCATCGGCACCGACTTGAGCAAGTTCGATCCCGACAAGCCGCTGGCCGAACTGCAGAGCCAAGCCTCGCAAGGACTTTTGGCGGTCTTCATGAACGGCGGCGATGGCAAAACCCTGACCCTGCGCGAAGCCGCTTCCAAGTGGGCGCTGTCCGTCGGCATTCCCCAAGTCATCGGCACGCCCGAGCAGGTGGCCAGCGAGTTCGAGCGAATTTGGCGTGCCACGGGTTGCTACGGCTTTAACCTGAGCCCGACCACCAATCCAGACAGCATTGACGATTTCGTTGACCATGTCGTGCCGCTGCTCCAGCAACGCGGCATCTTTCGTAAATCGTACAGCGGTCAAACCTTCCGCGAGAATTTAATGGGCTGATGGCATGAACATGACCGACCAACAGACTGCCGCCTCGCTCGCCACCGCGATTGACCCGGCCGAGCTTCGCCAGTGCCTGGGCTCCTTCGTCACCGGCGTGACCGTGATCACCATTCTGGACGACGAGGGTGTGCCATTCGGCATGACCGCCAACTCGTT
Source organism: Polaromonas sp. (assembly GCA_040400815.1). Classification (GTDB taxonomy): domain Bacteria; phylum Pseudomonadota; class Gammaproteobacteria; order Burkholderiales; family Burkholderiaceae_C; genus Polaromonas. Next base: position 16,438 of record JBBAPN010000007.1, on the reverse strand, counting down.
CAACTCGGTCTCGCTCGACCCGCCGCTGATCGTTTGGAGTTTGCGCATGAACGCCAGCGCTTTTCCAGCCTTCAGCCAAGCCAAGCGCTTTGTGGTCAACATCCTTTCGGAAGACCAGGTCGATGTGTCGAACAAGTTTGCCAAGTCGGGGGCAGACCGCTTTGTCGGCGTCGCTACCACGCCGGGCTTGGGCGGCTTGCCGCTGATCGACGGCTGCGCTGCCTACCTGGAATGCAGCACCGAAGCGACTTACCCCGGCGGCGACCACCTGCTGTTTTTGGGCCGCGTTGAGCGCCTGCTGGGCAGCGCTCGCAAGCCACTGGCCTTTGGCGCGGGTCGCTATATGGTGGTCCATCCCTACGACAACACGCTCAAGGGCGACGTCGGTTCAGGCAATATCGCGACCCAACGGGCCGTGCATTTGGCACGGCCGTGCTTAGAAGACCTGAACCGCGAAACAGATAAAACGGTCGGCCTGGGTGTCTGGGGCAATATGGGCCCAACCTTGATCTGGTGGATCGAAGCGAGCAAACCGCTGCACGTGCACTTGCGAGCCGGCATGGTCATCCCCCTGCTGGGCTCGTCGACGGGCAAGGTCTTCGCCGCTTTTTCGGAGCCGCAGCTCACCAGCCGCTACTTGGATGCTGAAATTGCCGCCCAACACCACCTCAACGATTCGCTCTTCAAAACCCGTGACGCTGTCGACGCCTACCTGACCAAAGTACGCACAGAACGGCTGGCCTCGATCGAGGATGCGGTCATTGTTGACGTCAACGAACTGGGCGTGAATGCCTTCAGTGCGCCAGTCTTTGACGCCTCGGGTTCGATCGTGCTGGCGCTGACCATGATGGGCGACTCCAGCTTCAACTTGCAAGACCCCGCCGTAGCCCGCTTGCGCGACGCGGCAGAGCGCCTGTCCGCACGATTAGGTTACAAGGCATAGCCCCTGATGAACATGTCACAGACAGCGCTAGAAGTTGACGTCCTCATCATCGGTGCCGGCTTTGCAGGGCTGCACATGTTGCACAACGCGCGTGGCATGGGTTTCACCGCCCGGGTGATCGAGGCCGCGGCCGATGTCGGCGGTGTCTGGTACTGGAACCGATACCCCGGCGCGCGCTGCGATGTGGAAAGCCTGCAGTACTCCTTGTCGTTTTCAAGCGCTCTGGAACAAGAGTGGGTTTGGACCGAAAAATACGCCGCACAACCCGAAATACTGCGCTACATCGAGCATGTCGCCGAGCGCTTTGACTTGCGCCGCGACATCACCTTCAACAGCCGCGTCACAGCCGCAGTCTTTGATGAAAAGACCTGTCGCTGGCAGGTCTCGACCGACACCGGTGAACAGGTATCGGCCCGTTTTTGCGTCATGGCGACCGGCGCTTTGTCGGTCACGCGTTTGCCAGACATTGCGGGCATTGCCGATTTTTCGGGTCCCATTTATCACACCGGCGCGTGGCCGCACACGCTGGTTGATTTCAGTGACAAGCGGGTCGGCATCATCGGCACCGGCTCGTCCGGCATCCAAGCCATCACGGCGATTGCCAAGCAAGCCAAAGCGCTGGTGGTGTTTCAAAGAACCGCCAATTTTTCGATTCCCGCTTGGAACGAACCCTTGCAACCGGCGGTGCAGCAAGCTTGGAAAAAAATCTACCGCGACTACCGGCTGCGGGCCCGCGAGGTCGGTTCTTTGTACGATTTCAGCGACCAGGGCGCGGCGCAAGTCAGCCAAGACGAACGGGAAGCCGAATACCAGCGTCGATGGGACCGAGGCGGCGTGAATTTCGTTCACGCCTTCAATGATTTGATGACCAACAAAAGCGCCAACGACACCATCGCCGACTTCGTGCGCGCCCGCATCCGTGGCATCGTCAAGGACCCCCAAGTCGCCGAGTCACTGTGCCCGTACGACCATCCCTTGGGCGCCAAACGCATTTGTGTCGACACTGGTTATTACGCATCTTTCAACCGCGACAACGTGACCTTGGTGGATTTGAAAAAAACACCCATCGCCGAGGTCTCAGCCAGCGGCGTGCACACCAGCGACGCCACCTTTGAGTTGGACGCGCTGGTCTGTGCGACCGGCTACGACGCCTTGACCGGCGCGTTACTGAACATCGACATCCGCGGTGTCGGTGGCCAACAGCTCAAGCAAAAATGGGCCAACGGCCCGCGCACTTATCTCGGTTTGATGACCGCCGGCTTCCCCAATATGTTCATCGTCACCGGTGCCGGCAGTCCGTCGGTGCTGGTCAATATGGTGGTTGGCATCGAACACCATGTGGAATGGATTTGCGACTGCCTGAACCATTTGCGCAGTCAGCAATTGGCGACGATCGACGCCACTTTGCAAGCCGAGGACAACTGGGTCGGTCACGTCAACGCGGCGGCTGACCGAACCCTGCTGCCGCTGGCTAACTCTTGGTTCATTGGCGCCAACATCCCCGGCAAGCCGCGCGTCTTCATGCCCTACGTCGCCCGCATCGGGGTCTACCGCAGAGAATGTCAGGCCATTGTTGACAAGGGCTATGAGGGCTTCGACTTCACCCCCTGAATCCTGTCAAGCTTTCAAGCTTTCAAGCTGTCAAGGAATCATCACGACGCGACCGACGACCAAGCCAGCCCGCAGGTCACTCAGCGCAGCGTTGGCATCTTCCAGCCTTCGCCGGTCAATTGGCACGACAGGCATCCGGGTGGCTTGAATCAAGGCAATGAGTTCGCGCAATTCATTCGGACTGCCAATGTAGCTGCCTTGAATCGTCGCCGAGCGAATCGCCAACAACGGGACCGACAAGGACATGGCGCCACCGAACATGCCCACCACCAGCAACTTACCGCTGCGGTCTAGCAGACGAAAACCCTGAGCGGCGGTCTGGCCGCTGCCAACCAAGTCGAGGACAAAATGAATTGGTCCACCCACCGCCCGGCGAATTTGCTGATCGGCATCGGGCAGCGTCGGGTCAATCGCCGCGAGCGCCCCGCAGTCCAGTGCAGCCTGGCGTTTTTTGGCGTCAATTTCCAACACGACAGCACCCTTGCCGCCCATGAGATTCAGAATATTGACGGCCATTAGGCCCAAACCACCCGCGCCGATCACCACCACCGGCTCATGCAAGGCCCGGAGACCGCCTTTTTTCAAGGCGCTGTAGGTTGTCAGTCCCGCACAAGCCAAGGGCGCAGCCATGACCGGGTCTAAGTCGCCCAAATCAATCAGGTAACGAGCATGCGGCACCAGCAAATGATCGGCATAACCACCATCCCGGTTGACGCCCAAAAAACGGGATTGGGTGCACAAATGCTCTTGGTCTTGCTGGCAAAAGCTGCAATCACCACAGCCGATCCAACTGCAGACAAGGCATTTGTCGCCGATTGAAACGCCCTTGACCTCCGGCCCCATGGCGATCACTTCGCCACTGGTCTCGTGACCCGGCGTGAAGGGAAAACTGCAGCGCGACTCGAACGAGACCACCTCGTCATTGCCCAAGTCAATGCTGCCGTCTGAAATGTGCAGGTCACTGTGACAGACCCCAGAGGCCAGCACTTTGAGCAGCACCTCAGAACCGACAGGCACGGGCTTGGACTTGTCAACGGGCACCAAGGCCCGGCCAAACCCCGTCAGATGAAAGCAACGCATGGTGTTCATCAGGCTTACTTCATGTATTTTTCATAGTCAGCGTACTGACCGAAAGACTTGAACTTCTTGGACTGAAAGTCAAAGGTATAAGCCCGCAAGTTGACCAAACCGCGGTGATCGTCCTTGGTGTATTTCAGTGGCGAAGAAACCCCTCTGGTGTCAATCTGAAATCCAGCGTTCAACAGGGCCACCAATTTGGCGCGGGTCGGCTCGGCGCCCACGCTGCGCAAGGACTCCGCAATCAATTGCCCAACAACCCAACCGCCCACAAAATTGACATTTGACTTCTGGTTGCCGTAGCCATATTTGTCGGCGGCGGCAGACATATCGCGCAGGCCGGGCGTGTCCTCAGACTCGGCCGGCGAAAAGCAACTCATGAAGTAGTAATTGGCCGCAGCTTCCGCCCCCATGGCGGTGTAGATTTCTGGGGTTCCCAGGTGCGTGATGCCGAAAGCAGGAATCTTCAAGCCATATTGAAGCAAGGTGCGCATGGTCAAAATCGAGTTGTTGGGGATGCCATAAATGGCCACCAAATCTGGTTTCATGGTGGCGATCTCTAGCACTTGCGCCGTCACATCGGCCGCACCTGTTTTGACCGGAAATGCTTTGGAAGAACCACTCATCTTGGCAACTTCAGCGCCGATATAGTCTGCAAATTCTTTGCCACCGGCAACGTCCAAGTGAACCACCGCTACCTTGGGATTCTTCAGTTTAAGCCGATCATTGAAATAACCAACGCCAGCCTGAGCCATCTCTTTGGTGCCGCAAAAGCCAGCGTAATACATTGAATTGGCTGGCTCATAGCCAGACTTATTGAGGGCATAAGCGCCCACAATCGGCACTGGCCCGCGTTTGATCTGCGGCATCAAGGAAGCCTGCGCAGACGAACTGCCCATACCGGAAATAGCCAGCACATTGGTCTGCGTGACCAAACGCTCATAATTCACACGCACCAAAGACGTGTCATAGCGGTCGTCCTCGACCAGCAAGTTGATTTTTCGGCCGTTGATGCCGCCTTCATCGTTAACTTTGCGGATGTAGGCCTTGACGCCGTTGGTCCAAGGCACCTCATTGGCGGCGGTCGGGCCACTCAAGTCCATCATGACGCCCCAATCAATCCGATCTTTGTAGACACCGTCATCAGGCGCTTCAAAAGACCAAGCGGCTGTCATGGCCGTCGCCAAGCTCAGGATCAACCCACCCCGGCGTAAGGCCTGTGCAGGTTTGCAAAAGGGGTGAGCAACATTAAAAAAAGAAATGAAGGTCATGGTGAACACTTTCGAAAAAGCAAGGAATCTAAAAAATAAAGAGACTTGAACGTCTTTTTTATCTTAGAATTTTTTAAAAAAATACTCACTAGTACATTCCCCTACGAATTAGGAACGCCCACGGAAAGCCACTGATGACCAGAAAACCAGCACCCTAGGGTGTCTTTCTAGGGTAATTTTCATTAAACTAGTTAAACAATTAAAAAGTGTCACTGACTCATCAGGAAAAAAACATGCTTCACCGACGGTCAGTTCTCCAATCCGGCGCTGCATTTGCAGTCATCGGCCTGCATCCGTTGGCCCGTGCGCAAGCCAGCGCCTGGCCTGAGCGCCCGGTCAAACTGATCAACGGATTTGCTGCAGGCGGTGCTTCAGACATCCTGACCCGCCTATTGGCGCAGCGCCTGCAACAGCGTCTTGGCCAACCTTTCATTGTTGAAAACCGGCCTGGTGCCGGCGGCAACCTCAGCATGGAAGCCGTCGCCAAAGCGCCAGCCGATGGCTACACGGCGTGCTCGGCAACGATCGGAACTTTGTCGATCAACCAGTTCATGTATTCAAAATTGAACTTCGACCCGGTGAAGGACTTTGTGCCAGTTTCCACCTTTTGGGAAAACACCAACGTCCTGGTGATCCCAGCGGGACACCCTGCCAAAGACTTCAAGGAATGGCTGGCTTGGGCGCGCAGCCAAAACGACGGCATCACCTACAGCTCGTCGGGAATCGGCACCACGCCCCACCTGTCAGGCGCAGCGTTCGCCCAAAAGGTCAGCATCAAGGCGATTCATGTGCCCTTCAAGGGCGGCGCGCAAGCCTCGGCAGAACTGGCGGCCGGACGCATCGACTGCTCGATCGACAACATCGTCAACCAGACACCCATGTTGCGCGGTGCGCGGGTGCGGGCTTTGGCCGTGACATACCGGGAGCGCTGGCCTTCGTTGCCAGACGTACCGACCATGGCCGAAGTCGGTATTTCTGACTTCATCGTGACCTCGTGGGGTGCTCTGGTTTTGCCGGCCGCCACGCCAATGGCCATCGTTGAGAAATTCTCAAAAGTGGTGCAAGAAATTTCCAAAGAAACCGCGATGCAGGAGCAGTTTTTCAACACCGGCGCGAAGTTTGTATCGGCCAGCCCGCAAGAAACAGCGGCCTTTGCCGCCCGTGAACGCGTCAAGTGGCGCGACGCAGTGACGGCCTCGGGCGCCAAAGTGGAATGATCAACTGAGCCAGCTCAGGAGCCCGCCACCTTCATCCGGTTGACCAGAATCGAGCCCACGGTTTTAGCACCGTAGTTGTAGGCGTCCGCGCCCACAGCCTGAATACCCATCAGCATGTCTTTCAGGTTGCCGGCGATGGTGATTTCTTCCACCGGAAAAGCGATCTGGCCTTTTTCGACCCAAAAACCTGATGCACCGCGCGAGTAATCGCCAGTCACGTAGTTCACGCCTTGGCCCATCAGCTCGGTGACAAACAAACCGGTGCCGAGTTTTTTCAGCATGGCGTCGAGGTCGTCGCCCGCGCGGGTCTTGCGGCTGGTCATCACCAGGTTGTGCGAACCGCCGGCGTTGCCGGTCGTGCGCATGCCAAGTTTGCGGGCTGAGTAGGTGCTCAAAAAGTAGCCCTGCACAATGCCAGCGTCGACGATCTGACGAGCCTTGGTTTTGACACCCTCATCGTCGAAGGGCGCACTGCCTTTGCCTTTGAGTACGTGCGGATCTTCGCTGATGTCGATGTGTTTAGGGAAGGCCGCCTTGCCCAAACTGTCGAGCAAGAAGGTGCTTTTGCGGTACAGGGCGCCGCCGCTGATCGCTTGCACAAAGCCACCGAGCAAGCCTGCTGCCAGTGGCGACTCAAACAACACAGCGCATTGTGTGGTCGGAATTTTCCGGCTTTTCAAGCGCGACAAAGCGCGCTCGGCAGCGTAACGGCCGACCGCCTGCGGGCTGGCCAAGTCGGCCGCGTCACGCATCGAGCTGTACCAAGCGTCACGCTGCATCTGGCTGCCTTTGCCGGCAATTGGCGAGACGGAAATGCTGTGCCGCGAACTGGCATAACCGCCGCGAAAACCCCGTGTGTGGGCACTGAAAAAATGGCTTTGCTGCGCCGACACGCCAGCGCCTTCGCTGTTGGTGATCAGGCGGCTGGTGCTCATGGCGGCGGCTTCGCATTCGAGCGCCAGCACAGCGGCTTGCGCCGAGTTGATGGCCCAAGGATGGAACAAATCCAGATCGCGGTGCTTGCGCGAGATATCGCGCTCAGCCGGCAAGCCCGAGGTTTTGTCGGTGGCGGTGAAGCGGGCGATGTCGTAGGCCGCTTGCACGGTTTGTTCGATAGCGGCTTTGGAGAAATCGCTGGTCGAGGCGTTGCCGCGTTTGTGGCCAACGTAGACCGTCACACCCAGAGACTTGTCGCGGTTGCGCTCGACATTTTCGAGCTCGCCCTTGCGCACACTGACGCTCAGACCGCAACCCTCAGAGGCCTCTGCCGCCGCGTCCGTGGCGCCGATTTTGTTGGCGTGGGCCAAGGCGCTGTCGACCAAATCTTCAAAGAAATCCCGGTGATAACTGAAGCCCGATTCGGGCTGCGCCATCAGATGGGGGTCTTGCGGGGAACGCTTCAATGTTTGGGTGCTCATGGGTCGCTATGATACTGACTGCAATGAACAACAAGACTATCAAAGGCTATTGGTCCAACGGACGCTTCGTCAAGCCCGAAGAAATTCTGGCTGAAGAGCCGGGCCCCCCTAGCAAAACCCAACTCAAAGCCGAGGCCGGCGAAAAGCAGGTCTTGGGAGAGGCGCTGCTGACGCTGCGCGCCGACCTCATCAAAAGGCTTAACCTGCCCGAAAAACTGCTCGACGCCATCAAGGACTGCAAAAAGATCACCCACTTCGAAGGCCGGCGGCGGCAGATGCAATTCATCGGCAAGCTGATGCGTCCTCTTGACGCCGAGCCGATCCGCGAAGCCATCAACGAGCAAACCAACGGTTCGGCCCAACTGACGCTGTCGCTGCACTTGGCTGAACAATGGCGTGACAAATTGATCGCCGAAGATGGCGCGCTAAGCGATTGGCTGACCACTTACCCCGACACCGATTCGCAGCAGCTGCGAGCGCTGATTCGCCAAGCCCGCAAAGACATCGTGCCGGAAAAGCCGGGTGAAGCACCGCGCCATGGCAAGTCGTATCGGGAAATTTTTCAGCTGGTCAAGGAACAGATGTCGACTGCCAGTGCCCATGCAAAGCCTTGAGATGGGCAGTTTTGAGCCGGTGCGCATCGGCATCGTCTCGGTCAGCGACCGTGCCTCCAGCGGCGTTTACGAAGACAAAGGTCTGCCGGCCTTGAAAGACTGGCTGACCCGTGCGCTGCACAACCCGATTGAGTTTGACGCGCGCTTGATTCCCGATGAACAAGCCGGTATCAGCGCCGCGTTGATTGAGCTGGTGAATGCCGGTTGTTCTTTGGTCTTGACCACCGGCGGCACCGGCCCGGCCCTGCGCGACGTGACACCTGAAGCAACCCTCGCTGTCGGCCACAAAGAAATGCCCGGCTTTGGCGAGCAAATGCGGCAGATCAGCCTGAAGTTTGTGCCGACCGCGATTTTGTCGCGCCAGTGCGCCGTGATCCGCGACCAAAGCCTGATCTTGAATTTACCCGGCCAACCCAAAGCGATTCAAGAAACGCTGGAAGGGCTGCGCAACGAGGCCGGTGACAGCGTCATGCCAGGCATCTTTGCCGCCGTACCCTACTGCATTGATTTGATCGGCGGGCCTTATTTGCAAACCCGCGTAGAGATCTGCAAAGCCTTCCGGCCTAAGTCAGCCATCCGGCCTGTCGCTTAAAGAACCTGCCCGCGCTTTACTTACCGATCAGCTGATTGAGCTTGTCGGCGGCAAACGTTTCTTGCCGCGCTGCGTCGTTGGGTACGCAATCTTTTCTGAGCGCTACAGTCGACGCTGAAAGTTTTTCAATCGCCTGCCAGAGCAAGGTAATCTGGTGCTCTTGGCCCGCCGCGTTGTCGATCAAACCGCGCATGGCCTGTGACACCGGGTCGTCATTTTGTGTGACGCCGTAGGCAGAAAAGCCCATCTGGCTGGCCGCTTCTTCGCGCTTCACATCAGCGTCAGCTTGAATGATGCGGGCCGGGTTGCCCACCGCTGTTGCACCTGCCGGCACGGGTTTGACGACCACCGCGTTAGAACCGATGCGGGCGCCGTCGCCCACCGTGAAGCCGCCCAGCACCTGTGCGCCAGCGCCCACCACCACATTGCGGCCCAGCGTCGGGTGCCGCTTGGTGCCTTTGTAGAGCGAAGTGCCGCCCAGCGTCACGCCTTGGTAAATCGTGCACCCATCACCGATTTCAGCGGTCTCACCGACCACCACACCCATCGCATGGTCAAAAAAGACACAGCTGCCGATTTTGGCCCCCGGGTGAATTTCAATGCCGGTCAGCCCGCGCGCCACGTGGGAGATGAAGCGCCCCAGCCACTTGAAGCCGTGCGTCCAGCACCAGTGCGCACGGCGATGCAACACCAGAGCGTGAATACCGGGATAACAAGTCAGCACTTCCCAAGCCGTGCGAGCAGCTGGGTCGCGGTCGAGAATGCACTGAACGTCGGAGCGGAGTCGTGAAAACATGGTGTTGAGTCTACTTGGCGACGGCGCTGGCTGCTGGCGCCAAGGCCAATGTGGAGGCCAATGCCGTGTCTGGCTTGTTGGCGGCTTGTGACATCACCTTGGCGACACCGCGCAAGATATGGATTTCTTCGCTGGTGAGTTGCGCGCGGTTGAACAGCTGGTTGAGCCGTGGCATGAGTTTTTTCGGCGCTTGCGGGTCTAGGAAACCAATCTCAGCCAAGGCCTGCTCCCAGTGCTTCAGCATGCCGGCCACTTCGGCAGCATCGGCTTGCCGCGCTGGCAGCGTGGCGGACTGCACCGCAAAGCCGCCCAAGGCCTCACGCCAGTCGTAAGCAATCAGTTGCACCGCCGCCGCTAAATTCAGCGATCCAAAATTCGGGTCGGTCGGAATGCTCAGACAGGCGTGGCAGCGGTAAACGTCTTCGTTTTGCATGCCAAAGCGCTCTGAGCCAAACAAAAAAGCCACCGATTCGGGGCGCTGTCCAGCCTCTTGCGCAGCCTGCGAGGTCAAGGCGGCAAAATGCGCACGCGGCGTCACGGTGGGCGGACCAAAATCACGCGGCGTCATGGCCGTGGCGCACAAATGGGTCATACCCTCCAAGGCCTCTTCCACGGTCTCGACCACGCGGGCGTTCTTCAAAACATCCAGCGCACCGCTGGCGCGCTGAATGGTTTCTTCGCGGTTCAACACGTTCGCCCAACGCGGCGCCACCAGCACCAAATCCGTGAAACCCATCACCTTCATGGCGCGTGCGGTGCCACCCACATTGCCGGCATGACTGGTGCTGATGAGGATAAATCGGGTTTTCATGGGCTTTTGGGGCTGAAGCCCCTTAAAATGGCGCTATTGTCACCTGCCCACCGGTCACCGGTCTGCAGCCCTCCCGCTCTTTCTCACTGCTTATGTCCAATCTCCACCCCATGCTCAACGTGGCTGTCAAAGCTGCGCGCGCCGCTGGCGCCATCATCAACCGCGCCGCGCTTGATGTTGAATCCGTCCGTGTCTCGGCCAAGCAGACCAACGACTTCGTCACCGAAATCGATCAGGCCGCAGAAGCCATCATCATTGAGACGCTGCTGACGGCCTACCCCGGCCACGGCATTTTGGCGGAAGAGTCGGGCAGCGAGCAAGGCGCCAAAGATTCAGAGTTCGTCTGGATCATTGACCCGCTGGACGGCACCACCAACTTCATTCACGGCTTCCCGGTTTACTGCGTCAGCATCGCGCTCAGCGTGCGCGGCAAGATCGAACAAGCCGTCGTTTACGACCCCACCCGCAACGATTTGTTTTGTGCCACCAAAGGCCGCGGCGCCTACATGAACGACCGCCGCATTCGGGTCGCCAAGCGCACACGGCTGCAAGAATGCTTGATCAGCACCGGCTTCCCCTACCGCCCAGGCGACAAGCTCAAGCCCTACCTGAGCATGCTCGGTGAAGTCATGAGCCAGTGCGCTGGCGTGCGTCGGCCTGGCGCTGCAGCGCTTGACTTGGCCTACACAGCAGCCGGTTTCAACGACGGATTTTTCGAAAGCAATTTACTGCCTTGGGACGTCGCTGCCGGTTCGCTATTGGTGACCGAAGCGGGAGGGTTGGTGGGCAACTTCACCGGCGAAGCTGACTTTCTGGAGCAAGGTGAATGCCTGGCCGGCAACCCACGCATCTACGCCCAACTGGTCACCACCTTGGCCAAGTACAGCAAATTTGCCGGCGCGGGGGACAAAGCCAATGTTCGCCAAGCCTTGCAAGAAGAAGCAGCCCATGCCGCAGTTGAATCGACTGATGCAGCAGCCAGCTTTGAAGCGGCCACCGCCGACAAGCCAAAAACGCTGCAAGGTCGTAAATCCAAAGCCAGCAGCAAAGCCAACGACAGCCTGCCCGACGCGCCTTTTTAAGGTCTTAGCCTGATGTGAGCATGCCGAGGATCGGCTTGGCCCAATTTTCAAAAGACCGTTTCTTTTTTATATTTCAAATTTCACAGGATTGACTTAATTTTGTAGTAAATTTGAATATGCAATTTCATTTCATAAATTGATATTTCCTTCTTTTTTTTTAAGTTCATTTATTTAAAAAATTCTGAGTTTCATCGCAAGTGATGCTTCAGTTTTTTCGAAAGCCACCATTGCAAGAACACAACGCACTGGTCACTACACCGACGCCACAACACATTGCCATGATCATGGACGGCAACCGCCGTTGGGCCAAAAACCGGGGCATGCCTGTAGCAGCGGGGCATGCCAGCGGCGCACGCCGGGTGCGCGAGATTGTTCAGGCCTGCGTTGTCCGCGGTGTTGGCTTTGTCACCTTGTTTGCCTTCAGCACAGAAAACTGGCGACGCCCGGTTGACGAAGTTTCCTGCCTGATGGGCTTGCTGGCCCTGTACCTGCAAAAAGAAGTCAAAGACATGAACGCCAAAGGCGTGCGCCTGAAGGTGGTTGGCGACACCACACAGTTCACACCACGCATCCAAGCCCTGATCCGCGACGCCGAAGCCAACACCGCCCACAACTCCACCATCACGCTGACGATTGCCGCCAACTACGGTGGCCGTTGGGATGTGCTGCAGGCGGTCAAGGCCTGGCAGTTAGCCCATCCGGGCGAGTCAGTCGACGCGCTGGACGAAAAAAGCCTCACCCCGTATTTGGCCCTGTCTTACGCGCCCGACCCGGAACTGTTGATTCGCACCGGTGGCGAGTTGCGCATCAGCAATTTCATGCTCTGGCAGACGGCTTACACCGAGCTGTTTTTCAGCGATGTGTCATGGCCCGACTTCACATGTGGTGTGCTAGACCAAGCGCTGTCTTGGTACGGCGATCGAGATCGGCGCTTCGGCGGCAGCAGCAGCAAACCGCTGCAGTCGTCAACAGCTTGATTTCTCAATCTGCCCTGCAGGGCTCACAACTATTTCGCAGATCTTCTACATTGACCCTTTCGCCCATGCTGAAAAAATCTCCAAAAACTACCTGCCCAACCACCTGCGGACAATTTTCCGCCCTGTTTTTGTCCCTTCTGATCAGCCTTGGCGTGCAAGCCCAAACGGCAGTGTCGAGCACGGGCATTGCTAACGCTGTCGGCGCTAACAATGCAGTGTCAGCCTCTGGTCCCGCAGGCGGTGTCGCTGCGCAACAAACTGTGCAACAACAATTGCAACAAGCGCAACAACAGGGACTTCAAACACCACAGCAACAAGCCGCTGCTGAAGCCGCTAAAACCAACCCAGAGACTTCTAAGACTGAAGGACTGCGTGCCCCGCTGCCAATTCGCACCCTTGGCACAAGCCAGTTTCAACGATTTGTGCAAGAGTCCACCGGTCGGTTGCTGCCCATGTACGGAGGCAACTTGTTTGACGTGCCACAAGCCTACGCCGCTGACAGCACTTTGCCGCCGCCCGACAACTACGTGCTCGGCCCTGGCGACGAAGTTCGTTTGCAGGTCTGGGGACTGGCTGACTTTAGTTCGATGCTGACGATCGATCGCAACGGTCAAGTGACCCTGCCCAAAGTCGGCGTCATCACGCTGGCCGGTGTGGTCTTGCGGGATCTTGACAAAACTTTGCAAAGTCATTTGGCCAAGGTTTACACCAACTTTCAGTCCAGTGCCACCATGGGTCGCTTGCGCGGCATCCAGGTTTATGTGGTGGGTCAGGCGCGCCAGCCCGGAACTTTTCAATTGTCCAGCCTGAGCACCTTGGTCAATGCGCTGTTTGCCAGCGGCGGCCCCAACGCCAACGGCTCAATGCGCAACATTCAGCTCAAGCGCGCGGGCCAAACCATCACCACCTTTGACGTTTACGACTTCATCGCCCGCGGTGACAAGACACGCGACATGGCCCTTCTGACGGGCGACGTCATTGTGATACCCCCTGTTGGCCCCCGAGTGGCTGTCACTGGCGCATTTGACCAAGCAGCCATTTTTGAACTGAAAACCAACACCACGAACGTCGGTGATATTTTGAGCCTGGGCGGCGGCGTGCCGACTTTGGCGAAAACGCAAAAGGCCTTGCTGGAACGCATCACGCGCAACAGCAATCCGCCGCGCCAAGTGCAAGAGATCATGCTCGACGCCCAAGGCTTGATTCAACCCATGCAAGACGGTGACGTGCTCACCTTGCTGGGCATCAGCCCGGCCTTTGCCAACGCCGTCACCCTGCAGGGTGTAGTCGCTGAACCGCTGCGTTACCGCTGGTTTGAAGGCATGACGCTGCTTGACCTGTTGCCTGAGCGAGACGCACTGATCACCGGCGACTACTACAAACGCAAAAACTTGTTGGTGCAAAACGCAGACGTGGCACAAACTTCGGGCAGCAACGTCGCCAACCGCGTGCGCAGCATGGCAGACCAGATCAACTGGGACTACGCCATCATCGAGCGACTGAACCGCAACACCCTCAGCACCGACATCCTTCACTTCAACCTTGGCAAGCTCGTGCGCGACAAAGACCCCGAGCAGAACTTGGTTTTGCAAGTAGGGGATGTGGTCACCATTTTGAGCCAAAACGACTTGCGCTTGCCGCAAGACCGCATGACCCGCTTGGTGCGGGTCGAAGGCGAGGTCGGCGCGCCCGGTGTCTACCAACTGCTGCCGGGTGAAACCATGCAGCAGTTGCTCCAACGGGTCGGTGGCCTCACCTCGCAGGCCTATGTGTTTGGCACTGAGCTGAACCGCGAATCTGTGCGCAGCCGTCAGCAAGACAATGTCGACACTTTGGTGCGGCGTTTGGAGTCGCAGTCGCAATCGCAGTCGGCCGCACTCACCGCCAACCTCGGGGCTGACCGAGTGGCCCAAGCGCAATTGCTGCAACAGCAGCAACAAGCCCAGCTGAACTCACAAATCGCACGCCTCAAGTCGGTCAAAAGCAATGGTCGACTGGCCCTTGAGCTCAACCCACAGAGCCAAACTTTGGCCAGCCTACCCAACCTGCCCATGGAGGACGGCGACCGCATTTTGGTCCCCACTATGCCGGGTTTTGTGGCTGCCTATGGATCGGTCAGCAACGAAAACGTCTTCATTTACAAGCCAGGCAAAACCGTTGCCGACATCCTTTTGTCGGCAGGCGTGACCGAAGACGCCGAACCCAGCCAAGCCTTTGTGCTGCGGGCTGATGGCAGCATCATCGCCCGCCGTGACAGCAACCGATTTTTCGGCAGCGGCTTTGAGTCGGTGCAACTCATGCCCGGCGATACCGTGGTGGTGCCGACGCAGATTGACCGTGAAAGTCGCTACAACATGATCGTGCGCGGCTTCAGAGACTGGACTCAAATCTTGTCCAACTTCGGCATTGGTGTCGTCGCCCTCAAAACACTTGGCAAGATTTAAAGCATGAGCTCGAACGACACCCAACCGTCCGTCATGGCGAGCGAAGCGCAGCCATCCATTCCCATGCGCGATGAAGCAGATGACGAGATCAGCCTGCTTGACTTGCTGCAGGTCGTCGCCGACAACCTGCGCTTGCTGGTGTTGGCGCCACTGGCCGCCGGTCTGCTTGCGCTCGGTTTCACCTTCACCATTGCCCCCAGCTACAACGCAGTTACCAAGTTCATGCCGCCTCAACAGCAGCAGAGTGGCGCAGCTGCCATGTTGGCGGGCTTAGGTGCTTTGGGTGGTTTGGCCGGTGCTGCCGGCGGCCTGAAAAGCCCTGCTGACCAGTACGTGGCTTTCCTTAAAAGCAACAGCGTGCAAGACGCATTGATCGATCGCTTCAAACTCACCGACCGCTATGAGAGCAAGTTACGCACAGATACGCGGCTCCAACTCACCGGCAATGTTCAAATTGCCAGCGGCAAAGACGGTCTGATCAGCGTCGACGCCAGTGACACAGACCCGGTCTTTGCCGCCCAACTGGCCAATGCCCACGTTGAAGAACTGCGGGTTTTGCTCAATCGGATTGCCGTGACGGAAGCACAGCAACGCCGCCTGTTTTTTGAAAACCAGCTGAAGCAAACCAAAGACAACTTGGTCAAAGCCGAACAAGCCCTGAAAGCCAGTGGCGTTAACAGCGGTGTACTCAATGCCAACCCGCAAGCCGCCGTTGAAGGCTTGGCCAAATTAAAGGCCGGAATCACCGCACAAGACATCAAACTCGCCAGCATGAGAGGGTATTTGACTGAATCGGCTCCCGACTTCAAGCAAGCTCAAGTCGAAATGGCCGCTCTGCGCAGCCAACTCGCCCGCTATGAGCGCGAACAGCCCGTCCTGGCCGGCGACAACAAGGGCGCCAGCGACTACATCAGCAAGTTCAGAGACTTTAAATACCAAGAAACGCTGTTTGAACTCTTCGCCAAGCAATATGAAATGGCCCGTATCGACGAAAGCCGCGAAGGTTCAGTGATCCAAGTACTGGACATCGCCCAGACCCCCGAGCGCAAAAGCAAACCCAAAAAAGCGCTGATTGCAATGATGACCACACTGGCCACTGGCTTTGCGTTGTTGCTTTTCGTGTTCATCCGCCAAGCCCTGCGCGGTGCTGCCCAAACCCCGGAAACTGCCAAAAAAATGAACGCCCTGCGCAAAGCCTGGGCCAAAGCCCTGGGCCGTGTTGACCCTTCTTTGCGAGCCTAACGCGGCAACCGTAGATCGCAACTTCATTGATTGAGCCGACGCGACCTGCTGTGACGGCTCCACCTGAGAGCTGCCACAGCCTTGGCAAGGCCACTTAGGCTTGAATAGCGCTGTCGGCGTGGAAATTCAAAATGGGGAGCTGAAACTACCCCAAAGCCCATGCTGAGGAGAATTTTTTGATCAAGCTAAGATCACCTCAATCCAACGCGACTGGCAGTATTTCACAATAAAAGCGGTGTTATCGTGCTTAAGTTCATTTGATGATGCCCTGAAACTGTGGCGTTCAGTGACAGCAAAGTAAAGTGCCAATCGGCTCGATTTAGGCTAACACGTTGATTCACAA